>CAZPHD010000017.1:0-947 GCA_964586225.1 uncultured Fimbriimonadaceae bacterium
TCTTTCTAGGCAAACTCGATCTCAACCCACTCAAAACCCCATAGAGCCTAGATTTTGGATTGCTTCTCTCGCTCGCTCCGGAACTCCCCCTCGCCCCATTGTGGGGAGAGGGGGTTGGGGGGTGAGGGGCCATTCTTTGCCGCAACGCGCTTCGAACTCACCGAATGTTGGGTACGGGGTAAGAATGGCGCATGATCTCGATTGAAGAACAAGTCAAGGCTTTCGAGCAGCGGCTCGCGCCCATTCTGGGCGACCACGAGATGAACTCGTGCCTCGGTCGGATGTCGTCCAGTTCGGAGACCGACGCCACGGAATCGCCATCGCGTTTGACGAACGGGACCAGCAATTCACGTGCTACCTGCAACAGGGCCCATCCTACAAACTCGAAGACGTTCTCACTCACGAAGAATCCGATAAGATGTTCGCAGAACTCAGTCGCACGAGCGGAAACTTCTACCACCAAGCGGATGTGATCGCAAAGTACATCCGGGTCGCTTGGCCGCGGATGTCAACCTTGGGAAGCAGGATTCTTGTGTCGCTGAGTGTCGCGCAGAAGGAACTCGAGCCTCATGTCGGTGACCTACCCAAGTTGCGCGACCTCCTCGCAGGGCAAGCGTCTGACGAACCTTCTATGCGTGAACTGATCAGTGAGGCTTACGGCGAGGTGCTTGGATTGCAGTTCGACCGCTCGCTGTCTCATTTCAGCACTGAGATCGACCAAAGACTTCTTAGCATGATCGAGGAGTTGTATCTTGTCTATGGTGGCCCAACCGACGAGGAAATGGAGCCGAAGTACGTCGAATCCCATCGTTTGGCGGATCTGCTGTAGAAAGAGATGAATCGAGTCCTAAACAAGTTCACAGTGGCCATCGACGACTTGGAACCGAAGATTGGAACACTCGAAAGGGCGAGGACGGTTCTTGTGGAATACCGAACAACCGGAGTAC
>CAZPHD010000017.1:957-32998 GCA_964586225.1 uncultured Fimbriimonadaceae bacterium
GGAGTACTCCGCCGAGCGACCGTGGAGGCCGCGCACGAGGAGGCTTTAGGCCACTTCCTCAATCATCTCGACCCCGCGTCGGAGCCAACTGAGCTTGGAAAGGAGATCGACTCGCGGTTAATGGCGCCGTTGGAGCAACTCCTGCTTGAAGTTGAGTAGACGCCGCCCCTCACCGACCCCTTCCTCCGAGGCGGGTAGAGAGTATCTCGGTATCCTTCCAGCATGGCCTACACCGAGCGCTTCTCCGACCGCGTTGAGGACTACAGCCGCTACCGACCCTCCTATCCCTCCGCGCTCCTCGATCACCTGCAGGGCTACGGCCTTGGTCCCGACGCCAGTGTGATGGATGTGGGCAGCGGAACGGGCATCCTGACGGAACTCTTGCTGGAGCGCGGCGCGACCGTCCACGCCGTCGAGCCCAACGGCCCGATGCGGGCCGAAGCCGAGCGGCGGCTTGGCGATAACCCACGCTATCACTCCGTGGCCGGGACCGCCGAGGCGACCGGTCTGCCTGACGCCAGCATCGACCTGATCACGGCGGCGCAGGCGTTCCACTGGTTCGATATCGCGCCGACCCGCGCCGAGTGGGCCCGCGTGCTTCGCCCCGGCGGTTGGGTGGCGCTCATCTGGAACGAGCGCAAGAAGGAGGGCGAGTTCTCGCTTGGGTACGGCAAGCTCGCCAACGGGTTTGTCGACGAAGCGGGGCAGGAGCGGCGGCGGCTAGCCAACCCCGACGCCCAGATCGCGGCATTCTTCCGGCATGAGAAGTTCAGCTTCGACAACCACCAAGTTCTCGACCTCGCGGGGGTGAAGGGTCGCGCGCTGTCGTCGAGCTTCTGGCCGCAGTCCGGTCCGGCATTCGAGGCCTCGATGCGGGAGTTGGAGGCGCTGTTCTCGTTGCACCAGCGGGACGGCCTCGTCCGGTTGGATTATGTGACGGAGGTGTTTGTCGGGCGGCTGACGACTTAACGAGTGGCGAGTGCCAACTCTGCCAGCGGCGGGACGAACCCACCGCCGCCCTCATTGAGCTTGGCATAAGCAGCAAAACTGCCATCTGCCAACTGCCAACACGCCAACACACCAACACACCAACACACCAACACGCCAACACGCCAACACACCAACACACCAACACACCAACACACCAACACCCCAACTCCGCCAACTCCTTTAACATCCCTCTTCCATACTCTCACCCATGCTCGTCGCTGCCGCCATTCTCGCCACAACCTTCGCCCCCGAAGTCCGCGTCATGACCTTCAACATCTGGGTCGGAGGCACCCAAGCGCAGCCTCTCGAACAAACCGCGAAAGTGATCCAGGCCGCGAGGGCCGACATCGTCGGCATTCAGGAGCCCGGTGAGAACCTGCCCAAGATTGGCGACATGCTCAAGTGGAACCGCAGCGACAAGGCATCTATCCTGACGCGCTTCCCGATTGAGGAAGAGTGGGCCGTCGAGGGTAGCCGCTGGGGTGGCGCGCGCATCGCCCTTCCAAGCGGGGAGAAGCTTTTCGTCTACAACACCCACCTGACCGCCTATCCTTACGGCCCCTACGAGGTGCGCGATGGCAAAGCCAAAACTCCGGCCGAGGCTTGCCAAGTCGAAGCCGCTTCGGGACGGCTGACCGAGGTCACGCAAGTGCTCAAAGACATGGGCAAGCGGCTCAAGCGGGAAGACCGAGTGGTGTTTGTGGGTGACTTCAACACACCCTCGCACCAGGATTGGACGCCTCGAACAGCGAACCGCACCTTCGGCATGAGTGTCGCGTGGCCGGTCACGAAGGCTGTTGAATCCACGGGTCTGATCGATGCATACCGAGCTGTGCACCCCGACCCCATGACCAAGCCTGGCTTCACCTGGAGTCCCGGCTATCCGGTTCCGAAGGTGGAATCGAACGACGTGATGGACCGGATTGACCTCGTCTTCTACCGTGGCAAACTCACGCCGAAGACGGCCGAAGTTGTGGGCGAATCGGGACCGCGGACGGACATCGCGGTCGACCCCTGGCCCTCGGATCACCGGGCGGTAGTGGTCGGCTTTACGGTCAGGTAGGCTCCACTTCGTGTTAGCCGCCACCCTCGGAATCTGTCTGCTCAGCCAGAGCCAAGAGCCGCAAGAGCTCGCGGCGAAACATCTTGAACCGCATGTGACGCGCTTCACGGTTGATCGCGGCAAGCTAGTGGGGCCGGGGCAGTCGTCTTACGCGATGGGGCCTGGGGGCATCGGGCGGTGGTGCTCGGCGAGTACCACGGCTCGCAGCGGATCTCCGAGTTCACAGCGGCGCTTATTCCTGAGCTCGACCGGGCGGGATTCCGCAATTTCGCCCTCGAAGTCGGGCCTACGTCGGCTCAGATCCTGGCCCGCTTGGCGGGCGATGGAAAGCAGACCGTGCGGCGGTTGGGGGAGTTCAACTCGAAGTATGAAGTCCGCCGCCAAAACGGGTCGACGAGCGGACCGATCCCGTTCTTCAACGACGTCGCGGATGCGGAGTTTCTTGCCGCCGCCGCTTCGCGGAAGTGGAAGTTCTTCGGCATCGATCAAGAGTTTGCGTTCGGGTATCTGCCGGTGTACGATGAGATGATCTCCCGCTGGCCGAGGCTGCGGCGGGACGACAGCCCGCATCGGTCAGATGTTCGCGAGGAGATCATCGCCGCGAACGAGCTGTACGCCCGTGACGGAACGCGGACCTCGACCACCCTCCGCAAAGCGAAGGCCTTTAACGAGTTCCTCGAGAGGAGCGAGCGAGTAGGGTTCAAGTCCGTCGTTGAAGACCTTCGTGAGTCAATCGCCATCTACGAACTCAACGCGGCCAACGACTGGTGGCAGAGCAACTCACGCCGGATCGCCCACATGAAGAAGAACCTCGCGCGAGGAATGGAGCAACTGAACTTCAACCTGGAAAAGGGCCGGCTGTTCGTCAAGATTGGCTCGGTACACGCTGGCCGCGGCTTCACGCTACTTCGACACTACGAAGTCGGCAACACGATCAGTGAACTGGCAGAGGCTGCTGGCGGGCAATCGCTTCACATCGCCGTCTACGACCGATACCGTAAAGAGGGTGATCGGATCGTTGACGGGCTAGAAACGGACAAGCGCTATGAGGTGTTTCGCCAGTTTGGTCGAGAGGTGGATTGGACACTGATTGATTTGCGCCCGCTCAAGCGCCAGGCGTACTACGACGGATTCAAGATGGAGCGATTTGTAGGTGAACTGATGCTGGGCTTTGACATGGTGCTCATTTCGCCGGTTGATGAAGACCCCGTGCCCAACCGCTGATACAATGAAGCGATGGAGTGGAAAGGGCGGCGTCAGAGTGACAACGTAGAAGACCGTCGAGGCGGCGGTGGCAAGATGGTCGGTGGCGGCATTGGGGTGGTCGTCGTGGCGATCATCGTCATGCTCATGGGGGGCGACCCACTTTCGGTGCTCAGCGCATCATCTCAAGGCGGCGGTGCGGTTTCTTCCGGTCCGGGAATTGATGATGAGGCGAAGGAGTTTGTCAGTGTCGTTCTCGCCGATACGGAGCAAGTGTGGAGCGAGCAGTTCAAGAAGATGGGCCGCAGCTATCAGGAGCCGGTGCTCGTACTCTTCCAGGGCCAGGTTGAATCAGCATGCGGTTACGCCAGCGCGGCGGTAGGGCCGTTTTATTGTCCCGCCGACAACAAGATGTACATCGACCTCAGCTTCTACGATGATCTGAAGTCGCGATTCGGCGCGCCGGGCGACTTTGCTCAGGCTTACGTGATCGCCCATGAAGTCGGACACCACATCCAGAATCAGCTCGGCACCTCAGAGAAGGTCCAGCGGATGAAGGGGCGGGTCAGCGAGGCGGAGTACAACCAACTGAGCGTGCGGCTCGAGCTACAGGCCGACTTCTACGCGGGCGTCTGGGCGCACCACGCGCAACGGCTGAACAAGATTCTCGAGCCGGGTGACCTAGAAGAAGCGCTCACCGCGGCGGCCGCAATCGGCGATGACCGACTGCAAAAGCAAGCGCAAGGCTACGTGGTGCCGGAGTCGTTTACGCACGGTACGAGCGAGCAGCGCATGCGCTGGTTCAAGAAGGGCTGGGAGTCGGGTCGGATTCAGGACGGTGACACGTTTGCGGCGAAGAACCTGTAGCGGATCGAGGGCATCGGTGGGTTCGCGGCTGTTGCAGGGTGCTTGACCTGCGGGCTCGAAGCCTGGATCGCCGGCAACAACCAGCCAGCGTCCTCGTGGTTTGAACTAGCGGTGAAATCTCGCGAGGTCGCCGGCTGGCTAGTCCCGGCGCCCACTAGGCACAACGTAACCGCCTCGTGCGTCCCGATGCGTTCCGCAGGCACATAACATCCTGCGGCTACCGGGCTGGGGAGCATGCTAACTTCTGCATCGCGAGGAACACGCGCACCATCGCCTCCGTGTCGCGCTCGCAATACCGGAGCAGGGCCGATCGTGCGGACACAGGATCGGGATGCTCGCCCGTCATCATCCGCCAGAACGTCAGTTGCGCGTGGTCACCGCCCTGGATCGGCAGGTCTGAATAATCGAAACCGGGTACCAGGGCCGGCAACACGGTCTTGATCCCATACCGACCACGAAAGGCTGGTAAGTATAAGTTATCGCGCACTAACTGCAATAAATCAGCCCCACGATGGCTCAGCCGATCGCTCATTTCCGCCGCCCCTTCGATGCCCGATCGCGCCAACATGGCGACCGATTCGGGCTCGTATGTGCTGTAGAACATGATGGTCGCTGCGTCTCGCGTCGATTCCAGCAAAGTTCGCATGAACTCCGGGCGCGGGTCGCCAACGGGGTCCGCGAGAAACTCGTCGTGATGCCACTGGACGTCGAGCGAATCGAGCCGATGTGCAGACCATTGAAAGGGAATCCGCTCGTAGGGGCCGGTTTCGGGAATCAACGGCATGGTTGGCTGGACCGCCTCAAAGTCGATAAACACGATGGGATACGCGAGGGCATCAAGAGTCGCGGCGAGGGAGGGAGCCACAAACGTTTCATCCGCTAGCTCACCTCGGACAAAACGCATCTGGAGGGCGCTGGCGTCGAACCCATCTGGGAGCGCTTCAAACGTCTCAACGTCCGAGTCCCGAAACAGCCCCTCTTGCTCTTTCTTCAGCCGGGGAAGTCGTGAATAGTGGAAGCGATGCAGGTCGCGGGAGCAGTGCGCGATGTACGGGCACTCATAGGGCGATCGGCAATGCCGCCCAATGCTGATCTGGGGGAGCTCGGTCACGGCCCGCGCATTGGCTACGACATCGGGCAACTCGCGAAGGGGCTTCCGCAAGAACTTCCACACCGGCGTTTCAACAAACAGCGTGGACAGGTCATCCCCACATCGGTATTCGCGATTGAGTGTGAGCACCGACGCGTCGACAACATTCAATCCTGCCGTTTGCGCGACATGCACCTGAAAGGCCAGGTCTGGCAGATGGCGATCCATCTTGACCTCAAGGCTGGACTTCACTTCGGTGATCTTCCATCGACCGCGTCTTCCCACGCGTTGCATCACATCAATCCGTGCCAACAGGTCGTCAACTGCGATCGCGGCTTCGAAGATTGTGGTTGCGCCGGCGTCAATGGCGGCCCGAGTTTCACTCAGCGCATCGTGTGAGCTCTTTGACGTGATCAGAACTCCGTCGGGGAAGCGTTGCCGAGCGAGCGTAGCCACCTGTTCGCCTTGGGCCATTCGATCCAACTCGGCCTCGGTGAACGGCGTGGCAAGCTCGGGTTCGTTCAGTTGGAGCCAATGGCGCTTTGCGCATTGGCGCGCCGCCATATAGCCGCTCTTCGTCAGCCTCAGGATCTGACCACCCTGAAGTCATCCGCTACATCCCACGGGCCGCGCGGTCGACTCGGCCCCACCCCGCTGGCAACTTCCACGCTTGCTGCCCTCACAATGGCCCCCAGCTCGTCCGGAATGTCCGTTCGCGGCGCCCACTCAGCCATGTTCCGACCCAGCCAGCCCGTGTCCATCACCCCAGCCTGGAACTCGGGATGATCGAGGATGTCCAGCACGTAGGCAACGTTGGTCTTTACACCGAGCACGTGGAAGTCCATCAGTGCGGCGCGAAGCCGCCGAATCGCATCCGCTCGGGTGGGCGCGTGCGCGATCACCTTGGCGATCAGCGAGTCGTAGTAGCGCGAGATCTCCGCCCCAGGGCCGTAGCCGGTGTCCACCCGGATGCCGGGCGCTTTGGGTTCCGCCCAAGCGAGGATGCGACCGACCGACGGCAAAAAGTTCTGCGCGGGGTCTTCGGCCACGATTCGAACTTCGATGGCGTGTCCATTGAGTCCGCTTCGGTCGCCCGCCATGACCCACGCGGGCACCTCAAGGGGTAAGCCCGACGCGATCCGCAACTGCTGCTGAACGAGATCCACGCCGGTGACCAACTCCGTCACCGGGTGCTCGACTTGCAGCCGCGCGTTGACCTCCAAGAAGTAGAACTCGCCACTGGCTTCGTCAAACATGAACTCGGCGGTGCCCGCGCCGGTGTAGTCGGCCGCTCGAACCAGCGACTCGACGGCGGTACGCATCTTCACCCACGTCTCGTTCGATGCGCTAAACAACGGGGACGGGGCCTCCTCGACGAGTTTCTGATGGCGGCGCTGCAGCGAGCATTCACGCTCGAAGAGGATGGCGACGTTGCCGTGGTGGTCGGCGAGGATCTGCGCTTCGATGTGCCGAGGTTGCTCGATGAGCTTCTCCACCATCATGGCGCTGTCGCCAAAACCCTTCAGGGCTTCGTCGGCGGCAATCCGAAGTTCCTCGCGCAGTTGGTCGGCCTCGCGAACAATACGCATGCCTCGCCCGCCACCGCCAGCGCTCGCCTTCAGCATGACCGGTAGTCCAATCTCAAGCGCAGCCTCAACCAATTGATCCTCGGATGCGTTGGGCTCGAAGTAGCCCGGCGTGACGGGAACTCCCGCCTCGACCGCGACCTTCTTGGCGTCAATCTTTGCACCCAGTCGCCGCATGGCCTCGGGCGAGGGTCCGACGAAGATGATGCCCGCATCGCGACACGCCTCGGCGAACTCCGCTCGCTCGGAGAGGAATCCATAGCCCGGATGAATGGCATCGGCCTCGGTGTCGCGAGCCGCCGCGATGACCTTGCCAATGTCGAGGTAGCTCTTGGCTGGCTCACTTTCGCCGAGATCAACCGCCTCATCCGCAAGCCGCACATGCATGGCGTGGGCGTCGGCCTCGCTGTAAACCGCGACCGTGCGGATGCCCATCTCCCGCGCCGCCTTGATGACGCGTACGGCGATCTCACCGCGATTCGCGATCAGCAGCTTCCGAATCATGCGAGCTTCTTGGCCTCCTCGATCAGGCGAAGGAAGATATGCGCGTAAATTCGGCTCATCTTAAACAAGTGCTCAACTTTCAGCCGCTCGTCCGGTTCGTGGGCGGGGCCGTCGCCATCCCAACCGGTGCCGATGCTAACCGTGTTCGGAATAGCCCGGGCGTAGGTTCCGCCGCCCATCACGCCCGGAGCTTTTCGCTCGCCGGTTTCGGCTTCATACACGTCTACGATCGTCTTCACGAGCGGATGGTCAATGGGGAAATAGAGCGGTTGGCTAGCGTCGAACTTGGCCACAGTCGCGCCAATACCCATGTCGGGCACGAATGCCTTCAACCGATTCGGAACTTCGTCGGCATCCCACGTGACGGGGCGGCGGACGTTGTAGGTCAGCTCAAAGTGATCGCCCACCGTGCGAACGATGCCCAGGTTGTTCGTGAGATCACCGCTGGCGTCGTCGCGTCCATGAATGCCGAGCCCAACCCCGCTGGTTTGCGCAGACATCAGCAGCGATTCCCAGAACGAGTCGGCTCCGAGCGGGGCCATTGCCATGAGCACGCGAAACACCCGAGTCGCCGCCGAGTCACCCAGGAACGGAGCGGCGCCATGTGCGGCCTTTCCCCGGGCGACAATCGTGAGCGTATCGCCATCCCACGTGAAGCTCACGTTGCGGTCCCAATACTCGGCGCACTTCGCTTCGACCCCGGCCCGCAGATTGGCACCCACCTGGACCTTGGCGGTCAATGAGTCGATAACGATGTTCGGTCGCTGCCCACCTTCGAGATGCGTGACATAGAAGTCGGCGACGGGCTGCCCCGCGAGCGGCACGGCGAGCAGGATGTTGCAGATGCCCTTTTCGGCGTGATAAAGCGGCCACCCGGAATCGGGCGCCACGCCCAGCGTGGGCATCTCTTCGGTTTGGGCATAGCGCTCGACGCACTTGAAGCCGGACTCCTCGTTACAGCCAAAGACAATCCGCAACCTCACATCGAGATCAGGCACACACTCTTTGATCGCGCGGAACGCATAGAACGAGGCCATGGTCGGGCCCTTGTCGTCAACCGCGCCACGCGCGTAGATGTAGCCATCGTCAACCGTCGCGCCGAACGGTTCGTATTTCCAGCCTGGCCCCACCGGAACGACGTCAAGGTGGCCGAGCGACATGACCATCGGCTTGCCTTCGCCGATCTCCGCCCATCCGCAAAAGCCTTCGACATCGGCGGTGCGGAAGCCGTACGCCTCGCTCATCTGGAGGGCGAGATCAAGCGCGCGGCGATTCTCGGGGCCAAACGGGGCGTTCGGTTCGGCGTCGCTTTCCAGCGAAGGAATCTGGAGCATCGCGACGGTGTCGCGAAGGAGATCATCTTCATGTTGGCGAAGCCACTCTTGGACGCGCCGTACGGTGTCGGTCATGAGGCGGAGTTTACATAAGCGATAGGGAAAGCTGTTCGGAAGCCCGCGCAGACCGGTCCGGTAAACTCTCACGTAGAACCAAACATGGCCTTATCCCCCGAACGCATCGTTGGCGCTGATCTCCTTGATATCTACGAAAAGGTCGCCCAGGGCACCCGCCTCTCCTTTGAAGATGGCATGCGGCTGTTTACATCGCCAAACCTGACGGGCGTCGGTTACCTGGCCAACATCGTTCGCGAGCGACATCATGGCGCGCGCACGTTCTACGTTCGGAACCAGCATATCAACTACACGAACATCTGCAACAAGTTCTGCAAGTTCTGCTCGTTCTATGCGAAAAAGGGCGGCCCCGCGCCGTACGAGATGAGTTTGGACGAGGTGAAGCGCCGCCTTGACTGGCACCGCGATGTTCCGCTCACCGAGATCCACATGGTCGGTGGCATCAACCCGCGCCTGCCTTATCAGTATTATCTCGACCTTGTTCGGCTCGTCAAAGAGTCGCGACCCGGCGTGCACGTCAAGGCTTTCACCGCGGTGGAGATTGTCGAAATCGCGCGGCAAGGCAAGGTCACGATTGAGCAAGCCCTGGCTGACCTGATCGAAGCCGGTCTGGACTCACTACCCGGCGGCGGCATCGAAGTGCTAAGTGACCGCGTTCACGAAGAGCTGTTTGGTCGCAAACTCCGCGGCGAGGAGTGGAAGATGGTGGCTCGGGCCGCCGCCACACTCGGTCTCAGACAATACGCGACCATGCTCTATGGTCACATTGAGACTCTGGAAGAGCGCGTGGATCACATGATCCAGCTTAGAGATCTTCAGGACGAGACTGGCCATTTCCTCACCTTCACGCCACTCTCGTTCCACCCCGAAGGCACGGAGTTGGAGCACATCGAACACGCAACCGCGGATGACGATCTGCGCACGATCGCGGTCTCGCGACTGATGCTGGACAACTTCGAGCATATCAAGAGCTTCTGGATCATGAACACCGTGCCCGTCACCCAGGCCGCAATCTGGTACGGCGCGGATGACGTCGATGGAACGGTGCACGAATACGAGATCACCTACAAGGACGACGACTTCGGCAACAAATCGCAGGCGCTCACCCGCGATAACATGATCCGCATGATCGAGGAAGTAGGTCGCATCGCCGTCGAACGAGACTCGCTCTATAACGAGATCGCGCGCGACGAAGAGCACGTGCCGGTTCCTCGTCTCACGGCGCTTCCCATGGCGTAACCTCCTGGTATTTTTACGGGTCTACATCTCGTGGTCACGAAAGTCAGAAGCGCCTATGGCCTAACCGTGCTGTCGCTTCTTGCCAATACTGCCCAGAGATGAGGGAGACATTCGCGGCCGATTTGGCGGCATTTATTGGGTTGGAAGACCAAGGATTCCGGCCCAAGATGAAGAGGATTCTGGAGTTTCTGCAGGCCCGATTTGACTTTGGGCTCTGGATGTTCACCCGGGTTGACGAAGATGACTGGCGGGTATTGAGCGCCAACGATCGCGGATACGGTGTCAAAGAGGGCGACCTCTTTCGGTGGACCCATAGTTACTGCAAGCGAATGGTTGAGGGGCTCGGCCCGCGCGTTGCGCCAGACTCAACGCAGGTCGCCGTGTATGCGGAGGCCGAGATTGGCCAGATGATACCGATCAAGGCTTATGTCGGAGTGCCCATCTATCTAGCGGGTGGAACGCTTTTCGGCACTCTGTGTGCCGTGGATCCCGCGCCGCAGAGCGAATCGCTTCTGAAAGACGCCGAGGAACTGAACATGATGGGCCTCATGATCTCAAGCATGGTTGAAGCCGAGCTTAGGGCCGAAGCCGCCAACCGGCAAGCAGAACTTGCGATGCTTGAGGCCCACCGCGACAGCCTCACGGGTTTGAAGAACCGGTCCGCGTGGGTCAAGTGTCTTGATTCTGAGGAGGACAGGGCCCAGTGCTTTGCCAGCCCGGTTGGGTTGCTCATTCTTGATCTTGATGACTTGAAGTCGCGCAACGATACTCGCGGTCACCAAGCGGGCGATGAACTCATTGCCCGATTTGGGAGATTGCTGGATCGAGAAGTGGCGGAATGGGGTGTCGCATTCCGAATCGGCGGGGATGAGTTTGGATGCATCTTGCCAGGATGCGGTCCAGCGGCCATGCTTGAGTTGGTCTCGAGGATCCGCGCTCTGATGCATTCCCACGGCATTCAAGTTTCGATCGGCGCCAGCCAACGCGACTATGTTGGCGGGCTCCAAGCAGCATGGGAGGCCGCCGATCGTGCGATGTATGCCGACAAGGCCACTCGGGGTCTCCAGCGGAGCGCATGAACCTGGTATTTGCACCAGGAATGTGTTAAATCCATCGCATTCGGTCGCAGATCGGTTAGAATGCATGAGTGTAGGCGAGAACGCCTGCTGGAGGGAGATATGAAGACTCGAATTGGACTCACCATGGCGCTCGCGCTCGGCGTCGTCGCTGGCGCGAATGCAAACATGTTCATGAACGGCAACTTTGAGATGGGCGATTTCAGCTTCTGGAACATCGCCACGACCCCGAACGGTCAGACCGGCACTCAGGCCGTGATCCAGTTCGACATTGATGGCGGCGGACCTCGACCGACCAACTTTGCTGGACAGTTCGAAGTGGGTGAGTTGGTGTTCTCGGGCAACCCCGCTGGCATTGAGCTAACACAGACGCTCACGCTCACGGGCGGGCTCATCTACTACTTCGATTTTGACTGGGCGGTCGACAACCAGGGTTCGTCGGGTAACGCGGAGGGCGGCATCTTCTCGCTCATCGTCGACGGAAACGTCGTGGGATCGTCGGCGGCGGGCGGCGTGGCCAACAACTCGCTCACCTACGGCCACACGACCGGAATCTTCACCCCGACGGTGACCGGCAACTACGTGGTGGGCGGCCGCATCGAGCGACCGTTCATTCTGCCTGGCCAGCTCTACCAAATGGTGGACAACTTCGCGGTCACCGCGATCGTTCCCGAACCGGCTACCATGGCGGTCCTTGGCCTTGGTTTGGCGGCAATGGCGCGTCGCCGACGTAAGTAACCGAAGCCGCCTCCCTCGATTCGTGGGCCAATCGCCTGGTGCGATTGGCCCACGCTTGTTTCAGTCGGTACACTAATCTCGTGGCAGCCAAAGAGTTTTCTTTCGACGTCGTTTCCCGCGTGAACCAGCAAGAGGTTCGCAATGCGGTGCAGCAGGCCGAGCGCGAGCTTGAGAACCGCTACGACTTCAAGGGCTCAAGGTGCGAGATCAAGTTCGAGAAGGACGAGATCACGCTCATTGCCGACGACGAGTTCAAGATGGAGCAACTCAAGGACATCCTCGTCACCAAGCTCCTCAAGCGCGGAATTGACATGCGCCAAATCGGCTACGGCAAGGCGGAAGCGGGCACCGGCATGACCATCCGCCAGAAGGTTGAGTTCAAGGTCGGCATTCCGCAAGACGAAGCCAAGAAGATCAACAAGCAGATCAAGGACAAGGGGCTGAAGGTCAACAGCCAAATCCAGGGCGATGAGCTACGCATCGCCGGGAAAGACAAGGACGAACTTCAGAAGGCGATCACCTTCCTGAAGGGCCTGGACTTGCCTTTCCAGATCGACTTCGTGAACATGCGCTAAGGTTGGCTCGGGCCGACTACCCGAGCCAATCCGAGCCAACCCCTAGCGAGGTCGGCTCTCGCGAGCGTCTCTCTGCTCCGGAGTCATCGTGTTCTCGCGCATCCGCGACTCCTCCTGCTCGTTCATCTTCGGATCATTGGGGCCGGGCTCGTTTGAGCATCCGGCCACCAACACCACGGCGAATATGACGACTAGTCGCCCGACCACGGTCGTCCCCAGAACTTCCAGAGGTTCTTCTCGTCCATCTTCTGGCAATACTGGGCGTAAGTGGTTGCCTCCGACTGACCAGGATTGTCCGCGTAATACGACACGAACCTGTCTTTGCCAAACGTGGCCGCATGACCGTCGGCGTACGCGCCCGGGAATCGCGGGCCCGGATATTGCCGGCGGGCGTCCCAAATCAGCTGATACCAGCTCCAGCCCGAGGCATAGCGATCCATCGTCGGCCACGACGCATCGATGCCGTAGAACCGCATCCAACTCCAGCTGAGTCCGGCGTATCGCGTCGGAGCCACCGCCAGTCGCTGCGCGGGGTCCTCAAAACTCGTCATCGTTCGTTGCTGGCTCGGCACACCCCAGTCGATGTTGGTGCATCCTGTGCCTCCCCAGTGCCGGCTATAGCCGTCCACGTTGAGGCTCAGGTTCGTGACCCACTGCCACTTGTAGACATAGCCGGGGAAGAACGGATCCTCAATGTCGTCACCCTTGATGTCGGGCAACGTCTTGTCGAAGAAGATCTCGCGATTCTTCACGTACGGGTAAATGTCGCCCACCCAGGTGTCGGTGGCGGTGTAGCTCGTGCCGTAGTCATGAACGACCACGTCATCGAAGTCGGTGGCGTACATGTGCAAGCCCAGAGCAATCTGCTTGACGCCCGAGATGGTCGCCGTCACCTTGGCGGCCGTCTTGGCTTGGGCGAACACGGGGAAGAGAATGGCCGCGAGGATCGCAATGATCGCGATGACGACCAGAAGTTCAATGAGCGTGAATGCTTTTCGCATGGAGTTCCTCCTGCGAACAAGCATGCGCGGCCCCCGTTAAGAACTCATGTGGTCGCCGTTAGCCCGCGATTAAGCTTGTCGATCGCCTCTCCTCGCCCACCACACCCTTCGACATCCACAGCGGCACCACCTCAATCTCCAGCAGTGACCGCTTCACAAATTCATCTTGCCGCAACGCCGCCTCGATCGCCTCCGTATCCTTGCCCGTAAAGATCAGCACCTCACGCACGCCATCCATGCCCTTGACTGGCCCCCAGATCGCCAGGTCCTTCATGCTGTTCAAGAGCTCCCGATGCGCCTTGTGCATCGCGTCGGTCTCCGGGCTCATGCCCTTGCCCCGCTTCAGGAGCACCAGTCGATAGTCGACGATCGAGTTCGGGTCAACCGCAGGCTTGAACTTCTTGGCGTCGACCGTCCACTCGAACGCGGCCACCCTCATGAGCTTATGCTCAACAAACGGGTCCTCGGCGAACAGCCCGGGAATATCCTTCGGGTCGCTCACGCGCAGCACGGTGATGCCCCGGCGCTGCTGAGTCGGGTCCTGGAGCGGCCCCGCCGCGAGCAGCTTGCCCTTCTCGGCCTGCTTGCCCATGTTCGCAATGTGCTTGGCTTGCATGTCCTGCAGCACCTTGGCGTCCGACGGACGCTGCCCGTCGCCCTTCATGAAGAACATGAAGTAGATCTTCGGCTCGGGCGCACCGGCAAAAGTCAACGCCGAGAACAACGCGGCGGCAAGCAGCAGAAACTTCATGGACCGAATGTTACCAAACCGACGCGCGAATCCTACTACAATGGCCTATGGAGTCGGATCCAAGACTATTGGAGGCGGAGCGCTTCATCGCGAATGGGCAGTTCCGCGAGGCTGTCGAACGCATTGACGCGATGCTCGCGGAACACCCGGACGATGCTGCCGCATTGCTCCTCCGAGTGAGGGCGCATCTCCATTACAACGAGTTTGTTGCCGCACAAGCCCTCTTGGACCGCCTCGAAGGCCTTGGCGAGCGGTCGAAGGAGTTCTATGAGTCGCGCATCCATGCGTTGGCAGGCGAAGGCCATTATGACGAGGCGCTCGATGTTGCGGATCGTGCCTTTGACGAGAGCGGCGGCGAGCACGCCTTGTATCCGCTGGTCTACATCTATGGCCCGCTCACCGCTGGCTTTGGGCTTCGCGACCTGAAAGCCCACCAGGAGGTCGAGCAGCGCGTGGCCGAGCGATGGCTCCAAAAGGCACCGAATAGCGTGCAGGCGCGGCAGTTGCTTGCTTCTTTGAAGGCTCATCTTGCCGAAGACCTCCCCGTCCACAAACGTGAGGCAGCCCAGCGCGAGGCAATGGACCTTGCGCGTGCGCTCGTGGACGAAGACCCGAACGACCCACGCCGACAGAAAGAACTCGCAAAGATTGCAGTGGACGTTGGAGCAAGTGATGCGGTAGCCCAGGTGAAACGTGCGGTTGAGCTTGGCGTGAGTCCCGATCAGATGGGCTTTGGACTCCTACCGAAGTTGCGGCACCCGACCGTCGATCCTCTTCGCCGCTTCACGCTTCCGCACCTTTCGGGCCCCCATCGGGCGTTGGTGGCGGTGGCTCTCATTCTGCCCGCCATTCTCGCCATCCAGGCCAAGTGGGTAGCGCTTGGCGCAGCTTGGTTGCTCATGTCCGTACTGTTCGAGTTGATGCCGCTGGTTGTGCGCATAGCCGACACCTACCTATGGAGTCGAGACCCTGTTCTCGGTCCATTCTTCCGACCGCGACCGCTGGCATGGGCGCGATCGGGAATGCTCGCGCTAGCCTGGGCCTTGATGGCGATGCTGTGTCTGCCCTTCGTTCCGCCAAGGCTGATCGTCCCGATTCTGATCGCGGCGCTGGTTCCCGTCCTTATTGTGGGGATCGAATCTGACCACTACGAAGTGGTGTCTCCCGCGTTTGCGTGGACCGCGGTTGCTGTGGCGATGCTTACGGGAGGAACGGTGTTCCTGATCCTCACCTCTGGCTAGACCATAGGCAACCATGCACTATCTCCTCATCTACGACCTCGCCGAGGACTACCTCGAACGTCGAGGTGCGCTCCGGATCGACCACCTCCGCCAGGCCAAAGAAGCCGTCGCGCGCGGTGAACTCGTCCTGGGAGGTGCCCTCGCCGATCCCGCCGACCAGGCCTTTCTCCTCTTCCAAGGCGACTCCCCCGAGGCCGCCGAAGAGTTCGCCTGCAACGACGTCTACGTCACCGAAGGGCTCGTCCGACATTGGCAAGTCCGTGAGTGGACCACGGTGGTTGGACCGATGGCCGCGGTCGTGCCCAAACTTTAACCCGCGCGCGGTAAAGTGACGCATAGGAGCAACCCATGCGGACCAAACTCGTCGTCGGCAACTGGAAGATGAACAAGACCCTCGCCGAAGCGGTGGCGACGGTTGAGGCATCCTTGCGTTGGGTCGCGGCCCGAACGGACGTGGACGTCGCCATCTGCCCACCCTTCACCGCCCTCACCAAGGTGCGCGAACTGCTCCGGAACACCCACATTCAGGTCGGCGCGCAAGACGTCTTCTGGATGGAATCGGGCGCCTTCACCGGCCAAGTTAGCCCCGCGATGCTCAGCGACATCGGCTGCGCCTACTGCATCGTCGGCCACTCCGAAACGCGCGGCCGCTTTGGCAAGCTCGAAGTCGATGCCGCCGACCTTGGTTTCTTCGCGGAGACCGACCGCACCGTCAACCAGAAGATTCGCGCCCTGCTGTATCAATCCATCAATCCGATCCTCTGCGTGGGCGAGACCGACGCCGAAAGGCAAGCCGGTCAAACCGAGGCTGTCATCCGTCAGCAAATGACCGGCGCGCTCGCAAACCTTGACCCCGCCGAGCTGTACTTCTTCTCCATCGCCTACGAGCCCGTGTGGGCGATCGGCACCGGCAACACCTGCGACGCCGCCGAAGCCAGTCGCGTGTGTGGCTACATCCGATCGCTCATCGCCGAACTCGCCGATCCCGACGTCTCCGAGCATGTGCGCGTGCTGTATGGCGGTAGCGTGAAGCCCGACAACGCCGATGAGCTGTTTCACCAGCCCGAGATCGACGGTGGATTGGTCGGCGGCGCGAGCCTGGATGCCGACAGCTTTAGCCGGATCGTGATGGCCGCGGGATCGCGCGCTTAGCGTCTTCGCTCAGGAACGCCGCGTCAATCGCCGTGTCATTCATTGCGAGGAGCATGGCCTCGTCCCAGTGGAACGTCTCCGCGCAGCGGAACCACTCGTCGCTCAGCGTCGTGCCAAACATCGGCGGATCGTCCGAGTTGATGGTCACCTTGATGCCAGCTTCAATGAGTTGCGGCAGGGAGTGCTGGCTGAGCAGCGGAAACACGCCGAGGCAGACGTTGCTCGTCGGACACACTTCCAGCACGATCTGCTCGTCCACGAGGCGCTCCATGAGCCGCGGGTCCTCGATGCTCCGCACGCCGTGGCCGATGCGCTTGGCCCCCGTGATGTCGAGCGTCTCGCTGACCGACCACGCGCCCTCGGTTTCGCCCGCATGCGCGGTGACGGGCACGCCGCGTCGCTGGGCTTCGGCAAACACGTCTTTGTAGATGACGGTGCCGCGGCTCTCAAAGCCCGCAATGCCCAGGGCACACACGCCTTGGCCGAGCCCCTCGCTCACCCAATCGAGCACCTGCATCGCCCGCTCCGGCGAGTCGCCCCGCACGATGTCGAGCACAAACTGCACGTCCACGCCGAGTTCTTGTTGGCCCCACGCCCGGGCGCGTTGCAGCGCGGCGAGTTGCTCGGAGAAGGGGATGCCACATCGCGCTTCAATGGTCGCCGCCGTGTAGGTGGCCTCGGTGTAGACGATGTTCTGCTCGGCTTGCCTGCGGATGAACTCGCGGAGCACAAACTCGACGTCTTCAACGGTGCGCATGCACTCGGTGACCTTGATGTACACCTGCACGAAGTGGGCGAAGTCGCGAAACTCGAACCAGTGCCTCAGGCCATCCAGGTCATGCGCGGGGAGCTCGACATGGTTCTTCTCGGCGAGTCGGAGGACAGTCTCCGGTCGGATGGAGCCTTCGACGTGCACGTGGAGCTCGACTTTGGGGACGCTTTGAATCCAGGCCTTGGTCACGGACATGGGAAAAGTATGTCGGATGTTGACCGTGGGATGTCGCCCGGAGGGAAGCGGGCCTTCGATGAGGGCGTGGGTGGGTTCGACGTGATGTGGCCAGCAGTAGTCGACGGTTGTTTCGTACCGGCGTTTTCACTTAGCGGAGACTGCAGATGAGGGCGTGAGCGGGTTCGTCTCCACGCCATCCCGCATCCGTCAGAAGTCCGTGCGCGGGGTGCGCGAGCCGGAACCGACGGGGCGGACGACAATGGTCGCCGGGTAGCTGCTGCCGGAGAGGGGCACCGTCATCATCGACAGCGACCGCTTTTCGCCGGGCATCAGCTTGACGCGCATGATCTGGGCTTCTTCCTTCGGCTGCAAGAGGGGCGTCCGCCGCACCTCGCCGTTCACCACGAACAGCGCCCCCGAGTAGCCCGCGCTCGCCTCAAACACGACTTCGATATCCGCCGCCTCGGCTTGCGCGTTCTCCAGGTTCGCTTCGATGTTATAGAACACTCCGAAGTTGCCGTCAAGTCCCTTGCCGTCTGGGCGGGGAATAGGCTTTTGCCCAATGCGGATGAACCCATGGCGACCTCCCACCGTATAGTCGACGCTTTCCGTGCGGAACGGGGCAGGGAAGACATACTCGGAGGCACTCAGTCCGGCGAACCCTTCATAGTCCAGGTTGCGCGGGGGCAGTCGCCGCCACGGGGTGGAGACGCCCAGCGCGGCGGCGAGCTTCGGCCCGCCATCGAAGGGTGGCATCGAGTCCATCCGGAACATGATGTTCTCGGGGCCGCCGGGCAGGAGCCGCAGGTAGGCGAGGCCGCTCATGGTGTCTTGCGGGCCCAATCGGCGCATGGCGATGGAGATGGATGACCTGGGCGGAATGACCACGACTTCGCCCGACGAGCGCACCCAGTTACGGAGCATTTGATCACCGGCGACGATGCCCGCGAGGACAGGATTCGGATCAGGGCGGCTGTCGCCGGGGATGATGATCACACGTGCGGCCTGGGCCGACTCGTTGACCAACTGCCCCTCGATGAACATCCCGGCGGGCGTGGCGTTCAGGTGGTGATACAGCAGCCGCACGGGGCGTTCACGGACGAGGTTGGCGACAAACAGGTTCTGGTAGCGGGCGACGTTCTCGGGGTGGTTGCAGTACCACAGCTCGGTCTCGTTCTTGAAACCGATGGGTTCGTTGCGGACGGTGATCTGAATGTTACCGGAGACCGGGAAGGCGGCGTCGCCAGTGACGCTGACAGGAATGTTGACCACGCGGCTCCCTTCGGGCCCGATGCCTTCGGTGCTTGGCAGTTGGAACGACGATTCGGTGCCGGGTTCGGAGCGGAACCGCGTCCACAGGATGCCCTCAACCGCGCCGCGGACCATTTCGGAGGTAGCGGGGCTCCCGGTGACGACGACTTGGAACGACTGAGGCAACACGGCGGCGGGGGCGGCGACGCGCACGCGCACCGTCTTGGTAACGGTGCCTCCGGTGACGGTGAGGGTGGCATCGCCGAGCGCGCGGCCTTGGACACTCAGGATGTTATCGGCCCTGCTCGCGGTGGCGACGGCCGCATTGTCCGACTTCACGGTTGCGGTGCGGGCAAAGCGCCCCGTGAGCGCTAGGGTGGATGTTTTGCCGATCGGGACCTTCAGGTTGTCGGTTTCGATCTGCAGCGGCGGAAGCACCAACGCTTTGGTGAGCACAGCGTGCCACCGTTGGGCGAGGGCGGCGGTGGTGGTGCCTTGGGCTTTGGCTTCGAGCGGGGCGGCGGTGAGGACGACGCGGTCGCCGTGAAGAATGTTATGCGAGCTACCGGCCTTTCGAATGCGGAGGGTCGCGCCGTCGGGGAGCTTGGCGAACGAGGCGGCGACGGTCTTGGCGCGCTCTTCGTTGCGACCGGACTTCAGGGTTAAGATCAGCTGATCGTTGACGTAGACGCTGGCGCCATCGACGCGCACGGTTGCTGCCCACGTGCCAGCGGCAAGCAGCAAAGCGGTAATGGACGCAAGAACCCTCTTCATCGTCTCCCCCGCCCCCCTGGGCAGAGCGAGAGTGTACCCGCCGGGGCTATCCTCTAGGTTCATGAAGCGCATTGTTGTGTTGGGTTCCACGGGCAGTATCGGTACCCAAACCCTTGACATCGTGCAGCGACACCCAAGCGAGTTGAAGGTTGTTGGGCTGGCCGCGGCCAAGAACGGCTGGGCGCTTTTAGAGCAGGCGCGCGCTCACGGCGTGGAGCATGCGGTGCTCTATGACGAGGCGAGTGCGCGGGAGTTTGGCGTTCCCGGCGGCATGGAGGCGATGTGCGACCTGGTGACCCGCGAGGACGTCGACGTCGTCGTTGTGGCGGTGGCGGGAGTGATCGGGCTGCGTCCGACGATCGCCGCGATTCAGGCCGGGAAGGATATTGCGCTCGCCAGCAAGGAAGTGCTGGTTGCGGCCGGCGAAGTTGTGATGCCGCTAGTGCGAGAGCATGGCGTGATGATGACTCCGATCGACAGCGAGCACAGCGCGTTGTTCCAGTGTCTGCAGGGGTACACGGCTGACCAAGTTGACTCGCTCATCCTAACCGCGAGTGGTGGGCCATTTCGGGGAAAGCGACGCGCGGAACTTGAGCGCATCACGGTTGAGCAAGCCCTCGCTCATCCGACCTGGCGGATGGGAGGCAAGATCACCATCGATTCAGCCACGTTGATGAACAAGGGCCTGGAGACGATCGAGGCCAAGTGGCTGTTTGGCGTGGGGATTGACCAAGTGGATGTGGTCATCCATCCGCAGAGTATCGTGCACTCGTTCGCCAAGTTCCGCGATGGAAGCGTGCTTGGTCAGTTGGGCTGGCCCGACATGCGGTTACCGATCCAGTATGCGTTGCTGTACCCGGAGCGGCGGGCGAACGATCTGCCGCCATGGAGTCCTCTCGACACGCCCAACCTTACGTTCGAGTCCGTTGACCACGAGACCTTTCCGGCGATCCAACTGGCGCGAGAGGCGTGCCAGAGGGGCGGTACGATGCCGTGCGTATTCAACGCCGCCAACGAGGAGGCAGCCAACGCCTTTCTCCGTGGCGAAGTCGGCTTTCTCGCGATCACGGAGCGGGTTGCCGAGGTCATGGAAGCGCACACGCCTGATTCGCCGTCTTTAGATGCGTTGCTCGCTGCCGACGCCTGGGCTCGAGAAACCTTTCGCGCCAAATCGGAGTAAACACGAACGCCAGTGGACTTCTTTTACCTTCTCTACATCTTGCTGTTTGTGACGATGATTTCGTTGCTCGTGGCGGTTCACGAATACGGGCACTTCCTGTTCGCGCGGATCTTCAAGATGGACGTTGAGGAGTTTGCAATTGGCTTCGGCCGGCCAGCGTGGACGTGGATGCGGAAGAAGGGAACGGAGTACAACCTGCGCCCGTTCCCGCTCGGCGGCTTTGTGCGCGTGAAGGGCATGATGCCGGAAGAAGACGGCTCGGAGCGTTTCATCGAGAACGGGTTCTACAGCAAGCCAGCATGGCAACGCGTGTTGGTGTACTTCGCGGGGCCGCTGTTTAGTATCCTCGCGGGGCTCGCGATTCTGATCCCGCTGTATTCGCTCCACGGCGTGAAGGCGATGGGCACGACGGTTGGTGAGATCAAGAAGGACGCTCCGGCCGCGAAGAGTCTGCTCCAGAAGGGCGACGTCATCACGGCGATCGACGGCGTGAAGGTGAAGGCGTTCCAAGACATCGTGGCCCAGGTACGCGACAAGGGCGGGCAGACGGTTGAGATCGAGTTTCTGCGCAAGGGCGTGCCGGGTGTTACGACGGTTGTGCCAGAACTAGAAGCGAACCCCTCGCCGGTGTTGGACAGTTACATTCGGGCACCATCCGAGCGTCGACGTCAGGCCAAGATGGGCGTTGCTCCAGACCCATCATCGACGATTCTGATCAAGATCCCGTTCAAAGAAGCGGTCGTCGCGGGCGTCATGTGGCCCATCGATATGGCAAAGGGCGTCGCTGGCATGTTTCTCAGGCCATCAACGATCACCGAGAACTTGGGCGGCCCCGGCACGATTGTCGCGGCTACGCATTCGGCAGCGCGCGATGGCATGGACACGTTTATCCAGTTGGCGGCCTTGCTGTCCATAAGCCTCGGCATCATGAATCTCTTGCCGTTTGGCATCTTCGACGGCGGGCAGATCTTGATGAACGTGGTCGAGATGCTCCGCGGCGGCAAGCGTCCAAGTATGCGTGTCTTGGTCGCGTTCCAGGTGGTCGGCTTTGTGTTCATCGGCGTGCTCGTGATTGGTGCGCTCGTGGCAGACGTGAATCGATTCTTGCCGAAGTAGCGGGCGTTGCCAGGTACAATCTGGGGCCGCCGTGAGTTCAAACACAACGCTTTCCGTCTACGGTCTTGGCTACATCGGCCTGCCCACCAGCCTTGAGTTCGCCCACGCGGGCTACCGCGTGATCGGTGTCGATGTGAACCAACGTGCGGTGGACCTGCTCAACGCCGGCGAAGTCCACATCTTTGAGGAGGGCCTGGCGGAGTGGTACACGCAGGTCCGCTCCAACGGGCTCTTCACGGCGACCACAGAACCCGTCGAGTCCGACGTGTTCTTCATTGCGGTGCCGACGCCCATCAAGGAAGATAAGACGGCGGATATGTTTTTCGTTGAGAGCGCGACACGCTCGATTGCCAAGGTCTTGAAGCCGGGCAACATGGTGATCCTCGTCAGTACCAGCCCGCCCCGGACGTGCCTCGACTTGATTGCGCCCATCCTGAAAGAAGCTACGGGCTTGGACCACGAGACGGATTACGACCTTGTCCACTGTCCCGAGCGCGTCATTCCCGGGGCTATCCTCAAGGAGTTCAAGGAGAACGACCGCATCGTCGGTGGCACTACCGATCGCGCCACCCAGCGGGCCTACGAACTCTACGCCACGATCGTTGAACCCGTCAAGCTTCACCGCACGGACTCGGTAACCGCCGAAATGTGCAAGCTCATGGAGAACACCTTCCGCGACGTGAACATCGCACTCGCGAACGAGATGGCCAAGGTGTGCGCCCAAATGGGTATCGACGCTCGCGGAGCGATGAAGCTGGCCAACCTCCACCCGCGGGTGAACTATCTTGCGCCCGGCATCGGCGTCGGTGGTCACTGTATCCCGATCGATCCGTGGTTCATCATTGAGAAGGCCCCAGAAGTCACGCGGCTGATGAAGACGGCCAGGCAGATCAACGACCAGCGACCGCACGAGGTGGTGGAGCAGATTCTGGACGAGGCGGCGGTGGGACCGATCGCGATCCTCGGTCTCGCCTTCAAGCCGAATGTAGACGACCTGCGCGAGTCGCCAGCGGTTGAGATTGCCGAGTTGGTCGCCCAACACGATGATGCCGAAATCCTCGTTTGTGAGCCGTTCATTCACGAGCTGCCCAGCGAGCTCGCGGAATATCCGAACGTGCGTTTGGTGCCTATTGAAGAGGCGATGCTCGCTCCGACGATGGTCGCGCTTGTGGCCCACGATGCCTTTAGAAAGATCGAGCGGGTCGGACCCAATAAGCGCTTGGACTTCGTAGGCGTTTTCGCCTAATCGCGAACGATTGTAGACTCAGAACCGGTCTATTGGGTGGGTTCGCGTCAACTGTGCCGCGACCTGCTCGTTGAGGGGGACCGGATTCGATGATCTCCTCCAGGTCCGCGCCAGCCCTTGGGTCGGCAACCTTCGCGAGTGCCTCGGGCGGGGCGATCCAATCCAGGGCAGGACGCCCTCGCCCACCCTCTTCACACAAAGAAGCCCCTCTGCCGGTAGGCCGAGGGGCTTCATGGTGTTGGGCTGACTTAATCGTTACGAAGCTTGGACAGCAACCTCAGAATCTCGATGTAGAGCCACACGAGGGTGACCAGCAAGCCAAACGAGGCATACCACTCGGCTGACTTCGGCACACGCTGCGCCTCCATGTTCTCGATGAAGTCGAAGTCGATGATCAGGTTTAACGATGCGATCGTCACACAGAACAGCGAGAAGCCGATGCCGATCGGCCCCGACTCATGAATGAATGGCATGCTGGTGCCAAAGAGCCGTAGCAGAAGCGAGAGGCCATAGGCGATCATAATGCCGATCGTGCACGCGACGATCACACTCTTGAATTTCTCAGTTGCCTTGATGAGTCCCGCGCGGTAGGCCATCAGCATCGCGACGAACACGCCCAGAGTGATCGTGACCGCTTGCATGGCGATACCCGGAAACTGGAGGTTGAGGAACGACGAAATCGCCCCTAAGAACACACCTTCGACGACCGCATAGACCGGGGCCAGAGCGGGAGCGGTGTTGGGCTTGAACGAGATGATCAGCCCCAAGACGAAGCCTGCTATCAACGAACCGATAAGCCAGGGCATGAAGATTTCCGGCTGACCGGGGTTGGATTGGACCATCTGCCAGGTGAAGCCCGCGCCCGCGATGACCAGCAAAAGCAGCAAGGCGGACTTCCAGATAACGCCGTTGATACTGAAAGACGCTGTGGTATCGCCACCGGTGATTCCGATTCGATCCAGAGCTCCTTCTCTAAAAGTGGGGTTTGAACCTCTCATCTATGTTTCTCCTTACACTACTATCATACATAAAACGAACGAGAAGCGTGCCGCGATGCATAATTGCCATTGATCCATGGAGTTTCGCGACCTAAACTATCTCGACCCGGCAGCGGTGCAAATGGTCCGACCCGAGGGCGCATCCAACTTGCGCGTGATTGTTGAAGGCGACCGATGCGTGCTGGGTGCTCGCCTTCGTCGGGTGTTTCCGCTCTCGCATCCAGACCAGTTTTTGTCCGTGCAAGATGGCGAAGGGAAGGAAGTGGGCATCTTGCGGAGCCTTGATGGGCTCGATCACGAATCTCGGCGCCTGGCCGAGCAGGATCTTGATTGGCGCTACTTCACGCCCAAGATCGTGCGACTGAACTCCGTGCGGCAAGAGGGCGGCTTGTGGACGTTTGACGTGCTAACCTCACGCGGACCGATTCGCTTTTACGTGCGAAACTGGCGCGATTCCTCTTCCGAGATCGCGCCGGGTCGCTTTATCATCCAGAGTGTAGATGGCCAGCGGTTCGAGATTGAAGACTATCACAGGCTCGACAACGAGAGCCAACTTCTGATTGAGCAGCTCTTTTGAAAGCTTTTCTCGACGTTCTGTTTCCCATGCGGTGCGCGCTTTGCGGGCGGATTGATCCGGAGCCCATCTGTGCGCGATGTGATGATGAGATTGAGCGCTTGCCGCCAGAATACGTGGCTTTGTCTGGGCCTCTGAGCCGGCGGGCGGGGGTCGCCAACTACGAAGGCCGGGGGGCGCAGGCCGTTCAGCGGCTGAAATACCACCGAGTCACGTCGCATGCCTGCCGGCTTGGCGAGGAGATGGCTAAAGTTGCCCAAGTCACCGGTCTAGACCAAGTGCACGCGGTGGTACCGGTGCCGATTCACCCGACCCGCCGATGTATGCGCGGGTTCAACCAGTCCGATCTTCTCGCAGAGGCGTTTGCAAACGTCCGGAAGGACCTGCTGCGTCGCACTCGAGCCACTCGCCCTCAAGTCGGGCTGACGATCGCCGATCGCTTGGACAACCTTCGCGGCGCGTTCGCGGCCCAAGGGGTGAGCGGCATGACGATTCTCCTCTTAGATGACGTGACCACGAGCGGGGGGACGGCTATCGAATGTGCCCAAACGCTTCGAGCCGCCGGGGCTACGGACGTGTATCTGCTGACCTACGCTGTCGGTCAGCAATAGAAAAGAGGGCGACCCTTCCGGCCCGCCCTCTCCTTTTCGCGAATCCTGCGACTTTACGCCTTCTTGCGTCGGCGCATCAGGGCGGCAACACCGAGGCCAACAACCGCCATGGTTGCGGGCTCGGGGACGACCTGAATGTTCTGGTTGACGATGCCGAGCGCCGCGAGATCGAAATCCGCCGTGTCGGTCGCCGACAGCGTGAAGAACTTCTTGGCGCGGAATCGCTCGACCGTGCGGCTGAAGTTGATCGTGCCCGACCAGTTGGTCGGATCGCCCGGGTTGAACGTGTGGCTGATCACGCCGACCGGACCGCCCGAAACCTCGTTGCCCAGATTATCAAGCTCGAAAATCTGCTCCTGGAAGAAGATTCGGCCCGAACCCGAGAGCGCAGCGCCCAGATTGATGCCAACCTCGTTTGCGTAGGCGGGACCTGGGGTAACCGCGTCGTACTGAATGCTCAACGTGCCAGCGCGAAGCGGAGCCACCGGATCGCCGACGATGGCATTGGGCAGAAAGAAGCTGATCGAGTTACCAAGCGCGGTCCAGGTCGAGCCCGTCGAAAGCGGCGGCGCCTGCACCGTGACATTGGAGAACGACGAGGCCGATGCAACTGCAACGGCAGCGAGTCCTGCAAAGATAAATGAAAATCGCAGATTCATGAAGTAAAACCCTCCTCTATACGATACAGCAATTCTAATGCCAATGTTCGGCAATTGTGCCTAAACCCAGTAGACCTGCGGGGTTGCCCATTCGTCACGGGGTCTCGAAAACCTACAAGGAGGGAGGGCGCAGACGAATCTGCGCCCTCCCCTTGGTTACGGATAGGAATGCGGGTTACGCGTTCTTTCGGCGGCGAAGCAGAGCGGCAACACCGAGTCCGACAACCGCCATCGTGGCCGGTTCCGGCACCACTTGAATGTTCTGGTTGACGATACCGATGGCGGCCATGTCGAAGTCGACCGTGTCGGTCGCGCTCAGCGAGAAGAACTTCTTCGCGCGGAATCGCTCGACCGCATGCGTGAACGTAATCGTTCCCGACCAGTTCGTCGGATCGCCGGGGTTAAACGTGTGGTTGATCACACCGATCGGACCGCCGATCTCGTTACCAAGGCCATCCAACTCAAAGATCTGCTCTTGGAAGAAGATCGTGCCCGAGCCCGCAATGGCGACACCAAGGTTGACGCCAACCTCGTTTGCGATCATCGGCGCTGCGCTGTACGCATCGTACTGGATGTTCAGGTTGCCCGCACGAATCGGATCAACCGGATCGCCGACGATTGCGTTCGGCAGAAAGAAGCTGATCGAGTTGCCCGACGTGCTGAAGGACGATCCGTCCGAAAGCGGCGGCGCCTGGATGTCAACGAAAGAAAACGTGATTGCAGAAGCCGTGCCGGCCATCGCGAACGCACAAACCACTGATGCCAACTTAAAGTTCATATTGCCCTCGCCCCGTATCTTACACCGAACAGAATGCAGAATCCAACGATCCATCCCGAGAATCCCCCAAAACCCGGTATTGCTTACAGTGTGGAATCGCATCAGACGGTCCGATGCGCCGGTTCGCGGGTACACCTTGCACACCGATGCGCATCCTGATCACCAACGACGATGGAATCCGAGCCGAGGGGCTGGCCGCTCTGGTGGAGGTGGCGCGAGAGTACGGAGACGTTAAGATTGTTGCACCGGACCGGGAGCGCAGCGCATGTGGTCACTCCATGACCCTTCATGATCCTCTCCGGGCCCGACCGGTCCCATTCGATGGATTGGAAGCCGTAGAAGTCAATGGAGTCCCCGTCGATTGCGTCAATGTGGGTCTGACCGAGCTCTGGCCGGACGGGTGCGATCTGATCCTCAGTGGGTTCAACAATGGCCCGAATCTAGGCTTTGACGTCACCTACTCGGGGACCGTTGCCGGAGCGATGGAGGGCTGCATCAACGGCATCCGCTCGGTGGCGCTTTCAATCGCGAGCTTCGTTTCGGGCGCACCGCTGCACTACGAAACCGGCCAAGCTTGGCTTCGCGAGAACTGGGAACTGGTAACCACCGCCGATCTTCCTGCGAGGACCTTCCTCAACATCAACGTGCCCTCCATCGCGGAGATCGAGTTGAGGGGCACTCGCATCGCGGCCATGGGGAAGCGCGTGTACGAAGACCGGGTAGAGCTTCGCCACGATCCGTGGGGGCGTCCGTATTACTGGCAGGGTGGAGTTGTGGTGATGGATCGCGACCAGCCTGGCACCGACGTTCAAGCGGTTGTGGAGGGCTTTACGTCAGTTACGCCCATCATGCTTGACTGGACCCATCACGCCAGCCTCGACGCCTTGCAGGCTCACTTCCAGCGTCCATGAAGCTTCTCGCTTGGTTCTGCTTTGGATTAGTTGGGGCGTCGGCGATGGCGCTCGCAATGACGGTCGTGGCGGTCCCTGTGTGGCCGGTGGTGATCATGGCGCTCATCGTGGGCGGTCTCATTCTGCGGGTGAAGCCCCTCGAGCCGGGCGTGCTCGGCTTCATGTTTGCCTACCTTGGTGGCTTCGGACTCGCGTTCACTGAGTCGTTTGAGTATCAGGTCTATTCGACGCGCATGACGATCGGCATGGCGGCGATCAAGGCTCTGCTAATCGCGTTCGTGTTCTTCGGGCTGTTTCTTGGTGCTCGGGCGGTGGAGTCTGGCGAGCGGCGCCGGCTGGTGCCGCTGTTTCTCGCATTAGGCATGGGCGTGCTGATCGGGTTTGTCAGTGGAGATGCCGGCGATGCCGCTCCCATGCGCGGTTGGTTGGGTGGTTGGTTCTCGCCCGAAGTGGCAGAAGCGGTGCTGTGGACCTTCCGCAAGACGGTCCATGTTGTGTTCTATGGACTGATGGCGCTCGCTTTCTATCGGGCGGCCAAGGGCCACCCCCGCGCCGCGGTTTTGGCGGCCGTGTTTGCACTGTCGCACGGGGCGTTCGACGAGATCAGACAGTCGCTGACAACCTCCCGCTACGGGACGCCAGTGGATCTGTTGTTCGACTCGGCGGGCGTATTGATTGCGCTGGCGTGGGCAAGGCGCCGCTAACGCGGAGGGATGCCGTACTGCTTGCGCAACTCCGCACTTCGGGCGGTAATCCGATCTCGAAGCGCGGCGTCAAGTTGCTCGTACGGCACACCCACTCTTGTCATCTCGGACACGTCGGATGCGGCAAACTCAAACCCTTGGATCGAGTTAAGCGTGAGCTTGGCTGTGTAGCGCCGCACTTGGCCAATTCGGTAGAGGTGCGTGGGTGCCGGTACGCCCATGTCAATCCGCTGCGTTGCGACTTCGTCGAAGGTTTGGATCGACCAGCCCTTCTCGGGACTCCCCACGATGGCACCGGGGCCGCTTTCTATCGTTAGGACGAGCGTGAGGTCACTTGGGAGGCCGCTCGCGTAGGCGACGGTCGGCTCGCTGAGCAGGGAATCGTGGATATTGTCCGTGACTCCTGGAGTCCATTCGGTGGGCTGGTTGAAGAACCTTCGGTCAAACACCATCTTCTGGAGCCACTCGCGTTGGGCGGCCGTCATGTCGATACAGGAAAGTTTGCCGGTGCGTTCGAGAGTCGAACGCTGCTCGGGCCCCGCCAGCGCGATGAGTCGGGCGAGCCCAGTCGTATCCCAGTTCACGCGGTGTAACAGGATATCTCCGGCATACTGCCGAACGCAATATTCCTGTAGCTCGTCGGTCTTGGCCCAAAGAAGTTGCAACCCCTTCAGAGTCGACACTCCATCCCGCCGGGTTTGGCGGAAGAACTGTCCGAGCGCGGAACGGTTCACGCGTGTCGCCCGTACCAGCGCGGGTTGTTGAGGACGGACCAAGACCCTCGCCTCGGAAACATCGATCTTGTGTTGCCACTGAAGTAGGGCCTGTCCGACGGCGAGCGGCTGCTTCTGCGGGAAGGGCATTCCGAGCATCAGGTCCGAGAGCAGCGCAATCACAGGACGCTGCTTAAAGTTGGCCCATACTCCCAAGCATTCGCGCAGGTAGGGGGCGAGCGGCTCGTGAACTTCGGGCTGCTCTACACGCTCCCATACTGCGGGGGGCCATTCGTAAGATTGTCGGGTCTGGGCCGCAGTTTCCGGGTTGAGCTCAACGGTCGGGGTGCCACGTTCGGTTTCGGTGGGCCGCGTGTCCGGCGGTGCTGTTGGGCTAATGTCGGTGACAAGGAGATGCTTGCCTTCCGAATCGGCTAGCTTAACTCGCGCTCGCACCCCACCGGAGAGGTTCGGCTCGATCGTTACAATCACGACCGCGGGAGGCTTGGGGGCTGGGTAATGGTTGTCGAACGCATGGTCAAAGCGTTGGGGTGGACTCCCTTCGAGATTGGCAACCGCCGCCGCATAGCGATTCTGCTCCTCAGCGAAACCACGGTACAACTCACCAATATCCGGTAGTTCGAGCTTGCGCTGGCGAGCCGTCGGCTGGCTACTGAACACGGTTGTAGCATTGAGTGGCAGCTTGGCGATGGTTGACGGTCGAATAGAGTCGAGGAGCCTTCTGCCCAGCCTTCCGGTGGGCGAGCTGGCGTCAAGCGCTCGGATGTCGTCGGAGAGAACCCGCTGTGGGTCTTTGGTGAGGGCCTCCTTACGCCTGACCGCTAGGGAGAGGGCGTGCGTATCCGTGAACGGCTCATTGAGCTTGACGTGTCCCAACGCGCTCTCTAGGCGCTTAAGCCGAAAGGCTACGTCGGTGGCCACGTCTTCCTCTTCTTGTGTCTTAGTCCTGGTCAGCACCCACTGATCACCTGACTTTTCCCAGGTTGCGTTCACCGCTTCCGCGATGCCGTCCATCAACTCCCGCACGGGACGCTTGGGGCTGGCGAGGCCGACGACGTCATGGCGCACATTCGCCCCCGCGACGAGCTTCATGTTCGCCCGTTGTCCAAGTTCAGGCAATAGCCGCGACAGTGGGGCAACCGTCGCCGGAACTTCGATCTCGGGGCGAATGCAGAGGAGAGAGAGAACGATCAACATGAGTTAGCTACCATCCAGTCCCAGCTGACGGCGTAGTTCTTGGAGACGGCGCTCAAAAGCCTCCCGAAACTCAGCTGGCAACTGGTGAAACGAAACCGCGGCCTCATCGAGCTCTTCAATGACCGACGGTCTGACCACGTGACGATGAAGCGGATGCGCCTCAACGTTGAAGGTGTAGTGCTGAAACTTGCCCCACTGGTACTTCAGATTCTCAGCACGGGCATCAAAGCCCAGGAAGTCGAGAGAGCCGTCGAGACGGAGGATGGTCCAATAGTTGGGACCTGTCTCAATACGCACACCCTCTTCATCGCGGCGTTGAACCGCCAAGCGGGCACTTCGAGGCAGATCGTCGGGAAAGGCCTCTGTGGGCTCGCTCAACAGCGTCTCGAGAGGTCTATTCCAGTTACGCACCTCGTAGATGAGGAACCGCGCAGCATCGCGTTGGTCGCTGCTCATCTCGCCGAACGTCACAGTTCCCATCGCGCGGTCGCCCATGGCGGCCACTCGCATCACGGAAACTTCGTTTGCTCTGACCATCAGCGGCCGTCCGGCGCTTTGAAGTTGGCGTGACACGAAGGTCAGCTGATCGCTGCTCGTCTTTCTGAGTAGGCTGAACAGGGCGGGCATTTTGGGTCTCGCTCCCGCCTTGAGATACTCCTGCAGCGCAAGACGATCGGCACGCATCCTGCGGCTAGTCACCGGTTCCTTGGGTCGAACGATGATCCGCGTATGGTCTCCAGCAACCGTGCAGCGAACGCGCATCGCCAATTGGAAGCTGGCCAAGGACGTGGGTTGTGGGACATCTTGCTCGGGCCGACTCGGGACCCAGAGGGTGTCGGGCACAACCACGTACACCGGCTTCTTGGCCACTCGAGACCAGGTTCGGACGCCACCCTCAGCCAGCAGAGCATGAGGCTCGTAGTCGGCGGGCAAGAGCAACTTGGCCTCAGTCGCCGCGGATAGAGGCTCCTTCGAATTCCAGAACTCATCTTTCCAGCCTGCGTGCTCTAACAGGTGTCGCTCCTTGTCGAGACCATCCCAGACTCCATCGGACGAAGGCGGCCGCACGTCGTTGGCGATTCTGAGCGAGACCTTGCCAGCTCGATCTGCCATGAGAATTTGCATCGATACCCCGCCCAATATGCTGCCGGTTGCAACAACGAGCACCTTTGAGACCGTGGTCGGCGGGCGGTTGTAGAACTCCATCCCCTCCAAGCCTTGGGGCAGGTTCCCACCAGCCTCACCGCCTTCACTGCCTGTAGAACGTTGCGTTGCAGGGCGAAAGGCGTTCACGTAGAGAGTCTGCTCGCGGACGAACTCGTCGTAGATCTCGCGGAGCACGTTCGGCGGCAGCGGCCTCTGGCGCACATTCGGTTGGGTTGAGAATACGATGGTTCGATTTGGAGAGACTTGGGCAAGTTGCTCGGCTCCAATCGCTAGTGCTAACCGAGTTCCAAAGCGGGACGCGGGCGAGCGACCGTTTAGCGCCGCTCGTTGCGCATTTGGCTGATTGTTCTTGAAATACTCTTGGCGAGCGGCAACTAGTCCTTGGGCTGTCGCTTCCGTAAAAGGCTCGTCAACCCTGACCGCCCTTAGGAACGACTCAATTCGCTGCTTGCGATACGCCGTCTCTTCTCGTTGATCCGCATCGGTATGGGCCTTGGTCTGATGCAGAATCCATGCCTTGCCATCCGGAACCCAAGCGCCGTTCACGGCGGCGGCGACGCCATCCATGATTTCCCGGAATGGTCGCTTTGGGGAAGCCACGCCGACCACCTCGTTCGCCAGATCCACCGATACGCGGAGATCAACGCTGCCGATCTCACCCAGTTCACGCACGAGTTGTGAGAGCCGCATGACCCGTGCGTCCACGG
>CAZPHD010000017.1:33008-55623 GCA_964586225.1 uncultured Fimbriimonadaceae bacterium
CGGCGACTTCTTTGTCCGATTGCGCAACCACCAGCAGGACGAGCGCGAGCATGCCCCATCATATCAGGTACGCAACGAAAAGTCAATCGGACATAACGATAGGCTTCAACTGCCGGATGGAGCCGACGTGATACGCCACGTGGGGAATCAAAGCCATCGCCCCCATCAGCCAGTCCTGCTCGGGCCAGTCCGGCTTGGTCATCAGAAAGGCAAGCACCCCGTCGTACTCCGCCCGAAGGCTCGCGCGAAGCGCATCCCACTCGTCCGAGCTGAACGATTGCTGCGACCACGACGACTCCCAATCCGGCGTTGGAGTCTCGCCGCGGATGAAGGCGTTAGTCAGCTGGAGCAAGTAGTGCACGTGGAACGCATGCCCGCCGATCGTGTTGAGCCCAGGGGCCGGGAACCTCCGATGCGGCCCGGGCGGGCAGGTCACCCAGCAACTGAAACAACCCATCTTCACGTTCGATGAACCAGGTCGGCACCCCGGCTGGTTGGCCCTCAAAGGCCTCCCGGAACAACGCGATCATCGCGTCGTGGTAATCCACTCTCATGCCTTGGCTCCCAATAGATACTCTTCCAGCCGGCGACATTCCGTATTCGCTGGATCGGCGTAAAGCTGAATCGCGCGGGCCAACGCCCCCGCGGTATCAATGTTTGTCACGCACGCCACGCCGCTTTCGATACACGCCCGCCGAATCCGCGCGCTCTCATCGTTTGCTTTTCGACCCACCGTCGGTGTGTTGACCATCAGGCTCACCTCACCCGACGTAATCAAGTCCAGCAAGTTCGGTGAGCCTTCCTGAATCTTGCTCGCCTCGCGGCAGGGAACTCCCGCCGCTCGCAACACCGCTGCCGTGCCCGAAGTTGCAATGATCCCGATGCCCGCCTGCGAGAGCTCTCGCGCGATCTCAACCGCCTTGGGCTTGTCGTCGTCGTTCACGGTGATGACCACATCACCCTTGTTTTTGAAGTGGATACCGCTCGCGACCAGCGCCTTGTAAAGCGCGGCTTCGTAGCGGAAGTCGATGCCCAAAATCTCGCCCGTGGACTTCATCTCCGGACCCAGCGACGGCTCGACCCGCGCCAGCTTTTGGAACGAGAACACCGGCGCCTTCACGGCAAACAGAATCGGCTCGGGGAGCTCGGGCACGCCATCCACAAATGTCGCCTCTGGGATGATCCGTCCGCCGGCATGAGGCGGACACGGCCCGTCGAACATCGCACCCTGCCGTGAAGCAGGATCAAGCACCCACAGCCCACCTGCGAATCCCAGCTCCGCCAAGGTCTGCCCCATCATGCAGCGGGTCGCAAGGTCTACCATGGGCACGCCGGTGACCTTGCTCAGGTAGGGCACCGTTCGGCTGGCCCGCGGGTTGACTTCCAGCACATACGGCCGACCGTCGGCCACGACGAACTGAATGTTCATCAGCCCTCGCACGCCGAGGGCCCGCGCAATCCGGCAAGCATCCAGGACCATTGCCCGCTGAACTTCAGGCGGCAGCGATACGGGGGGATAGACGGCCATCGAGTCGCCGCTATGGACGCCTGCGCGCTCAATGTGCTCCATGATGCCAGGCACGAGCGTGGCCTCACCGTCGGAGATCACGTCGACCTCGGCTTCGATGCCCATCAGATACTTGTCCACCAGCACCGGCTGGCCGGGGTTGGCGCTCTCCGCCTCGCCGTAGAACGACCGCAGATGCGCCTCGTCGTGGACGATCTCCATGGCCCGTCCACCGAGCACAAAGCTCGGGCGCACCAGTACGGGGTAGCCGACTTCAGCCGCAACCAGGACGGCTTCCTCCAGAGATCGCACGGCGCGACCGCGGGGTCGAAAAACCCCCAGCGACTCCAACAAAGCTTCAAACTGCTCGCGATCTTCGGCCATGGCGATGGCGCTCGGCGAGGTGCCCAACACCTGAACACCCGCCTGGGAAAGCCCCTCGGCGAGGTTGATGGCGGTCTGCCCGCCGAACTGGCATACGACGCCGATCGGTTTTTCGTGATTGATCACCGAAAGCACATCGGGAAGCGTGACGGGTTCGAAATAGAGGCCGTCGCCGGTGTCAAAGTCGGTGGATACCGTTTCGGGGTTGTTGTTGATGATGATCGCGCGGTAGCCGAGCGCCTGCAGGGCCCAAATGCAGTGAACGCAGGAGTAGTCGAACTCGATGCCCTGGCCGATGCGGATCGGTCCGGAGCCTAAAACCAGCACGGTCGGCTTCATCAAAGCATGATTGTGACATGCATCAAGCAAACCTGCCGCCATTTGGGGATAAGCTAGAGACCGACCGCAAAGTCTGGGAGGGCGTTGCTCCGTCAACGCCAGAAACAGCCCATGCGGAGAACTCGAGGTGACTTCAGTGAAGCAATACAGCGCTGACAAGATTAGAAATGTGGCCATTGTAGGTCACGGCGGTTCCGGCAAGACCATGCTCGTCGAGCACTTGCTGTACACCGCCGGGGCCGTTGATCGGGTGGGCTCCGTCGATGCGGGCAACACCCAGAGCGACTATGACGCGCTCGAAATTCGCCGCAAGATCAGCATCAGTGCGTCCGTTGTTCCTCTGGAATGGCACGACCACAAGATCAATCTCATCGATGTGCCGGGCTATCCCGATTTCATCGGCGACCTCCACGGCGTTGCACGAGTTGTTGAAGCGATGATCATCGTCTGCGAAGCGAAGGCCGATCTTGACGTGGGCTTCGAACTCGCCTGGGAAATCGCCGAGGAATATGGCCTCGCGAAGTGCATTTTCGTCAACAAGCTCGAGCGCGACAATGCCGACTTCGATGGCCTGATCAACACCCTGCACGAACGATATGGCCGTAAAGTCGTGTGTGTCCAAATCCCGATCGGCCACCAGGCCGCTTTCAGCGGAGTTCTCGACCTGCTGAACATGAAGGTTTACAAAGGCAAGGACCGAGGCGAAGAGATCGAAGATGTCCCCGCTGGCTATACCGAAGAAGCCGCCGAGCGCCGCGAGAAGATGATGGATGCCGCCGCGGAAGGCGATGACGAGCTCGCGCTGAAGTATCTCGAAGGCGAAGAACTGAACCCGCTTGAAATCGAGCACGGTCTTCTCGTAGGAACTGAGAACGGCAAGGTCGTTCCCGTGCTCCTCGGCTCGGCCATGAGCGGCATTGGCGTCGCCACCCTCCTCGACCGAATCATCGGCGAGTTGCCGTCGCCCAAAGACAAGCCGAAGTCCTTCGACGGTCTCGAACTCAAGCCGGATCCTGACGGCCCGCTCGCCGCGTTCTGCTTCAAGTCGACCGCTGACCCTTACGTCGGCAAGTTGAACTACGTGCGGGTCTTTAGCGGCACCCTCAAGCACGACATGAACGTGCTGAACAGCACCCGCGAGCGGGAAGAGCGGCTGCACAACATGTACTTCCCCCACGGCAAGGGCCAAGAGCCCGCCCAGAACGTCGTCGCGGGCGACATTTGCGTCCTCGCCAAGCTCGCCGACACGCACACGGGCGATACGCTGACCACGGGCAAGGACAAGATCCAACTGCCACCGGTGAACTTCCCCGAGCCGATCTACCGCGTGGCCATTCGACCCGTCGCGAAGACCGACGAGGATAAGCTCGGTCCCGCGCTGTCGAAGCTCTTGGAAGAAGATCCGACCCTGCGCTATGTGCGTGACGCCACGCTTCACCAGGAAATCCTCGAAGGTATGGGCGATATCCACTTGGACGCAACGATCGAGAAGCTGAAGACTCGCTTCGGCGTCAACGTGACGACCGAAGACGCCAAGGTGCCCTACAAAGAGACCATTCGCGTCGCCAGCAAGGCGCAGGGCCGCCATAAGCGGCAAACGGGCGGCAAGGGGCAATACGGCGATTGTTGGATCGAGCTGGCTCCTGTCGCCCGCGGTGAGGGCTTTACGTTCGAGAACAAGGTTGTAGGTGGATCGATCCCCAAAAACTTCATTCCCGCAATCGAGAAGGGCATTCGCGAAACGATGGAGCACGGCTTCCTGGCTGGCTACACCGTCGTCGACGTTCGGGCGACCGTTTACGATGGGTCATACCACGACGTCGACTCCAGCGAAATGGCGTTCAAGATCGCAGGGTCGTTGGCGTTTAAGGCCGCGGCCGAGAAGGCAAATCCGGTCATTTTGGAGCCGGTCCTTGAGCTTGAGGTCGATGTGCCCGACGACTGCGTCGGTGACGTGGTGGGCGACCTGAACGGTCGACGAGGCCGTCTCCAGGGCATGGATCCCGCCGCCCCAGGAAAGACCCGGGTGCGCGCGCAGGTGCCGATGGCGACCATGATGCGCTATGCGCTCGACCTGCGGTCGATCACGAAGGGCCGTGGTCGCTTCCGGCAAAACGTCTCGCATTACGATGAGATGCCGCATCCGGAGCAACAGACGCTCATCGCCGAGTATCAGAAACGGCGCGCCGATCACGAGACGGATCACTAGCGAGTGAGTGTGGGATGTTGAATGTAGAATGGAGCTAGAAACGTCGCCCCGTTCCAGCCTCATTCAAAATCCGGCGTCCCACACCCTATGCAAACCCAATCCGTCTCTGCTTCTCGCGTCGTTATGTCCAAGGTGATGGAGCCGACGGACGCCAACTTTCTTGGGAAGGTGTTCGGCGGTTCGATCTTGTCGCTGCTGGACTTGGTGGCTTACGCGACGGCATCGCGGTTCGCGGGCAACATATGCGTGACGGCGTCCTTCGACCGTGTGGACTTTCACGAACCGATCGAGGTGGGCGAGCTGGTGATCTGCGAGGGGCGAATCACCTACACCGGGCGGACGTCGCTCGAGGTCACGATTGAGGTGTTCGCCGAGAACATCTTCGAGCAGAAGCGCCGCCACACGAACACCGCCCGCGTGACCATGGTGGCGATCAAGGAAGGCAAGCCGACGCCCGTGCCGACGCTGGTGTGCGAAACACGGGAGGACCGACTGATGTTCTTGGAAGGGCAGCTGCGGAGGTCTTATCGGACGCAGCAACGCGAGGAACTGGCCGCTCAAGTGGCGTCGTTGCAGAGCTTATCGGACGAAGATTTGATGGCGCGCATGCCGGAGTGAGGCGTCTGTGGAATGTGGGATGTGGTTGGAGAACCGACCCCGGAGGGGTCGCAGAAGTTAGCCTGGGGTCGCCTCCGGGCGACCCCAGGTAGTTGCCGCCATCCCCAACGCACCCCGACGGGGTGCCAGATCACATGTACAATGCGAGCATGGAGCCGTTGGCGCGCTGGATTCGAAGGGAGTTCGAGTGGGCTGTACCTTGGCAGGTTTACGTGTCGTTTTCCGTCGGGCTTTTGTTGGCGCTCTGGTTGGCTTTCAGGTATCTCCTAGATTTCAACTGGATTTGGGTCCCTGCGAGCGTCATATGCCTAGCTCTTGGACTCATTCCGGGCGTCGTCCATTCACGCAAAACCCGCCACCGCGTCAAGCTCAGCGGACTTCTTCTAGCTTCACGACGCGGCCACCTTAGCGAGGCGATCGGACCGCGCGCGGAGCAACTCAATGAGGCCGCGCTTGACCTCGAACAGATTATCACCACCCTGCGACAAGGCGGTGATGAAGCTCTCGATCGGAAGGGTCTGATGGCGCAGGCGAAGGAGCGTTTCCGACGCGCGTTTGATCTATCCCTCGGGGCGGCCGCCGGTTACTCGCTCACGCGGGAAGGGGCGGAGGAGCAAATCGAAGCGGATCTCGCATGGCTCCGCCAAGTTCGGCAACATAGCGAGAAACTCCTGCTCAGCTCCGATCAGTCCGAAGAGAGCCTGGAGCATCTCCACGAGTTGGAGGCCCTGGTTGCCGCCCGGGAAGAGGCGATTGATGAGCTCGGATTGCGGGGCTGAGTGTTCTGGCACCCCTCCGGGGTGCGGCCTGGCGGCGATCTGTACCCTGGGTCGACCGGAGTCGACCCAGGGCTAAGGTCTATGACCCCTTCGGGGTCAACCCGAGCAAACCCGAACTAACCCGAACTACCCATTCAACGCTTCCGCACCGCCGACGACTTCCAAGATCTCCTTGGTGATGTTCGCCTGGCGTTCACGGTTGGCCTTGAGGGTGAGGCTCTGGATCATCTTGCCCGCGTTGTCGGTGGCTGAGGTCATGGCGCTCATGCGTGCACCGTGCTCCGAAGCGGTGGCTTCCATCAGTGCCTGCCATACCAGACCCATGAAGTAGCGGGGAAGAAGCGTATTCAGCACCTCGTCGGCACTGGGTTCGAACTCGTAGTTGGTGGCACCGTGGCTCGCTTCGGTGTCCGGAGCTTCGATGGGCAAGAGCTGGACCACCTGCGGTACCTGCCGAATCGCCGAGTAGAACTTCGCGTAGCAGATGTACACCGCGTCGACTTCGCCGCTCGTGTACATCTCCTTCACCTTCTCGCCCAGGACCAGCGCATCTTCATAGCGCGCCCCCGCCGAGGGCACCGAATGGGAGAACACGACGGTCACGCCGCGCTTCGGGAAGAACTGGTTGGCCTTGCGACCCACGGCGAGCATGACGCGATCGCCCGAGAGCGAGCGCATGAAGTCAAGACCCTTTCGAAGCAGATTCGTGTTGTAGGAGCCGGCAAGGCCACGGTCGGCAGCGATCATAATGAGCGCTACCTTCTTGACCTCGCGCTTCTCCATCAGCGGATGCGAAGGCAACTCACCAGCGCCCGCGAGCGAGACCATGATCTCGCGGAGCTTGTCGCTGTAGGGTCGAGCCTCCAACACGCGATCGGTTGCCTTCTTGAGGCGCGCCGCCGCCACCAGCGCCATCGCGCGGGTGATCTGCTGGATGTTCTTCGCGGACTTGATCCGCTGTCGAATCTGCTTCAGGTTGGCCATGGATGCTTACTTGAACGAGGCCGCGAACTCCTTGCAAGCAGCCGCGAGCTTCTGCTCGTTCTCCTTGCTGAGAGCCTTCGATGATCGGATTTCTTCGACGATATCGGGATACTTGTCGTGCACGAATTGCAGGAGCCCCTTCTCAAACGGAGCCACCTGTTCGTTCGACAGTTCATCAAGCAAGCCCGAAGTACCAGCGTAGATCACGATGATCTGATCAACAACGTCGTACGGCGTGGCGAGGTTCTGCTTGAGGAGTTCGGTGAGGCGCTGACCGCGGATGAGCTGCATCTGCGTAGCGCGATCGAGGTCCGAAGCGAACTGAGCGAAGGCTTGCACGTCGCGGAACTGGGCCATTTCAAGCTTGACCTTACCGGCGACCTGCTTCATGGCCTTGATCTGGGCGTTCCCACCGACGCGGCTGACCGAGATGCCGACGTTCAACGCCGGGCGAACGCCCGCAAAGAAGAGGTCGGGCTCAAGGTAGATCTGGCCGTCGGTGATCGAAATAACGTTCGTCGGAATGTACGCCGACACGTCGCCGGACTGCGTTTCGATGATCGGCAACGCGGTCAGTGAGCCCGCGCCTCGCTCATCGGAGAGCTTGGCGGCACGCTCAAGCAAGCGGCTGTGAAGGTAGAAGACGTCACCCGGATAGGCTTCGCGGCCCGGCGGGCGGCGGAGCAGCAGCGATAGAGCGCGGTAGGCGACGGCGTGCTTGGAGAGATCATCGTAAACGACAAGCGCGTGGCGCCCGTTGTCGCGGAAGAACTCACCGATCGTCGCACCTGCAAATGGCGCCAGATACTGCATGGCGTTCGAGTCCGAGGCGCTGGCGACGACGACGGTGGTGTATTCCATCGCGCCAAACTCCTTCAGCATCTGGACGACGCGGGCCACGTTGGACATCTTCTGGCCGATGGCCACATAGATGCAGTAGACCGGATTCTCACCCGAACCAGGCTGGTGCGTGTAGCGCTGATTGATGATCGTGTCGACACAGATCTGAGTCTTGCCTGTACCGCGGTCGCCGATGACGAGCTCGCGCTGACCACGGCCGACCGGGATCATGGCGTCGATGGCCTTGATACCCGTCTGGAGAGGCTCCTTAACGGGCTGGCGATCGACAACACCCGGGGCGTTGATTTCGAGCAGCTTAAACTCGTCGCTGGCGATAGGACCGGCGCCGTCGATCGGCTGACCGAGCGCGTTCACGACGCGGCCCAGCATGCCATTACCGACCGGAATCTGGATGATGCGTCCGGTTTCCTTGACCGAGTCGCCTTCCTTGATCTCGTTCGAATCACTGATCAAGACCGCGCCGATCGAGTCTTCCTCAAGGTTCAGCGCGAGGCCCATGACGCCGCCGGGGAACTCAAGGAGTTCTCCCATTTGGCAGTCGGGCAGACCGTGGACACGGGCAATGCCGTCACCGACTTGAAGGACGGTGCCAACGTGCTGCGTTTCTACGCCACGCTCGAACTTCTCCAGTTCTTGTTGGAGAATGCTAGTGATTTCATCCGGTCGAATAGCCATGATCGTTTAGTGTTGCTTGAGTAAGTCGTATTTGAGGCGGTCACGGAGCAGGTTCAGCGAACCGCGTACCGTGCCGTCGAGGACGTAGTCACCGAGGGCGACCTTGACGCCTCCGAGGAGGGTCGGGTCGATGCGGAAATCGGCTTCCACTTTCTTGCCGCTCTGCGATGCGAGTTTGCTGGTGAGCGCATTCTGCTCGGCCGGCGTGAGTTCCACCGTTGAAGTGACGATGGCGTACAGCACGGCTCCGCGCTCCCGGCGCATGCGGACAAACTCTTCGCGGATCGGTTCGAACTCGTTCTCGCGTCGCTTGTTCAGCAAGAGCCGCAGGGCAGCCATGGTGAGCGCAGTGACGCGATCGGAGAACAGCTTTTCGGCGATTCTGACCTTGTCGTCGCGACTGATCCGCGGACTCCCGAGGAATCCGCGGAACGTCGCGTCTTGACTGGCCAGATTTGAGATGGCGTCGAGATCGGCTTCCACCGCCTCGACCATGTTGGCCTTCTCCGCTGCGAAGAAGAGGGCCCGCGCATACCGCTTGGCGACGCGCGTATCCATCGTTAGCTCGGCACCTCAACCTTGTCGATAAACTCAGCGATGAGCTTGCGGTTCCGATCGGAGTCCACATTCTCGCCGAGAATCTTCTCGGTGGCACCCAGCGTGAGGTCAACCACGTGCAGCCGCAGGTCCGTGAGGACGCGGTTCTTCTCGTTGTCGATATCTTCCTGAGCTTTTCGCAGATACTCGTCGGCGCGTTGGCGGGCGTCGGCCTCAAGTTGGCCGCGCAGCTCTTGCGCTTTTCGAATTTCGGATTGGATCTGCTCGCGGGCCGCCGTTTCCGTTTCGGCGAGCCGTCGCTCATAGTCCGACCGCATCTGCGTCATTTCACTTCGCAGGGACTCCGCCTCGGTAAACGTTCGCTCAAGTTCATTGGTGCGATTGTTGATCGCTTCTGTGAGCGGTCCGACGTAAAACGATCGGATCACTGGGAACAGAATTAGCAATACACCAATTGCTGAAACGGTCTTACCAAGATCGAGGGCGATGCCCTGTTCCGCGAGCTTCGTTAGAAACTCTGGATGCCAGTTCTTCGAAACCCAGAATCCGCCCGCCATCATCAGCACGCCAATGACGAGGATGACCGGGAACGGAAGCGACGATGACGATTTCTGATTTGCCATAGGTTTAGTGAGTCGGGTAGGGAGTCGAGGCATGCTCGACTCCCCGCCACGAGTCCATCAAATCAGCCTAGATCTTGAGCGAGCCGGGAAGGACGAAGACCGTAAGCAGAAAGACAAGTTCGACGAAGGCGAGCGCAATAAGCATCGCCGTCTGAAGCTTGCCAATTGCTTCGGGCTGTCGGGACATGCCCTGCATAGCACCGTAGCCGATGAGACCGAGGCCAATGCCAACGCCAAGCGCAGCAAGACCGACACCAAGACCAAAAACGTGACCTGTCATTGTTGTATTCCTATCCTCCTGATGAGCTCCCAAAGCCTTTCAGCTGGAAATCGTTCTGCTAGTGTGCCCCCGCCAACTCGCCGTGGCCGTGCTCATGGTCTTCCTCATGGTGCGTGACGAGCGAAATGTACACACAGGTGAGGAGAGAGAAGATGAGCGCCTGCACCACGCAGGTGAGCAACTTGATCGGCAACAAGAAGAAACCGATCGGGATGTATGCGCCCGCTCCAAGCTCGTTCATCGCAACGACGGCTTGGTGGCCGCCCTCAATGTTGCCGAACAATCGCAAGGAAAGGGACACGTTCTTCATCACCTCTGAGATCAGTTCAATCACAAAGATCATCAACGAGATGAGAATGAGACCGCCGCCCAACTTGGGGCCAGCGAAGTGTCGAAAATGTCCGAGCACGCCATTCGAGCGCATTCCCTCGTATTGGACGTAGCCAATCGAGATCAGGGCGAGCGCAAGGTTGAAGCTGAGATCAGCAGTAGGAGCGGTGGGGAAGAACAGAGAGACCAGGTTCGAGACGAAGATGATCATCCAGATCGCCATGATCATAGGGATGTACTTCCGGCCGTGTCCGCCGATGATGCCGACGGTCATGTTCTCAATGAACAGATAGAGCTGCTCCGTCCACTGCGTGGTCCATCGAGTGAAGAACCGGTTGCTTAGGCCCTTCTTCGCGGACGCGAGGAACGCGAACAGAATCCCCAAGACGATCAGGATATAAACAAAGAGGCCCTCATAACTGAGCCCTTTACCCCCGGCGGCGAGGAGCATCCCTGCGTTCAACTGATCACCCATACGTTCATGCGGGGCGCGAGTCCTCCGACTGCGACCACCCGACCAGCGCGAAGTATACCAAACCCAAACCGATCAAAAAATGGTTGAGAGCGACCTGCCCCAATCGCTGGACTGCAAACCCGAGCAGCAGCAACACAGGCAGCTTCATGAGGAAGACGACGACGGTCACGAAGGCTCCGAGTCGAGGTAGCGGTCGGTCAGCCATGTTTCGGCCCAAAAGCCGGATGATGAGCCATAGGGCAAGCATGTTGAACCCTGTGCCGGCGATTCCCGCGGCCATGCCAATCGCGGCAACTTGCCCCGCCCCAGCGTAACTGATGCCCACCGCGACCAATGATGCGACGAGCCAAGCCTTCGGATCGCGAAAGTAGCGCTTCACTTGTTCTGCCGATTCAAGATGTAGAACGCGGAGCCGATCCCGACGATCGCCCCAACCATCATAGCGATTCCTTTGGCCGTGTTGCCTCCCGTGGCGTTGTCGATGAAGTAGCCGACGCCGTACCCAAAGAGCGGCAAGCCGAGAATGGCGTAGGCGACGCTCAGCCCAACTCCCAAGCCGCGCGAGCTCTCGCGGTCGCTGTCGAGCTGTCGCTTGGTCTCTCGTTGCTGAGCCTCGCGGACGGCCTTGGATTCCTGGACTCGCGATTCAAGCTTCCGCATGCGCTCGTCGAACTCGGCGTCGATCTCGTTGCCCCTGGACTCGACCTTCAGCCCTTCGGCCTGTCGCTCAAGATCACGCAGCCCTTTCGCAATCGGATCTTCAGGCTCCGTCAAATCGTGGCGGTCGTCCGTCATAACGGAAAGGTACCAGGAAGGCTCGGGTTCGTTCGGGTTTGCTCGGGTTGGCTCGGGTCAGAAATCGGCTGTTGCCAACTGCAAACTGCAAACTGCTAACTGCTAACTGCCAACCCGAACTAACCCGAGCCAATCCGAACCAATCCGAGCCAATCCGAACCAATCCGAGCCAACCCGAACCAACCCGAACTAACCCGAACCATCCCCCCATGTCCCTCGATTCCGAAATCCAATATCTCAAAGGCGTCGGCCCCAAGCTTGCCCCGCTGTTTGGCAAGCTCGGCATCAGCACCGTGCGAGATCTCCTGTTTCATCTGCCGCGGCGCTACGAAGATCGGAGCCACCTGCCGCCGCTGTCCTCCCTTCGCCCTGGGGACTGGGCGACCGTGCGGGGGCGCATCAGCGGCCTCAACTCGCGACCGTTGAGCGGGGGCAGGGTGGTCATCACGGCCAGGCTGACCGATGACCGCGCGGGTATCCAGCTCGTGTGGTTCAACCAGCCGTGGGTTCGCCGCAAGCTCGAAACCTACCGCGGTGAGATCATCGCCTACGGCCAAGTCAAGGAAGGCTCGACCTGGCTTGAGATGAGTTCGCCCGAATACGAACTCATCGACGAGGATGGCGCGGAGGCCTTCGCGAAGATCACGCCGGTCTATCCGCTCACGGAAGGGCTGCTCCAAGCGAACGTTCGACGCGCCGTGGCGTCCGCGATGGATCACTTGGGCCAGGTGCCCGAATCCCTGCCCGACAACCTACGGCGACGCTACGAACTTCTGCCCATCCAAGAAGCCGTCCGCGCGATCCACCGCCCCGACAACGACGAGGAGCGAAAGGCCGCTCGCCGGCGACTGGTGTTCGAGGAGTTCTTCATCATGCAGATGGCGCTCGCCATGCAGCGGGCGGAAACGAATCAGGAGCTGGGTATCGCCTTCGAGATCCCCGTCGGGGTCGAACAAGAGATGAAGGAGATGTTGCCGTTCACCCTGACCGGGGCGCAACAGCGGGTGATTGGCGAAATCTTCGGTGACTTGCGGCGACCGGAGCCGATGAACCGCTTGGTCCAGGGCGACGTCGGCTCGGGCAAGACGGCGGTTGCCGCGTGTGCGATGCTGGCGGTGGTGCGCTCGGGCTACCAGGCGTGCCTCATGGCTCCGACTGAAATCCTCGCCGAACAGCACGCGATCAACTTGCGGCGAATGCTAGAACCGCTCGGGATTCCGGTGGTGCTGCTGGTTGGTAAGTTGTCGTCGACCCAAAAGAAGAAGGCCTACGCGGGAGTCAAAGCGGGGGCGGCGGTGGCGGTGGGTACGCACGCCCTCATCCAAGAAGGTGTCGAGTTCCCCAAGCTAGGTTTGGCGATCATTGATGAGCAGCACCGCTTCGGCGTCATGCAACGGGCGGCGCTCCGTGACAAAGGCTTCGGTCGCCCCGATGTGCTGGTTATGACCGCGACACCCATCCCCCGAACGCTGACGATGGCGTTGTATGGCGATCTTGAGCTCAGCGTGATTGACGAGCTTCCGCCAGGGCGTACGCCGATTCGCACCCACTGGCGGCCGGCCTCCGATCGGCCCAAGATCTATCAGACCGTGCAGGAGCTGGTCGCGCTCGGACAGCAGGCGTATGTGGTGTGTCCGCTGGTGGCGGATTCGGACAAGATGCAGGCGCAGGCCGCCGAGGACCTGTATGAGCGGCTCTCCAGCGGGGTGTTCTCGAATCTGCAGGTTGGGTTGCTCCACGGCCAGTTGAAGTCTGCCGACAAGGAAGCGACCATGGAGGCGTTCCGCCGCGGTGAACTGAACGTGTTGGTCAGCACAACGGTGATCGAAGTCGGCGTGGACGTGCCGAACGCGACGGTGATGATCATCGAGGACGCGAACCGATTTGGCCTGAGCCAGCTTCATCAGTTACGCGGGCGCGTGGGTCGGGGCGCTGCCCAGAGCTTCTGCATCTTGATCGCCGACACCCGGAACGATGAGGCCCGGCGGCGGATGGAGATCATGGCGGAAACTTCGGATGGGTTCAAGATTGCTGAGGAAGACTTGCGCATAAGAGGTCCGGGCGAAGTGGCGGGCACACGCCAGCATGGCAATCTCGACCTCAAGATCGCGGACCTGATCCAGGATGCCGGATTGCTGGAGGAAGCGCGGCAGGCGGCGATGAAACTCGCGGCCTACGACCCGTTCTTGGAGAAGCCGACCTACCATCCGCTGCGCGCTAAGGTGCTGGAGTGGCGGGCGCGGGTGAACTCAATGCCAGTGGCGTGATCCACATAGGACGTATTGGACCTGTATGACCTATCCGTGGACGGCGGTGTAACATATCCCCATGAGCGAACCCCAGAAGGTTCTTGTTGGCTACAGCGACCGCGAGGTCAATCTCCTTGCCAAATACGGCAACCGTCACGGCTTGATCGCCGGGGCGACGGGCACCGGCAAGACCGTCACCCTGCAGACCCTCGCCGAGGGTTTCAGCGATCTCGGCACCCCCGTGTTCATGGCCGACGTCAAGGGCGACCTGAGTGGTCTTTGCCAAGCTGGCGGCGGTAATCCGAAGGTCGAAGCGCGCCTCGAACAGCTCGGCCTCACTGGTTCGCGCGCTCATACCAACTACCCGGTGTGCTTCTGGGATCTCTGGGGCGATCAGGGCCACCCGATCCGCACGACCATCTCCGAGATGGGGCCGCTTCTCCTCGCGCGGCTGATGAACCTGAACGACGTCCAGGAAGGCGTCCTCAACCTCGCGTTCAAGCTCGCCGACGACGAGGGGCTCCTGCTCCTCGACCTGAAAGACCTGCGATCGATGCTCACCTACGTGGCCGAGAACGCCAGCCAGTTGACCAAGACCTACGGCAACGTCAGCGCGGCGACGGTCGGCACGATCCAGCGCAACCTGCTCGTGCTCGAAGAGCAAGGCGCGGACCAGTTCTTCGGTGAACCCGCGCTCGAACTCAACGACCTGATGCGCACGACGACCAGCGGCCGCGGCTACATCAACATCCTTGCCGCCGACAAGCTGATGCAGAACCCGCGGCTGTACAGCACGTTCCTGCTGTGGCTACTCTCGGAGCTCTTCGAGGAGCTTCCCGAGGTCGGCGATCCCGATCATCCGAAGCTGGTGTTCTTCTTCGACGAGGCGCACCTGCTGTTCAGCGACGCGCCGCCCGCTCTGGTCCAGAAGGTGGAGCAGGTCGTGCGGTTGATCCGCTCGAAGGGCGTCGGCGTGTATTGGATTTCGCAGAACCCACTCGACATTCCCGATTCGGTGCTCGGCCAGCTGGGTAATCGCGTGCAACATGCGCTGCGGGCGTTCACGCCTCGCGATCAGAAGGCGGTGTCTTCGGCGGCGGACACGTTCCGCGTGAACCCGAAGTTCAGCACCGCCGAGAAGATTACGACGATGGGCGTTGGTGTCGCTCTGGTGTCGTGCCTTGAAGACGGCGGCGTGCCGATGGAGGTTCAAGAGACCTTTGTGGTGCCTCCCAAGTCGCGCATTGGCCCGTGTGACGCGACGGTAAGGCAGGACACGTTTAACTCGAGCCCGGTGGGGGGCAAGTACGACAAGACGGTTGACCGCGAGTCCGCTCATGAGATACTGAAGGAGCGGGCCGAAAAGGCAGCGGAGGAGCTTGCCGAGCAACAAGAAGCCGCGGCCGCGGAGAAACAAGCGAAAGCCGAAGCGAAGGCACAGGCGAGACCCAAACCAGCGACCCGCCGAAGTGACTCGATGGTGGAAACGATGGCAAAGTCGGTTCTGCGTTCGGCCGGTTCGCAGATCGGACGCTCGCTTGTTCGCGGCGTGCTGGGTAGCTTGCTCAAGAAGAAACGATAGCGACCCATGGGGTACCTCCTCTACGGCTTGCTCGCGATCGCGTCGGGGCTGATTGTCGCGGCGGAGATGGCGACCTACTCTACGCGGCGTGAGCGCCTCCTTGCGCTGAGCGAAGAGGGCAACAAGAGTGCCCGGCTCGCGTTGGTCTTTTTGCGGGCCCCGCGCTGGTACTTGGCGGGTTCGCAGTTGGCTTTGACCCTAACAACAACGGTGATGGGCCTCATGTCGAGTGCCCTGTTCAGCCAGCCTTTGCAAGAGTGGTTTGTCTCGCGGGGTATCGAGCCGGACCTCGCTCAAACGCTTGGCTTCGGGTTCGCGACGGCGATCTTGACGCTGTTCTTGACGATCTTCGTCAACCTGCTGCCCAAACGCGTGGCCTTCGCTTACGCCGACGCGACCGCGATGCTCTTCGCAAAGGCCGCGTGGCTCTGGATCAAGGGCACAGGCCCGCTGTTGGCTCCGCTCAACTGGGGAGTTGACCTCCTGAGCAAGGCTTTAGGGCTGCGTGAAACCGGAGATAGCGATGTGACCGAGGCTGACGTGCTGACGATCTTGCGCGAGGGACGACGCGATGATCTGATTGACCCGCACGAGTTCGAAATCGTGCGCAATGCGTTGAAGCTCAGCGACCTCAAGATCACCGAAGTGATGACGCCTCGAAACCAGATCCAGTGGATTGATCTGCGAAATGACGATCCCGCTCATCTGACCTCTCGGCTCAGGCTGGACCGCTCGCAAATCCCCGTGGCCGACGGGGGCCTCGACCATGTCGTGGGCTACGTCAAGGTCCGTGAGCTCTTCACGCTTGGCCAGCGCCCCGATATGGACGATGTAAGGCGGCGGGTGCACCCTGGGCTCCGGATTCCGACATCGGCGAGTGCTTTGAGTGCGCTGAATGAGCTTCGTCGATCAGAGTCCCGGCTTGCGTTCGTGTGCGACGAGCACTCCCACGTTGTCGGGCTCGCCTCGCTGAACGACCTGGTCGAGATTGTATTGGGGCCGGTGGCCTCGATTTCCGACTGCCCTTAGAGTGGGCGGCCGTGGAAGCCGGGACGTGGGGCGAAAACGATCCACTCGATCGTGGGCATATGGTTCCGGAGCGCGTCGGCGAGGGCTTCGACCCCGGGCTGTTCGGTGGCGTAGTGGCCGGCGGCGATGATCGCCAAACCGGACTCGGAGGCTTCGAGCGCAACGTGTTGTCGCACCTCGCCCGTTACGAACACGTCGGCCCCCGCGCGAAGGGCATTCTCCCAATCGCCATCCGCCCCGCCGCCGACCATGGCCACGCGCCGAATGATTTGGGTGGGGTCGCCCCAAGTCCACGTCGGCGCTCTGAGCGCGGCTTCGATGTGCTTGGCGAAGTAGCCCAGCGAGGTCGGTTCGATGACGCCGATGCGTCCCGCGGGCTGCTCGTGCGCGTCGGGCATGACGTACCAATCAAGCGCGGGTTCCTCGTAGGGGTGGACTCTGCGGACGGCGTTCTCGACGGCACTGCGCCGCTCGGCAAGGCAGGTCATCTCGATCCGAGATTCGGCGACCCGCTCGGGTTGACCGACCGTGCCGATGGTGGGGTTCGCGCCTTCGCCGGGCAGGAAGGAACCGTGGCCCGCGGACTCGAATGCACATTGTGTGTAGTTGCCGATCTCGCCTGCACCTGCAGCGGAAGCCGCTTGGATGATCGCCTGTTCGTGCCCAGTGGGGACGGTGACGACCATCTTGAGCATGCCGACCTTCTCGACCATGCCGAAATCGTGGATATCGGTGACTCCGAGCCGCGCGGCCAAGGCATCGTTCACGCCTCCGCGGGCGCAGTCCCAATTGGTGTGCGCGGCGATGCTTGCGATGCCGTGGCGAACGAGTTCGACGACCGTGCGCTCGCGATGGCCCTCGAACTCAAGCCGTGTCATCGGGTTGAAGAAGAGCGGGTGGTGGGATAGCAGGAGTTGCGCGCCAAGTTCAGCGGCATGTTGGACCGCGCCCAGTGAGCGATCGAGGGAGACAACGGCTCGTGTGACTTCGGCGTTTCGGTCGCCGAGCTGAAGCCCGACGGAGTCGAACTCGAAGGCGTAGCGCTGGGGAGCAAGTTGCTCAAGAGTGGCAAGCACATCGCGGACGGTGGCCATGGTTTGCAGTTAACCGCATGTGCATCGGGACGAACCCACCGACGCCCTCATTGAACTCTCGCGGGTTGTGGCATGCGTCGGGACGAGCCCACCGACGCCCTCATTGAACTTTCGCCGGTTGCAGCAGGCGTCGGGACGAACCCACCGACGCCCTCATTGAACTTTCGCCTGTTGCGGCATGCGTCGGGACGAACCCACCGACGTCCTCAGCCAATTCGGCTGGAATAAAGGAAAGTGGTAGCCCGGACGGGATTCGAACCCGCGATTTCCGCCGTGAAAGGGCGGCGTCCTAAACCGCTAGACCACCGAGCCAGCCAGCTCAGAGATTATAACCCAGACCGAGCTTCAGCCGCTTTGCTCGGCCAGCTTCTGGAGGGCGCGCGTGAGGGCAACCGCTCGCTCCGGTTTCATCTGGGTCAGCAACTCAACGACCTTGTCGTTCTCCATCCTCGCCAGGATGGGCGCGAGTTCCGCATCTTTCCATTTCTCGGCAAGCGGCAGAAGCTTCTGGACGTCCATCTCGTTCCACAGCGTTGCGACCGCATCATAGCCTTTGGATGGATCTCCCGACTTGGGCTTGGCTTCCGTCTTGGGCTTCTTCGCCACGAGCTCCGGCTTCTTGACCTCGACCACCGGTTCTGGCGTCGCCTTCTTCTTGGCTTTCTTGGGCGTCAGTCCCGGAATCTGGATCACCCCCGCCATGCCAAGCCCAACCACCGCGCCGCCAATGATCAGCAGCGGGAGCACGATCAAGACCACCTTCTTCATTGGCCACCCTCAAAGTGCGCCATCACCTTGCGCACATAGTTCTTCGTCTCTGACAGGTTCGGAATTTGATTTCCAGCACGCTCAACTCGGCCGGGGCCAGCGTTGTAAGCCGCAAGCGCCAGTTCCGTTGACCCAAATCGCTCAAGCATCTGGGCGAGGTACTTAGCACCGCCGTTCAGGCTCTGGACCGGATCAAACGGGTCGGTCACTCCAAGTTCCTCAGCTGTTCCTGGCATCAGCTGGGTGAGGCCCATGGCCCCGGCGCGCGACCTTGCCCGCGGGTCAAATCCACTCTCGGCAGAGACGAGTGCCTCAAGTAGCTTCGGATCGAGTCCGTGGTTGGCGGCGGCTTGCTCGATAAGTGGTTTTAGGCTGGTGGCTTGGACGCTCGCCCCGCCGCCAAACGGATTGAAGGGTGCCGTCCCTCCGATCGTTCCCGTGATCTCGGAAGGTTTCCATTCGGCCAGCAGCGACTCAAACTCGGCGCTGGGAGCACCAAGCCCGCCGCGGTTACGCACATCGGGTCCGCGGAGTTGTTGCACCCTCGCCTGCAGTTCTTGCATTCGGCGCTGGGCACCCTCAGGACCAAGCAACTCGAGCCTCATCTTCACGCGGCCCGCCTCCCGTTTGACCATTCATCGAGGAAGTTCTGCTCCTCGCGGTTGACCTCGTACAGCCACTCTTCGAACGCTTTGTCGTGCAGCTTCTCAAGCACCTGGACATCCTGCTTCCGCGCATTCCACTCGATCAGGGCGCGCTCTTCGTCCTCCATGAGCACTTCGAGCACGATGAGCTGTTGGTGATGTCGCGACAGGAGCAACTCGACGCGATGCTCGCGGGCGAGCAGATCGCTCACCGTGCGCGGCTCGCTAGTATAGAGCTGATGCCGCTCGCGTTCAATGTCGGCCAACTCGACCTCGGCCTCGAGGCGGGCGGTGCGTGCTTCTAGATAGGCGTCCTTTGCCCACTCTTCGGTGAGCCGTCGGTAGTCCAGCACGCGCTTCAGGCGAAAGTCAAAGGTCTTCATTGGGTGATCTCACGGAGCCGCGCGACGGTAGTGGGGAAGCGGCTCGCTTCGGTCTTGTCTTGGCGGAGAAAGCTGTTGATGCCGTCCCACTTTTCAAGGGCGCGATCGGCCGATGGCTTGGTGCCGGGCTTGTAGGCGCCGATGCTGACCAGGTCTTCAATGTCGGCATAGGATGCCATCAGCTCGCGGATGTCCCGGGCGGAGGCTTGCTGTTCGGCGGTCGTTACCATGGGTGCGACACGGCTGAGGGACTGCATCACGTCGATCGGCGGATAGTGGCCTTTGCTGGTGAGCTTGCGGCTGAGAACGATGTGCCCGTCAAGGATCGATCGGGCGGCGTCAGCAATCGGTTCGTTGGTGTCGTCGCCTTCCACAAGCACCGTGTAGAGCGCCGTGATCGCACCCTTATCGCTGGTTCCCGCCCGTTCCATCAGCTTGGGCAGAAATGCGAACACGCTGGGCGTATACCCCTTGGTGCTTGGCGGTTCGCCGATCGCAAGGCCGACTTCGCGCTGCGCCATGCAGAAGCGGGTGACCGAGTCCATCATGAGGAGCACGTTCGCGCCTTGGTCGCGGAAATACTCGGCGATCGCGGTGGCGGTCAGGGCGGCTTTGATGCGGACGAGCGCGGGTTGCTCAGAGGTCGCGCAGACGATGATGGATCGCGCGAGGCCCTCGGGGCCAAGATCATGCTCGATGAACTCGCGAACTTCACGGCCGCGCTCACCCACGAGGGCGATAACGTTGACGTCGGCGGTGCAGTTTCGCGCGATCATGCCGAGTAGCGTGCTTTTTCCGACGCCGGAGCCGGCGAAGATGCCCATGCGCTGGCCCTCAGCCAGCGTCAGAACGCCGTCGATGGCGCGCACACCGGTCTCCATCGGGTTCTGGATCATGCGGCGCTGGAGCGCGTTCGGTGGCGTCGCATAGATTGGATAGTAGGCCGAGCAATTCGTGGGTCCAAGGCCGTCCATTGGCTCGCCGAGACCGTCGAGTGCGCGTCCCAGCAACTCGGGTCCAACCGGTACCCGCAGGCAGTGCCCTGAACTCAGCACCGAACAACCGGCGCGAACGCCCGAAAGCTCCCCGAGAGGCATGAGCAGCGTCCGATCACCGCGAAAGCCAACAACTTCGGCGTGGATCATCTCGCCGTCGCCCGTCTCAATGAAGCACAGGTCTCCGACGCGCGCGTTCGGGCCGTGCGACTCGACAACCAGGCCGACCACCTGGGTGACGCGGCCGCTGACGCGATGGAGCGTGGCGGAGGCAACTCGGCGATGAGCCGGGCTCAGATCCGGGAGAGTCACGCTTCATCCTCCTGTCGAATGGCGCGACGGGCCTGCTCTAGCATGGTCTCCAACGTCGCGTCAACAATGCCCCCGTCCGTTTCGATCCTGCACCCGGCGGAAATCGTAGGGTCGCTGATCACGTCGATGTGGCGCAGCGTCGGCGATGCTTGGAATAGCTCGGGCATCGCCTGCCGAAGCGTGTCGGCATCGGCGGGGTTGACTTTGATGCGCGCATCTACTGCGTGCGTGACTTCGCTAAGGGCCTGCTGAGCCATCTCGATTGCGGTGTCGGGATGTTCGCGCAAATGCCCACCCACGAGTCGAGTTGCGATGGCGAGCGCAAGCTCGGACACGGGGAGCGCCATCGCTTGGCTCCAGCGGTCCATGGCTGCTTGGTGGTCATCGTCAAGCCGGTGGAGGAGCCCTTGTACGGCGGCGATGTGGTCCGCAAGACTACTCATGAGCATCTCGGAATGGGATTCGACTTCACGCTGCGCCTGTGCGAATCCGTCTTGATAACCTTGGTCAAAGCCCTCGATTCGGGCGGCTTCGCGCGCTTCGGTTGGTGTGAGCGCGCGCGCTTTACCCGCCGACGCGGGGACGGTCTTCAGCATGTCCGTGAACGCGCTGACCGTTCCAGCCGGGTTCAACACGCTAGACAAGGACGTCCTCCTCGCTGCCGCGGCCTACGGTGAGTTCGCCGGCTTCTTCGAGTCGCCGAATGACGCCAACGATCTTCTGCTGGGCTTCCTCAACCACGCGAAGGCGGACCGGTCCCATAAACTCCATGTCTTCCTTGAGCATGCCGACCGCACGTTCGGACATGTTTCTAAACACCTTGCCCGACACTTCCTGGTTGACGCCCTTGAGCGCCGTCGCCAGTTCCTTCATGTCGACTTCCTTGAGAACCGCTTGGATGGCGCGATCGTCGAGCTGGACAATGTCCTCGAAGACGAACATCATGTTCTTGACCGTTTCCGCGAGCTCGGGATTACTTTCGGTGAGCGAGTCGATGATAAGGCGTTCGGTGGTTCGGTCGACCCGGTTGAGGAGATCGACGAGCGCCTTCGGCCCACCTGCTTGGGTCATTTCCTGCGCGAGCATGCTCGACATCTTCTTCTCCAACACCTGCTCAACGCGCCGAATGACTTCGGGAGGCGTTTGATCCATCTGCGCGATACGGCCAGCAACATCGGCCCTTAGCTCACCGTTGAGCCGCGACAAGACGTCGGCGGCGGCGTTCAAGGGCATATAGCTGAGGATGAGGGCGATGGTTTGGGGATGCTCGTCCTGGATAAAGCTGTACAACTGCGCGGGATCAGCCTTCTTAAGGAACTCGAACGGAACGACCTGCATCGCCTGAACGACCTTGCCGATCATCTCGCCCGCGCGATCCGATCCGTAGGCTTGCTCGAGCAGCTGGCGAGCGCGCTCGACACCGCCCTCCGCAATGAAGTCTTGAGCAACGGCCAGATCATAGAACTCGTTGATGACCGCCTCGCGCTGATCAGGAGTGACTCGGTCGAGTCGTGCTACCTCTAGGGTCAGAGCTTCAACTTCTTGCTCATTGAGCGACTTGAGGACCGAACTTGCCACTTCCGGTCCGAGGCACATCAGCATGACGGCGGCCTTCTGGCGGCTGGTCAGGGTTTCTACTTTTCTCATCGTCGTTCCTCAAGCATCCAGCTCTTGATCAGGAGGCCCACACTGTCGGGTCGGTCGTGTGCCATGCGCTTCAGCTGTTCAAGCGGTCGGTTCATCCGTTCTTCGATGTCGCCCACGTCCTCGGGCTCGCCGATGTTCCGTGGTGCGAGTGGGCGCGCGGCGGCGGGAGCGGGTCCCTCGCTGGCGGCGCCCGCTGGCTGTCCGGGCGCCTGTTCATCCACCTTGTCACCGGAGAACGGCATGCAAAGCCTGTCCTTAACGAAATTCCGCCTGGTCACCACCATTCTGATGGCGCTCGCCTCATTGGCCGCAGAAAACGCGCGCGCGGCCGATGCCTTTCCGGCACGGCCGATGCGCATGCTGGTGGGTTATCCGCCGGGCGGCCCCACTGACATCGTGGCCCGGATCACCGCTGAACAGCTCTCCTCGATGATGGGGCAGCAAATGATCGTGGACAACCGGCCGGGCGCTGGCGGCACCATCTCGGCAACCATC
>CAZPHD010000018.1:0-39110 GCA_964586225.1 uncultured Fimbriimonadaceae bacterium
AAGATGATCGGAGCGAGAAATGTATCATCCAACATTCCTATGCAGACTTTGAACGAATCCCCTCCGCTCAGAATCCTCTCGCGCTAATGGGCATCGAACCGCACCACGTCGTGGGCACAGACCAAAAGAACGCCGCCGACATGAAGTTGTGCATCGACGCGATGAGCACCCTGTACACCAGGCAAGACGTTCGCACCTTCTATCTTCTAGCCGGCGACCGCGACTACATCCCGCTGATCCGGCACCTCGCCGAACACGCTCGCGAAGTGATCGTGGTGGCCTTCCGCAAACAGACCTCCGGAGACCTCTTGAAGGTCGTTGGCGATGAGAACTACTGGGACGCCGAAAAGCTCATTGAGTCGACGATCCGCGTCCAAATGGTCGAGCCCATCCCCGTGGCACCGAAGCCAAAGACGAAGGTGGAGACGTCAACGAAAGCGGTGATTGCCCCTCCCCCGCCCGAACCCGAGCCTGAGTATATGCCCGCGGAGTTTGCACCGATCAAGGTGATCGATGACCAATACATCTACCAAGCGCTCGTCATCTTGATGGACAACTTCCAAGACAAAGAGGAGGTCTGGATGAGCCCGTTCCTGCATCGCCTGCGCGACGGTCTGCCGGAGTTGGAAGACTGGGAAAGAAAGCACTTGATTTCAGACTTGGTGGACGCCGGTGCCGTCAAAGTCGAGAAGCGTCGAGGCGAGCCCAACGACTACTCCGTGCTGTTGAAGAACTGGGATCACCCGGACGTTCGGCAACTCATCAAGTAGATGCGATACCAAGTCGTTCACGGTGACTTGCTCGATCAAGAAGTTGAGGTCATCGTGAACGCTTGGAACCGCAATGTCATTCCGTGGTGGCTCCTCCTGCCGCAAGGTGTCTCGGGGGCCATCAAGCGCCGCGCGGGACTCGGACCGTTTCGCGAGTTGGGGCGCATAGGGCCGATACCGCTCGGGCATGCTGTGCTCACGGGGGCGGGCACTTTGCCCTATCGCGGCATCATCCACGTCGCCGCGATCAACATGCTCTGGCGAGCCTCGGAGAAGTCCATCCAGGAGGGCGTTCGGTCGGCGATGCAGATCGTTGAGGAGCACGGATTCACGAGCGTGGCCTTCCCCATTCTAGGTTCAGGCTCGGGCGGATTCCATCAGGATCGGGCCTTGGATCTCATGAAATCCGAGCTCGAATCCCTCGAAACGAATGCCTGGGTGCGGCTCGTGGTCTTCCAGCGGTAATCTCGCTGGACCGGGCCGAAAGACCGGAACGGCACCCTTCGCCGGGCGTCCATCGTTGTATAGAGTCGTGGCTCGCCGTCACTCATGGAGGATCGTTTGATGAGGAAGATTTCCGTTGTTGCCTTGGCCGCATTGGCCGCCGTTTCGTTTGCGCAGTTAGACGCAAGCCGCACCGTTGCCACCGTCAACGGCGAGGAGATCAAGGCTGGCGAATACTACCGACGCATGGAGTTTCTGACTGGCGTGGGCAAGCAGGTGGGCAGTGTGTTCGCCGAGTTCTCGCCGGGTTTCCTTACCATTGAGCAACTCATTACTGAGCGGCTGATCCTGCAACTCGCCAAGGAGCGAGGAGTCTTGCCGACCGATGCCGAAGTGGAAGCCGAGGTGAAGGCAATTGAGGCCGACAACCCAAAGGCCCTTCAGGAGTGGATCGAAGGCGGCCGAACTCGAGCCGAGTATGTCGCCCAGACGAAGTACACGCTCGCCCAGTTTCGGCTGACCACCCGCGGAATCAACATCACGGACGCGGAAGTTGAAGCTTTTTACAATGGTAACCCCACGCTCTTTACGATTCCGAAGCAGGTGGGTCTACGCATCCTTGTCGTCAATACCGACGAGGCTCAGCGCACGGCTGACGCCGAACTGAGTTCTGGGAAGAAGTTCGAAGACGTAGTCAAGGCGCACAGTATCGATCTCAGCAAGGCAAGCGGCGGCGATTTTGGACTTCGCGCGTGGGATGAGCTTTCCGAGCAAGCGCGCAAGGCTCTGGAAAACGTCCAGACCGGACAAACGAGCGCCTGGGTCGCCAATGGACCGACGCGCGTCAAGTTCCAAGTCACCCAAGTCGTTGCGCCCAAAAAGCAGGCGCTGGATGACAAGCTCAAGCGGCTGATCCGCCGGGAGCAAATGCTCACCAAGGGCCGCATCGCGAACAACCTGTCGAAGGACATGGCGGATTACCGCCGCCGCGCCTCCATCAGTATCGCGGAGAAGTCGTTCAACGACCAGTATCGAAAGTTTGTTGAGACGCTTCTGAGCGGGGGCTAGGCAAGCTAGCAGTTTGCAGTTTGCAGTTGGCAGTCAGCAGTTGTAGTCTGCGGTGGGCAGAGCCGACAAATGCTCTGAGCGGTCAGCACCGACTCCGCTTCGATCCGCTCTGTCAACTTTCAACTGCCAACTGCAAACTGCCAACATAATTCTCCCCTGAGTTTCCCGGCAGTTCTGCCGACACTACCAATGGGCCCCCACCCTGCTTGGAAACTCAGGCATGAACTCACTGTCGAAAATCCTGCGCCAAACGGATCTGCTGCTGGGCATCGGCCTGTTGCTGATCGTCGGCATGCTCATCTTGCCGCTGCCGCACTGGGTTCTGGATACCTGCCTCGTGATTGCGATGGCCGCGTCGGTGGTCATTCTGCTCACTTCGGTCAACATCAAAGACCCGCTTGAGTTCAGCGTCTTCCCTTCCCTCCTGCTGATCACCACGCTCTTTAGGCTCGCGCTCAGCATCGCCGCCACCAAGCTCATCCTCGGCACCGGACAAGCCGGCCAAGTCATCGAGACCTTTGGCAACTTTGTCATGGGCGGCGACTTCGTGGTCGGATTCGTTGCGTTCGTCATCCTGATGATCGTGCAGTTCATCGTCATCACAAACGGTGCGGGGCGCGTCTCCGAAGTCGTCGCCAGATTCACCTTGGATGCGATGCCCGGCAAGCAAATGGCGATCGACGCCGATCTCGCCGCGGGCATGATTGACGAAGAAGAAGCCCGCACCCGGCGCAAAGCCGTCAAGCAGGAAGCCGACTTCTACGGCGCGATGGACGGCGCTTCCAAATTCGTCAAAGGCGACGCCATCGCCTCGATACTCATCATCCTGGTCAACATCGTAGCCGGCTTCGCGGTGGGTTTCCTCCGCGGCGAATCCGATGCCATGAGCATCCTACGAACCTACGCATTGCTCTCGGTTGGCGAAGGTCTGGTCTCGCAGCTTCCCGCGCTGTTGATCTCAACCGCGTCCGGTCTCATGGTCACCCGAGCGGGCCAAGACCGCTCAATGGCCGGCGAAGTGACGCGCCAGCTCCTCAATCAGCACCGATCGCTTGGCTTCGCGGGTGGTGCCCTTGCTATTCTCGCGTTCGTTCCCGGCTTCCCCGCCACGATCTTCCTGGGGGCCGCCGCCGTTTGCATCGGGCTGAACAAGTTCCTATCGAACAACCCAAATGCGCTCAAGCAGATCAACGAAGGCGAAAAGCAGAAAGAAGCTCCGAAGCCCGCGGCGCCGGTTCCAACCGGCCCCGAGGCCGTCTTGCCCCTGCTGAACGTCGACCCGATCGAAATCGAGATCGGATACGGACTCACACGACTGGCCGATCCGCGCGTCGGCGGCGATCTTAGCGAGCGGGTGACCGCCACCCGACGCCAAATTGCGCTCGACCTCGGCTTCGTCATGCCCACCGTACGCATCCGAGACAGCGTGCACCTGACAACCAACGAATACTGCCTCAAGATCAAGGGCGAGGAAGTCGCCCGCGCCGAGGTGATTCCTGGCATGTGCCTCGCCATCAGTTCCGGATCGGTGCTTTATCCGATCGCGGGTACGCCCGGCCGCGACCCCGTGTTCGGACTCGACGCACTTTGGATCGATCCCGGTCAGAAGGAGAATGCCGAGCGCGGAGGGTACACCGTCATCGAGCCCAGCGCGGTGATGTCGACACACCTGAGCGAAGTTGTCAAGAGTTATGCGCCCGAACTCCTTTCACGCCAAGATGTGCAGACGCTCATCGACAACGCCAAGCAAGTCAACGAAGCGGTTGTCAATGAACTCGTTCCGGGCGTGCTCCAGTTGGGCGATGTTCAGAAGGTGCTACAACATCTTCTCCGTGAGCGCGTGCCAATTCGGGACATGGTCACGATCTTCGAGACGATGGCAGACTTTGGCTCTCGAGTTAAGGACCCGGATCAGTTGGGCGAACTCGTCCGCGCATCGATCGCCCGAACGATCACTCGCCAGTTCTTGGACCACGACAACCGACTCAGCTGCATCACGCTTGAACCCAGCCTTGAGAGGATGTTCAGCGAGTCCCTGTCGCAGACCGCCTACGGTTCCGTGATCGCCATGGACCCGAACGACCAGCGCCGAATCTTGGACGACTTGCAACGCCAGGTCGAAGCGGCGATGGCCCAGGGCTACCAGCCGGTCTTGTTGTGCGGCAACCAACTCCGCCTCCCCATGCGAAGGCTGCTTGAGAAGTACATCCCTAACCTGTATGTGCTCGCCTACAACGAGGTCGCCGCGCAAGCCGAGGTCGAGTTCGTCGGTCAGTTGCGAGCGGCCTAAGCCAGCTTCATCGCGGAGCGAACTTCGGCCATCGTCATCGACGCTCGCTCGCGGGCCTTCTCAGCACCGACGCGCAGGATCTCGCGGATCGCACCATCGTCAAGCGCGGCCCGACGCTCACGCATCGGTCGCAAATACTCGTTGACGACCTCGATGCACTCGGTCTTATTCTTCATACAGCCACGGATGCCCGCCCGATCCTCGTCCCATGCCACCTGCCAGTCGGGCGAATAGACCTTCAGATACTGGCAAACCGCACACCCCTCAGGAATGCCCGGATCGGTCAGCTTCTGCTTCGAAGGCGTGGTGAACGCGCCCTTGATCTTCTTCGCGGTCTCTTCCGGCGTGTCGTTGAGATAGATACAGTTGTCGTACGATTTGCTCATCTTGCGGAGCACGCCGTTCTCGTCAGCATCAAGCCCGGGCAGCTTGGAGCGCAACTCATCCTCGTCGATGATGTTCACGAACTCCGGGAACACTTCGACGCCGAACATCGAGTTGAACGACCGCCCAATCTCGCGCGACACCTCAAGGTGCGGGGCTTGGTCTTTCCCAACCGGCACCCCATAGGGCTTGTAGAGCAAGATGTCGGCGGCCTGGAGCACGGGGTAGCCGAGCAGCCCATAAGACACCTGTTGATCGGCGCCGAGGTCGTCCTTCTTCTCCTTGAAGGTCGGCACCCTTTCGAGTTTGCCCAGTCCGGCGACCATGCTCAAGGCAAGGTGCAGTTCGGCGTGCTGTGGCACGTGCGACTGGATGAAGATGGCGCACTTGTCGGGGTCAAGTCCCGCGGCCACGTAGTCCTTGGCGATCTCAAGGCTGTTGCGACCGACGTCGAACGCCTGCCCCGCGCGAAGCGTGGTGAGCGAGTGCCAGTCCGCCACCATGCAGAACATCTCATACTGGTCCTGCAGTTCGATCCAAACGCGAAGCGCTCCCTCGTAGTTGCCGAGGTGAAGGCGCTCGTTGCTTGCGCGCATGCCGCTTAAGATGCGTGGTTTGCTCATGACATTCCGATTAGAAACATAACGATCCGTTCAACGATGGGCCAAAGAACACGGTCCAGCACGTTGAGTTCCGGGGATGCTCCCAAGATGATAATCAAGAGCAGGATCATTGTGCCCGGGCCGCGATTGAACTGATACCATGCCGACCGCCCCGGCTCCTTGAGAAATGCCCCAACGAGCCAGTGCCCGTCGAGAGGCCCCAGGGGTATCAGGTTGAAACAGAAGAGGCCCACATTGATCGAAATCGCCAAGATAAAGAACAAGAACACCGTATCGGTCAACGGCACGCCCGCCATCTGGATCGCGCGAAAGATGATGGCTGCAATGACCGCAAGCATCAAGTTCATCATTGGACCGGCCAACACCGAATAGAAGTGGTCCCAACGCGGATTGCGCATCTTATGGGGCTGCACCATCACCGGCTTGCCCCAGCCAATGCCAAAGCCACTCAAGACTGTGAACATGATGAAGATCGTGCCCATCGGATCAAGGTGGACGAGCGGATTGAGAGTCACCCGTCCCATCATCCGCGGCGTCGGATCGCCCGAGGCATCTGCAGTCTTCGCATGTGCGTACTCATGAAGCGCGATGCTCAAAAGGATCACCACGAGCGACATGACGATCTCAAGAATAGGTCGGTCGATCATGGTGCCTCCTTAGTTTGGCGGAGATCGGCGGGAACCTGCTCACGATCAAGCAGGTCAGCTTGAGTCTCGGCGCGTTGGATGACGTCATACACTGACGAGGTCCACCTCACATCGTCCCGCGAGGTCGCCGGGTGATTTCTCCCGGCGCTTCGGATGAGCACGGTAGCGGGCCGCGGATAGCGGTTGTAGTTGCTCGCCATGCTACTCCCATACGCCCCCGTGGTGAGCATCTGGAGCACGTCGCCCGGCTGAATATCCGCAGGCAGCGTCGTGGATTCGATCAGCGTATCGGTCTCGCAGTGCCGTCCACTCAGCCGCGTTGCCGAAACCTCCCCCTCGCCCCATGTGGGGAGAGGGGGTCGGGGGGTAAGGGGCAGAACGCGCTCAACCGCGTACACCGCGCCATACATCGCCGGCCTCGGGTTCTCGTACAGTCCGCCATCCACCACGACATACCGCCGCCCCGCCGCCATCTTCACGGCCCCGACGGTGTAGAGCGTCACTCCCGCTTCTGCCACCAACGACCGCCCCGGTTCCTGGGCAAGCTCCGGCGCAAGACCCGCGGCGTCAAGAATCGGCTGAACTGCCTCAACAATCGCCGTGCAGTATTCACCGATGGGATAGGGTTCCTCGCTCGTATATCGAACCCCGAGTCCGCCACCAACCACCAACCGTTCGCAGCGCCAAGCCAACTTCGACTGCATGTCGGCGGCGAACCTGGCCAACGCTTCCCCGCCCGCGATCTGAGCGGCAGGATCAAGCAGTTGCGATCCGACATGACAATGTACGCCAACCAAGGGCAGTGCATGATCCAAGGCGAACGTCAATGCGGCTTCCGCCGACCCATCCGCGATGTTAAATCCAAACTTGGTGTCCTCTTGGCCGGTCGAGATCTTCTCGTGAGTGTCGGGATCGACCCCGGGCGCGAGCCGCAACAAGAGCTTCGTATCAACCAAGTCTAAGGCTACAAACCTTGACAACTCGGTTATGTTATCGACGACGATCTCGCCAACGCCAGCCACTAACGCATAGGCAATCTCGTCCGCCGACTTGTTGTTGCCGTGAAGCGTGCAGTTCGCGGCCGGAACGCCTCCGTACAGCGCCGACCGGAGTTCGCCCTCGCTCGCCACGTCCACGCCAAGCCCCTCGGAATGAGCAATCGCCAGCACAGCCGAAATCGGGTTGGCCTTCGCCGCGAATGAAAGCCGACCTCCAAAAGCCTGCCGGTAGGCCCGCATCTTCGCACGCAGGGTTTCCTCATCGAGGACATACAGCGGCGTCCCAAACTGGTCAACCAGTTCGGCGGCTTGCTCGGGGGTGAGGCGGAAGCGCGGGTCGTTCATGAAGTTGATGGGTGGCGGTTCCGCGCTGAAGCGCCACCCATAAACTACCCTACGGCGTCAACGTAAGCGTTGTCGTCTTTATCACCGTGCCAAACGAGGCGATGATCGTTCGGTTCGTGGTGGAAGTCACCGCGATGGACGTGACCACGAAGTTCTTGAACTGCTGTCCGGCGTCCACGGTTGCCGTGGTCGGAACGGCGATCTGGTTACCATCCGTGGACAAGGCAACGAGCGTACCGCCGGGAGGCGCGAGCCCCGCCGTCTGAAGCCTGCCCTGAGCATTCGTGCCTCCCTTGATCGAGGTGGGTGCCACGGTGACTCCAAAGAGCCCCCCTGGGTTGAGCGTTAGTTGGGCGGTCCGGCTCGTACCGCGTGCGGTCGCGGTCACCGTGTGGGTGATCTGCGTCGAGCGGGCGATGGTCGAACCGTTAAAGCTAACCTGCGTTGCCCCTCCCGGCATGAAGACGTTGATCGGCGTAGTGATCTCGGTGCCACTGTGCGTGATCGCGATTGCGTACCCACTGGTGTTCGCGGGGCCAGAGGCATGAACGGTCCCTGCGAACCCCTGTCCTCCCACCAACGAGTTCGGATTGAGCACGAGCGAAGAGGGCTTGGCGGCTTGAATCAACACGGTCTCGGTTTCCGTCATGCCGTCCAAGGTCGCGGTCACGGCACAGTTCTGATCGGCCGCGACCCCAACGGTGATGCCCGTAAAGAACCCATGACGGCTGCCAGCCGGGACAACGACGGATGGAGGGAAGGCCGCGCCTGTTGCATTGTCTGAAAGCGCGACGGAGACCGCAACATGCGTGTTCACACCGATGTTCACATCGCCGCTGATCGGAGTGCCTCCGGTCACCGCCGAGGGCACGTTCAACGTCGACGGCTTCATACAGTTCAGGGAAACCGTAGCCGTTTCATTCGGCCCGGTGCCGAGCCGATACGTAAACGAATCGCTCCCCGTGAAGTCGGCGTCAGGGGTGTAGCTAAAGCTACCGTCGCCTGCCAAGCTCAGCGTGCCGTGAGTAGGCTGAGTGACAATGATCGGAGTGACGTTGTGGGCAAGACCATCGTTGGACTCCACGCCCGGGGCGGGAATATTCAACGTTGAGTTCTTGCGAAATCCAAACACGTCATTGCTCGCAAATCTATTCAGAGTAAAGTGAGCGACCCGCGCTTGCTTGTTTCCCGTCGAGTCGGTAACTTGACCAACCACCGCTACACGAGTTCCGACGGCGACAATCGCCGTGGCGTCTCCAGTGACGAAGGACTCCGGTGTTTGACCCCGCGAACCGCTCGTCATGTGAAGAGCCCCGAGGTCGCCAGGATTGCCGCCAACGACGTGAAAACCAGCGGCGTGCCCCAAGCCGAAAGCATCAGCAACTGCGGGACCGAACTTGCCGAACGAACTCCCACGGTGGATCTGCTCTCCTTTAAGCATCACCTGCTGGACCGTTCCCGCAGTCTCGACGGCGCTCATGGCCGTATAACCGGCCGAAAGGGTGGGCGCGAGGGCTGTGACGGGCGAGTTCCGGATCGTGTCCGTCCTCAAGACGCTGCCGTTCACCCGACTGAGGACCTTTACGACAGGCAAGGTCGGGTCGTTGACGGTAACGATCGGATTTGCGGTGCCAAGCAAGAGGGTGACGTCAAAAGGCTCATCGGTGTTGGTATGGGGATGCGTACTCTCCCAGATTAAACTCCCCGTTGCCGGATCATGGCGCCTCACCAGGGCAAATGCCCCAAACTCTGCGCCCGCGTACAACGAACCGTCAGGTCCAGTCAGCAGTCTGAAGGTCATCGGTGGCACGGCGCTCACGACTCCATTCCAGTTGTCGGCGAGGTTGCCCGCGGCAACACTTCTTAGCCGCTGAACAGCCGACCCGGCGCTTTCGTGGAACCCCATGATCACGCTATTGGTAGCGGGATGAAAGAGCAAGCCACGAAGAATCGCCCGATCCTCCGACATCATCTTCGTAGCGATCGTGGCCCCGGTTGTCTTGTTGAGCTTGTCCAAACGCATGTCCGTGAAATTGGAACTTGCGACAACAACGTCTCCCGAACCATCCAAGCACACTCGGACTGACTCACCCGCCATCACGGATGCGATGTTCGATCTTGACCACAACACCGTTCCGTTCGTTGAATACTTGACGACCAACAATTGCCGGTTGCTCCCCGAAGGCATCGTCATGCCGGCGGCATAAGTGTTGCCCGAAGAGTCCATGCAGACATCGAGGTAGATGTCCTCAAACACGCCACCCCACGACTTAGCGTAGCGAAACGTGTAGGCCTGTGCGTCCCCCAAGGCTGGTGCGAACAAAAAAAGGGCCCCCATGAGGGTGCCAATGAGTCTCCCGCGCATGTGTGCATTATAGTGGAGGTTCCCGAGATTTGCGCTCCATAAGCACAGAATTTGTGCGATTCTTGCGGCGGTGACCCCGGTCTTGCAAATCGGCCAAAGGCCCCAGTAAGCTCGCGGGCACCCTATACTAAGGGTAGGTGCCCGGGGCACCACGGGAGAAGGCAATGTCCGTTTTCATCAATCTCGCCGACGACGATCGAGTTTGGCTACGCATCATCAAGGCTGCCGACCTCTACGATCTGTTTACCGATCCCCACGGATTTGTTCAAGAAGCAGCCGAGGCAGAACTTGCTGACGCATTTAGCTTGCAATACAGCGAACTCGGCTCGGGGCAATCGGCATTCTTCGGACCTGAGCAGTTGATGCCCGGCGAGTACGCCCTCACCGGGATCGACAAGACCGGCGTTCTCTTCCTCGAAGGAAACGCAGACGATTCTGATCTTGATTCAGCTACGCTACCGACGCCGAGTAAGGGCTTCGAGGCCGCCATTGCCGAGTTCAACGGAGGGCACTTTGGTGGCGTGCACTTTGACGTCGGCGGTGCCAGCAACGGGGCGGCCCTGCTCGTTATGGCCATACGACACCGAAGCACCCTGGCCAGCCTGTTGAGTCAGCAAGCATGGAATCTTCGACATGAAGATGGACTAGGCAGAGTTGTCGCACGGCATTCGAAGCAACGCCTGGCCCTGAGTTTTGCGGCGAGGCCAACGATTGGCCTCCACGCCACCAAGCTGACGTTGCCCCAGTCCTGCTTCGGTTCGCCGGTGAAACCTAAGCCTGGAACGGTTCTTGCGGACATCGACCCCAACTTACCCCTTGATGCCACACTCGGAGGCGTCATCATCAAGGCGAACTAAGCCAACGCGCTGGCCAGATCCAACCAGGTCTGGCCAGCTGTTCGTAGCTCAACATCCTCAAGCGCGCGGGCATGATCGCGAGCGAAAGCCCGACGGATCTCCGACGCTCGGCGCGCAAGCTGCGACTTCGGATCAATCGGCACCAAATGCGCAATGTGTAGCAACATCGCGGCCTCACCAGATGGTGCGTGCTCCGCCAACATCAAGAGCGTACGGACCGTCGAATAGACCCGTTCTCCTTGAACCGATAGCGCCAGGCTAAGTCTGCCCCACTCGCGGGCGCGTTCAATCTCTCCGAGCTCGGCGGCCATTTCCGCTAGTTGTCCATAGATGATCAGCTTCAGCTCCTGATCATCGGATTCGCTGGCGGTGAAGCTCGCTTGTTCAAGTTGTCCGCGGGCACGATCGTGATCGCCGAGCGCGATCAACGTGCGGATCTCCACCAAACCCGTCACTCCAACCACTTCGGGCACCGGGTGCGCCACCGCCAGCGACTGCAGTTCGCGCAGGTCCCCCGCTGCCTCCTCCACGCGGCCCCGCTCAAGCGACTGCTCGATCAAATCTGACAACGCATCGGCCAACGCCACCGGCTGGTCCAATCTCCGCAAAATCGCGACGCGATCAAGATACGCTGCCCTCCCCGCATCTTCTTCCCCACGTCGTCGATGCTTCGTCCCGACGTTCATGTGAATCCAAGCCTGGAGTTCGGCATCCCCTGATGAAGCTCGTAATCCCACCTCCGCCAAGTGGTCAAAATCGTCCCACAATCCAACCACGAGGAACACGCGAAGCATGGATCGTGTGAATCGAATCACCAAGTCATCGCGGCCCTCAAGATCGGCAAAGGCAATCGCTAGCCGCACGTTGCCCAAGTCGGCCCAAAACTCACGCACAAACGCATCCCACTCGCCACCGCGCTCTAGCGACTGCAAGTGCTCCGCCCGCGTGGCAAACAAATCGGCATGCCTCGCTGCATCTTCCGCCAACGTGGCCGCCAAGGCACCCTCGCGTTCGAGGTACACGAGATACTCGCGCACCGTGTCCAGGATGCGAAACCGCGTCGTCGGGCCCACCACCGAAGTGATCACCAGCGATGCTTCGCGCAACGCCGTCAACCCCGAAAGCAAACGCCGTTCGGGCACCACCGCTTCCGCCATCGCCATCGTGAAGCCACCCCGAAAGACGCTGAGACGCACAAGCAGTTCCTGGTCCTTTGCGTCGAGCAACTGAAACGATCCAGCGATCACATCCTGGAGATCGCGATGGCGATCACTGGCCGGTCCGCGCCGCTGGAGCACATCCAATCGCCGGTGATGAATCTGGTCGAGGAGTTCCACCAACGTCAGCGTGCGGAGCCGACCCGCGGCAAGCACAATCGCTAAAGGAACGCCTTCCAAACTTTCACATATCTTGCGCACGAGTGCGCGCTGCTTGCCCGTAGCGGCAAAGTCGTCCACCACATGGCGCGCCGCTTCGATAAACAGGTGGAAGCTATCGCCCGCATCCCGGCCCGAGGTCGCAAAGGGGGCCAGCGCATACTCAAACTCCCGACCTAGACCCAGAACAACTCGGCTCGTCACCAAAACGCGAAGGTGCGGGAGGCGCGCCAACAATCGGTCGACCCAGGGCGCAAGGGCCGTGATGTTCTCGAAGCAATCCAAGATGACGAGCATGCGCCGCTCCCCGAGCGACTCGATCGGGCCCGTCCAGTCGCTCACGGCTGCCTCAAGATCGGCCTCGGTCGCAACTGACTCACACTCGACAAACCAGAGCCCGTCCGGAAACAGCTCGATCGCGTCCGCCGCTACCTGACGGGCAAGCGAGGTCTTACCGATGCCGCCCATACCCGTCAGCGTTACCAGCCGTTCTCCGGAGGCGAGCTTACGGCGGACATCCGTGCGTTCCCTCGCCCGCCCGATGAACGGCCGCTCATCGTCGGTCAAGTTGTTGGGCACCTGCAAGACCGGCAATCCGGCGGTTGGGGGTCTCAGGTCGGGATGAATGAGTTGGTAGACCCGCACGGGTCGCTTCATGCCCTTCAATTGGACTTCGCCGTGATCGTGCCACTGGAAGGCACCCCCTTCATCAGCCATCGCACGCGTCGACTCTGACACCAGCACCTGCCCGCCCGAGGCCAAACTCACCAGCCGCCCGACCCGATTCGTAGTCGGGCCCAGATAGTCGCCCGCATCGTAGTCGGCGGGACCGCTGTGAAGCGCCATGCGAACGTCCAGCCGTGGTGAGTCGCCAAGGTGCCGCGTGCGTAGCTGAATACGGATGGCCGCGTTCACAGCCTCGGTCGCCGTCGGAAACGCCGCACAAACGGCATCGCCGACAGTCTTGAACACAATGCCGCCGTACTCCTCAACCACATCAAGCGATTCGCGCAAGTGCCGCTGGATGAGCTGGCGCATCACCTCCGGCTGGGCTTCCCAGAGCGAACAACTGTCGACAATGTCCGTAAAGAGCAACGTGACGGTGCCCGTGGGAACGCGGGTCGTTCCGGATGGCATCGTCGAGTCGTGGTTCACGCGCTCTAGTGTAGCGAAATCAAGTCTCGTATTCGACCGGACGGCCACAACGCGCCGAAATTTCGTCGATCAGAAGCTCGTAGGGCACTTCCATGCCATTGCGACGCCAGCCCACGGGCACCTTCGTGCGCCCGGCCACGACATGAGCATGGGGTCGGATCACGAGGCTCCCCTGCTCGAAGATCAGACTCGTTTTGTCGCCCTTCACTCGTATCGAAAGAATCGAATCGTAGCGCACCGATCGCACCTTGCCGTTCTCCACGGCTTCAAAGTCCTTTTCGTGGAGCACATACTCAGCGGCGGTAGCTTGCCGATGCGCTACCTCGGCCATCGCCGAACGCCCGAGTTCGGTCAGCACACCCGCGATCTGCCTGAGATCCTTGCCGATCGATCGTTCGCCTTCTCGCCGCCACACGCTGCCGCCCTGGCGCTGAGCGCTCTTTCGGCGATCTTCGGCGCCAATCTGGAGCCAGCGCACGGCCTCGCCGGGTTGGTAGCGAACATCTTCCATCATGAGAAAGGGACGACGGCGCGTGCGTCCAGGTTGCGTTTGCGCGACCGGTAGGCCGGAAGGCACGTAAGAAAAGAGGAAATCGATGTCGTTGATCGCAAAGCTGATGGCTCGAGAACTCTGGTGGGCAATGCTCTGGCTGATGCGCCGTCGCTGGATGAAAAATCTCCAAAGAGCGTCGTTGCGGCTCGTTCGAACAGAACGTCGGGCGCACGCCTGGGATTCGATGCGACGCCAAAATGCGCTCGCCCGCCGATTCGGCCTGCCGATCCTCGTGCTAGCCATGAACCTCGTGCTGGCGAGCGTGGTCATTACTGGAGCCTACATGCTCCTCTTGTCCTTAAGCGAGTCCGGGGCCCTGCAGGTTCCCTAGCGAAACTCGGCGATCTCATCGAGCGACTTGCGCCCCATGTCCGGCACTTCGCAATCCGGAGACGGGTGTCCGACGGCGAGAATCAAGAACGGCTTTTCGGTGCTTGGGCGGCCGCAAAGCTCGCGCAAGAACGTCATGGGTGCCGGCGTGTGCGTCAGCGACGACAGCCCAGCCCGATGCAACGCCTGAATCAGGAAACCTACCGCGATGCCCAGAGACTCGGTCATGTAGTAGTTCTTCATGGGTGTGCCATCCGGGCCGGGCTCACTATCGCGGCGAAACGCGACAATCAACCACGGTGCATCCGTTAGATGCGCTTTCACGAAGTCGGTCCCCAGGGGTGCGAGCGCGTCATGCCATGCCTGAGGAGCCCGATTCTCATAAAAGTCGCGCTCTTCGGCTTCAGCCGCTTCTCGGATCTGTCGCTTGAGGTCCGGGTCCGAGATCGCCACAAAGAACCAGGGTTGCCGGTGGGCCCCGCTTGGCGCAGTACCCGCAATGCGAATCGCCGCCTCAATCGCCTCGCGGGGAACCGCATCCGGAGAGAACTGCCTAACCGTACGCCTGGATTGGGCAACCTGGCATTGTTCGTTCAATGACGCGACAACCTCTTCCGCGCTTCGACGGACTGGCCGATAGGGCACGGTCGGAAGCTTCATTTCGCCGTCTCAAGCAGGATGTAGTCGAGGCCAAACATGCGGCGGGGTTCGGCCCTCTCATTAGGTTCCCGGCACACGACCCTTAAGCGATGCAGGCCCGCGGTGAGCGTGTGGCGGCCAAGCGAGACTTTCTTCCAGCCGAGATCTGGCGAATAGAAGTCCATTTCGCCGATTCGCTGGTCATCCAGCCAAAGCTCGTGCTTGCCGTAGTCTCGGGCGTGGCAAAGGTGCCCAACGACCTCATAGGTGCCCGCCTTGGTTACGTCAAACTTGAGCACCAGTTCATCGCCGGGCTTGGGGTCTTTCCACCACCGTTGCTTGCCGCCCGACAAAGCCCAGAACCCTTCCTGAACTTCGTGGGTGCCGCCGGTATGGCGCTCAACGACCATCGCCTCACCCTCCAGTACACCCTTCACGGGTTGCGGCGGCAGCAGTTCAGCGGGCATTCGCAAGGCGTAGGGCGCGGGGCCTTGATCGCCGGGACGCGCATACCAATACGTCGTTCGAGCCCAGGTGCCCACAACCGTCTCCCAGTGCCACATCTCCATATCGAAGCGCATTGAGCGGCTGAATGGGATGTCGTCTACGATGTGCCAGCGAAACACGTTGGTGTGGCCAAAGTTGCCCGGGCCGGTGCAGTTCGGCTGACCGTGATAGGGGTGACGGAACAGTTCGGGGCTGCACCACGCGTAGCCATAGTAGTCCTCCGTGCCTGTGCCGAAGAAGCTCGGCCACGGTTCGCCATCCACGTAGATCTTCTCGTCCCCTTCGCCCCACCAACCTGGCGTGGGGTTCTCGACGTGCAGGAACGAGCCGACCAACCTACCCTGACCCGTTGTGTTGAGAAAGTTAAGATCGCGCATGGGCCGCGTCGAGCCATGATCAACGCCCCACGAAGCGTAAAGTCGTAACGGAGGGATGTCGCCGTTGCGCGTACCCGAGAGCTGCAGGGTGATGGGCACGCCCACATCTTCAGTATTTGACACCTCGAACTCGATCCCACGCGCGAACGGCATCACGAACCGGCACAGCAACGTTCCGTCTGAACCCACGCTCAAGGGCAAACTCTCCGCGGGGTGAACCCCGCCCGCCGTCGAGAAGAAGTCACCGAGCGGCGCAAGGATCGTGGTCTGGCCGTCCACAGTGACCTTCAACTGCAGACCGCGCAACACGTTGTGGATGCGGCGCGGATCGGACCAAGACCGCCGGCTCTCGTCGCCCAAAGGCGCAACCCGAACCCGCACCTGACGAACGACCCCGGCACCAGTGAGGGCAACCCGTTGCGGACTCGCTTTTGTGACCGTGTGACGGTTTGAGACCAGCGACTGGCCAACCGACGGCGGGTTCCGCATCGCGTCCGAAATCGGCTTCAGGTCGGGCAGTCGCTTCAAATCGAAGGTCTCAACGGACGTCCCCTCGGGATAGCCACGGAAACCGACATGATAGTACAGGCCGCGAACCTCATGAACCGCATCCACCGTCACCTTCGCGGACTTGCCAAACGGGATTGGAAAGTAGAGGTTGCATCCGCGTGCGACTTCATAGGCAAAGGGTGCCACAAACGGTGCGACCCGTCCCCGTAGCAGATCTGACATGGGCGCCTCGAGCCGCGGGGTCGTCTCGCCATCCAGGTAGATCCGGAGTGTAGCCGCGGGATTGGCCGACCAGATACGCACGATCGCGCCGGGGCCGGTGTGCTCGGCCATCACATGCTCGCGCCGACCCTGATTCTCTTCGGTGCGGATGTATTGGCCAGCATCGGCATTCGCGAACCACCCTTCGGTGGGCGACTTCGAAGCCCGGTCGTAGCTACTGTGCTGGAACGACCGATAGTTGGCGACCGTCGCCAGGCGTTCCAGGTCGCCCATTTCCGCGAGAATGGACGCGGTTGTTACTGGCGCAATGAACGCTAACAGGCCGATGATGCTCATTGCGCGAAGGCTACCAGCTTCCGCCGCCGCCTCCGCCAAATCCGCCGCCGCTGAATCCGCCTCCGCTTGAGAAGCCCGACCCGCCGCCGCTCGCTCCGTCGCTTCGGGGTGGCGTCGCGGCTGCTGATCCGATGGACTCGGAAATCGAACCGATGTCCCGCGAGAAGTGGATCGCATTGAAGTGATGGTAGCCCGGCGAGACGTACCATCCGGGCATCTCGGTCAACACGCCCTCAAAACGCTTTGCCCATTCACGGGCCAGACCAAACGCAATCGCGTGGGGCAGGTAGCGCTCGAAGAGCCCCATGTCCGGATGGTGCTCGGCCATCCAGTTCAGCTCGTCGCCTTCCGCACGCCGGACGAACTCTTCGAAACCCTTCACCTGATCATGCGCGCGGGCACCCAGCACCGTCCGCTTCGGCATCATCGACGCGAAGACCAGCACCATGATTATGGCAATCACGCCGCCGATCACGGACGGGACCGCCGAGCCGAACGGGTTGAGCCACGTGAACGCCAGCCCGAGCAAAATCACCGTGGAGCACCCAAGACCAAACGTCACGCCGCGAGCTGAATCGGGATTGTGCCGGTAATAGCCGCGCGTGACGAGCATTTCGTAGAGCGAACTCTTGAGTTCGGCCAAATGTGGAGCAACATCGTGCCGCAGGTCGGTTTCGTCAATCACTTTTCCGCTCCCCCCGAGATGACGGAGGAGCTTCTGCTCAAGCATGTCGAGACCGATAATGCCCTCCTTGTCCGTACGCCTTAGTTCCGCAGTGCGACGCTTGAAGATCAACCCTTCTTCCTTAGGATGGATCGTGAGATAGCCCTTAATGGCCAGGCTGAAGAATGCGGCGGCGATATCGCGCTGATCAACACGCTCGTCAAGGAGAGTTCCCGCCTCGGGTCCGCTAATGTCATCGGGCGGGTCGAATTGGACCACCATGGGTCCGCTCTGCGGATCTCGACCGTAGCGCAGCCATGTGATCAATCCGATCGGGAACACGATCACCGGAATCAGCAAGCCCCACATGCCGCTGAGCATCATAAGCCCGCTCTCGAGCGCCGACGGCTTCTGGATGAGTGAGTACGGCAAATCCAACACAACGGTCAAACCCTCGTAGGCACCCAGGGCTTGGGAACGCTGAACGAGGAGTTCTCGCGTCCCGAGGGTCATCTCAGTTCCGAGTTGGCGGTCGGCTACTGGACCACCGACACGATCGAGAATCTGGTTGTCGCGGGAGCCATAGCTGCCTGCAAACAGCCTGGCACGCAGATCTTTGCCGTCGGATGCTTCAGGGAACTTGATGCGGCACGTGACGACGCCAATGGTCGTGTCCCAGCGATCTCCCGTTACGTTCCAGTAGAGCTGGGACGTCGGGGCCCAGCCCTCATTGTTTTCGAACCAGTTCATCATTCCGCGGCAGCGATAGCGGATGACATAGGTTTTCTGAGTGCCGGGGTTGAGGTAGATCTCCGGGTCGCCGATCCGGATGCGAATGCCGGTGCCCTCCTTGGACACCTTGGTCGGTTCCGACCGCCCCGCCTCGTCCGTGACCGAGATCTGATCGAGAAAGATGGACCGCGTTCGTCCTTGGGTTTGCTCGTAGTGGACTGGGATATCGCGGAAGATGCCACGCCGCATCTCGTTGAACGTCACTTGAATGCGTTCCGTGACCATCAGGCGCGCATCGGCAGTCAGCTCCATCTCAACATCGAACCGATCGATGACGTACGGCTGAGCCCCGACAAAGCTCGTCAGCAGGACAAGGAAGGCAATCCACCAGAGGCGCATACGATGAAGACGGTTGGATCGGCAACTTCGTGGTAACGGATGCGTCCTAGATGTGTTACAACGAAGAGGGATGAACAGTTTGCTGTTCGGCATTGCGTTGCTGGCTGCGCCCGCCACGGACACCGTGACGCTCGAAATGATGGCCAAACCCGTCGGTGAGGTCGTTGCCGAAGTTGCGCGTCAGACCCAACTTCCGATCACGGCCGATGTCTCGACCGCTTCGCGGCCCGTGTTCATCGCGGTTGACAAGATGCCCGTCAAGGTCTTCCTGGAGCGACTCGCCAAGATCACCGACTGCGAGTGGCATGCCCGGGGTGCGAGTTCGGTCCTGACGCGCGGCAATCGCGCACAGGCGGCAATCGTCGCCGAGCGCCGTGAACGGGCCCGCCTGCTTCCGCAGGGAATCGCCCAGGCCAGGGCAGAGCTAGAGAGGCGCAGCCTAGCGTCCGAGTCTCGTGTTGAGCAGCGAGTCAAGGAAATCCTACGGCAAAAATCAGAGGCTGAGCGAAACGGCCCTGATGAGTATCGATACCATCTTGACTCGCATGCCACCTATGCCGGAGTGCTCCTCGAGTTTCTGGCCAAGGTGTCACCCGAAACGTTGGCTGATCTGACTCCGGGTGAGCCGGTCGTCTTCTCCTCGGACCCTAACGCGCTCCAGCGTCCCTTCCCCTACGCACCCCGCGCCCTTGAGCAAGCCCTTGCCAACCAAGACCTGCTGTACAAACGCTTGGTGAGTGCAGGCGTAAGATTCAACAGCCCACAGGGCTTTGCGACCGTCGTCCCGCCGGCCCGAACGGTCCCCGCCAAAATGTTGGTGCGTGCAGAAGCCCATGAAGGCTCCACGACGCTTCACTTGTTCATCCTTGACGCGGCCGGGCAACTCGTGGGCCAGTCCTCCAGCAGCTTCGCGCACCAGCGGTCGGCCCCGCCCCGAATGACGCTATCCGGCGGCAACGAGATGATCGCCCTGAGCGCGGAGTCGTCCACGTTTGTCAAGGCGTTTCGCGAATCCGGTGGCTGGGCAAGCAGCCGTACCCGTGCCTACGGTGGCGGCAAGTTCGACGCTTTGGCACCTCTTGAGCTTCGAGAGCGCATGCGTCGGCCAACGGAGTACGAGCCGCAAAGGCTGATCATTGCCGACCTATGGCTGGGTTGGCGCCAGCACCACAAGGAATCGCTGATGGCGAACGTTTCGGACGGACTCTTCCTGAGTCTCCTGTCCCAACCGGGTGCCCAGCTCCGTCTAAGTTCGCTCTGGGCCAACGGTCAGCACACCTTTACGCGAGATCAAACCGGATGGCTGGTTCACCCGCGCTCATGGGCGGTTGCCGACCGCGAGTCCATGGACCGGCGCGCCCTTCAGAATCTTCTTGACGGGACACCCGACCTCGCCAAGGCCGTAGCCTACGCTAAGTCGACCACGCCGCGACAAAGCTTGGGGGGCCTCTATCTGATGCTCCTCGATCAGCCCACCTACGAGGTGGTGACGACGCGGCATCCAATGCTTCTCCTCCTGGGCCAAATCCCGGGTGCCGTCCATCAAGACAATGCCGAGTGGTCGGTAATGACGTTGCCGAAACCCGCGCGAGACCAGGCACTCCGGTTACTGCTAACCTCGAACCTTAGCGCCCGTATGCCGAGACCCGGAGGGGGGCGAACGCACTACGTAGAAGCGACTGAGTCGTTTAGGTTCGAAGTCGATTGGAGACTTGGAGTCCGCCGTAGGCGAGGGGAGACGTTGTGTACGCTCGTGAATGGAAAACCCGGGGTGATCGTGAGCCCGCAAGAACTCGGTCAACGGACGGGGTATCCACGGTCGCACTATCAGTGGTTGCCACCCAGTCAAGTTGCGGTCCTTACGTGCGATGACATCGATGCTGCGTTGGGCGCTGGCGACACGGTCGTCCGTTACCCGTTACGCTTCCTAACGCCAGGGGGGCGCCTCACTCCCCTCAACGTCGATGAACTCCCCGCCGAAATGAAGGCTGCTTATGAAGCGGGCAGACGGTCCGTCGCCCAGAATCAGGGCGTATTCGGTCGAAGCGGGGGCACGATTCCCCCCCAACCTTAGACCCAATTTCCGTGCTTATGACTCGCCCCAGTCGTCAGACCAGGTAAGGTTTCATCAAATGAGGACATGCAAAGTTTTTTACACTCTCGCCATGGCGACGGTGACGGGACTAGCGACAGCTGCTGACACCGTGTCACTCTCCGTCTATGCGCGCCCTGCCCATGAAGTGCTCAGCGACGTCAGCAAGCAACTTGGTATGAAGTTGGAAGCAGACCACGGTCTGCGGCACCTACCCCTCTTCATCGAAGTTAAGGACATGCCGGGAAAGACGTTCTTGGAGCGACTCCCGAAGATTGCCGACGCCGAGTGGCAGCGTCACGATGATCGACTGGTCCTGACCCGCGGCCTCAATCGCGTGCGAGCGGCCATCGACGTCGAGGCGAAGGATCGCACTCCTCGGGTGGCCGAAGCGATCCGCAAGTATCTTGAGCAAAACAGGGCACTTGAAGACTGGTCTGATGCCGCTCTCAACGAGAAGATCAAGCGGGAGATGGAGATGCGGGAGCGGCTCACCCGCGACCTGGGAACCCGTGGAGGGTTCGTCCAGACCCTATCGACAAACGCCGCCTCGCCTGCCAGCGCGGTGCTTCACGAAGCTCTCCGACGGATTCCGGCGGCGACGTTTGCATCCATTCTGCCCGGCCAGAAGCTCGTCCTCTCTTCGACCCCGAACACGCTCCAGCGACCGCTTGGCTACAACGCCACCCCGTCCATCAATCAGTTCATGTCGATCCAGCGGCGAGTCAACACGGCGCTTCAGGCGGGTGGCTCAAACCCAAATCAACGCGTTTCGACCGACCTTTCGAGCGGCCAGGAAACTCAAGTTGTTGAACTCATTGTCACCCTCCAGCGCATGGCCCAGGGTGAGGGAATCTCGGTCGCCGCCTTCCTCGTGGGACCGACGGGAGACGTGGTCGCCCAGCCTCGAGCGTGGATTGAGCCGACTCCCGTTGGAGCCGGAACGGCACCCGCGGGTACCGACCACAGCATTGAGCTTTCTAAGGAAGCGAGTGCCCTCCTACAGGTTCTTCGGGGGACCACGCAGGCAAGCCAAGGCAACGAAATCCGAATGGTGTTTGCGACCGCCGGTGGGCCCAGCACGGTCCTCGGCGGAGAGTCACGCCGACTTCCCGTGCCGGATGATTTGGCGGAAAAGATGAAGAAACCCACTGAGCACGACCCGCTGAGCTTCGTGGTTGCGGATGTGCTCAAGGGTCTCGCCGAAAAGACGGGTCGACCGCTCATGGCCACCGTTCCCGATTCCATGCTCGGAACCTTCGCCCAAACCGTCTCCGGCACCTCGATCAACACGAAGGTGCTCTGGACGCTCGCCCGCCTCGGCTTACAAATCGCCGCTGACGAACAAGGCTGGCTCATCCATCCGAGACTCTTCGCCGAAGCCGACCGCCAGCGGGTCAATCGCGCCGAACTGGAGCAGTTGGTCCGGTCGAACTCTCGACTTGACGACACGGTCCGCTACGCTACCGTGATGAGCCAGGGTTGGAGTCAAGCTTCGCTGGACTTCCAGTGGATTCGCGCCCTGGCCTTTCCCGCTTTTCAGCAACTCAACAATGAGCAGCGACGGCCGTACCTCAAGATCTTTGGCCACCTGCCCGCGAACAGTCGGCGACCGCTCCTAGGTCAAACGGGCGAGTACTTCGTGAACCAGCTCCCGGTGGCGGCCCGTCAGATCGCGATCGACACGATTCTCTCCACCGGCGGAATGATGATGTTCGGCCAAGGCATGATGGCCGTCACCATGGAAGTTAGCACCGATCGCCGGAATGCCGTTCCGCAGATTATGGTCATGGAACCCACCGAGGCGTTTCCAACAGGCATTGATGCCACCGCAAAGCTGAACATCACCAGCAACACCGAGAGCGCACTCTACGCAATTGACGCGAACGGACTTGGAGAGTTCGTTACCCCGAGTGATCTTGGCTTCCGGAGCGGCGTTCCGAGCGGCACACCGGGATTCTCAGCACCATCCTTTAAGGAGTATCAGCTGGCGGATATTGAGCGGATCAATCTACAGCTCATCGTTCGAAACTCACCGCGTGGCCAGGCGACGCTGGACGACCCTAGGGTGCGGACACCGCAGGTTAAGGTGACGCTGGATACCATGCCGGCCGATATGAAAGACCGCTACGAGCGGGCGAAGAAGCAAGCGAGCGAGATGCAGTTCGGCGGCCTTAGGGGCGGTCCACCACCCAACCGTCCGCCAAGTCCGTAATCTGACGTTTGGCCACGCGGATGACTCGGTCAACCGCGTGGTCATGCCATCGGATCGAGACGTTGCCGATACTTGTGACCTCACGCGCCTGCATTTTGAACTCGATCCGCACCTCGTAGGCCCGCGGCCAGGGTAACGCAACCTTCAGGTCGTCCAGCCCTGTCACCTCGTATTGCTTAGGCCCGGCAAAGAAGCGCTGGCCCAAAAACTGCCCACGGAAGGTATCAGCGATGTAGCGGCTGAGTTCGGCGCGAACGAAGTTGTCGACCTCATCGAATCCCGCCCCATAGGTTTCCTCGCGGCTCGCTTGAGGGTTGGAGTCGATGATTCGGTAGGCCTGCGGCCGAACGTAGCGGTGATAGGCGAAGTCGTTGACGATCCGGTGGAGCAAGAATTCCCGCAGGGCCAGTTCGCGGCGGACGGCATCCGACTCGGTTCGGCGGGCGAGCAAGTACACGTTCGCCGCCGGGATCGCGGTGCCCATCGTGTTGCCGGCCGTGTTCCAACCGGCATACGAGAGAAGCCGCACGAGCCGCCGATTCTGATCAAGCGCCTCGAACAACTCGGAGTCTGCCGTGCCGTCCTTGCCGATGTTGATGTCGGCAACACCGACCGGGAAGCCCTGATCGACCTCGCTGGTCAAGTCTTCAAGGAAGTGATTAAACGGTGTCTCGGCTCGCTTGGGGACGTTCAAGTAAAGCGAGTAGTCGTATTCTTGATTCGTAGCTGCGGGCCTCGCCCCGCTCGCGAAGAGTTGATCCCGGAGCGACTCATCCACGGTCTTCGACTCGTAGTCGGCCACCCGCTTGCGACCGGCTTCATCCGAGAAAACGACCCGGATTCGCGGCGTCCAGTTGCGATCCCGAAGCAACGCGCGGGACAATAACACGTTGGAGTGCTGATCAATTCCCTCGCAGAAGTAGACCCGGCCTGGAATCGAGAGCTGCGTGGTTAGAGCACGGAGTCGCTGGGTTTCCGGAATGTGCGGGCCGAACGGCTGGGCGTCATCTTGCCCAAACACCATGTAGTCAAATGCACCTTGGGCGGTGAGCCGCAACAGCGTCTTCTGGAGTTCGTGGTTGCGCTCTCGTACGGCGTCGTATCGCTGGATCTCAAGGGGCGGGATTTTGGCGAGAAGGTTGCGCATGCTCTGGAGCAACGCGGGGGTCGGCGCCTGACGATAGCGCTCCTTGATCTCGGCATATCGACCCAACTGAAGTCGCCAGGCTGCCGTCGACTTCGTTGCCGTGGGTGTGAGTCGCGTGATGGCCGTGAAGCCATAGAAGCGAACATTGGGCAGCGTCTTGCGAAAGTCCACCACCGCCTTCACACGCTGGGTTGCCTGATCCAAGCTCGCCTGATCCGTTCGCGAGGCAATCAGACCTCCGAAAGCCAGCATGTCGATGGAGGCAACCACGGCCGTCACATCGCTGTAATCTTGAGCCTTCAGCCACTCAAGAAGTTTCTCGGGCTGACCGGGGGTCGTGAACCTCCCCAGGAGTTCGACGGGAGGCAGTTCGACGTCAACGCCCGACATGGCGCCGATCATTTGGGCAAAGTGCCCGGCGGCCGGCCGACTATCCAGCGGAATGAGCAAGATGCGCTCAGCGGCGGATAACCCCGGAGCCCCCGCGGCCGCCAACACCATCCCGACCGCGAACTTCACGCGCATACGGGTTTCAAGATACCCGCCTACTTGCTCTCTTTGAAGGTGAGAATGGTGCTGTTGATGCAATATCGCAACCCGCTTGGCTTCGGCCCGTCTTCGAAGACGTGTCCGAGGTGCCCATCGCATCGTGCGCAGAGCACTTCCGTGCGGATCATGCCGTGGCTGTGATCTGGACGAACCCACGTGTTCTCCGGTTTCACAGGCCGGAAGAAGGACGGCCAGCCGGTGCCAGAATCGAACTTGGCGTCGGATTTGAACAGCGGCAAGTCGCACCCCACGCAGTGATACACGCCGGTTTTCTTGTTGTCCACGAACGGACTGCAGAACGGCGGCTCGGTGCCTTGGCTGCGCAGAATCTTGAACTGCTCGGGCGTAAGGCGCTTCTTCCACTCCGCCTCCGTGAGGATGACCTTGTCCTTTCGTTTCGGGCTCTTCGGGTCAGAACTGGCCGAAAGGTGAGTTCCGCCCCCTCCGCTCTGCTGGGCCCACAGGGCGGTCAAGCCTCCGAACCCGAGTGAACCCACCACCAGCAGACCGACAACTGCAAACGTCTCGTACCGCATAACATGATCATACGCTTGATGCCCGGCAATCTTTCGCGCGTAAATCAGCGCGGTTTGCGAATGCGGGCGATTCCCTGGTAGTTACGCAGGCTCAGACCGGGTGCCGGGAGGGAATGAAACCCATGTCAGCGCAAGCTGGCAGACATCCAACCCACAAACCGCGAGTGGGTGCCGAGAGGCACACACTCATCCTCCACCCTCCAGCCCTGGGGCCGGTCTCGCCAACCGGCCCCCATTTCGTGTAGAGTGAAGCCGTGGCGACTTGGATGATGGCCCTGGCCGCCGGAATGGCGATGACTTCTGGCGACGCTCCGCGTGAGTTGAAGGTGATGACCTACAACCTGCGGTACGCCAACCCGGCCGACGGCCCCGACGCGTGGGAGCATCGCAAAGAAGCTCTCATCGGGCTTATCCGCAAGCATGACCCCGACATTTTTGGGATTCAGGAAGGGCTCGCCAGCCAAGTTGACGAATTGAGACAGGCGTTTCGAACCCACGCTGTTGTGGGGGTGGGCCGCGACGATGGCCTCCGCAAGGGTGAATACAGCGCGATCTACTACCGTCGTGAGCGGTTCGGACTCCGGGAGGGCGGCACTCGCTGGATCAGCGACACGCCCGACGTGGCGGGTTCCAAAGGTCCAGAAACGACGCTGCCTCGCATCTTCTCGTGGGGCGAATTCTTCCTGGCCGAAGGCGGACGCGTGCTGGTCGTAAACACTCATTTCGACCATCAGTCCGCCCCGGCACGGTTGCTCGGCGCCCGCCAGATCGGCGAGTTTGTTTCGAGCCGGCCTGGTATCCCGGCCATCATCACGGGTGACTTCAACTGTAGCTATGGCGACGAGCCCATCGAACGGCTACTCCGGCAGTTCCAGACGTTGCGGCCAACAAGCGAACCGATCGGCACGTTCAACGGATTCAAGCCCGACGCGATCTCGGGCTCCATGATCGACTTCATCTTCGTCAATGAAGCGTTTGAGGTCTTGGAAACCCAAATCGACCGCACGCTCACTCCCGAAGGCCGGGCCCCGAGCGACCACTTCCCTGTCATTGCGCGCATTCGGTTGAAGCCACATGGGTAAAGTTCGCGCATGGATCATCTTTCTCGGCGAGAGTTTCTCGCGGCCGTCGGCGGTGTCGCCTTGACCGGTTCGATTCCGCTCCCCAGCCAAAACCCTATTCTGGGCTCAGGTTCGCACCGTTATGAGTGCATCCACGACTGGTTGACCCCGCCGGCCGGCATGGCGTTTGGCGACACCCACGGCGTGGCCCAAGACGGCAAGGGCAACATTTACATCGCCCACACCGTTCACGCCAGCAGCCAAAGCAGCGACGCGATCTGCGTGTATAGCGAAGACGGCAAGTTCTTGCGCTCGTGGGGATCGCAGTTTAAGGGTGGAGCCCACGGCTTGGGCTTGCGTAAGGAGGGCCGCGAAGAGTTCCTCTACCACTGCGACACCGGCGCGCGGAAGGTGGTCAAGACGCGATTGGACGGCACCGTCGTTTGGGAACGCGGCGCGCCGATGGAGTCGGGCAAGTATTCGAACAACGAGGCGTACATCCCCACCAACGTGGCGTTCGGTCCGAATAGGATGCTGTTCGTCGGCGATGGTTATGGCTCCAACTGGATCCACATCTACGACGCGAAGGGCGAGTATCACAAGACGATTACGACGCCGGGCTCGGAGCGGGGGCAAGTTCGCCAGCCGCACGGTCTTTGGGTGGATGATCGGGCGGCGACACCGTTCCTCGTGGTGGCCGATCGGGCCAACCGGCGGCTGCAGTACTTCGACCTCGACGGGCAACATGTGTGCTTTGTGAAGGCGGGGATGCGCTTGCCGTGCCACTTCTCGATTCGCGAGGGCGAGTTGCTCGTGCCGGACCTGCAGAGCGTGATCACGATTTTGGATGAGGACAACCGGGTGATCGTGCACTTGGGCGACGGCGACCCGTCGGGCTTGCGGGACAAGCCTCGGGATCAGTTCTTGCCTGGCAAGTTCGTGCACCCGCACGACGCGATGTTCCTTCGCAACGGGGACATCTTGGTCGCGGAGTGGGTTCCGATCGGGCGCGTAACCCTGTTGAAGCGGCTGCCGTAAGCTTGGTATGAGCCTTGAAGTGGATCGCCTGGAAGCCTGGCTAGACGATCAGGAAGGTATCGCAGGACGGCTGGTACTTCGGCGCGCCTACCTGCCATTCCTCGTGATGGCCGTCGGCATGCCTTTCGTTTCACGGGATACCCCCGGTGGTCAAGTTCTTCTTCTCGCTGTCGCAGGCGTTGCCGCCCTGTCCGTCCTGTTCGTAGTTCATGGCCCGGTTCAAGTAGTTGGACGGCTCGCACCGAAGGCGAGGGCTCGGCTGATCGAATTACTTTCCAAACGAAGCACTCGTGAGTTGATTGAAGGGTTCGACGAGTTGGGGCAACAATCCAGATTCGCCAGCATGTTCGTGTTTCGATCGCGTGCCGTGCGCGGTGATGCAATGGCGCGGTCATTTCTGCTCAATCAACCATGGGACACGCAACCAGATACTCCCTTCGTCGAAATCGACACCGCTACCGCCATTGAACTTCAGCAGACGCGGGCGGCTGTCGGAGGGCGCTACTCAAGGCTGGCGGCATCCCTCGGGATCGCGGGCACACTCTTGGCTGCGCTGGGCCTCGGCGCAGGATTCGTGGTTGATCTCGCAATGATCCGCGGCACCCATTATCCGGGTGCAGATCGAGTTACCATCGGCGTGGCGTTGTCCGGCATGGCTATCGCCGCACTTAGCCTCACCTTTCTCTTTGCCCACGAGACCATTGCGATAAGAAGGCGGGAGAAGTTGACGAAGTCACAACGCTTGACTGCGTGGGTCTTCGGTGAAGATGGAGAAATGCCGATCGTGTCTCCGGGGGAGTCCGAGGCGCTTCTGGCCAGCTTCGGGGCACGGTTCGTGCCCACAGCAGTTAAGCGGCGTAAGTTCTTCGAGGAGGTATGGCCGCTCTACCGGGCAGAAGACCGGCTACCCGTTTGACCACGGGAACCTTTAGGACCTATAAACTGCCACAATCCAACCGGATGTCGGAGCTTCGCTATCACCCGTTTCTCGACACGTGGGTCATCACCGCCACCCATCGGCAGGAGCGGACGTTCCATCCTCCCGCCGACTATTGCCCGCTGTGCCCCACTCAGCCCGGCGGCTTCCCGACCGAGATCCCGATGTCCGAATACGACATCGTCGTGTTCGAAAACAAGTTCCCTTCCCTCTCGCCAAATCCGCCCGAGCCAGCGATCGAAAGCACCGAGCTCCTCCCCGTGAGGCCCTCGAGCGGCGTGTGCGAAGTCGTGTGCTACAGCCAAGACCACAACGCGACGTTTGCCACCCTGCCCGACCATCAGGTCAGGAAACTCACCCGCGTGTGGCGGGATCGCTATGTCGACCTCAGCCAGCGCGAGGGCATCGAGTACGTGTTCATCTTCGAAAACAAGGGACGCGAGATCGGCGTCACCCTGAGCCATCCGCACGGTCAGATCTACGCCTTTCCATTCATCCCGCCGGTGCTGGTGACCGAACTCGCCGCCGAGCACCGCTACGAAGCGCAACACGGCCGATCGCTGTGGGACGACTGGCTCGCCGAAGAGCACGCCGGGCCGCGGGTCATCACCCAAAACCCGACCTTCAGCGCGATCGTGCCCAAGTTTGCGCGCTACCCCTACGAAGTGTGGATCGTCGCCCGCGATCCGATCCCGACGCTCGGTGAGATGTGCGAAGATAACCTCGACGCTCTGGCCGAGATCCTCCTGACGATCACCCGTGCCTACGATCGGCTTTTCGGGTTCAGCATGCCCTACATCATGGTCATGCACCAGCACCCGAAGAGCCGATTCCACGTCGAGTTCTATCCGCCCTACCGCACCGCCGACAAGCTGAAGTACCTCGCAGGAAGCGAGGCGGGAGCCGGCGCATTCATCAACGACACGCTTCCGGAAGCTTCGGCCGCCCGCTTGCGCGATAGCTTAGCGAAGCGGTAAGATTACTTTATGATCAGTACGGCGCGATCCGCGGTGCTTGTCGCCTTGTATCTCCGTGGCCTGCCGGGCGTCAGTGGCGGGCCGGTGCGCGAGTGGCCGATGATCCTCGATGCCTTGCGGCGCGGCGGTATAGAAGAGCCTCCCGCGTCCCGCCCCGATGCCTATGCCGAGCTTCTGAGCTCGGCCGGGCTGTGGCAAGCCGCCGCCTCGCTTCGCGATGGCTATCGCTGGCAAGCTGCAGTCGATCTCCTCGCCCAGGGAAAGGCGTTCTCCGCCGATGATGCGCGCTATCCGGCGAGATGGCGTTCGCGCGCAGGGGCATCGCCGCCCGCGCTTTGGCGGCGGCCGGGGCGATACGATCCCGAGGTTCCGTTGGCCACCGTCGTGGGCAGTCGTCGCCTCGATCGCGCCGCGCAAGCCTTTGCTCGGCGCAGCGGCGAAGTCATCGCTGATTCGGGCTTGGCGCTTCTCTCCGGCGGGGCCGTCGGTGCCGATCGGCTCGCCATGCGGGGGGCTCTGGATCATGGCGGGCGCGGCGTTGAGCTCCTCGCGTGTGGCTTCCACCATGCACCGCGATCTTCGGCCGAGCAGTGGTCGCTGGTGGCGCCGGGCGAAGAGTTCAGCACCGCGCTAGCCATGGAGCGCAATCTCTTGCTCTATTCCGGGTCGGCTAGGTCGCTCGTCGTGCATGCCCGCTTTCGAGCCGGGGGTTCATGGCATGGCGCAGTCGCTGCGCTGCGAGGCCGCGTCAGCTCGGTGCTCGTTCGCGAGGCGCCGCCCGGAGAGCCCGACGCCGATTTTGTCGCCGCTCAGCGCGCGCTCGTGGCGCTCGGAGCCCGGCCGCTCGCGCATCCCGATGAGTTCCTCTCTGCCGAGTTGCGCGATCCCCAGCAGCCCGCTTTGGCCTGGGGAGCTTAGCATTTTGGATTTTGGATTTTGGATTAGCGACCCGGCTTGATTTGGACTTCCAGGATCCGGATGCCGGCGCTTCCCGAGCGGGGCACGATGCGCACCAAGCGGGTCTTCAGGGGCATGCCGTAGTACGCGAGGGTGTGGGTGCCTCCGTCGCTGGGCTTCCCGCGTGTCCGCCGGCTCCAGTCGATGTCCGCCTCCCGAGCGAAGATTTGCTCCGCTGCCGGGGCTACTCCGGGCGGGACTCCGACGACATCAAAGCCTCCCCGGCCTCCGGGGCCAACAATGACCGACACTTCTCCAAGGGCGACCTCGCGACCCAGATCAACAACGATGGGAGCCGCGCCCAAATCCACCCCGGTTGTGAGGTCGTCATCGGCAAGCGACGTCGTGGCCGACCCACCAACGCTGATTGAACCGGCAATGGATTCGCCGAGCGGAACCGCCGGCACGTGCACCATCACGGAAACCAACGCCAAGGGTTGTCGCGCCCGCGCGGCTGCATCGAGCACCTGCCACAACTTGAGCACCGCAGTGCCCTCCACACCGTGGACGGACGTCCGAATCGCGAGGGCCCCATTGGCTCCGGTAGCGTCAATGCGACCGAACGGATTGGGCACGAGTTGATGCCCCGTTGGGGTGTACGCCCCGGGGGCAACGCCGGGATTTCTGCGCGGTAGCATTACCGATCCACTCTCCCCGGTGCGGACCCGCTCAAAAACTTGCGCCCCGCTAAACGAACCGGCCCGCATGGAATAGAGTGCCAGCTCAAGGTTGGGGAGCCGCTTTCCACTTGGATCGGTGATCGTCAGCAAGACGGAACTGGGAACGTCATACAAATAGTCGCCCGTGAACCCACGCCTTCGGCCCAAGTTGCGATTCAAGGCATACACGTCGGTTGCGCTCAGTCCCGCGCCGACGTCCAACTTCTCCGGATCCGCATAGAGGTCATGGAAGCGCTCGTGCGGGAACGCAAACGTCGGGGCCAAAAGTGCATCGGAACGGATTTCGCCACTCCCCAGAACCCCGGCAAAGCGGTCGATGGAGGGGGAAATGACGAACGAGTCACCGGCCACCGAGCCCGAAACGAGACCCGGCGTCGCAAGCTCAACCAGGCCACACGCCCTGGCGATCGCGACGTCCAAGTTCGTACCTGGCTCGACGAGAATCTCGGCGTCGAGATTCAGGTCCGTGGTGATCGCCGACCCTATGGCCATGCTCTGGACCCGGACCCGCTCAAGCGAACCCGCCGGAGCGAACGAGAATCGAGAATACCGACTCAGAACTTCATTCCAGCGATGCACTGCCCGCTGGATAGCGTCTTCCAACGCAAGACCCGACTCGGCATACTTCGCGACCGCCTCGGGAGTGACCGTAAAGCCGAGGGCGAGGGCACCTTGCTGAACTTCAAGTTCGTCGTTCGCACGATCTGCCTCCTCGTTCTTGGGGAACAGCCGCAATGCAATGGGCTGAATGCGGTGATCGGTGTGAGATGAACGGAATGGAGTGACGAGATTAAAGGTTGTCGACTCGCCGGGCGCGAGAGGCTTATCCAATGCAACCAGCGGCCCCGGTTGTTCTCGGATGAACCACTGTCCCTCAAACGGCGCCGCCGGTTCAGAACCAACATTCTTGACGGTGGCTTGATAGGTGACCTCTTCACCGTCATCGGGCCAGCGCTTCGCGTCGGTGTTCGTGGCCGTCATGGTTACCGGCACCGGAATCCCGTCTTGCTCAATCGTCTCGGACTGGCCCCTTGTATCATAGCGCGGGTATTCCGGGGTCCTGCGGATTAGGATGACGCTGAGGTCAGCCCCTTGTCGTCGAGGTGCCTCTTCCACTTCGAGAATCAGCCGGGGGCGCCCTTCCGAAGACTCGGAGCTGAGAAACTCTATGCGTTCGTCAAACTCAAGTCGAAACCCGTGATTGAGAGCGGGCCGCTCAAGCTGAAGCTGCAGGGCTTCCGCCAATCCGGACAGGACATATCGGTCCCCGTCTCGCCCACCGCTCACGCCCGGAAGCGCTTCGGCGTCCAGTTCACCGCGAGCGCCTAGAGCCTGCCATGCGATCGGCTCTGAACCCGATCGGCGGTGGCGTTGGGTGGCCGCCCATCGGCCCCCGGTAGCGTCCCCACGAATCTGGGTGGCGATGGTATTGATCGGGCCTTCCGTCCAAGGCACGAGCACCCGCTTGGCCGATGTCAAGGTCGGATTGCCCCGAACCACCGTGAACTCGATTTTGGCGCTCCGAATCCGTCGATGCCCGATAGCGGCCGCCAGTTCGCGGAACTGGATCAGGATGGCCTTTCCGCCCCCGCTTTCGAGAATGGATGATCCGCCCAGCGGCTCGTCCGGGCGACCAATATCGAGCGTTGTGTCCTCGACGGCCACGTAACGTGCTCCGTTAACGAGTGCCCCTCGCTCAAGCACTACAGGTTCGGCCGAAGCCCCCCATCCAGCAAGCGTGATCCAGATTGCGACCATGAGTTTCCAGTTTACTTGTGGACGGTCACCCTCCAGGTTCGTTTTGCGAAATGCCGATACTCTTCTAAAGGGAGCACCGATGTCGGGCAAACACACCAAGGAGCAGGCCGAAAACTGGAAGATCGCCGCCAGGCGATTCGAGTCTCTCTTTCAGCGTCTGCCGGTGGCCTGCGTGGGGTTCGATACGGAAGGGACCATTTTTGAGTGGAACCGAGCCTGTGAAGCGAGCCTTGGCCAGGCGGCCGCCTTCCTGTTCATGCGCTCACTACGCAACGTCATTTGTGGAGATGATGCTCAACAAGACCAGCTGGATGAAATCCTCGAACGGGTCCGAAACGGCCAGTCCGTCGAGCAAGTGCCCTGGGAACTGACCCTGATTGACGGGCGGGTCTGTCACATTCTGATCAACATCATTCCAAACTTCGACGCGGAGGGTGCCGTGGGTGGAGGCGTGTTGACCTGGACCGATGTGAGCGACCTCAAGGCCTACGAACGGCAAATCGAGCAACAGCTTCACCAGATTAACGAGTACAGCGCTCAGGTTGAATTGCGAACTCAGGAGCTCGAACAAGCCAACGCGCGGCTCTGTGCGCTGGCGTCGACGGATGGCCTGACCGGATTGGCCAATCACCGCACGCTTCAAGAGCGACTCAGGTGCGAACTCGTATCAGCATTGCCGGGCAACCTGTCGCTTGTCTTCCTCGATGTCGACCACTTCAAGGCCTTCAACGATACGTTCGGTCATCCGCAGGGAGACCTCGTGCTGAAGGGCGTCGCCGACACATTGGCCGAGTACGTACACAACCGCGGGCTCGCGGCACGCTACGGAGGCGAAGAGTTTGTCATGCTCTTGCCTCAAACCGACCGCCTATGTGCTTTTGAGTTAGCGGACGAGCTTCGCGACGCGATTGCGACTCGAAAGCTGGCGGGACAGCGCGTCACGGCCAGTTTTGGTGTGGCTACCTTTGGCGTTGGCTGCGCTGATGCCGAATCGCTCATCGCGCTGGCGGACTTCGCCCTTTATCAGAGCAAGCAACGCGGTCGAAACTGCGTGACGTTCGCAGACTATCCTCTAGCCCAAGCGGCCTAGCGAGCGACATCTGTTGCCCGGTCAGGCGTAAGATCATAACGGTCATGAAGAAGTTCGCGACATTTGCAATGTTGATGGCGGCGGCATTCCTCGGGGTGTTGGCTGCGCTAAGGCTCGATCGGTACGTCGAGCGAAATCAGACGCCAAACTCCCCTGGGTTCGCCACGCCGCTTCCCGTCTCTCCCGCGCAGTTGGCACCAGGTGCACCGTTCGACTTCCGGGCGGCGGCCAGGAAAATCATGCCCGCCGTCGTATCTATCGACAAGAGCGAAGCATGGCGCGACATGTGGTCAGATCGAGTCTCGTTGGTCAACACGGGCACCGGTTCGGGGGTAGTGATCAGCACGGAGGGTCACATTCTCACCAACAACCACGTGATTGAGGGGGCCGCGACCCTAACGGTGCGCCTCTCGGATGGCCGGAGTTTTGAGGCAAAACTGATCGGAACAGATCCTCGTACCGACCTTGCCGTCGTTAAGGTCGAAGCGAAGGATCTGGTTCCGGCAGAGTTGGCGGACAGTGCGAAGCTTGAAGTTGGCTCATGGGTGATGGCAGCGGGCAACCCTCTGGGATACTCAAATACGCTCAGCGTCGGCGTCGTGAGCAGCCTTAACCGAACGCTTCAAGCGGGACGCGACGGCACGCTCCTGGTGGATGCGATCCAGACGGACGCGTCGATCAACAGCGGCAACTCGGGCGGGCCATTGACCAACGACCGAGGCCAGGTCGTGGGGATCAACACCGCGATCGCGTCGCCCACCGGCGGCAGCGTCGGGATCGGGTTTGCCGTACCGATCAATCGAGCCAAACTTGTGGTTGCCGATTTGATTAAGTTTGGCCGCGTGAAGTATGGTTATTCCGGATTCAACGTGGTCAACTCGCCAGAAGCGCTGCGCGACCCTCGCGCCCGACGCTACATTGAGCGCCAAGTGGGTCAGGCACCGCCCGACCACGGGCTGGTGGTCTCGCAACTTGACCCCAACGGTCCTGGCGCGAAGGCGGGGCTGAAGTCGCTTGACGTGATCACGAGGGCCGAGGGCAAGGTTACGTCGGATCCAGCCGAGCTCCTCAAGCTCATGCTGCTCAAGAAGGCGGGCGACACGGTTCGCCTTGAGGTGTGGAGTGCCGGCCAAACCCGTCAAGTGACGATCACGCTCACAGACACGCCCGAAGGAATCTAAGGCGGAGCGAGCTTCTCAAGCTGTGTCGAGGCCGCGTCGTAATGTTCGCGCGCGGCCTTGATCTGGTTCTGAAGGTCAGCTAGCTGTTTCGCCCCGGCCTCGGTTTGCTGCTTGGCTTGTTGGGTCAGTGCCGCCGCTTGGTCTTGAAGTTCGCGCAGCTTAGCCGCAGCATCGATCTTCGCGAGCGCGGCGCGCGCTTGCTCAACTTGGCGAAGTACTTCGGGAGTCGGATTAGGAATTGCCTCGGCTTTCTTCTGGAGGTCGGCAACCGCGAGCCGGGCTTGATCCATCGCATCCTGGCTCGACTCAGGTGAGATCTCACTCACCTTCTTGGCAACCGAGTTCCAAGCCGTCGAAACGGCGCGACCGGCATGTTCAAGAGCCTTGCCGCCATCCTGAACAATCGACTCGCGATCCTTTGGCTCGCATCCCACCACCAACATCGTCAGCAACAAGGTCCAACCAACAATCTGTCTCACGTCTAGACTAACTCCCAAAACGCCGTCGGGGTTTCAACGCAACTCAATGATCTTGTGCATGGCCGGGTAGTAGTCGTGCGAAACCAACTCGCGCCGATCGGGCCAAACCCGGAAGGTCATCACGTCCCAACCGGCCTTGCCCAGATTGCGCACCCGTCGCTGGCTACCGCCACGGTCAAGCGTGAGTTGGCTGGGATGCTCGGCCATCTCAACCCGGCTCTGCAGGGTCGCTTGAGGCAAGGACCGGTCCGCAACCAGGGAGACCACGAGCCGATCTCCTTCAAGTCGACCGCGCACCGTCAGCTTCGTGTCGTGAACATTCTTGATCCGCAAGTCGACCCCCGAAAAGGCAACTGCCGCATCGCGACCGGGCGGACAATAGGACGGGGCGAAGTGGTGCGGATGACGCTCCTCGATGGTCAATCCCGCTAGCAAAGCCGCGTTGTAGAGGGTCGTCGAGGTCTGACAGACGCCGCCACCCCAGGCGTCGATGAGGGTGCCGTTGTAGCTGACCGGGGCTCGGCGGTAGCCGGTATCTCGCGACCAGCTACCCACTCTCCGATTGAACGAGAACTCGGCTCCCGGTGCGATCACCGCGCCATTGAGCTTCGATAGGGCAAGCCTCGCGTTGTGTCGCTGGTTTGGAGTGCGGCCCACCAGGGTGGTTGCAAACTGGGCCACAACCACGTCTCCCGTGGGCTGCGCGCCCAAGGCCGTCACCAAGGCCATCGCCAATCCAACAACGCCCAACGAGACCCATCCGGTTGCCTTCACTTCGCGCGAACCTCCAGCTTAGACGCCGACGACGACGCCACGGCAAACGGATCGTACATGTTTGACACCGAAGTGGGCAGTGCCTGACTTAGGCCCGGATTCTCGACGCGAACGGTGTACGTGAAGACGTTCGTTCCGGCATTGATTCGCCGAGCGAACAGAGCCACACGCTCATCGAAGATCTGGAACTTGTCCCACCACCAGCCCCAATCGGCCGCCGATTCCACATCTTCTCGTTCCGTCACGCGAACGCCTGCAGGGAGCGGATCTTCCACCAGGATGAACTCGCGAGGACGATCGCTCTTCACTTCGATTCTCACCTGAAGCAAGTCACCTGGGTCGGCATCGGTAACCGCAACCTCGCCGGGGGCGAAGCGTCGGGTGCCGTCTTCAAACCGGCGGGTTTGAAGCTTGTGGTAAGTGCGGGTAACGCTCAAGCCGGTCGCATCGACGGGCTTCTCCAGACCCTCAGTCACCACTTGGCGAAGTTCGACTGCGTAGTACAGCTTCGGCACTCCTCGACCGACCAACTCCACGGTGTTGGCTCCTGGTCGGAGGGCCACGCCGTTCTCACCGAGCTGGATGTCTAAGGTGGTTTCACCTGCCGCGACTGACGCGGGCGCCGTGCCAACCACAATGCCGTTCAGGCTGATACCGATCTCGCCCGTGGAGGCAAGTTCGCCCGTGTTGCCAAGCAGTCGAGCGAGCGCGACCAGCGCGTGGGCCGTGTCGCGGGTCGCGTACCACATGGCCCCACGGCGCTTCTCGAGGAGGTATCGCATGGCCTTCGGCACGAGCGGGTGGTCGGGCTTGGCGTCAACGAGAGCCAGCAGCGCACGTCCCGTGGTCTCAACACCCCAGTAGCTCTCTTCCCAACTGGCGACGGCTCCGCTCACCGTGGCTTGGGCGGCGAGGGTTTGCACCGGCCCGGCGGTATCCAAGCCGAGCGCCCGATACGCCCGAACTTGCGCCAGTGCGATGAGGGGCGACTCCTTGCCAAGGTTTGCTTTGAAGAAGGCCAGAGCAGGTTCTCGACGACCCCATAGCGCCAGCGCCGTCGCCAAATACGCTCGATCGGCGATCTCTCGCTTTCGGGCCTCTTCACGCCAGGCGCGCTCGCCGGCTGAGGTTACCGGTCCAATCGGCGCGAGCGGCTTGGCCAGGGTATCCGTCGCCCACTTCAACGCTCGCTCGATCCGACTCATCGGTGCCGTGAATCCGGCCTGTTGTGCACGGTGCATACCGTCGAGCACGTAGGCGGTCATGTAAGGATCGCTGCTCCCATATTCCCACCAGCCCCAGCCACCATCTGGCTGTTGCATTGCACCAAGCCGCACAAAGCCATCGCGTACGATCTGCGGAATCTGAGCAGCTCGCTTGGGTGCTGGGAATCCGCCCTTCTGCATCGCCTGGGCGACGACAACGGACGGCAGGAACCGGCTCATCGTCTGTTCCACACACCCGTACGGGAAGTCGACGAGCTCGTCCAGGGCAGGAACCAGGCTTGACGCCAGGGTCGAAGCGACCGAAATCTTCAGGCGCATCGAGCCCGGATCGGCTCCCGTGCGCACATTCAGCGTCACATTACCGCTCCCGTCCATCGCGCCCGCAAACCGCTCATGGACAAGTCGGCCCGCCGCGAGCACGGGGACAACGGACTCGACCCCATCGGTCGGTCCGCCTTCAACCCACGCCTTTGCAACCAGTTTCGCCGCGCCCGTGGACTTGGGCGTCACAAAGAACTCGACCGACTTTGTGCCGTCGTTGGGCACCTCAACCGAGTCGTTCAGCTTGCCTTCGACCTCGTAATCCGTCGTCTCGAACTGGAGCTTGACGGTCGCCGCCTGCCCCGTTCGATTGCTCACGAGCGCACTCATCCGCTGGCGATCACCGGAGACCATAAACATCGGGGCTTCGAGCCGCACCATGATGGGCTTGGATGCCACGACCTTCGAGACGGCCTTGCCGACTTCTGTGCGGGTCGTGATGCCGTAGGCGGTGGCTCGCCAGGTCGTCAGGTTGTCAGGTAGCGTCACCGGCACTTCTGCCGTTCCCGTGGCATCCGTGAGTACGGTTGGTGCCCAGAAGGCGGTGTCTTTGAAGAGGCGTCGCACCTGAATTCCGGTAGGTGCCTTATCACCACCGTCAAGGTAGAGATCGGGGAACGAGTAGCTCGTTTGCACCGTGTTGTAGCGCATCGGATAGAACTCGGATCCGAGGTCAAGGCGGTCCTCAGCTAGCGCGAAGATGGACTCGTCCACCACGGCCAGCGACACTTCAGCGGGGGTTGGCTGACCTGCCGCGTTCGTTGTCCGGATACGATAGGTCACCGTCGTTCCCGGTTCGGTCTTGGTCGCGCTGGGTTCTACTTCAATGTTCAGTTCGCGCATGGGATTGCGAACCGTAAGCATCTTCGACCCCGTTCGGAACGACTTTTCCCGAACATACGCGGCAGTCACCTGAACGTTCGGGCTGTAGGCTTCATGTACCGGCCAGTCAACCGTCACCGAGGGCTCGGTCATCGCGACAACTCGCGTGTCGTAAAGGCGTTCGCCCTCGATGGTCAGCAGGACGGAACCGCCGGGCTTGTCGGTCTGAACGAGAATCTTGGCACGCTCACCCGGCACGTATTGGCGCTTGTCAAGCTCGAGCTTGATGGGGGTTGGAGCCAAGGAGCCTGCTTCAATCCGCCCGTCAATCCATACGTAGTCCGTGGCCTCAATCCAGTTTCCTCTTCGATCCCGCGACCGCGCTCGGATCACGTACGATCCGGGTCGCGTGGTGGTCAGCGTCAGGTCTGACTTGCCATCGTCGCCCAGCTTGATCTTCTGCTGCTCAGTATGGTAGAGCGAGTAGCTCTTTCCATCCCACCGCTCGATACCCGTCGTAATCTCAACTTCCTGGCCCGCCATCGGCTCGCCCTCGCCTGTCAGCGCGGTGAGCGAGACTTTCAAGGGCTGATTGGGCTCGGCGATGTAGCGCTCGGTCGACGTAGCGAGAGCAAACTCGCCCCGCATGACCAGCACTGAACCGCGGCCATCGTAGTAC
>CAZPHD010000018.1:39120-54468 GCA_964586225.1 uncultured Fimbriimonadaceae bacterium
TCGTAGTACTTGCCCGCGTCGTCGGCAACGAGCACATCTACGTTGTACATCGAATCGCTGTCAACTCCCGACTTGTCATCCTTGGCTCGAGTGTCAAACTCCAGCCATGCCTCGCCGTTCTCGTCAGTGGTCAGGTTCTCAACGCCGGTGACATACTCGCCGCCGTAGCTGTCGTCCTCGCCCCAATACTCATCGTAGAGGCGTGGGTCAAAATAGGTGGCCCGATAGATCGAGCCCTCAATCTTAGCGTCCGGGACCGGCCCACCGTAGTAGTACTCGACCTTCACCTTCATGCGGGCTCGCTCACCGCGCACGTAGCTTGAGCGTTCCGGCGTGACCGTGATCTGATAGGTTGGCTTGCGATACGCAGCGACGGAAACGTACGTGCGCTCCTCGCTCGATGGGGTGCGTGACACGATCCAATAGCCACCTGGGGGGGCTTCCTTGCTGAGGGTGAACTGCGCCGAGTAGGTCCCCATCGGGGATAGGGTCGCAGTCGACTTGCCGAGCACGTTCTCCTCGGGGTCCTGGAACTCAAGCTCAACGCCGGCCAGCGTGGGAATCTGATACTGGTCGCCCGCTCGTCGCCTAGCGAGGCCCTTAAAATGGACCGTGTCGCCCGGCCGATAGATGGTGCGGTCCGTGTACCCGACGATCTTGAGCGACTCCTGCTCATCGGCGCCTCCGTATAGGTCCACAAATGCGCGAGAGTTCCCCATGGTCGCGACCAGGGGACCGCGATCTGACTTCGCGAAACGCAGCGTGCCGTCCGCTGCCGTGTTCCCTACGTCCTTGAGACCATCTCCGGTGGCGACAGCAAGTTGCGCGCCCGGTATGGGGGTTCCGGTCTCAAGGTCAGTGACAAACGCAAGCGTGTCGCTGCCAGCGGCCTTGCCCACCAGCGCAATCTTCGAAACGGCCAGCCACGTTCCAGCAGTCTGGCCGCCGCCCTTAACTTGGAACCAATAGAAGCCCTCGGGAAGCGTCTTGACGTCAACATTCTCCACGAACACGCCTTCGATATCTCGTTCCTTCGGAGGGTGGGACCACGATTCGATCTGCTTGCCCATCGTGGCAGGATCAATCCACTTTCGCGTGCGGTAGTCGGGGCTGGCGAGCGGACTTAAGGCACTGTAGAGACTTCCCCGAGCGACCATCTTGTCAAAGTCGAGCTTGTACACGCTGAACTTCAGGTCGCCGTCGCCAAAGAAGCCTTTGAGAGTTAGTTTTGGCGATTCGGTCGGCGCGTGGACGTGCTGGCTCGCATAGAGGTCAAGATACGGGGAGATCGGCGGCAATTCAACGGTGCCCTCGGCACGTTTACCCTCTTCAATGCGGATCGGCTTGCGAGAAATGCTGTGCGCCTTGCCGCTCACCGTGAGAAGGTAGCTACCCTCGACAATGCCGGAAATGCGATACTTGCCTTCCGCATCGGTTTCGATGTAGCGAATTCGATGGGGAGAGTCCTCGTCGCGGTAGACGGGCTCCAGGGTTACGAGTGCGTTAGGGAGCGGGCGGCCGTTCTCCTTCATGGTCACCACGCCCTCAATACCGCCGATTGCGACCTCTTCCGTGATGCCATAGGCGAGCAGCGCTCCACACGCGACGAGGCCGCCAACGAGTCCAAGCCAACGAGATACTCTGTTCATGATCCTTGCTGATCCTTCGAACGCGCGAACTCACCCGACAATACGGCGATCACCAGCGCCATGAGCACAACGGTTCCGCCAAACCAGCCCACCTGGACGAGTTTCTCGTCGCGCGTGAGGTCCAGATAGGGCACAAGCACCCCGAACATCGCGGTCATTGCGGCCGCCAAGCCCATGCCCAACGTGTGCGCGTGGGCGGATTTCTCGCCTCGAATGGCTTCCATCAGAGCGGCCAGGCCGAGGCCGAACACGTAGCCCACTGCGCCTTTCGCGCCGAGCATCATGGCTGACGTGACCGGCCCGACGATCATGACCGCCATCCAGATGCCTCCCGCGAGAAGCGTCGTCAGACCGCCCCGCTTGGAAACAGTCCGCAACCACTCCTGCGCCATAACGGGAAGTGCAGCACCAATGATCAGCCCAACCATCGCGTAGTGCTGGGCAAGGTCAAGGGCGCGAGGCGCCTCGGCATGCGTCTCGCGAAAAACGCGGAAGAATGTGAGCGCAGCCAACGGTCCAAGCGTGAGCAGAGCTCGCCGGTTGCCCATCGCGAGCAACACCGCCGTAGCCACCAGCAATAGGACGGCCACGCCAAATCCCTTAGCGAGACCGAACGCCGCCGAGCCGGCCGCGATCCATATGACCGTGGCCACCGTAAGTCGGAGCGTCGGCGAGCCGTCCTCTTCGGGACAAAGCGCGTGCACGATCAACCCGAGTACCGAGGCTCCAAACCCGACCACAAGCAACTCGCGAAACTCGAGCAGACGGTCGCCAATCAGCCACACGCTCAGTGCTGACAGCACGACAACGGATCCTGCCCGAGCCAGATCATTACCCTTCGTGACACCGCTCAGGATGCCCGAGATCATCACCGCGAGCACCACGCCGAGACCCAGCAGTGTGCCCGCGTGAGATCCGTATTCCCCCAAGTTTGCGGCCTTACCCAGCAGATTGACGGCAACAACCGGTCCCGCAAATGCAGCGGCGCGCATGGCCCAGGGATTCGGGTCTTCGGCGATCCCAATACTGAGGAACCACGCCCCAACCGCTGCGCCGAACACGAGCGCCAGCGGAACGCTTGGGTAGGGCATCAAACCGATCGCACTGACTGCCAACAGCGCCATCGCCATCGGGGCGGCTCGGCCCGCGACTTGCTGACCGGGAAGCAATCCCACCGCATACGCGACGGCGGCAAGAAGCGCACCTACCGCCGCGGACAGCGTCAACGGTAGGGCGTCGTCAAGTCCGCCGTAGCCCGTGAAGGCGCCGGTCACTAGGAGGCCGACAACGACGGCCAGCACCAGGAATGCGCCAGCGGGGGCCTCGCGTTTCTTCGCGTTGCCACTCGCAACGTTGTCGCGCAGAAATGTCGCCGCGAGCGCAAGCACACCGGCGATGATGGGAAGTAGCAGTTCGGTTTTCAAGGGGAGTCGTCCTGTGGTCATTCTACAGGACGAGCCGCCAGCCTAGGAAGGCTTCGCGCGTGCCCCCTCGATCGACACGATCTCCGTATCAAGTCGCCGATCGAGTTCTTGGGTGCCGAGCCGCCTTTCGAGCTCGCCATAGGCGCGACGGAGATTGCGCCGCTCCATGACGGTCGGAAGATGCCCGGAACGCTTGCGCAGCACGTAAGCGCGGGCCAGGGCGTGGATGGCGGTGTCCAAGTCGCCGGAGTGTGATGCGGCGGTACCGAGGGCCTCAGAGATGAGGATGTGAAGCCGTCCGAAGTCGCGTCGAGGGTCGTCGAGGAGAGGGCGAAGCTGCGTTGTAGCCTCCTCGAAACGACGTTGCAGAATCAACTCAGCGCCGACGATGTACTCGAACACGAGGCTTAGATAGCGATCGCCAAACGCGAGCGCCGCTTGCTCTCCGATCGCGCGATACTCCTGCATCGCTTCCAACGCGCCGAGCTCCCAGCTGACAAGACTGAGATTGGCGAGGTTCCAGCGGGTGACGCGATTCATGCCGGTGTCGGTTGAGCGTCGAATGGACTCGCGAACGAACTGCCAGCCCCGCTCCAAGTCACCACCCTGCCAACGGTGGGCACCTTCTACCCAGATATTCAGCCCGCCAAGATTCGCCCGCGGTTGCTGACGGTCAAGTTCGCGCAGCCGGACGATCGTGGGATGGGATGGCGTGATATGTCCCCGCTCCATGCCGATGAGCCCTAACGAGATGAGGGCTTCCGCCTCGATCTGAAACTGTCCTCGCGAACGCGACCACTCAACGACGTTCCGCAGGATGCTCTCGCTCTGGTTGTACGCACCCAGGCGGTGGTAGATCGCGCCGAGGACGCCGTTCAACCGTCCATAGAACTCGGAGTCAGGGCCGACCCGCTTGGCCGCCTCCGTGTAGAGCGGCAGAACTCGGCGGAATCCCAGATAAGACAGCACCTCCCCGTTGGCGCTGAGCATTTGGATCGCGCGCTCCACGTCTTGCTGGAGGTAGAGGTGGATGATCTGCTCCAATTCGACGGCACCGCCAGGTGGACGATCACCTACTCGATCAAACGTCGGCCACGCCTGTCGCCGATAGCGAGTGAGATCAGTGTTGCCGCCTTCAAGAGCCTCTAGGAGCGCGATCGCTTCCTCGTCTTCGGGGTCGATGTCGAGGGCACGGCGGACATAGATGAGCGCCCCATCGCGGTCCGTAGGCGCAAGCATGGCGGACAGTTGGATGGCGAGATCGAGGGCATCGGCCGCAAGTTCGGCGCGAAGGTCGGAAACCCACGGATCCTCCCACCCCGGCAGCGGTTCAGCGTATAGCTCAAGCGTCTCGCGCAGCAGGACAACGCGATTGCCTGCGTTGGTTGCATTCGCCTCCTGGCTTCGGCGGCGGAACTCGGCGACGTCGGTTTCAACGTTGACCAGCTCGATGGAGTCTTCGGTAGAGGTAAGTGAGTCCGGATCGGGCAGCACCCGGCGAATCATGCTGAGGGCCTGACGCAGGCTTGTCCGCGCACGGTCTGGGGCATCGTCGGGCCAGTACTCAACCTGAAGGCTGTGACGCGAGTGGGGGCGCGGATCGAGGGCGAGTTGGGCAAGCAATGCCGTCGCCTTCCGCGTGGGAAGCCGATCCTTCACTCCGGTCGGCGTTTCGACTCTAAACGACCCCAAGGCACAGACCCGGACCGTCGTTTTCGAACTCATGGTTGACCTACGCTCATCGGTATACTTTCACGTTAATGACGCAACGTCTCCCAGAGTGGTTGACGATCCGCCTTCCGCGGCCCGACACGATCAAGGAAGTTGAGGGCATGATGCGGGCCAAAAACCTCCACACGGTGTGCGAGAGTGCCCGTTGTCCCAACCTCGCCGAGTGTTGGAGCAAGAAGACCGCCACATTCATGATCCTCGGCGACACTTGCACACGCAGTTGCGGTTTCTGCGCTATCAAGGTAGGACGTGGCCTTGAGGTTGACCCGTTCGAACCGGCCAACGTTGCCAAAGTGACCAAGGACCTCGGACTGCAACACGTAGTGGTCACCAGTGTGGCGCGCGATGACTTGGCGGATGAAGGTGCGGAGCAGTTCGCGCGGACGATTCGGGCGCTGCATCACCAAAACCCGCACACGATTGTCGAGGTGCTGACGCCAGATTTCAAGGCCAAACCCGACTTGGTGAAGATCGTTTGTGATGCGCACCCCGAGATTTACAACCACAACATCGAGACCATCGAGCGGCTGCACACCGTGGTGCGCCCGCAGGCGAAGTACGATCGCACGCTGCGGGTGCTGGAAATGGTGAAGGAGTTCGACCCGACGATCTACACAAAGTCGGGGATTATGTTGGGCTTGGGCGAGACTCGCGAGGAAGTTCTGACGACGTTGCGTGACCTGCGCGCGGTGGGCGTGGACGCGGTGACGATTGGTCAGTACCTGCGCCCGACCATGAAGCATCTGCCCGTGGTGAGCTTCATTCATCCCGATGAGTTCAAGGAATATGAGGTCATCGGTGAGGAGATGGGGTTTGCGTTCGTGGCCTCGGGCCCGTTCATACGGAGTTCCTACAACGCGGCCGAGTTTTCGAAGAAGGTGATGGCCGAGCGGTTTGAAGCGGCGGCGGTCTGATTCTAGGTTTCAGATTTCAGATTGGGGAGAGGCCTTCCTTGTAGCCGCAAGATGGAATGTGCTTGCGGACTTGCGGCGGGACGAACCCACCGCCGACCTCAGCTCATGATTTTAGATTTCAGATTGTAGATTTCTGATTTCAGATTGGGGAGGCGGATTGCGGCGGGACGAAGCCACCGCCGACCTCAGCTCATTCCCCTGATTTCAGATTGGGGAACGGATTGCGCCGGGGAAATCCACCCGGCGACCTCGTGGTGATCCATTCGCGATCCTCACCCAGTATCGGATCTCCCCACCCCCTGCCCCTCCCCGCGAGACGTACACTCGCGGAGAGGGGAGTTTTGGATTAGGCGGCTTTCTTGCTGGACTTGGTTGACGTGCCACCCTGCGCGAGGGCGAGGGAGACGGTTTGCACGGCCAGGGTTTGAAGCTGGCTGGCTTGGCCGGTGCTGGTTTTGACGAAGCGGTACCCGGCGGCATAGTAGCCCACGGGAACGGCGACATCGAGGGAGAGGTTGCCGCTGGTGAACGTGTGGAACAGCTTGTGCCGGTAGCCATTGGCCTGGGGCTTGCGGTTCGCGTTCGCGAGCGGTTGGAGGAGGATCTCGGTGGTGACGCCGGCCGCGTTGGGTTCGGACGCGGTGAAAGTGAGTTCCGAGTTACCTCCGGTGACGGTGAGGTTGGGTTCATCGCCATTGAAGCCGGTGGTTGGCGGAGTGAGAGGGACGGTTCCGCCGGGGGTTGCTTGCAGGAACTTGCAGGCGAGCTTCATGAAGGCGTTGAACGCGGACGGCTTGTACTTAGATCCATCAAGCGGATCGCTGATGGTCTTGTTGAACGCGTAGTTCTTCCACTCTTCGAGTTGGGTGGGGTTGAGGGTCCGGTAGATTCCGGACGCGTAGGACAGATTCTCTCGGATGAGTTGCTGGGCGGGGGTATTGGGGTTATGACCCTTGACATGGGGTTTCACCTGGGTACCTTCCTTGCCTTTGCTGAAGACAACGTTCCCCGCTTTGCCACTCAGTCCTTCGAGAAGCACAGATAGTTCGGCTTTAGCCATTGTTCTTTACCTCGTGATTGACTCGTCACGCATGACGTGACTGTAAAGTACGTATCGGCCCCGCGTTTTACGTTCTTTAGAGTCTTCTCAAAAATTCACGCGTGCCTACGGGTCAAGGATGTGCTAAAGTGATCCATGAGTCTGTACGCTCACACACCTCGACCAGGTTCGGATGAGTGGCATGAACTCAGAGAGCATTTGCAGCGAGTCGGGGAGAAGACTCGCGAAGCCGCGGCTAAGTTCGGTGCTGGTGATCTCGGCTACGTGCTTGGCCTTTCGCACGATCTAGCCAAGGCCGACCCGAGGTTTCAGGACTACCTGAGGAAGTGCCACGCTAGCTTGCCAGCCAAGTCCGAGCCGCATGCGGCTCCAAGCGCTATGGCGGTCCATGGCCTCCTGGGATCGTTCGTTATTCCCATCGTAGGGCACCACATGGGCTTGAAGGATGCTGCGGATATCAGAGATCATTTGACCCGCAACTATGGGGAGTCTGTTGCTTGTGCCGCCTCACTCTGGGCCGAGCTTGAGTCGACGCCTCACGAAGTCTTCAAGCCTCCATCCGATTTCAGCCCAATTGAGTGCGAGATGCTCATCCGCATGCTCTTTAGCACATTGGTCGACTCCGACTACCTGGACACAGAAGCACACTTCCAACCATCCCGAACTTCTCAACGGGGCCACGGCTACGAAATGGGGCAGCTTGCAAAGGAACTCCAGGGGCACATGGCTCAGTTTGAGGGTAAGCAAGGAAAAGTCAATAAGATTCGCTCTGATGTTCTCGAAGATTGCCGCAAGGCGGCGGTACGATCCGAACGGTGCGCGCGAGCCGCGTACAGGTTGACAGTGCCCACGGGCGGCGGTAAGACGTTGGCGGCTCTGAGTTTTGCGCTCGATCACGCCGCCGCAAATGCTATGGATCGGGTGATCGTGGCAATCCCTTACACGAGCATCATTGATCAGACCGCCCAGGTTTACGAAGGCGTGTTTGGGCCGGGCGTTATCTTGGAGCATCATAGCGCGACGGACCCAGAGGGACACAGTAGCGAGCTCTCTCGGGAGGGTCAGTCGGAAGCCGAGATACGCCGACGGTTGGCGGCGGAAAACTGGGATGCTCCGATCATTCTGACGACGACGGTTCAGCTCTTCGAGAGCCTCTTTGCGGCCCGATCTTCGCGGTGTCGAAAGCTCCATAACATCGCCCGAAGCGTGATCGTGCTCGACGAAGTTCAGACTCTGCCGCCTCCTCTGCTGGAGCCGATCCTAGACGCTCTGGGACAGCTCGTGTCGCGGTACGGCTGCACGGTGGTGTTCTGCACCGCCACACAACCCGACTTCAGCACCCTCCAAGGCAAGCTTTCACCGAAGTGCTTTGAACTTCTTACCCAATCCATCGAGATCGTTGAGGATCCCAAGCGACACTTTGAGACGCTTCGACGAGTTGAGTATCTGCTTGAGCTTGAACCGCGGACGCCTGACCAGGTCGCCGCACGGGTGCAGTCCGAGCGACAAGTCCTCTGCGTTCTCAACACAAGAAAGGATGCGGTGAGCATTCTGAAGGCGTGCGAGGATAGGGCTGACCTCTTTCACTTGAGCACCCTGATGTGCCCTCATCACCGCAAGGCTGTCCTGTCCGATGTCAGGAGCCGGCTGAAGGATGGGAAGCCGGTTCGACTCGTTTCCACCCAAGTAGTTGAGGCGGGCGTAGATGTTGACTTCCCGCTGGTCATGCGCGATCTGGGCCCGCTCGATCGGATTGTCCAGGTCGCCGGGCGGTGCAATCGCGAGGGCAAGATGGATGGTCTTGGAACCTGCATCGTCTTCGAGCTGGACGGTGGAAGCGCGCCAAGGGGCGCCTACCGGACGGGGCTCGACCTGACACGCACAACGCTGCGGGAAGTCGTCGAAGGTCTGGATCAACCAGCGACCATCGCAACCTACTTCCGCGACCTGTATACGTACACCGAGACCGATGCCGCGAAGATTCAATCGAAGCGGGAGCGGCTGAGCTACGAGACCGTGAGCCGAGACTTCAAGATGATCAAGGATGATACGACTTCGCTCGTCGTGGAGAACTACAGGCCGATTGAGTGCCCCGAAGCAATCGCAGACATGATCGCCACTTACAGGCAGGGCTCGCCTCGCGATTGGTTTCGGGCCGTGCGGCAATACACCGTTTCCATTGCCAAGTATGAAGTGGAGAAACTTGGGCGCCAGGGTTGGATTCAGGCTCACGAGAGCGGTCTGCAAATCTACACCGGCCCCTATGACGACTTGTTTGGGATCGGCTCGGGCGAAGAGCGCGACCCCGCGGATTTGATAGCGTAGAGGATCACTTGGCATTCACAGCACTGTGTGCAGAACCAGTAGGGTATGATCGTGATCTGCCATTCGGCAGGTGTCTGATCAAGCTCCGATCCAGCACGGGTCGGGGATTGAAACACAGCTCTGTTTGCAGAAGTCAGGGTTTCGGCCCTGGCTTCAGGGGCTCACTGAGTGATGATCAGCCGCTAGCTAGGATGGACGGAGCAGTGGGACGGCACCCGAACTTGGCGGTCCTGGAATGTCGCCCCCTGCACTTCGCCGGGCAATGCCCGGGCCGACGAATCGGCGGGTTAGGCCCCTCCGTCGTCAGTGGCAGTGTACTCCAGGGGCTCAAAGGAAGGTTGTCTTGAACCCAGGCATTGTATTCTCGATTCGAAACGGGGTGCCGACCGTAGAAGCGACGACGAATCTATTCGCTCACCCCGATTTAGATCCAGATGCTCAGAACTATCCACCCGGCTGCGAAGGCCGTCGGGTAAGCTACGAGGTGTTGCGCAATAACCATGAACTGGTTGAGAGGTTCCGTGATGCCATCGGAACATCACCGAAGATTGCGTCTTGCGAGGAGGTAAGTGAATGAACGACCGATTCGTCTCGGTGAGGGTGAAGGGAGACTTCGCCTTGTTCACGAGACCCGAAAACAAAGTCGAGCGGGTGAGCTACCCGCTCCCGACGCCGTCAGCGGCAAGGGGCATCGTGGAGGCGATTTTTTGGCATCCCCAGTTCACCTGGCGGATTGCGGAGATTCACGTTCTAAACGAGGTCAAGACCTACGGCATTCTGCGGAACGAGGTCAACAGCAAGATGTCGCCGTCGCGGTCTCAGCCTTACTACGCCGACGATGATCGCAGCCAGCGCCACAGCGTTTGCCTGCGAGATGTGGACTACGTGATCTTTGCTGAGCCAGTCGTGCAGCCCGGTGGCAGCGAGCACGCGAAGGAGTTTAGGGAGCGCTTCGACCGACGAGTCAAACGGGGCGAGTGCTACCATCGGCCCGCACTCGGCTGTCGGGAGTTTGCCGCGGAGTTTGAGCCCTGGGATCACTCTGCCGAGCCCGTGCCGTGGAGCGAGGACTTGGGCCTGATGTTGTGGGACCTGGACTACCAAGACAAGCCGCCGTTCTGGCCCAAGTTCTTTGACGCTAAGGTCGTAGCGGGGGTGATGCGGGTTCCCGCCAATCCAATCGGAGGTGCAAGGTGATTTTGCGGCGGCTCGTCGAGTTCACCGAGGCGTTGCCTGATGTACCGCCTCCCGGATACCAGCCAGCTCTGATTACGAAACGAATCAGGCTCAACGCGGATGGGTCGTTGCGAGATGTGATTTCGCTCACCGGCGAGAAACGCGGCAAACGGGAGGGTCTAACACTTCAGGTGCCTCGGGAACAACCACAGCGGACGGTTGGCGTCGTGCCTCGGCTCATCGCGGACAATGCAAACTACGTGCTCGGCAAGGTTCGTGAGAAGGACAAGCCGGCGCAGGTGATCGCGAGGCACGAATCCTACGTATGCCTCGTCGAAGAGTGTGCCGAGGCAACAAAGAACCTAGCCGTGCGAGCCATCGCGACGTGGCTACGCTCCGACGGACCCAGCCAGTTGCGGGAGGACCCAGATGTGGCCGAAGATGAGGACATTTCATTCACGGTTGCTGATCTTGATCCGACAACGTTGCCCGACGTGCGCGAGTTCTGGGCGGCAAAGATGGCAACGGAGGCTCAAGCTGTTTGCCTGGTGACAGGCAAGTTCGGCCCGGTTGTAGACCGAATGCCTATTCCCATCAAGGGCATTCCGGATGGCCAAGTCAGCGGGACGGCGTTGGTGTCGGTCAACAACGATGCAGGCACGTCCTTTGGGCTCAAGGCCGCCCTGAACTCGCCGATTAGTGCGTATGCGGCGGAGACGATCTGCAACGGCTTGAACTACCTGTTGGCTTCTGATCGGCACTCGCTGCGAGTCGGAAAGTCGGTGTACGTGTTCTGGACGCGGGAAGCCGAGGCGTTTAGCTGGGACATCTTGAAGGACCCCAAACCTGAGGATGTCGGCGAACTACTGAAGAGCGTCAACAAGGGCCGAGAAGCAAGGCCAGCGGATGCGAAAGACTTCTTTGTCCTCTCGCTCAGCGCAAACGCTTCTCGGATTGTCGTCCGGGACCACTATGAGCTCACTCTAGATGAGGTCAAAACGAAGCTGGCCACTTGGTTCAAAAGGTTGAGCCTCGTTCAGCCCGATGGGGGTGAACCCAAGCCCGTAGGCCTGTACCGCCTAGCGGTGTCCATGTTTCGGGAGGCCAAGGACATGCCCGCGCATGTCCCCACCGCGTTGCTGCGGTGCGCTTTGACGGGTGCGCCGCTCCCCGACTACTTACTCGGCCTCGCCGTCAAGCGAAACCTTGCCATGCAGGGCCCCTACGCTGAGTTCAACAAGAAGCGGTACCTCTCGGTCGAGAGGCTGTCGCTCATCAAAGCTATTCTCGAACAAAAAGGAGGAATCCCATTGACTGCCTTGAACACCGAACATCCTGATGCCGCGTACCACTGCGGCCGCCTCTTGGCCCTGCTGGAACAAATCCAACGCTCTGCGCTCGGAGACATCAACGCAACCGTCGTTGACCGCTTCTATGGGGCGGCCTGCGCAAGGCAGGGCACAGTCTTGGGGAATCTGGTCAACGACGCGCAGTCTCACCTAGCGAAGATGAGAAAGGGATCGGGCGATGGGTGGGCACAGAACCGACTCGGCGAAATCCTCAGCGCGATCGGTGACCAGTTCCCAAGGACCCTCAGCCTTCAACGTCAGGGCCTCTTCGCCCTTGGATTCTATCATCAGAAAGCCCACGACCGAGCGGCTGCCGCAGAAAACAAGGCCGCCAAACTTGCCGCGCAAGGAGAACTCCTATGAACATTCCCGCCACCATCACTGACCCCAAGAAGCGTTACGACTTCCTCTTGCTCTACGACGTGCAAGACGGGAATCCGAACGGTGACCCGGACGCGGGCAACCTGCCGCGTATCGATCCAGAGACGATGCAGGGCATCGTCACCGACGTTTGCCTGAAGCGGAAGATTCGGAACTACGTGGACATGGTCCATCAGATGAAGGGCGACACGGCCAATGACAACGGCATCTTTGTCCGGGACAGCGGCATCGCGCTGAACACCAAGATCAATGACGCCAAGTTGACGGCAGACCCGGAGAACAAGCAGAAAAAGATCGCGAGCGAAAAGGGGCGGAAGGAGATGTGCCGCCGCTTCTACGATGTACGGATGTTCGGGGGCGTGCTCACAACGGGTGAGAACTGCGGTCAGGTTCGAGGTCCAATGCAGCTCACGTTCTCTCGATCGATTGATCCGATCATTCCCGGCGACATCTCGATCACGCGGGTTGCGGTAACGCAAGAAGGAGCGGACAAGGAGTCGGAGATGGGACGGAAGGCGCAGGTGCCCTACGGCCTCTACTTATGCAAGGGCTTCTACTCGCCCATGCTCGCGACGGACACCGGCGTCTCGGAGGCGGACTTGGAACTGTTCTGGCAGGCCGTTCTTGGCAAGTTCGAGAATGACCGAAGCGCTAGTCGAGGCTACATGCAACTGCAGGGTGTGTTCGTCTTTGCCCACGAGAACCCGTTGGGGAACGCACCGAGCGGCAAGCTGTTTGGACGCGTAAGGGTTGCCAAGCATGCCGCGGTCGAGGCACCACGCAGCTTTGAGCACTACAACCTTGAAGTCAATGAGGGGGAGATGCCCGCTGGGGTGAGCTTCGTTCGACTGCTCTAACTGAACCGATGGCCGGAATCCGATTCCGGCCAGACGGTTACCCGACGATGTCGGAGTTCCCTGAACCCATCATGATCAGTGCGCTGCAACATGCGGCGTATTGCCCGCGGCAGTGCGGGTTGATTCACCTTGAGTCGGTGTGGGATGAGAATGTGTTCACACTGCGGGGGACGGCGGCGCACGTGCGGACGGATGAGCCGACGACGCGGGTGATCGACGGAGTCCGGGTGGAGCGGGGGTTGCCGATCTGGTCGGACCGGCTAGGTTTGGTGGGAAAAGCGGATACGGTGGAGTTTTGGGAGGATGGCCCTGCGGGGCCGTCCGGGTTGGCTCGGATTGGCCCGGATTGGCTCGGATCGGACCCCTCACCCCCCAGCCCCCTCTCCCCGGACAATGCACCGGGGCGAGGGGGAGATCACCCCACCCCCCGACCTCCCGATGGAATCGGGACAGGCCCTCCGCGTGAGACGAGTCACTCGCAGAGAGGGGGAGAAGCGGAGCCGGACGCAGGGCACGAGACATCCCTGCCCCACGTGGGTTCTTCCCCCATCACCACAGGAGTTCGGATTGTGCCCGTCGAGTACAAGTCAGGGTCGGAGAAGCGGGGGGTGCCCGAGAAGATCCAGCTCTGCGCGCAAGCCCTTTGCCTCGAAGAGATGTTCGACTGCACGATCGAGGAAGGGGCGATTTTCTGGGTGGCCTCTAAGAAGCGGGTCGCGGTGGCGATTGATGAGGCGCTTAGACACGAAATGCTCCTGGTTATTGCGCGGACTCGTGAGATTCTCAGCGGGACGCAGTTGCCGCCCCCGGTTGACGATAAGCGGTGTCCGCAGTGTTCCTTGGTCGATGCGTGCATGCCGAGCGTGGTTCGTCGAGCTGCTCTCGTTCAAGAGCGAGGCCTTTTTCAACCGCGACCGGAAGTGGACTTGCCATGACTCGACAGTTTCTCAACACGTTGTACATCGGGACGGAAGGGGCACACGCTCGGCTGGAGAACGATCAAGTGAAGGTTGAACTCGAAGGCGAGAAGTTACTCGCGGTGCCTATTCACCATCTTGGGGCGATGGTGATCTACGGGGTGGCTACGGTGTCACCGCCACTGTTCATGCGGTTTGCGGACGAGGGCCGGACGGTCGTGTTCCTTGACCGTTCAGGGCGATTCCGGGCAAGGCTCGAAGGCAAGCGGACAGGCAATATCCTGCTTCGGAAAGCGCAATATGACTACCAGAGTGAGTCGCCTCGGTGCCTCAGCTTTGCCAAGAACGTGGTCGCGGGCAAGATTCAGAACAGTCGCCAGGTGCTGATGCGAGCCGCGCGAGACGCAAAGGATGAGCGTCGTGAAGACCTCGAAGGGGCACGCGATGATCTGGCCGACTACTTGCAGATGTTGCCCGATTGTGCGACGCTTGACATGGTGAGAGGCATCGAGGGGACCGCGGCCCAGAGCTACTTCGGGGTGTTTGGCTCGATGATCACAAGTCAGCGAACGGACTTTCGATTCGACGGTCGGTCTCGGCGGCCACCGCGGGATCGGGTCAATGCCCTGCTTTCGTTTGTGTACAGCTTGTGCACTTCGGACTGCGTGTCAGCGCTCGAGTCGGCGGGGCTCGATCCTCAGTATGGGATTCTTCATGCGATGCGGCCGGGGCGGCCAGCGCTCGCGCTCGATCTTATTGAGGAGTTTCGCGCTCTGCTTTGCGACCGGTTGGTGCTCAACTTGATTAACCGGAAGCAGATCACTTCGGCAGATGTGACGGTGCGGGCTGGCGGCGCGGTGATCTTGACGGATGATGGCCGCAAGAAGGTGCTGGTGGAGTATCAGCGTCGCAAACAGACGGAGGTCGGTCACGCGTTGTTTTCGGAGACAGTGCCGATGGGTTTGCTGCCGTTCATTCAGGCTCGCTTGATGGCGCGGGTGTTTCGCTGGGACGTCGCTGCCTACGTTCCCTATCAGCCGGTGAAGTGATGGACAAGTTAAATGTGCTGGCTTGCTACGACGTGCGGACGGTGACGGATACGGGAAAGACCCGGCTGCGGAAGATGGCCAAGGCTTGCGAGGCTTATGGGCAGCGCGTGCAGTATTCGGTGTTCGAGCTTTCGGTGACGGAGGCGAATCTCCAGCGGTTTCTAGCGCGGGCGCTGAAGATCATGGAGCCGACGGAGGATAGCTTGCGCCTGTACATGTTGGGTTCGGATCGGCGCCGGGTTGTTCGGGTGTATGGTGTGGACGGTTGGCGGGACTTTGATGGGCCCTTGGTGATCTGAGCGCGAACCGGTTGTGGTGTTTCGTTTTGAAGGTTCGTTTCGCGGTAGGCTTTGAGTCAGAGGGGGCTCGTTGGACCTTGAGAACTGCATAATGAAGACCTGCGGTGGGGTTTGGATTCGAGTCTAAATTCTGCCGTCTCATCCGCCCTCCGGGGCGGATGCGGATTGAAACTTCACCTTTTTCGCTTTAGCCATGTGGTGTCACCTCGTCTCATCC
>CAZPHD010000018.1:54478-55548 GCA_964586225.1 uncultured Fimbriimonadaceae bacterium
TCCGGGGCGGATGCGGATTGAAACGCTATACGATGGTGCTATGGAATTCTAGTCTATGTCTCATCCGCCCTCCGGGGCGGATGCGGATTGAAACGAGCTTGCGACGATGGCAATGGCGATACAACTGCCGTCTCATCCGCCCTCCGGGGCGGATGCGGATTGAAACCAACAAGACAACTCTTCGGTGATCGTCAGCTTATGGTCTCATCCGCCCTCCGGGGCGGATGCGGATTGAAACCGTATTGGGCGGACGACCCGTCTTGTCCTGGGTACCGTCTCATCCGCCCTCCGGGGCGGATGCGGATTGAAACTACGCCTATGCCGAGTATCACGCGGGCAGTCGCACGGGTCTCATCCGCCCTCCGGGGCGGATGCGGATTGAAACCAGAGCCGGTTCCGACCTCGTTATAGAAGGAGTAGGGTCTCATCCGCCCTCCGGGGCGGATGCGGATTGAAACGACTGGATTCTCTACGACGAGTTGACCGACATCAGCCGGTGTCATTCGTCCTTCGGAGCGGGTGCGCAATGGACCGCGGGACACATAGGACCGCCAGCACAGTGTGCGAAGCGGAGGAAACGCCGTAGAATAGACTTGCTCTGGGGCGGACGGGTAAAGGTTGACCGTCTTCAATCGCAGTGGCAAGGCAAACCTAGCTGCGGCCTCCGGGCGAAGCCGCGACCTACGGGGCCGGATGGGACACGTGCGACGGGTAGGACAGGTGGGATGAGCCCTCCGGGGGCCTCAGGGGCTGGTCGGACAGGTAAGACGGGTGGGACCGGAACCGCTGGCAAAAGCCAGCCAGCGTCCTCGTGGTGTGTACTCTATGTAAGCTCACCAGGGCGCCGGGACGAGCCCACCGGAGGCCTCAGGTTGGGTGGGGGGACAGGTGGGACGGGTGGGACTGGAAGCGCTGGCAAAAGCCAGCCAGCGTCCTCGTGGTTTGTACTCTGTGTGAGCTCACCAGGGCGCCGGGATGGGCCCACCGGTGGCCTCAGGGGCTGGTCGGACATGTGGGACGGGTGGGACCGGAAACGCTGGCAAAAACCAGCCAGCGTCCTCGTGGTTTGT
>CAZPHD010000019.1:0-55119 GCA_964586225.1 uncultured Fimbriimonadaceae bacterium
GCTCGCCGGGGATGGGCACGCTCTCTTGGTATCCGTCAATGAACCGGATCTCAAAGCTCAGTTTTTCATGAGGGTCGATTTGAAGACGAGATCGGTTCATGAAGCTGCGCTCGCTCTGAATGGCCTGGTTCATGACGGCCTGGCTCGTGAAGTCGCCGACTTGTCGCCAGCCTCGGCCTGTGTAAGCATCGTAAGTGCGTTGCCGAAGATAGTGTGGCCGCCGATCGCTGATCCTGATTCGAAACACCGGCTTCTTTTGGAGATTGTTCCGTGGGCCCTGCCCGACGCTGACGCTTCCCGTTGCGCTGGGCGTAAACGCTGAAGAACTCGCCGTGAGAGTGGGTGCAGCTTGGGGAACGGCGAACTGCACCCGCCCCGCGACGGCCTGAACCGAGCTTTGAAAGAGGGGTGCGCCAAGCACGCTGAGCATGATGATCACGGCCGCTGACCCGAGGGCCCACTCCGGACCGGCCATCCAGCGCCACGGACCTTGTTTGAGGTTCTCGTAGAAGGTTGCGGCAATGTCGCTCGCCGTAGCGAAGACAGATGAGCCGCCTGCAGGAGCGTAGCCCGACTCTTGGGCCTGAAGCATCATCACGCGGCCATGCGCGCGGGCAAACAAGGTGGCGAAGCAGAGTAGGAAGCCGAAAAACGCAAAGGGCGCCTGTGCGAACGTATCCCAGGCACCGACCAGCCCAAAGAGCGCGATACTCGGCACCGCCTGAAAAACGATGGTTGAGTCGCGCCAAGTCAGAAAACTCCCGATCGCAATCATCCAGGCGAGAGCTGCCGCAATAACAAGTTGCGCGGGAAATCCTCCCATCGGAAGAAGCGCATTGAGCGGTTGCACGTATACGACGGCACAAACGGCAAAAACCGTATAGACCAGGCCACTTACCCAAGCGTAACGATCCGGGACGGCCCGACTCGCGGCCCAGCTGACGAGCGTGCCCACCACGATGAACCCCATGAGGAACCAGGCAACTTCGACCTGCCGCAAACCCATGCCGACCGAGAACAGGGCGAAACTCGAAGCGAGGGCTGACAGCCCAAAGTCGAGCCATCCCAGTTGAAACACATCGCGGCGAAAGTTCTTCATGGCTAGATCGCGGTGTACGGCACGCGGACAACCGTCGCTCCCATCATTGACAGGTCGGCGAGGTATCCGTCTTCGAGCGCGGGCGGACGAGTGTGCTTCTTCGCGACGACGTAGTCGCTTGGATCATAGGCCAGGATGATCACTCGCATTCCTCGGCCGATGATCTCGCGAATGGCGACTGTGAGACCCCGGTCTTCCGTCGAGATGAGCACATAAAGCATGGACCCTAGCGGCAGAGCACCGGCCGCGCGCGCGGCCTCGCCGCTCACCAACTCAGCCTGGTCAGGCTCGATATTGGCAAGGGTTGCGAGTATCTCCTGTTGCCTCTCGTGAGGTGAGCCACTCACCTTGTGGCCGAGTTCAATCGTTGGAAACAGGACCTGCGAGCCGTTGCGGAGCATCCGCTCGGTGAGATACGCGGTGTGGCTGCACATTCGTTCAAGCGTGGTATTGCCTCCCAGGCCGTGGTCAGTGCCGGTGGTGCGCTGGATGACAAAGCCCACAGCAGCGTGCGAGCCCGTCTCGAACTCCTTGACCAGCAACTGGCCAGCACGGGCACTGGATCGCCAATGAATATAGCGGATTGAGTCGCCCGGCACGTACTCGCGCACGCCCCGCGGCTCAATACCGGCCCCGCGCGCCTGTCCCATCTCCGTTTCGGCAGATCCCCATCCGGAAGCCGAGGGCAGGTCCAGCTCCAGCGGGATCGGAGTCGGCACGACGAGCATCTCAGTGGGGGCGACGTCGTAAGTTCGCGTCATTGTGACGAGGCCGAGGGCGTCAGTTCCGTGCACGGTCACCGAGTTCCAAAGGAAGCGTCCTCGACGGAGGGGCCGAAAGCGATACTGCGTGCGGATGGGAACATCGAACGCCGGCGCGACCGGCAGACTGGCCGTGCGGTCAGCGACCGCAAGGCGAGAGGGAAGATTGTCACTGACGGTGACAAGGGGTCGCCGTATTCGGCGAACACTCCACACCACCATCTCAACCGTCACCAGCTCGCCAACTTGTGCCTTCTCAGGTGCCACCCGTTCGAACTGGAGCCCACGCACCGCCAGCCAAGCCTGCAAACGCGAGGCGCCGAGCGTTGCGATGAGCGCCGTTGCCATATAGAACAGGCCCGGCGAGTTGAGCATGACGGCAACCGTCGCCAAGAAGAACGCCGAGGTTGAAACCGCAACGCCAGCCACGCTACGTAGGCCCCGGCGCGGGGCGCTCGGATTGGCACGTCGCATCGCCTGCTCGCGTGCGACCGATCGGATACCGATGAACAAGGCACCGAGAACCAGCACCAAGAATCCGATCGCGTAATAGAGGCCGAACCGCATATGGCCTTAGCTCACGGGAATCGGGGCGGCGACGCCCTCGAGAATTCGCTCTATGACCTGCTCGGTCGAAGCACCGCGTACGCGCACCTCGGCCCGAGCGATCACCCGATGCGCGAGAACTGCCGGCGCAACCGCCTTGACATCGTCCGGGCGGACATAGTCGATGCCCTGCATCGCGGCCATCGCCTGGGCGCCGCGCATAAGATACAAGGAGCCCCGCGGGGATGAGCCCATGATCAACTGATTGCTTTCTCGAGTCGCACGCACCACGTCCACCATATACTCGCGGACCGCCTCGTGGACAAAAATCTCACGAACGGCATGTTGCATCTCGACGAGCTTCTCAAGCGAGACAACGTTCTGAACCGTCTCAAGCGGATGCGTCAGCCGCTGATCAACCAGGACCTGAACCTCCTCATCACGCCCCGGATAGCCCATGCTGATGCGCATGAAGAACCGGTCGAGCTGCGCTTCGGGAAGCGGGTAGGTGCCAGTCATCTCTACGGCGTTCTGGGTGGCAATGACAAAGAAGGGGGTCGGAAGCGAGCGGGTCTCGCCGTCTGACGTGACCTGCCTTTCCTCCATGGCTTCCAGGAGTGACGACTGAGTCTTCGGGGTCGCCCGGTTGATTTCGTCAACGAGGACGATGTTGCCAAAGACGGGACCGGGTCGGAACTCAAACCTCTGTGTCTGCTGATTGAAGATCGAGGAGCCCGTTATGTCTGCTGGCAGGAGGTCCGGCGTGAACTGCATGCGCTTGAAGTCGCCGCCGATCGCGCGGGCCAGGGCCTTGGCGAGGGTCGTTTTGCCTACGCCGGGAATATCCTCGATCAGCAAGTGACCGTTGCAGAGAAGCGCGATGACGGCCATCTCAACCGTATGGCGCTTGCCCACGATCGCTTTCTCTACTTCATTGACGAGTGTGTTGCCGAGTGCGGCAATGTCTGATACCTGCAACTGTTTCGTTACCCCCACAATCCACGTTGGAGCTCTAGCGGCTCCTCTTGTTGGGAGTCTGCTCCAGAGGTCAGACTCTCCTGACCGTTCTCTACGTTCGCAATGGCGGAAGTGTCCCGCGTGTTCCGCCAAAATCACGCGATTCCTAGCGTTAACGATGCGTCAAGGTGGGGGCTTGCATGATATCCTCTTGGGTGCCCCGTGCTCAAGTTGCTGAAGAACCTGTTTCGGCGCCCGCCGCCACCACCCGCTCTCGCCGTCGCGCAGGCGGTGTCTGGACCTCGAGTCGCCGTTCTGCTGAGTCGTGCCGATGAGCGTGAGGCATTTCGCACGGCCCTGAAGCAGGAGGGCCTGTTGGTGACGGCTCCCGATCCTCAAGCCGGTCTAAGCTGGCCAGAGTTCTCGGAACTGGGGCATCCGGACCTCGTCGTGCTGGATAGCCTGCCCTACTTTGAGGAACTTCGCTGGACGCTCAAGGATGTGATTCTCATCACAGACGGAGAGCTCGAGCCCGGCCCCCAGGAAGCCCGGGTGTTTGTCCGCCATCGCCCGATCGATCTCGCGAACCCGCTTGAGAAGTGATCAGCGGGGCTTGATCATGTCCACGCGACCTTCGCTAATCCACCGCCGGGCGAAGTCCTTGACCCTGGCAAAGGACGCTTGGCCATCAATTGGCGTCGTCCATGCCCGCCCGGTCTTCAGCCGCCAATATGCCTCCAAGAACGTGCGATCATCTAAGGATGAGCCCATCGGCCGGTCGATTGAGAACTGGAATGGCGAGAGACCCAAACCAAGCTCGTTATAGCGCGGCAGCTTCTGCCTCGCAGCGCGTAGATCGGATTCGGTCAACGACTCAATCTTCTCAAGAAGAGCTTTGCGGCCAGCTTCGGCATCGGGCTGCGTGCTCGCCCACACGAGGATGGGTTCCAGTCCATCCGCGTGGGGAACAAGCATGGCCTCTTGGCGATAGCTCTGGCCCAACTGCTCTCTCAAGGCAGAGTAGACCACGCTCGACTTGCCAAGGCCCATCAGCACCGTGGCCAACGTGGCTTCAGAGAGGGTGAACTCGGGCGCGCTGTCTTCGGTTGAGATTGCAGCAACAACCGGGACCACCGGGCCCCCAATGCGAACGAGCGTGAAACCCCCGCGATGCTCCGTTTCAACCTTTGCATCTGGTTCGCTTCGGTAGCGATGGCGCGGGTCGGTGGTGGGTTTGGACGCCCAGCTTTGGAAACGCTCGCCGAGTCGACGCCGAAACTCCCCTTGCGTGAATGGCCCCCCGACCGCGATGCTAACTTGCCCCGGTTGAAACACGGAGCGATAGGCTGTGCTCAGTTCGCTTGGGGTGACGAGCTTTGCGTCGCCCGTTCCTGGGAACCAAGCCATTTGCCATGCCGTACGCCGTTGAAACGGGTGCTCGTCGAGCAAGCGCTGGATTGGACTGGCGGGCAGCAACGCTTGGCGAATGACTTGGTCGCAGAGCGTGACCGCGAGGTCAACATCTCGAGGCGCGAGCGAGAATCCGATACGTAAGTGGTCGGCCATAGCGCGCGCCGTGAGGCTTGAACCACCGCGGCTGGTCGCCGCGAGCAATTCGTCGCGGGTGAACGCCGACGTCCCGCGGGCGATTGCCGCACCGAGCACATCGGCAATAACGCGTTGGCGTGATGTGCTGGTGGATAGCGATGCGACGATCTCGATGCGAAGATGCTTGGCGGTCGGATCGACAACTTCAGAAACGACCACGGGGGTCGACTGGACCAAAGCTGCGAGCAGGGCGATCATCGACTCGTCCCCACGGCGATAACCGCTCGGTCGCGTTGAAGTCGCGTGATCCCCTCGCGGAACGCCGTCCACCCGACTTGGTCGAGTGAGTCTTGAAGGTCCTCGGGGCGGAGGTTTCGGGCTTGGGTCATCAAGAGGCCTCGGAGACTCGCTGCTGAAGCGGGACTCGCAAGTTGGTCGCGAAGCCAGATCGTTGCCAGAAGCTTGCCGATTGGGAAGAGGAATGCCATCTCGGCTTCGGTGAGGTTGTCGACGACGCTGCCCAGCGCGTTGTTGGCGTCGGTGCGACCGACTAGAATCAAGCCCTGGGTCAACGAGGGCGTGTAGGTGACGTACGATGCATCGACCCACGCGGCTACACCATACGCTGCGGCGAGCGTGCCTGCGGTATCGATTCCGAACCCTTCCACGAGGGCAGCGCGAACTTCTCCGTAGCAGTCGTCTGATTCTCGCCGACCGCGCTCGCCAGTTCGCGTTGTTGGCTCGGCAAGTTCATCTTCTGATTCTCGCTGTTCGAGCAGCGCGCGCACTTTGGCGGTCGTGTCTTTGAGGTCGACATCCCCGGCCACGACGACAACCACTTGCTTGGGGTGAAACGCAATGCGATGAAGCTGTAGCAAGCTCGCGGGCGTTGCACTGGTTAGCGAGGAAGCTGTGCCGAACGGGTCGAGGCCAGCGTCGCCGAACGCGGCTGTCCATGCCGTACGTGAGAGCCTCTGGTGATCCGGAACGAGCGCAAACTCCTCGGCCATGATCGCGCGCTCGCGGTCGATTGCGGCTTGAGTCCATCCGGACGGGCCAAGGATTTCCTTGACGCCCTCGAGTAGCGTGCTCAGCTGCTCGGCCCGACCGGTGAACTCAAACTGGAGCGCATCGCGATGGGTCCGACCCGTGAAGAAGATGCCCTCGGCCTCAAATCGCTGATCGAGATCGCCCTTGGTGCCCTTGAGTACGAGATGCTCGAGCAAGTGTCGGTGCCCATGGGTAGCCGGGGTCTCGGCGCAACCGCGCGTGCCGGCAAAGACCTGCACGCTGAGCACTTTCGACTTTGGGAACTGCTCAACTAGGATGGCTGATCCATTGGGCAACAGCGTGCGCAGCCGCGGCGAATCTTGAGCGACCAGCGGCCCAAGCAACGTCAACACAAGGAGTGGGGCGAACGTCATTAGCCGATCGAGAGGAGCTCGACTTCGAACACGAGGGTGGCATTCGGTGGAATCACATTGCCCGCTCCGCGCTCGCCGTAGCCGAGGTCACCGGGGATGATCAGCTTGCGCTTGCCGCCCACCCTCATGCCCGCCACGCCGAGGTCCCAGCCCTTGATCACGCGGCCCGCACCGAGCGGAAAAGAGAATGGCCCACGACCGATACTGGAATCGAACTCGCGACCGTCCTCGAACATGCCGGTGTAGTGAACGCTCACGTTCTGCCCGCTCGTCGCCTCGTCTCCTTCACCCACCAAGAGATCTTCGATTACCAACTCAGCCATAGGGCTGATTATGAAGGAAGCTGCGGACGAAGCACCAAGACCGAGTACGGTGAAGAGACCACCTGATGGAACGACTTACTTCCCATCCGGAGCCGGGCGAGGAAGCCGTGACCCTGAGCCCCAACCACGAGCAAGTCGGACTTGGTGTCGAGCATCACGGTCCGCATGGCGTCGTTCGGGTGCGCATCGAGCACGATACCCTCGGCGTCGATCCCGATCTGGCGGAAGCGTTCAACCACCTTCTGGTTCTGCTCTTCCAGCTTCTCGCGAATCCAGACCGGGGCGGAGTCCTTGAGGTGCGGGAGGTCATTGACCAGCATTGCGGCGACTGCGGAAGATGTCTCGTTGGCGGTGAGCACGCGGAGCTTACGGATGCCCTTCGGTGCCCAGGCAAGTAGCAGCTCCAAGGAGCGTTTCGCGTAGTCTGAGTGATCCGTCGCGAAAACGACGTCGACAGGACCTTTAGGTGCGATGTCGCCCTTTGCCACCAGCAGGCTCTGATCGGCGGCTTGGACAAGACCCTTCGCGACGCTTCCGAAGAACAGGTCCCCATAGGTTCCCTTGGCTTGACTGAAGATCGCAATCAGGTCGGCATTCGCCTCATTCGCCACGGTCATCAACTCCCGGGCAGGATCACCGCGTCGAATCTCGGTGGTGGCGCCGTTGCCGAGGGCCTCCCGGGCGCGCTCAATGGCTGCCTTGCCTTCTTCTTTGCGCACGTACATCATCTCAGTGATCGCGTGGTTGGGTCCGAAGGGAGGAAACGAGCCGTCAGGGAATACAGACTCAATAGCGTGCACCAACATCAACTCGGTCGGTTGAAAACCGATTCGCACAAACAACTGGGCCGCCGCGATTGAACCTGAAAGATCAACACCGATGATTGCTCGCATCTATGAATCGTACCGCCTTGAAGCCCAGGGCTTGCGTCCCCATCTTCATTTACATGTAAAGTAGGACATGAAGCGCATTTTGCTCCTCGGTCTCGCCCTCATCGGGCTCGTCGGCCTGGGCTCGGCTCAGGAAGACTTTGTTCGGCAGAACTTTGACAAGCGCGAGGTGCGCATTCCGATGCGAGACGGCAAGACGCTGTTCACCAGCATCTACATCCCCAAGAACCTGAACTCCCCCGCCCCGTTCTTGATGATGCGCACGCCCTACAGTTGCCGTCCCTATGGGCCGACGGCCTTCCGAGGCAGTCTGGGCCCCGAAGCGAGCTTCACGCGTGAGCCGTACATTTACGTTTATCAGGATGTCCGCGGCCGATATCAGTCCGAAGGCGACTTCAATTGGATGAATCCCTACATCCCCAACAAGTCGGCAGGGCAGGTCGATGAATCCACGGACACGAAGGACACCATCGACTGGCTGCTCAAGAACATCCCAAACAACAACGGCCGCGTGGGCGTCTACGGGACGTCATATCCTGGCCACTATGCCGCTCAAACCCTTATTGATCCGCATCCTGCACTTCGGGCGGTCTCGCCCCAGGCCCCGATGGACGACAACTGGATCGGCGATGACATGTTTCACAACGGCGCGTTCTTCCTGCCTCATGCGATGAACTTCATCGCGGGCTTCGGGGTGCCTCGCGAGGGCCCGACGAGCCAGTACGGTCCGCGCGCTTTCACCCACGACAACCCGGATGGCTATCAGTTCTTCCTCAAGCTCGGCCCGATCGCGTCGAGCAACGAGAAGTACAACATGAAGATCATCGACCTGTGGCAGAAATGGATCAACCACCCCAACTACGACGAGTATTGGCAGCCGCAGCAGGTGTCGCAGCATCTGAAGAAGGTTGGGAACATCCCGGTCCTCATCGTGGGAGGCTGGTACGACGCCGAGGACCTGCAAGGGCCGCTTCGCATCTACCGCCGCATCGAAGAGTGGAACAAGAACAACCGCACCCATCTCGTGATGGGGCCTTGGTATCACGGTTCATGGAACGGTGGCCCCGGAAACGCGCTCTGGGATATCCCGTTCACAGTGAACACCGGCGAGGACTACCGCACGCAGATCCAGCGTCCGTTCTTCGATTTCTATCTGCGCGACATCGGCAGCGTCCGTGACATCGCGGAAGTGACGATGTTCGACACCGGCGCGCATCGGTGGATTAAGGGGGCCGAGTGGCCGCCCAAGAACGCCCAGCCGGTCAACCTGATGTTCCAGCCGGACGGCTCCATCAACATCGTCGACAAGCCGGCGCGAGGCGAAGCAACCCCCCTTGAGTGGGTGAGCGATCCCGCACGGCCGGTGCCGAGTTCGGCGACGATCTCGGTGGGTATGCCGCGCGAGTATCTGCTTGAGGATCAGCGATTCGTGTGGAAGCGACCCGACGTGGTGTCATTTGAGACCGAGCCACTAGCGAATGATCTTACGCTGGTGGGGCCGATTCAGGCTTCGCTGAGCGTATCGACCAGCGGGACCGATTCGGACTTCGTGGTGAAGCTGATCGACGTGTTTCCGTTTAACTCGGAAGTGCGTTCTGCGCGTGACCAGACGCGCTCAATGGCGGGCTATCAGAAGCTGGTACGCGGCGAGCCGATGCGGGCTCGCTTCCGCAACTCTTGGTCGAAGCCGGAGCCGATGGTGCCCAACCAGCGCACGGCCGTGAACTTCACGCTACCGGATGTGTGCCACACGTTCAAGAAGGGCCACCGGATCATGGTGCAGATTCACTCGTCGTGGTTCCCAATCGTCGATCGCAACCCGCAGAAGTTCGTCGAGAACATCTTCTTCGCCAAGCCGGAAGATTTCCAGAAGGCCACGCAGCGGTTGTTTGTGGGCGGTGGGGAAGGTAGCAAGTTGACGATTTCGATGATGCCGTGACGAATAAGCAGACTGTTAGGCTAAGCCGCCGAATCGTGCGCCAAGAAGTCGGACAGCGACTTCCGAAGCGCTGGGTCAAGCGCTAACTGGGGCCCTCGGAGTGGGCCGCATTCAAACCCCTGCATCTCCATCGCGGCTTTAATCACGCGAGCGGTGCCCGCGGTGCGTAAGGGTTCCGGCAGCCAGTGAGGTAGCGAACTGGGGTGCATTCGCCAAGGCGAGATGGTGATCACGGGGCTAACGATGCACTCGTGATAGGTGAACTGGTCGGAGTGGGTGTGCTCAGGATAGAACGCGCAGGTGCCCGTGCAAGGGGTGGCGATTTTGACGGTGGGGCTGGTCAGGAGCTGATCATGCAGGCCGCCCACGACTCGCCGGTGCGGATCTACGACCAGGGTCGGGATGCCGGCGTGGTGAGCAACAAAGCTGATGAACTTATGGACTTCGGCGTCGGTGAAGTCACCTAGAAGCGGTGGAGTAATCACAACCATTTGCGCGCCGTGCCGCGATGCGTGCTGGGCAAGATCGAGGGTGGCGGTGGTTGCCAGGCAGGTCGCGTGCACGATCACCGGATGGCCGGACGCTAGGCGCAACGTGAGCTCAAGAAGGTGCTTGCGCTCGGCAAGCGAGAGCGTGGTGAACTCGCCAGTCGCTGATCCGAGGACGAATCCTTGCACCCCCTCATTGAGGAAGTGGCGGATCAACCGCGCGAGACGGACTTCACTGATCGACGAGGTGTCATCGGTGAACGGCGTCGGCAACGGTGCGAACAACCCAACGAGGTTGCGCATAGTTGGATTATCGGTAGATCGCCGAGGATCATCACCCTACGCAGAACCCGTTGGGGCGATAAGGCAGGTTCACCTGCTCTGGGCGATAGGGGTACACGCGCTCGGCGAGGAACGCGACATGCTCATCGCGATGCTGCGCCCGGCCGACGACCGTCACGAACGGACTGCAGACAATCGCATGCCCATCGAGCCGGTAGACCCGATCAAAGCAGGTGACATTGAGCAATCCCGTCTCGTCCTCGAGGTCGAAAAACACGACGCGCTTGCCACTCGGCGTTGGCGGGAATCGCAACCGGATCGGATTGCCCACGACGAACGCCTTCGTGCCTTCGGGCAGCCGCCGCGCTTCGGCGCTGGTGATGCCTCCCTTCGTGAGGATACGGTCGCGTTCGTAAGCCATCAGGTGCTGCTCGATATCCAGCCCGAGGGTGATGCGCTCGAACTGCGCCTTCTCGATGGCGGTGTAGTCGGGGAGGTCTTCTTTGAGGGTGGGCTCGGTGTAAGAAAGGGGGAGCCCACCGATCGGGCGGACGAGACGGGTGTATTCGAGCGCATCCGGGATCGCCCATAGGAGCGCGCGGCGGTGCGCGTGGAGCGAGTCGAACGCTCCGCTGAGGATGAGCTGTTCCAGTTCGTCGCGCTCGGGTTGAATGCGGGCGACGAAGTCGAAGAATGAGGTGAAGCGCCTGCGACGGGTGGTTGATCCGGTCGCGGTGCGCTCAAGGACGGCGACCGACGAACCTTGGCTGGCGACGGCGTGGGGCTCGGGCTCTTCGGGGGTGAGTGAGGCTTCGATGATGCGGGTCTTGAGTTCAGTGGAGAGGTTGTCAATCTGATCGAGCCCGACGCGCAGGCCACCATGCGGCACCCAAAGCCCATCGGCCAGCACCGCCTCCACTTGGAAGCCGAGCTCGCTCGCATTCACGTCTGCAGGGAGGATCCGAACACCTCGGCTTCGCGCTTCATTCACGATGGTGCAAGGGCCGTAATAGCCCGCGGGTTGGGCATCGAGCAGGGCCGCGAAGTACTCGGCGGGGAAGTTCTGCTGGCAGTAGATCGAGCGGATTGACACCTCGGCAAACGCGAGTGCATGCCCTTGCGCGAACCCGTAACCCTTGAAGCCAGCAACGAGATCGATGACCTCTTCGGCAACTGGGGCCGAGTAACCCCGCGCCATGATCCGCGTGCGCAGATCATCGCGAATCGCGTCGCCATACTCCTCGCGGCGGTGCTTGTGAATCTGCTCGCGAAGGTCTTCGGCTTCGCCTGAGGTGCACCCGGCGAAGGTCTGCAGGAGCTGGTCGATCTGCTCTTGAAAGACAACGATGCCATAAGTGAGTCCAAGGATTTCCTCAAGCTCGGGGTGAGAAAACTTGTACGGCTTGCCTCGCCGCCGCGCGATCATCTCGTTGAGCTTCACCGCGCCGCCCACTCCGGGGCGGATGCCCGCTTGGACCAGGCTCGCCTCGTGGAGGTTGGACGTTCTGATGCGCTGATGGGCCTGTCGCATGGCGGGCGAAGCTGATTGAGGGATGCCGATGAGCTCGCCCGAGCGCATGGCTTCGTAGGTGTGCGGATCGTCTACGGGAACCGAAGTGACATGGAAGTCCGGATTGTTCACCCGGATACGATGCTCGGTCCCGGACAGCACATCCTGACCACGCAAGCATAGGATGTCGAACTTATCGAAGTAGTGCTTCGCGCTGCGCTTATCCCACTGGATGATCCGGATCGGCTGACCATCCACCTCGCCCCCCGAGTCCATGACCGGAACGGTCATCGCGAGTGGATCCTGCGAGATCACAACACCTGATGAGTGCGCTCGCATGTTGCGAGGGAGGTCCATCATCCGCTCGGCCAAGGTGATGATCCACTGGAGGCGTTCGAGCGGGATATGACTCTCACGGAGTTCCGGTCGCGACTCAATCGCATCAGCGAGGCGATCCGCACTCACGCCAGCGTGGATGCGTTTACTCAGGAAACCTAACAGTGACGCAGGAAGCCCAAACACTTTGCCGACTTCGCGGATAATGCCTCGGGTGCAGAACGCACCGATCGCGGACACGGTAGCCACCCGCTCATGGCCGTACTTGCGCGTGAGATACTGCCGGACGTCTTCTCTGCGGTGTGCCTCGAAGTCAATGTCGATGTCCGGGCGCTTGCTCCCATCCTCGGGCAAGAAGCGGTCGAAATGGAGCCGATGCTCGAAGGCATCAATCCGTGAGAGTCCCAAACAATAGGCGACGACGGAGTCGACCACGGAGCCCCGGCCGCTAAAGAGAATGTCTTGCTCCTCGGCCCACCGGCAGGCGTCCCAGATGGTCAGAAAGTGGCTGGCGAAGTTCAGTCTCTGGATCCGGTCAATCTCGCGATCGATCCGTTTGCGGAGGGCGGGCTTGATGTGCGGATACCGAAGAAACGCGCCAGCTTCGACGATTTCGCGAATCGCGTGGTTCGGGTCATCGTAGAGGGGTGGGAGTTGCGTTCGCGTGGGTAACACGTCGTCGTCGCAGTGTTCAGCAATGCGCATCGTCTCGGCGATCCACTCCGGGTGGTCGGCGTACATCGCCGCCATTTCCTCGCTCGTGCGCAGGTAGCGCTCGGCGTTGAGAGGGCGCTCGGGATGAGTTTCCCATTCCGGCTGCCCGGCGGCGCGGGCGGGTTTTCGGCCGATGATCTCGTCCAGCATGCACAGCGTGTCGATGCACACCATCACGTCTTGGACGATTGCATGCTCGGGGCGGGCGTGGGTGATCATGCCCCCGGCAACGCAACGAAGGTTGTGCGATTCGGCAAGGTTGGCCAAACGACGGTTGTGAACGAGCTCCCAAGGGTGGAACGACCGCTCAATTTCCACCCAAACGTAGCTACCAAAGATCGACTTGAGCCTTAGAAGGATGTCGCTCGGTTCGCATCCACGGAGCATCGGTCCGATGAGGGGTCCCTCATGCCCCCCGGTCAGGCAGAGCAGGTCGACTGAATATCGTTCAAGCATCTCCCAAGTCGCGAGAGGATAGCCTCTTGGTTGCTCGCTGTGGCAGGCAGTGATCATCTGCGACAGGCAGCGATAACCGCGGCGGCTACGGGCGATGAGCACGATCCTGCCTCCAGTATCCAGTTCGATCTGCGCTCCGATCAGCGGCTTGATCCCCGCGCGTCGGCAAGCATGCGCAAACTCCACCGCACCCACGAGCGAGTGCCGATCCGTGATGGCAACGGCAGGGCATCCCACCATCGCGGCAAATGCGACCATCTCCTCGGGCAGCATCGTTCCGCGGCCGAAACTGTAGCCCGATAGCAGATGGAGCGGCACATAGGGTTGGGCGACTGCGCGCTTCGTGAACGATGCTCGACGCGGCTCAGGCAGCCCGTACGACAGCCGCACGAGTGCCATCTTCTCCTCGCGCCGCTTCTGAATGCGCAAGCTCCAGTCTTCGCGGTGATCGGTAGGCTCAGGGGTAGCGTGCGAAGGACCGAGACAAAGCTCGGCCAGAGAATGCTCAATCTCCCGCCGGATGCCGTGATCGTCGATCACATGGGCGAACTCTCGATACGACTCGCCATTCCACCATTCGCCAAGCTCTCGCCAACGAGCGAGGTCGGTCATCCCGGACCTCCCATCATCCAGGCTTTGAGAACGCGTACGCGACGAGGCACCGCGACCTCGCTCGCGCACAGGATGGATGCATCGCCAAACACCGTCTTCAACCGATGAACCGTCTCGGCGACCGCATCCGGATCGCACGGGTCGGCAATCGTGTATTGCCGATGGTGGTCCGATTGCTCCATGGCGACTTCGACGGTAATGTCGGTGAGCGGCTCAGTGGGTAAGACGATCTTGCTGAGCACCACGGCGATCTGAGTGGAGGTGCGGATCGGCTTCGGTGTGCGATGGTTTACGTCTTCGGAGTTCCACCATGCGTAGAGGTCGCGGGTGTGGCGGTCGTGGTTCGTCAGCCCAGCGGCCAGTTCGGTCGCGATGCCACGGAGGAGGTTCTCAAGCCCGGCACGCTCGATGACGCCCTCGGAAACGTGACGGCCTGCGCGCAGGCGAGGCGGACCGTCGTTCGGGGTAACCGTATCGGTGAGAAGCCCTCGCGAGGCTTGGTGGATGCTGCGACCAAGCTCACCGAATTGGTTGCGGAGTGTGTCGAGGTGAAGGGCTTGAACATCGCCGACCGTTGCGCATCCAAGGAAGGCAAGCCTGGAGATGAGATCGGGAGGGAAGGGAAGCACCCGGACAGGCAGGCTTTGCAACTTGCGATCTGGACGGGCAACCCAATCGGCATCAACCTCGCCACGGAGGGCAGCCGTTCGCGCGAGCCACTTTGATCGTCCGATCCCGAAGCGGTAGGAGGGCGGGATGGCCTGCTGGATGTCCGCGAGTAACGAGTAAGGGTCCGGATGAGCGGTGAGATCGAGGTACGCCTGGTTCGGGGCAGGAAGTTCGATGCGGTCGGTGAATCGTCGGAGGGGTTGGGTCCAGGCTACGCGGGCGGCTTCCCACTGGCTGCGCGGTTCGGTGAGGATGAAGGTTGCTCCCTTGGCGAGGGTGCGGGCCTCGATGAACTTGATTCCGGGTCGCACACCCATTTGGAGGGCGGCTTCGCACACTTCGATCACTTTGCGACCGTCGTGGATGACGACCGGCCCGCTGGGGGGTTCGGTGAGCGCATCGCGGAAGAACCGCGTCCGGTGGACATACGCAATATAGTGCATATATGTCTACTATTATAGGCGATGTTTCGGGATTTGCCAAGGGGCCGCAAGCAGATGCATCCTGCGGCTACAGAGACCGTGGGATTCAATGAGGGCACCGGTGGGTTCGTCCCGGTGCATCCAGAAGGTGCATAATCCCTTGGTGCCTGAACTTCCCGAAGTTGAATCTGTTCGACGCCTGATGCGGCGTGTTTTCCAAGGTCGAAAAATTGTCGCTGCCGAAGTTGTGCCGGATGAGATCGTCCAGGGCGGAGTGCCTGACGAAGCGTTCGTCGCCGCCATCGAGGGACGCACGCTTCGCGACGTCGGCCGCAAAGGGAAGTATTGGTGGCTGGATTTCGGCGATGCACCGTTCGTGTTCGGTCACCTTGGCATGAGCGGGTGGATTCGCGAGCTCGGAGAGCCGACGATCCGCCTCAAGGAGCATGGCAACGCCCCACTCGACGACGAGAATGGCCGCCCGAGGTTCCTTAAGCTCCTCATGACCTCTGACGAGGGGCGCCGCGTGGCCTTCACGGATGGCCGTCGGCTCGCGCGAATGTGGCTGGGTGACTCGCCCTACTCAGACCCACGAGTGGCCAAGCTCGGCCCGGACGTCTACGAAGCACTCCCCGATCCGGACGCGCTCTACGCAACCCTCAAGCGCCGCAAAGCTCCCCTTAAGGCGCTCCTACTCGATCAAGCGCTGTTCGCGGGCGTCGGCAATTGGATCGCCGACGAATGCCTGTATCACGCCGGACTCGCTCCGAAGCGCACTGGAGATACGTTGTCGTTGGCCGATGTAACCGCACTCCATCTCAGCTTGCAGAGGGTGCTCGAGATTGCCGTCGAGAAGAATGCCGATAAAGACCTGTTCCCCGAGGATTGGCTGTTCCACCACCGGTGGGACGGTAGCCGCGGCCCGGAGACGATTGGTGGCGAGTTGATTGTGCGGGAGACCGTGGGTGGCCGCACGACAGCGTGGGTGCCGACGCGTCAAAATTGATATCACGTTACGGATACACCCAACACCCACCAACGGTCGCGTCGGTGGCACCCGTGATGGAGGGCAAACTTGTGGGTTCGCGGCGATGCGCCAAATGTCCGAGCCATGCCCACGCCGCGGCTTCGCGATAGCGGCTTGGCATGCCGGTTTCGTCGTACACGCGTACGTCGCCCGGCGCAAGCTCTGAAAGCCGCGCGACTAGCGTCGCATTCTCACTACCGCCCCCGGCGAGAAACACCTGATCGGCAGGACCGATTGCGTCGGCAATCAGGACTGCAATGGCCTCAATCGCGGTTCGTAAGGCGTCGGCGCGGCGGGATGAGAGTGCGGGAAGCGAATCGTCTCCCGTTCCGAGGCTCTTAGCGCCGACGGAGCGTCGACCTCCCGATAACTTCTCTAAGTCGCCCGCGTGGACCGAGCCCGAGGCCGCCAAAGCTCCTCCCGCGTCAAACTCCACTCCGAACTCGCGGCGGGCCAGCGTGTCCAACCACAGATTACACGGGCACACATCGAATCCCTGCAGATCCGGCCCGAGCGTCACGTTCACAAACCCGCCCAGATTCACCACCGCCCAAGTGCCGACCACCGAACGAAGAAACCATGCATCAGCCAACGGCGTCAGCGGAGCACCCTGCCCCCCAACGGCGAGGTCTGCCTGGCGCAGGTCATAAACCACAGGAATGCCCAGGGCCGCGACAATCGGAGCGGGTTGCAGTAGCTGCCAAGACAGCGGCGGGCGATGATAAACCGTCTGCCCGTGGATCGACACCAAATCTGCCGACTCCGAGCCGAGCAACTCGCGGATCAACTGAACATGAAGCAACGAAAAGTCGTGGCCCGCCTGGGCGATGTCGCCCGCACTCATCGGCTGGCCACTCGCCAAAGCGCGCAAGACTACGCCCACGTCGCCGAGCGGCACCGAATGCCCACGGATGAAGCTGCCCTCACGATCCAACAAGGCCGCGTCGAGGCCATCGAGACTCGTGCCCGACATGACCCCGACCAGTCTCATTTCTTCTTCTTGCGGACCACACGGCGCTTCGCCGAAGGCGGAGCATCTCGTCGGGCCGCGAGCAGCGCCAGCGCCTCATCGGGGCCCAGCGTCTCCGGATCGGTGCCCTTGGGCAGGCTTGCGTTCGTCTTGCCGTCGGTCACGTACGGGCCATACCATCCCCCCAAGATCCGCACCGGACCGGCCGCGCCTTCAAGCTCGCCAAGCTCACGCAACACCGAACCCTTGGCCGTATTGCCCGAGCGGGTGGTCTTGGGTTGCGCAAACAGGGCCGCCGCCTCGTTGAGGCTCATCGACAGCAAGGCTCGCCAGTCCTCAACGTTGCGGTAGTCCTTACCCTTTGCCACGTAGGGGCCATACTTGCCGATCCCGGCCAAGACGGGCTCGCCGTCAAGTTCGCCGAGATTGCGAGGAAGTTCGCACAGCGCATCCCAGTCCTCTTGGGTGAGGTCGGTGGGCTCGGTCTTGGGCGGAACGGAGACCCACTCCGGTTTTGCCTTGGCGGCGAGTTCTTCTTCGGTCTGCTCAACCTTGACAAACTTGCCCTTTGGGCTGACGATCAACACCAGGTTGCGGCCGCTCTTCGGGTGAATGCCCAGGTACTGCGGCCCCTTCGCCTTCTGAGCCATCAGGTCAAGCGCTTTGGCGGTGTTCAGGTCAGCGGGCGCGATATCCTCCGGAACCGATGCCGTAGCCTCGCCACACACCAGGTAGAAGCCGCGCGGACCCAGTCGAACATCGATCGGCTCCCCGGACTCAGGATGGGCACCCACCCGCATGACCGGAGCCATCACGCCCGATTCCTTCTGATCGATGAGCGGCTTCAGCCCCACCACGCCGTCGCCGCCGTAGTAGAACTCCTTCAGATACCGCTTCCAGTCTTGCTTGCCATTGGCAATCTTGTCGAGGTCGTCGTCCATCTTGGCCGTGAAGCCCAGGTCGGCCAGGGGCTCGAACTCGCCGTTCATGAACTCAGTGATGTAAAAAGCGAGCATGGTCGGCACGAGTTCCCGGCGTTGCTTGCGCACGTAGCCGCGGTCTGCGATCGTCTTGAGGATCGCTGCGTACGTGCTGGGGCGACCGATGCCTCGCTCTTCAAGTGCCCGCACCAACGAGGCATCCGTGTACCGCGCGGGCGGCTTGGTGACGTGTTGCACGGCATCAACTGCCTTGGCGTCCACCACTTGGCCCTTCTTGAGTTCCGGCAGCAGCCGCTCTTGGTCTTCCAATGCACCCTCGGCGTCGTCTGAGCCTTCGACATAAGCGCGTAGGAAACCCGCGAACTTGATGGCCTTGCCCGATGAGCCGAAGGTCATCCGACCCGCCGGAGTATCCACTTCAATCTGTACCGTCGTGATCTCAAGCTCGGCCGGCTTCATCTGCGAGGCGACGGTTCGCTTCCAGATCAGCTCGTACAGCTTCACGTGGTCGGCGTACTTCTCACCCAGGCCGCGTCGAACCTGATCGGGAGTGCGAGACACGTCGGTCGGGCGGATGGCTTCGTGCGCTTCCTGGGCGTTGTTCACCTTCGACGTGAAACGATTGGGCTTGGTGGGCAGATACTCCGCGCCGTATTCCTGGTTGATCCACTCGCGGCTCTGCTGCACGGCCTGCTCGCTGAGGTTGAGCGAGTCCGTACGCATATAGGTGATCAAGCCGCCTTCAAATCCGGAGCCGGTGATGCCCTCATAGAGGTCCTGCGCCAGGCGCATCGTGCGCTCGGCCGCGAAGCCCAGCTTACGGTTGGCTTCCTGCTGGAGCGTTGACGTCATGAACGGCGGGTAAGGGCGTCGCTGTTCGGGATGGCTCTCGACGTCCGTGACGGTCCACGGCTTCGCATCGCGAACGGCTTCCAAGAGGTTGCCCGCAGTGGCTTCGGTTAGGTGGAGCTTGTCCGGATTCTTCAACTCGCCAGTGTTGGGGTCAAAATCGTCCTTACCCGACACCAGCTTGCGCCCATCCACGAGCTGGAGCGACGCCTCAAACGACTGCTTCGCCATCAGCGTCGCCTTGAGATCCCAATACTCAGACGCATGGAAGCTGCGGCGCTGGAGCTCGCGCTCAACGATCAGCTTGACGGCGGGGGTTTGCACGCGGCCCACGCTCAAGCGTTTGCCGCGGCTGATTCGCCAGATCACCGGCGAGATGCCGTAGCCGAACAGGCGGTCGAGCACGCGACGCGCTTCCTGGGCCCTCACCAAGTCTTGATCAATGGAACGGGGCTCGTCAAGCGCCTTGCGGATCGCGTCCTTGGTGATTTCGTGGAACGCAATGCGCTGCACGGTGATGCCCTTCTTTGGCTTCAGAACCTCGAGCAGGTGCCACGAGATACTTTCGCCCTCGCGGTCTTCGTCCGTCGCCAGTACGAGCGAGTCCGCATCTTTCATCGCGGCGCGCAGTTTGGTGACTTGAGCGCGCTTCTCGTCGGGCACGACGTAAATCGGCTCGAAGTCGTTCTCCATGTCGACCGAGTAGTCGGCCCACCACTTCTTCTGAAGCTCCGTCGGAAGATCCTTTTTGTTTTCAGCGAGGTCGCGAATGTGCCCAATACTGGCAAGCACTTCATAATCAGGGCCCAGGAACCCCTTGATGGTCCGGGCTTTCGCCGGAGATTCTACGATGACGAGCTTCTTACCCATGCAATCCGTCAGAGTATACGACTCCGCCTCGTTAGATGACGCGCCGAAAGTCGCACTCGTTGGCACGTTCGAACGTAATTTCTGTGAAACACCATGCGCAAACTCACTTTTCAGCTCCTGATGCTTCTTGGCTTGATGCTCGCCTCGGTTGGCGCCTTCGCCCAATCGAAGTCGTACTTGGTCATCTTCATGCAAGGGAGCAAGATCGGTTACACGGTGAGTTCTTCGAGTGACGGCGAGCTCGACGGCGTCAAATCGACCCGGACGGACAGCGCCACCGTGTTTGACATGGGGCTGCTCGGTGCCGATCTCAAGACCGTGATCACGTCGGTCACATGGGCGGGCACCGACGGCAAACCCAAGCGCATGGAGTTCACCGTTGAGAGCGCAGGCCGTACGCAGAAAACGCTTGCGACCTTCCTGGAGTCCACCATTGAACTTGAACTCGACAACAGCGGCACGAAGTCGAAGAAGTCCATCGAGCGGCCTAAAGATGCCGATGTCGTCGACGATGCCGTGAATGCGCTCCTCTCTGAGAAGGTCCCCACCGGCACCACGAAAGCGTTTTACGTCCTCGACCCGATGACGGCTGGCCTGGTGAAGAACGAAGTGCGCCACGCCGGAAACGCCAAAGTTGACGTCAAAGGAACGCAACACGACGTGCAGGTCATCGAGATCACCGAACCCCGCGCGACCATGAAGGTCTACCTCAGCGCGAAGGGTGACGTCGTAAAGGTCGACGGTCCCATGGGCATGACCATGTATCCGGCCACCGAGGCCGAAGCGCTTGCCGCCAACGAACCCGGCCCGCGGCCCGACCTTGCTGAGATCAATGCCATCAAGCCGGACCGGCCGATCAACAATCCCGACGCGATTACTCGGCTCACGCTGCGCCTGTCAAATGTGGACCTCAAGCGGCTTCCGAGTGATGCCTTTCAGACGATCACCAAAGAGGGAACAAGTTGGAAAGTGATCGTTCACCCCATCGCGATCAACCCAAAGACCACGATCGCCGCTGCCCGAGCTCAAAAACCGACCTGGATCAAGCCCGACGTACACATTCCTTCCGAGTCCGCCCAGTTCCGATCCATGGCCCAACAGGTCGTCGGACAGGCGAAAACCGTAGCCGAAGCTGCCGAGCGCGTGCACAAGCACGTGTTCAACTCCATGCGGCCCAATGCGGGCATTGGCGTGCTCCGTGACGCCACCGAAGTGTGGAAATCTCGCGAAGGAGTTTGCCGGGATTATGCAATTTTGGCCTGTACCCTCTTGCGTGCGGCGCAAGTTCCCGCTAGACTAGTAAGTGGGTTGGTTCTGATGGAGGGACGCTACTACTACCACGCTTGGGTTGAAGTGTGGGACGGAATGAACTGGGTTGGGGTAGATTCAACTCGCCCGCAGACGCTGGTTGGCGGGACCCATTTGAAGTTGGCTCAGGGCACGGTTGAGGAAGCGTACACGTTCACCTTCCTGGATCGAGTCCGAATCGAGGTATTGGATGCACGACGACGCACCTGAGCTACAAGTAGTACTCCCCAAGCCCCGGCGGCCGATTGGCCGAGCGGTCATGGTCGTGCTCGGTGCAATCCTCCTTGGCATCCTCTTCTTCGAGTTCGTTGAGCCTGTTCTGAGATTCCTTAACGCCCTTTTTAACAAGGACCGTGACACCCCGGCCATTGGCGTCGCCGTGGCTCAGGTGGCGGGAGGCGTCGCCGGATTCGTGGCCGGAGCCGGACTCGGCAACCTGGTCCACCGCTACACGACGCGCTTCTTCTCCATGTGGGAGCGTCTGCCCGCTGGTGGAAAGGTCACCATTTTCATCGGCATCTTCGTCGGCCTGGTGGCTTCGGTGCCCTTCTTGTTCGTCCTGCTGACCCTGCTGAGCGGGCAATATGCGGCGCTCATCCTCGGCACGCTCTTGCTCATCTTTGGATTCTCCACGCTCGCCATTGCCGTGTTGCGGTCCATTGAGGATATCCTCCCCTGGACCAAGGGCCAAGTCCGAAGCAAGCGTCGCGGCATCAAGGTGCTCGACACCAACGTGATTATCGATGGTCGCATCGTCGATCTCGGCCGAACCGGATTCCTCGAAGGCCCGCTCTACGTGCCCGGATTCGTTCTCGATGAACTCCAGTACATCGCCGACAGCGCCGATGCCATGCGTCGACAGCGCGGGCGTCGGGGCCTCGACGTCCTCCAACTCCTGAAGAACGACCACCAGGTTGAAGTTCGTGTGCATGACAATCTCGCCCCCGACATCGGCGACGAAGTCGACGCGCGGCTTGTGCGGCTGGCGCGCGCCATGGGAGCCGACATCGTCACCAACGACATCAACCTCAACCGCGTGGCGACTCTCCAAGAAGTTCGCGTGCTCAACATCAACGACCTCGCCCTTGCTCTCCGTCCGAACGTGTTGCCCTCGGAAACCCTCGAGATCGCCGTGATCCGCGAAGGGAACCAGCCGGGACAGGGCGTGGGCTACCTTGACGATGGCACCATGGTCGTTATAGAGAACGGTCGCAGCCACATCGGCGAGACCATCGTCGCCGTCGTCACCCAAGTCATCCAGACCGAACGCGGCAAGATGATCTTTGCGCACCCTGATGGCGATAACGATGTCTTCGTTCGCCGCCGCACCCCTCCTCCCCGGAGGACATGATGAGCGTGAGCGCAATCCTGCTCGCCGCGGGTCGAGGCACTCGATTCGGCGGCGACAAGACCATGATCTCCCTCCGCGGCCGCCCGCTCTGGCACTACGCCTACGCGACCCTACGCCAGCATCCCATGATCGCGGAAGTGGGCATCGTCGTCCACCCCGACAACCTGGAGCGCGTTCAGCACTTGGCCTACGACGCCGCGTTTGTGGTCGCCGGGGGTGAGACCCGGACCCAAAGCGCCCAGGCGGGGTTGGCCCAGGTTCAGGGTGAAGTCGTCCTGATTCACGACGCTGCCCGGCCTTTCTTGACTGCCGACGTGGTCACCCGGATCGTCGAGGCCGCCCGGAACCACCCGGCGGTGGCTCCCGCCATCCCCGTCGTCGATACGATCAAACAGCGGAGAGAGGATGGTGTGGTGACGCTGGACCGCAGCGCGCTGATTTCGATGCAAACCCCCCAGGCAATCTCGCGCAAACTCCTCGAAAAGGCGTATGATGAAGTAGAGCAGGAGTTCACCGACGAGATGGCCATGCTAGAAGCGATCGGAGTTCAGCCCCACATCGTGCCCGGCGATCCCGTGAACTTCAAGGTGACCACGCCAGATGACTTGCTCCGCGCCGCTGGCTATCTGGGCGCTCCCGAAGTCCGCACCGGACTCGGCTACGACATCCACCCGTTTGCCGCCGACGATCGGCCCATGATGCTGGGCGGCGTTCCGTTCGACGGCCCCGGCTTGGCGGGACACTCTGACGCCGATGTGCTCCTTCACGCCCTAACCGATGCCGTGCTTGGCGCGGTGGGGCTGGGCGACATCGGGGTGCACTTCCCGAACGACGACCCTCGATGGCGGGGGGCCGCTTCCACCCAGTTCTTGGCGCATGTCGTCGCCCTGGTGCGAGAAGCGGGTTGGGAAATCACCAATTTGGATGCGACCCTCATCGCCGAAACGCCGAGAATCATGATGAAGGCGGATGAGATTCGTTCGAGACTGGCTGGGGTCTGCGGGCTTGATCGGAGCCGGATCAGCGTCAAGGCCACCACGAACGAGAAGTTAGGCGCTTTGGGCCGTAGCGAAGGGATCGCCGCCTTCGCCGTGGCCACCGTACGGCAGTCGCCGTAACGACGCATCAACCTGGCGAACGCATGCCGGACGGATCCGGCAAGGAGATAGAGATGGACGTTCTGGTTCGAAATGCCGAAGGCAACGTCAATGCCCAAGATCGCGAGTACGCGGCCAAGAAACTGGGCCGCCTCGACCGCTACTTCAACGCTGCCCAAAAGGTGGAGATGGTTCACCGGGAAGACAAGCACGGGCATCGCATCGAGATCACGGTGTTTGCCGATGGATTGACGGTGCGGGGAGAAGAGAGCGACGCGGACCTTCGAGCGGCCATCGATCGCGTGAGCGATAAGCTGGAAACTCGCCTCCGCAAGCTGAAAGGGCGTCTGATTCGTGCGCATCGCAAGCGTGGGAATCACGCGTTACCCCCTGCACTTGAAGAGGAACATCTGGAAGAAGAACCGCATATCGAAATCCGCGAACGGAAGCAGTTCTTGCTGAAACCGATGTCGCCGGACGAAGCGGCGTTGCAGATGGAAATGGTCGACCACCCGTTCTTCATCTTTAAGAATGAGGAGACGAACGCGGTTGCGGTTCTGTATAGGCGACGCGACGGCCGCTACGGCATCATCGAACCCGAGATGTAGATTGACTCCCCCTCGCCCGACCGGAAATCTGAAATCTGAAATCAGAAATCTGCGGGTGAGGGGTTGTGTAAACCTCGATCGCTCCCTCTAGAGGGGAGCTCCCGACTCCCGTCGGGTGAGGGGTTGATGACAGCAGTGGAAGATTCTCGTCACAATTCCCAGATTCCTGTTGTATCATGTAGGTGTGCGCACCCTCAGCCGCAAGACGCGCGGCCTGATTTTGGGATACGTGACCTGATGGCATTTAAGAGCTACCACGCGATGAACGGGCAGATCATTGGAGACTCCGATGCCGACTATATCCTCGATGGTCTCGGCTCCGTGATTGGCACGTGGCGCTCGACAGGAACGATCCAGAACCAGTATCGCTACTCGGGCTATGGCCAGCTCGTGCACAAGAGTGGAACGGGTGCAGATCCCTACTTCCTGTGTGTGGGCGGCTGGGGCTACCGCACTCGGGGCATGGTGTACGTGCGGCGACGGACCTACTACGAGAAGGCAGCGGTGTGGACGAGTGTGGATCCGCTGTGGCCGGATGAGAGTGCGTATGGGTATGGTAATGCTAATCCACTTAGCTACATTGATTGGGGCGGCTCAAGTCCGCAAAAGCAGACCATTATCGAATCAATCACTGGTGTGCCGGATTATGAGGGAATGCGAAAATGTTTGCCAGGTGACAAGCCAGGACACACAAATTGCAACCTAACTGGGATGCCCGCGGGGACGATGGGGACAGTCTGGGTAAAGATATGTTCGACCCGGTGCGCCTTTAACTGTACAGTTCTCCACGAGAACGTTCACGTAAAGCAAGTCACCGAATGCTGCAAGCGCGCTGGCAAATGTGTCTCATCGAAACTCGGCATCATCGACAAATCAATCTGTCGAAACAAGTTCAAAGACTGGATGCTCGAGAACACGGATGCGTTTGAATGTGAGGCGTACACTGCTTCGTGCGATTGCTTTCAGCGTGCCATAAGGACCATACCATCTTACGATCCCATGATCTGTTGCGTCCCGCAATGGAGGACAGAGCTTGAAATGGACTGTTCAGCAAAAAAGAAGCACTGTGAGGCAAAGAAGCGCATAACTCCATGCCCATTCGATTCCGATGGAGGCTATAGTGGTGGAGGCAAATGATGATTATGTTGATTTTGACACTGGCAATGCTTGAGCATGACGCCTTGCATTTCGATATGTTGAAGCTCACTGAGGACAGGCGCCTTGTAATCGAGGTAGTTAAAACCGAGGCCGACGCGAGTCGAGTGGGTTCCATCGAACGGCTCGTAGTTAAGAATGGTGCTAAGTTGGTAAAGGTCGAATCTCACGCTCAACTATTGAAGTATGTGAAGATTTCCTCACCAGGTGCTGCACTTGAATTTGTTAGACTTGGCACGAACGCGTTCACGCTTGGTCTTCTGTCCTCTGGTTCAAGATTGGTATGTGAACTTGGCTTTGAGAAAGACGTCTTGAGGCAGACATATGGGATGGACCCGAGGTTGCTGCGATCGGTGGCGGTTGACCGTGAGAACGGAGTGATGTCACAGGACAGTCGACACCGTCACAACTGGTCTCCACCAGTGGTGAAGAAAGTTGTCAACGGCTACATAATTGAGCGATCCATGATCGTAGTAGATTTTCGCGGTGCTCAAGCAATCACGACACAAGTGGTGCGTCTGCGTGAAGATGTGGATGTTCAGCAGGCAACGGTTGACCGCAAGGTTCTGTCTATAGTTAAGACAGACGCGTCTGGCGATTGGAGGCTGTACTCGTTGGCCTATGGTCGTAGATCATGGTAGGTTGTACCTTTGTCTCGACCCCCTTTGCCCCGCCAACCGCAACCAGCCGCAAGCTTTGGAGGATGCGACGGGGTACCGCTCGACGTCTGCCTATGATGGGGACAACTTGAAGCGCATTGAGGAAGTCGACGGCGATGTGACCACGATTGTGTGGGATGGATCAGACTACCTTGGAGACGTTACCTGATGGCATTTAAGAGCTACCAAACGATGAATGGTCAGCTCATCGGGGAGTCCGGCCCCGAGGGTACGGTCGACTACCAACTCGATGGACTCGGCTCGGTCATTGGCACCTGGCGGACAACGGGCACGCTTCAGAACCAGTATCGCTATTCGGGCTACGGCCAGCTCGTGCACAAGAGCGGAACGGGCGCCGACCCCTACTTCCTGTGGGTGGGTGGCTGGGGTTACCGCACGCGGGGGATGGTGTACGTGCGACGCCGGACCTACTACGAGAAGGCGGCGGTGTGGACGAGTGTGGATCCGTTCTGGCCCGATGAGAGCGCGTATGGGTATGCCTTGGGGAACCCAAGCACACAAATTGATCCGACCGGAGAGTCAGTGGCAGCTATTCTCTGTGCGGGCGCTTGTGTCGGCGCAGGAGGATGCGCGCTCGGCGTGTGGTATGCCTGCAAAGATTGGGAAGGGGCGTATGACAGTTGGTATGACTGTGCTTACGAGTTCATCTCGGACCTTCCGCCACAGTCCCTGATCGGGTGTGGCCTTTCCCTTGTGGGATGCCTTGCATGCTTAGCGAAATATGCCAAGCCGCTGTGTAAGCAACTTGGGAATTGCAATGAGAAGGAGCGTCAGTGGTGGGATGATCTAGTGGGTCGTCTTTGTCATGATACGGCTCAGAGCTGTGATCCTCGTAACAAGAACTATCCGAAACCACCATTAACTCGAGCGAAGATGTGTTCTTTCAGCGGCCCGAGGCTTCGAAATGGCTCGTTGTGCCTGGCTGCACGAGTAGGACGGCATATTAGGTGTTGGAAAAATGATCATAATTTAGATGGACACATCAAAGCTATTATAGACACTGCAAAGCGAGTGGGTCCATGTTTGGCTATGTGGACGAAGTATAGTTGTTGGAGAAAGCCTTGGTAAGCGAGAGCGAGGAGCGGTTTTGGAATGGCATTCGAGAAAACTATGTTGGCAACTGCAGTTGCTATGAGTATCGAGTAAGCAGCGATGCTATCGTAGCGATTAACAGCTTGTGTGATCGACTGTTCACTCCGCATGGTTCTTGGAACAACGTCGTGTTTCCGGACGAAGAGCCATTCTTGCTAGAGGCCTTTATGTTGCTAAGTGGTTGTGCCTCATCATACTATTTTGCAGCATACATGGTGCAGTCTCTCAACAATCCATATTATCGCTTCTCGGCTTTACTGATATTGGATGATGTAGGGCGAGATTGGCAGAAATTTGGTGCGCTGTTGTGGCAAGCATCAAATAGCGAACGACGGCAAACAATGTATGCATTCTGTCAGTTACTGGCTGAGGGGAACGACCTGGCGGAAGGCGGTTTGAGCGCTAGAGGTGAGGTCGCTCTCGCGACAAGAGTCTCGCGGCGGCTCGTGCGGGCCCTTACGGCGGAAGCCTGAGGGTGATGAGGTCAAGTGTGCAGCAGCCCGGTGGCTCGGTCGTTCGTCTACGATGCCGGTGACCACCTGGTCGCGAGTGTGGACCTCGACGGTTCGCGCACGACCTACGTGTGGGATTCTTGCATGATGGTGGCGGTCGCGAACCCGCTCAATGAGCGCACGACGTATAGCTACAACCGGTTCGGCAGCCGCGAGACGGTGATGAATCCGCTGGGCGTGGTGAGCACTCAGCTCTACGACAGCATGAACCGGCCTTTGGCGACGGTGGACGCGCTGGGTAACCGCACGACCAACGTGTATACGGGCAACCTGAAGACCGCCGAGATTGATGCTCTGAGCAACCAGACCGACTTCGAATATGACGTTGCGGCGCGGCTGACGACGGTGATTGTTGCGCGGGGGAACCCTTGGGTGAACGCGTACGAGGCGCGGAACCTTATTGCGCGGATTGATCCGCTTGGGAACCGGTCGACGACGGTGTACGACGCCCTGAACCGCCAAGTCGCGGGGGTCTCACCGCTCGGATTGCGCACGACGAGCGTTTACGACGCGGCGGGGCAGCTTTCGGAAACGATCGATGCCATGAACTTCCGCACGACGTTCCTTTATGATGGTGCCGGCAACCGCACGTCGGTCGAGGATGCCAACGGCAAGATCTCGCAGTCGGTGTACTTCGCGAACCGCAACCAAGTGCAAGCTTCGGTGGATGCGATGGGGTTCCGCACGACGTATGCTTATGACCTGCAAGGTCGGTTGCAATCCACCCAAGACGCGAACGGACACTTCGTGACGAACGTCTATGACTCTATGGGGCGGCTACAGTTCGTGGTGAATGCGCTGGATGAGAACTCTCGCCAGTATGGCTATCACCTCGCGGGCCGGATCGTGATGTGTCTGGTGGATGGTGCTTTGCACACGTATACGTTTGATGCCAATGGCAACATGACCGCGGACACGAGCGGCCCGGTGACGATGGCGTATGATGAAGAGAACCGGATGTCGCTGCTAGAGTCGGGCGCAGAGGTGTCGACCTATGGGTACGACGGAGACAAGTTGAAGAGAATTGAGGAAGTGGATGGCACCGTGAACACGATGGTGTGGGATGGTTCAGACTACCTTGGAGACGTGACCTGATGGCGTTCAAGAGCTACTACACGATGAATGGTCAGCTCATCGGGGAGTCTGGCCCCGAGGGCGCTGTTGACTACCAGCTCGATGGGCTCGGCTCGGTGATCGGCACCTGGCGGACAACGGGCACGCTTCAGAACCAGTGTCGCTATTCGGGCTACGGCCAATTGGTGCACAAGAGTGGAACGGGCGCTGATCCCTACTTCCTGTGGGTGGGTGGCTGGGGCTACCGCACTCGCGGCATGGTCTACGTGCGCCGGCGGACCTACTACGAGAAGGCAGCGGTGTGGACGAGTGTGGATCCGCTGTGGCCTGAAGAGTCAAGTTTCCAATACTGCTGGTCCCGGCCGACTGTGTTCACTGACATCTCTGGCCGCAGCCCCAATATGCGGGACCCAAGAGAGTCCGACTATCTAGGTCCAGTATGCTTGCCTGTTACTAGTGGACCGCCGTGCCCCTTTGTTGCGGAGGCAAATTGTGCGAGACGATGTCGTGACTAGTTTAAAATAGGAGGATACAAATGCTACGATCGACAGGTAAACAAGATTCTTGCCGTTTGCTGTTGCAGGTGCAACCCATGCGAGGCTGTGCCATCACCCTATGACTATGATGGTTTGGACAAAGCCCTCATTGGTTGCAAGCGGAGGCCAGACGAGGTGCCAAAGAGAAGAAAGGAGGAACGGGCAACTGAGTGTTGGGGGTGGCACTATCACTATTCCTTTAGCGGTCGCTTTGCAACGATATTGTGTTGCTATTGTAACGATAAGACCACAGGTAAATTGCGGATGCGCTGTAAATGCAAATGAGATCGGTCGGGCCGCCAGGCGAAGTGGAGTTGAGCATTTTAGCTTCAAGGATCTGCGTCAGTAGCGAGCGCGAACCGTTTGAAACGTGTGACGATCTCACAAAGCCTGAACTAAGTCGCGAGAACATTCAGAATCTGCGGTTGGACTTGTCACTGGTAAACGGTGTGTTTGTGGATGCCGACGGATATCACGCGATTGTGAACCGCTTATTGGAACTTTCTACTTTGCGCACTCTTGAGATCGACGGAAATCAAATTCAGATTGATGTTGACTTTCTTGCAGTCGCGCTCTCCTATACGCGGATTCGCCGAGTCCTACTCTTCGAATGTAACCTTGTGTCTGGCAAGCTTAGTCCTTTGGCGGAATTGCCATATCTCGAAGAACTGTTTCTGAGTTTCTGTAATACTGGTGTTGCCGACCCGCTACGAATGGCAGGGTTGTGTGGTTCGGCAAGGTTAGAGACCTTGGGCTACTGTGGGTCAAATGTAGTAGATCTGGAAGTGTTACGACAAGCAAAGCCGTCGCTAGATGTTTACGGATGAAATGTGTAATGGCCATGAAGTCGCCTCGGTTCTGGCGGTTTATTGCCGCCTACGGCGACGATGCCGGACTGGGGCCGGGTGGGCACCTTAGCTTCTATGTGCTGGTCCAGGTGCCTTGCAAGTCCGCGAGCGGGTATGTCCGGAGCTATGATCCGACCTGAACGAATACTTCGCCACGAGCGTCTGCGCGGGTGCAGTTCGTGGGGAACGCACTGAGCGAGAACGCGAGGCAATATGGCTACGACCTCGCGGGCCGCATGGTGACGTACGCCGATGCCGCGAACCGGGGGCGCACCTACACCTACGACGCGGCGGGGCAGAACACGGCGATCCAGTTCCCGGATGGCAAGATTGCGACGTATGCCTTCGATCCCCTCGGTAGCGAAGCGTCGCCAGGTAACGCCGGGACGACGCGGAAGGGCCCGCGCGCCTCTTTAGCTTTCGGCGGTTGCAGCATGCGTCGGGACGAACCCACCGACGCCCTCATTGAGCTTTGCCAAGTCCTCCTCATTTATAGGCCACCCGGCGTTACCGCATGCGTCGGGACGAACCCACCGACGCCCTCATCAGTTTCCCTCAAATCCAATAACCAGGCACGACGCCGCATGCGTCGGGACGAACCCACCGACGCCCTCAGGATAGAACCTTTGCGGGCTCACCCCACCCCCCAACCCCCTCCCCGCGAAGACGATGGCCCTTCGCGGAGAGGGGGAGTATCGTTAGCCTAGATCTGCCGCTCCATGAAGACGGCGTCCGAGAATGGGTTCTCGACGTACGGCTCGGTCCGCACGAAGCCCATGCTCTCGTAAAGCGCAACCGCCCCTTCCATCCGCTCAAGCGTGTCCAGCTTCATCGTCTTGTAGTTCATGCCACGCGCCTCGCGGAAGAGACGCCGTACCAGCGCCCGGGCGATGCCGCGTCCGCGTGCCGCCGGTTGAACGTACAGCCGCTTCATTTCGCACACCCGCGGCTGCAAAGGGCGCAAGGCCGCACAACCCACCGGCTGCTTGTCGAGGAATGCAAGCACGATGATCCCCTTCGGGCCGCGATACTTGCCGGGCAGCGTTTCGAGCTCCTCTTCGAACCCCTGAAAGCACAGGCTTTCCCCGACCTGAGCCTCGTACTCGCGAAACAGCGCGCGAACGATCTCGACCTCGTCAGGGAAACGGGCCTCCCGAACCGACCAAACTACAGGCACAGCTCTCCCTCGATGGTCGTCCGCGCCGATCCGCGGAGCTTCACTCGGTTGCCGACCACGCTGGTGCGCACATAGCCGCCGCGGCTCGAGGCTTGGTATCCGATCAGCTCGGTCCTGTCCAGGCGTTCCGCCCAAAAGGGGGCCAGTGCGCAATGGGCCGAACCCGTTACCGAATCTTCGGGGACACCCACTTGGGGCGCGAAGAAGCGGCAGACATAGTCAACGTCAGGGTCATTGGCGGCGGCGGTGATCACGAGGCCCCGCGCGGGCAAGCGGGCGATCTGAGCAAAGTCCGGCGTAAAGGCGGCGACTTCGCTCTCATTCGACACCAGCGCAACCACGTCCATGCGATTTCGACCCTGCCACACGGCGGTAACGGGCACTTCGATTGCCCTATCTTCATCATAAGGCTCCGCCGGAAAGTCAAGTTCCCAATGGGGGCCAACCTGGGTAGCGGTTAGGATGCCCGAGCGGGTGCTGAAGCTCACGGCAGGTTGTCCCAGCGCGTGCGCGGCGGCGAGGGTCGCGTGTCCACACAGGTCAACTTCGGCGGTCGGCGTAAACCAGCGTAGGCCAAACATGCCGTCTTCGGGCCAGACAAACGCAGTCTCGGCTTGGTTCACCTCGGCGGCGATGGCTTGGCTCGTGGCATCGGCGAGGGGTTCCTCCAATACGACAACGCCGGCCGGGTTCCCGGTAAAGAGTCCGTGCTCGAAAGCATCGATGAGGCGGAAGGGCAGCCGCATGCCGCTAGTTAACCCCACAAGTACCAGTGGAAGTATGTCAACATTTTCTCGTGATCACGCCCGACGGTCAGATGCGCATTTTGTTTCCCGCTCGCGATGCGGTGGCGGAGGGGCGACTGCAGCGGGAGTTGGGCATTCCGTCGATGGTAGCGGCGGTGCTGGTGTCGCGGGGTATGACCGATCCCGAAGTCGCCCATCGGTTCCTGAATCCGAGCCTGGAAGAGTTGGGCGATCCGCGACGCCTTCCTGATTACGAGGAGGCCGAGAACGCCATTTTAGGGGCGCGGGAACGCAACGAACTGATCTTCATTCACGGCGACTACGATGTGGATGGCGTGACGAGTGCGGCGCTCTTCAAGCGGTTCCTCGAAACCATCGGTTGTCAGGTCCACGCCCACGTTCCGCACCGCATGAAGGAAGGGTACGGCATTCATATGGATGCGGTGTACCGGGCGAAGGAGCTGGGGGCCAAGGTGTTCCTTACGTGTGACTGTGGAATCAGTGCCCATGAGCAGGTGGCGGCGGCGCAGGAGGCGGGTATGGTGGTCGTGGTTACGGATCACCACACGGTGCCGCCCGAACTGCCGACGGCGACGGCGTTGGTCAATCCGCATCGAACGGACTCGGATTATCCTTATCGTGACCTCAGCGGGGTCGGGGTGGCGTTTCGGGTCGCCGAAGGGCTCACGCGATCGCTGGGCATGCCCGTCGATCGGTTCCGCCGGGCGTTTCTCGACCTCGCCGTGCTGGGCACGATCGCCGACGTGATGCCGTTGGTGGGGGAAAACCGCGTCATCGCGCGTCACGGCTTGATTCAGCTTGCCCAGACTCGCAAGGAGGGGCTGCTCGCGCTGATCAAAGCGGCAGATCTATCGGACCGGATGAAGGAAGGCACGATGCAGGCGAGCGACGTGGGCTACGCGCTGGGGCCGCGTCTCAATGCCACCGGGCGTATCGACGATGCGGCGCGGGCGTTGCAACTCTTGATCTCTCGCGATCCGCTCGAATGCACCAAGCTGGCGGGCGAGATCGAAACGCTCAACCGCCAGCGCAAGGAACAGCAGGACGCGGCGGTCCAGCATGCGCTTGATCTCGTGGACGCGATGAACCTGGACGACTTGGCTGCGATCGTGGTCGGCCATTCGAACTGGCACCCCGGCATCATCGGCTTGGTGGCGGGGAAGGTGCGCGAGAAGTACAACCGGCCCGCGTTCATCATGCATTACAACATGGAGACCGGTGACGCCAAAGGCTCGGCCCGCTCGATCCCTGGCTTTAATCTGGCGGACTGTCTGCGTGCGCACGCGGATCTGGTGCAGGGCGGCGGTCACGCGATGGCAGCCGGATTTGGCACGAGCCTCGACAAGGTCGAAGCGGTGAAGCGGGCATTCAACAGCTACGCCAAGAAGATGCTGACGGCGGAGGATTTCGTGCCTGTCGTCGAGGTTTCGGCGCTGATGGAGGGCGAGGACGTGTCGTTCGACTCGGTTGAACAGCTCGACATGCTCGCGCCGTTTGGGATGGGGAATCCGACGCCGATCTTCGCCACGGAGCGGGCGGTGGTCCAGCAGATCAAGCCGACGAAGCGCGATCACATCGTGCAGTTGGAGCTTCAGCTCAATCGGGGCGGGTGCTTTTGGAGCACGACCTTCAACCAGGCCGAGGCGGCGAAGGCGCTGGGGCGGGGCGACGAAATCGGGATCGTGTTCAAGCCGGAGATCGAGGAATACAACGGTCGGCGGAGCCTCAAGTTGAAGCTCCAGTATCTCACGCGCGACATGGCGTGTCTGCCTGCAACCTCGGCTTCCGGGTAACTTCGGAGAGATGTCCCGTGCACTTTTTCTTGCGGCAGTCTCGGCGCTGTCGATCGCTGGAGCTCAGGCCCAGTCGCTCCCCAAAATGGGCGGCGAAATCCCGTTTGAGCGCTTCTATCAGTATCCGATTCTGAATGGCCGTTCGCCGGCCGCGCCGGCCATGTCGCCCGATGGTAAGCACATCGTCTTCGGTTGGAACCAGACGGGCGAGCGGAAGCTCGACGCTTGGATCATGTCGTATCCATCGGGGCAGAAGCGGAAGCTCATCGAGGCGAACAAGATTGAGGAGTTGCCGCGGCAGGATGATAGCCGTCCTGAGCTGGCGAAGACAGAGTCAAAGCTCTATGATGGCGGCATCTCGGGGTTCACGTGGTCGCCCGATTCGAGCGAGTTTCTGTTCTCGTACAAGGGCCGCACCTGGCGCAGCAACCTCGAGGGCACGATCGAGCCGCTCGTTGACGCGAACGAGGGCATGTTTGCGTTCAACTACTCGCCCGACGGCAAGTACATTGGCTACCTCAAAGGCGGCAACGTGTTCCGCATGGATCGCCGAAGCCGCCTCGTCAAGCAGTTGACGTTCGTCAGCAAGCCGGGCGCCACCATCGACAGCTTCGACTGGTCGCCGGACGGTAAACACATCGCGATCACCTGGAGCGACTCGAGCCGTATGGGCCGCCACGTGATGATGGACTTCTCGAAGGAGCGCGCCGAGGTTGTCAATATCCAACGCCTCTGGCATGGCGATCGCAGCTGGGACATGCAGTATGGTCTCGTCAGCGCGGACGGCGGCCTCATCAAGTTCGTGGGTAGCATCCCGCGCTACAACTGGGGCATGGGGCTCGCTTGGTCACCCGACAGTAGTCGCGTAGCGATTGGCTGGATGTCGGAGGACTTCCAGAAGTATCACATCACGGTCGCCCTCGCCAGCACTGGCCAGGGTTACACCACCTACGAAGAAAAGGCGCCCAAGAACTACCTGACCGACTGGCGCCCGCTGGCGTGGACTCGCGACGGCGAGCGCATCCTCCTTGGGACCGACATCATCGACGGCCAGTTTGGCAACCGCTCGGTCCTCAGCATCGCGCCGAATGGTCGTGACATCCAGAAGGTGTATGCCGAGAACCACGACGTGGTCGCGATGGCCCGCCCGAAGGATAGCGATCGCCTCGTGCTCGTCACGATGGCGCAGAGCCAGCTGACTACCGAGATCACGATCCTCGAGCCCAGTGGCAAGCGAACGGTGCACAACCCAATGCCCGAAGGCTTTGCGACGCCGAGCCAGTTCGACGAGGCCGGGCTCCCGCTCTACAGCGAGGATGGCCGGGCGATTGCCTCGCTTTGCAACAGCCGCACGATCAACAACGAGCTGTACTCCATCGAGCCCAGCATCAAGCGCTTAACCGAGAGCCAACTACCCGACTTCAAGAAGATCAAGTGGGCGAACTTTGAGCGGGTGAGCTTCCCGATGAAGAACGGCGAGACCATCAACGCGGTACTGATCACCAAGCCGGGCCTCGACAAGACGAAAAAGCACCCCGCCTTCCTCAGCAACATGTACGCGAACAGCGGCAAGATGACCTGGAGCGGCTACCTCGAGAACTATGCCGCGATGGAGCTCGGCATGGTGGTCCTGATGGTGGACTTCCGGGCGAGCTGGGGACGCGGCGGTGAGTTCAACAGTGGCTATTGGAAGGGCATGGGCGTCATCGACTCCGACGAGGCGGTGGCGGCGAAAGACTATCTTGTTTCGTTAGGCTACGTGAAACCCGACCGTTGCGGCGTGTGGGGCTGGAGCTACGGCGGCTTCCTCACGTGCATGATCCAGTTGACTCGACCGGGCGTGTTTGACACGGGCGTGGCCGTAGCGTCGGTGACCGACTGGAAGAGCTACAACGAGTGGTACACCCGCCGCCGCCTCGGCATGGAGAAGGACGACCCCGAGGTGTACAAGAAGACCAGCCCGGTGCACCATGCGGCGGGGCTCCAGGATAATCTCTATCTCGTCCACGGCATGCTCGACGACAACGTGCTCTACCAAGACACCGCGCGACTGATCCAGGCGCTCGTCGACAACGGAAAGCAGTTCGACATGCTCGCCTATCCGCGGGACGATCACGGCATCGGCAAGGACACCAGCCGCCCGCATGTGTTCTCAGCCATCATGCGATATCTGTGGCAAAAACTCGGACGACCCTGACCCTGCTGGTGGCGTTGCTCCTTGCCGGTTGCCGGCAAGGAGTGCCCACCCACGAAGGCGCGACGTTTGGCGTCTCGCCCGATGGCAAGCGATTAGCCTGGACCACCGGCGCGGGTGGAAACAACGAGCTTTGGCTCCGAGATGAAGCCGGGGAGCGACGTGTGCTTGCCGGCCGATTCTTCGAGGGGCCGAGCTTTACGCCGGACGGCCGCCTCGTGGTGGGTGTTGGTGATAGCATCCGCCACCGTATGGAACTCCAATGGGTGGATCCTAAGGATGGGTCCCTGAAGCCGTTCCTGGCCATGCCCGAGCATTCACAGTATTCGCCAAGCTTCGCTCCCGACGGTCGGGTGGCGTTTTTGGCGGCGGCGAAGCCCCGCAGCCGTGCCCAGGGCGGATTGCAGTGGAGCGCGTTTGACTTGTATGTGATGGGGCCTGATGACAAGGTCGCGAAGCGACTCACGGAGGGCAACTACATCCGCATGTCGAGCCCGGCTTGGTCGCCAGATCTGAAGGAGATCGCGTTCAGTTTTCTCGACGACAGCGGCGTGAGTTGGCTTCGCATCGTGGACCCCGAGTCAGGCAAGACCATCACGGAGACGAAACTCAAGAACAACGAGTCGATGCCGACCTATGTGGGCGACCGGATGGTTATTGTGTCGGACCGTGAGCACATGGGCCGCTATCGGTTGGTGTACGTCATTCCCGAAACGGCGGAAATTGAGCCGATCACGAAGAGCGAAAGCTACTTCTTGGAGCCTGTATCGGTCGGCGGGGCGATCTACGCGCTCGAAGACATCACCCACAAGATGCGCTTTCGAGTGTCGAAGATCGAGCCTGCAACGGGTCAGTCGAGCGAAGTGCTGGCCGAGAAGCGATTTGATGTCGCGGAAGGGAAGTCGAAGTAGCAACCTTTCGCCGGGTGGTCGCGTAAACTGCTGACGTGGCGAATGATCATCGGTTAACTTCGGAAGAGGATGTTGAGGCGATCCTGCGCCTTGCGATTCGACACCCCGGCGAGACAACAACCGACCTCCGCCAGCGCCTCCAGCAAACGGCAACTGAGCTCGGGATTCCGCCGGAAGCGCTCGCGCGCGCCGAGGAGCAGTACTTCAAAGGCAAGACGGTGAAGGATGAGCTTCGCGAGTATCAGGAAGAGCGCAAGCGGCAAGCGCGCATTCATCTCATTTCGTACATCGCCGTGAACGCGGGCCTGTTGGGGATCAACGTGCTGACCGCGATGGGCGACAAGTCCCCATCGCTGTGGGCGTTGTATCCGCTCTTGGGATGGGGCATCGGGCTGGTGATTCACCTCGGCAGCGTGTTCTTCACGAAGCCAAGCGTGACGGACGATGAGTTCATCGAATGGAGAAGACGTCGTGATCGCGCCTTGCGAAGGAGCTATCGCCGCGACGACGATGACGATGATTGTGATGATGATGATGACTAGCTCCGGTTGGGAGGTGGGTGAAACGCTTCGCGCGCTGCTTCAATCCAATCCCCAAGTCCGAAATCCCGAGTATCCTCACCTAACATGGCCATCGCCGTCAATCGAGCCGCAGCTTTCGACGTGGAGTCCGATGCTCCGCTTACGATCAACGCTTCGCTCGTCGCCCAGTGGCTGACCGCGTTTCTTGAGGACGAGTGCATCCGTCGCCGTGGCGTGACTAAGGCCGTTCTCGGACTCAGTGGCGGCGTCGACTCCGCCGTCACCGCATATCTCTGTGCCCGCGCCTTTGGACCGGAGAATGTCACCGCGATTCGCATGCCGTACAAGATTTCGTCGCAAGCCAGCCTCGACCACGCTCGCCTGGTGACGGATGCGCTCGGGATCAACGAGCGAACCATCGACATCACCGCGATGGTGGATGGCTATCTCGCCGAGGAGCCCGAGGCCTCGGCCGCCCGCATCGGCAACATTTGCGCCCGGGCCAGAATGACCATCCTCTTCGATCAATCCGCGAAGCTGGGCGCGCTTCCCATCGGCACCGGCAACAAGACCGAACGGCTCTTCGGCTACTTCACGTGGCACGCCGACGATTCGCCCCCGATCAACCCGCTCGGAGATCTCTTCAAGACTCAAGTTTGGGCGTTGGCCCGTGCCTTGGGCGTCCCGGAAGCGATCGTCGCCAAGCCCGCCTCAGCCGACCTCATCCAGGGCCAAACCGACGAGGGTGACTTCGGGATCTCCTATCCCAAAGCGGATCGCATCCTCTTCCATCTCGTGTCTGGGTGGTCGCCCGCCAAGCTGGTCGACCTTGGCTTCCCCGAGGGAGAAGTTGGCCTTGTGGCCAAGAAAGTCGACAGCACCCACTGGAAGCGCCGACTGCCAACCGTAGCGATGATGTCGACGTCGGCGATTGGAGAGTATTACTTGCGCCCGGTCGATTATTGAAAGTTCTCGGAAACTTTTTGGCAACGCGGAACGTTGAACATATCAACCCGAAGGGGAGTAGCGCCCGCCAATACGCGGGAGGTGATGGTCGTCAATACGCCGAAAGGCCGGCCTCACCACCAACGCAAGACCTTCGCCGCGAATGACGTGGCGGAGGTCTTTCTCTGTTTCGGGCCAAGAAAGCGATGATGAACCTCTTTAGAGTTGGCGTGTTGTTGGTTGGCCTATCTGCCCTGATGGTGTGGATTGGCCAGTTGGTCGGCGGTAGTGCCGGGGCGGCGATTGCCTTTGGGTTGGCGCTCATCATGAACGTGGGCAGCTTCTGGTTCAGTGACAAGCTCGTGATCAAGATGACACGGGCCCGTCCGGTTTCTCGATCCGAGGCTCCCGAGTTGCATGAAATGGTCGACCGGCTGTCGGCTCGCGCAAACATTCCCGTGCCGGCATTGTACGTTGTTGACGACCCATCTCCCAATGCGTTTGCAACGGGTCGGAGCCCGAAGCACGGTGTCGTTGCCGTCAACACAGGACTGCTGAACATCCTGAATCGTCCCGAGGTGGAAGGTGTCATTGCCCACGAGTTGGCGCACATCAAGCATCGCGACACGCTCACCATGGCGATCGCCGCTTCGATTGCGGGTGCGATCATGTTCCTTGCCCAGTTCGCCCAGATCGCGGCCATGTTTGGCGGCGGTCATTCGGACGAGGAGGGCGGCACGCATCCGCTTGTTCTGCTCGTGGTCGCGCTGCTGGCTCCGTTTGCCGCGATGATGATCCAAATGGGCATCTCGCGAGCCCGTGAGTTCGAGGCCGACAAGTCCGGTGCGCAAATCGCAGGACGCACCGATGGACTAGCCAACGCGCTGCTTAAGCTTCAACGCGGTGCCGACTCGATTCCATCGCGTTCGATGGGTCCGGAGACCGCGCACATGGCGATCGTCAACCCGCTCAGCGGTTCGGGCATCGGAAAATTGTTCGCGACCCACCCGCCGATTGAGGTCCGGGTTGAGAAGCTTCGTGCTCTTCAGGTCTAATGCGTTGAAGAATGGGAGCCACGGTCAGCCGTGGCTCCCGTCGGAGAGAGAGGGAAATCCATGAAGTGTCCAACATGCATCACTGCCGATCTGATCATGGCCGAAAGGCAAGGCATCGAGATCGATTATTGCCCCCAGTGCCGAGGCGTTTGGCTTGACCGCGGCGAACTTGACAAGATCGTCGAGCGCTCGCATCAGCAAGCCCAAGCCACCGCACCACCACCGACCCACTCGGTAGGCGCGCCGCAGGTTCAACCCGTGGTGATCAATCACCCCGGTTATCTGCCGCCGAGCGCCGCGCCCGGACCGGCACCCGGCCCGAACTTCTATTGGGACGGCCGAAAGTGGAAGCGCAAGAAGAGCTGGTTTGAGGAGATCTTCGACTAGCCCCACTTAACTCACTTTGAACTTAAAGGGTCGCCCAAACAGGCGACCCCTAGCTACCGCTTTGCCTAACTAAACCAAAACTCATGACAGAACTTGCTGGAGTCCCGATTTGGATTTGGGGCGCATTCTTAGGATTTGTGCTCACCATGCTTGCCCTCGACCTGGGCGTCTTTCATCGACATGCCCACGAAGTGAAGATTCGCGAGGCCCTCATTTGGAGCGCAGTATGGATCGCCCTCGCGCTGGTCTTCAATGCGGGCATCTTCGCGTTCTGGGATCAGATCTACCCCGACAGCGCGTACACTCCCAAGGAAGCAGGCTTCGCGTTCCTAGCCGGCTACCTGGTCGAGAAGGCGCTCTCGGTCGACAACATCTTCGTGTTCTTAATGGTGTTTGCCTACTTCAAGGTGCCCGCGAAGTATCAGCACCGCGTGCTCTTCTACGGAATCCTCGGCGCACTCCTATTCCGCTCCATCTTCATCGCCATGGGAGCCGCCATCTTAGAGCGGTTCATGTGGACCATGATCCTTTTCGGCCTCTTCTTGATCGCCACCGGCATCAAGATGGTCATGATCAAGGACAAACAGATGAACCCGGATCAGAACCCGATGATTCGGCTCTTCCGAAGGCTCATGCCCGTTACCCCCGGTTACGAGGGCCAGTCATTCTTCAAGCGCATCGACGGAAAGCTGTGGGCGACCCCGCTGTTCATCACGCTCCTCTTCATCGAGATCACCGACGTGATCTTCGCCGTCGATTCCATCCCCGCGATCTTCGCCATCACCAGCGACCCATTTATCGTCTTCACGTCCAACGTGTTTGCGATTCTTGGCCTACGCGCGCTGTTCTTCGCTCTTGCGGGCCTGATGAATCTCTTCCACTACCTCAGCTACGGCCTTGCCGCCATCCTAGTGTTTGTGGGCGGCAAGATGATCTATGCGTACCTTGAGAAGGTCGTGGTGCCCGATTGGGGCAAGTTCCCGGTCGTCTGGTCGCTCATCACGATTGCGTCGATCCTCGCGCTCTCCGTGTTTGCCTCACTCAAGTGGCCGCCCAAGCACTCACACCACGGCACGAGCTAGGTTCCGGGAGAAGAAGAATGACGTCAGATTTCTAAAATCTGACGTCATTTTTCAAAGCGCTGACGTCAAATTTCGCGCGTTTGACATCATCTTGGCGAGGATTGACGCCAATCGCGACGCGATCGACATCATCGATATTAGGGCTTTGCGCCTGCCCGAACCCAGGCTTCGAGCTTGGCCACCGTCTCGGTCGGCAGCGGGCGTCCCGGAGGCATGATCCCACGCTTGACGGGCGAGATCATGCGGCTGTTGGCGGGATCGCCCGGCGTGACATACTTGGACACGTTGGCATAGGAAGACAGGTCCACTCCCTTCTTCGCGCCGCCACCGCTGTGGCATCCGACGCAGTTCTGATCAAGGATCGGTTTGATATCGGCGAACGTGATTGAACCTGGCTCCGGGGCGGCCTTCTTCGTCACGCCTTCGGGCGCCTTGAACACGAACTGATCGCTTGACAAGGGATTGGCCGAAATCTCAAGTTCCTTTGCAAAGACGAACCACTCGTACTTGTCTTGCGTGGTGCGGAAGCCGCGGGCGACGCCGAGCGCGTCATCCATTTGAATCTGGAACACCTGCTTGTCCTTGCGCGTGACGGTCCAGTCGGTGACGTTGACATTGCGAAGCTTGCGGCTGCTGCCCTTAACGGCACTCGCGACGTCAGCCGCAAAGTCGGCATTGAAGAAGGCGGTGTAGACCCATGCGCGCTCGTTCAGCCACTTTTGGGCGGCGGCGCTATCGGCGGGTGCTTCGTCGTACGACTTGCTCGCCTTGTCGTAGGTCCAGACCGTCTTTCCGTCGGTGGTGACAACCCGGTTCGGCTCCTCAACGCGGATCATGTTGGGCTTTGAGAGCACGACGCGGACGTCGTTGGTAGTACCGCCGATTTGCGAGATCGTCAGCGTCAACGAGAGACCGCCCGCTTCCTTCAACTTCGAGGCATGACCCTCCAACGTGTTTTGCCAAAGGGCGTAGCCAACAAACGGAGTCACCGCAACGGCGAGCGCAAGAATTCGCATGATGTTGGATATTGCCATGAATCTGGTGGCGAGCGCAAGCCTACGGCAGTTTGAGGAGCTTCGCCAACTGGTTGGCTCGGGCATGCGTCTGGTCGAGGGCGAGAGCTTTGAGGACGGAGAACTTGGCATCGTCTTCCTTCTTGAGCTCGAGCTGAGCCGATGCGAGCGCGACCCAGTAGTCGGGGCTCTCCTTGATGAGCGTCACCGCCAGCTTTGCGGACTCTTCGGCAACCTCGAAGTCCTGCATGAAAAAACGCGAGCGCGAGACCACATAATGCGCCTCGGCCACCATCATCAGCAGTTCGACGGGAGGATTCTTGCTGGCGGGTGGGGCCAATGCGATCGCCTGGGCCATCAACTTGTCGGCGCGCTCGTAATCCTTCAGCGCGTACGCGAGCTTGCCCGCTCCAAAGTAGGGCTGATAGCGCGAAGGGTCGAAAGCGATGATGCCCTCGAAGATCGCGAGCGACTCCTTGACATTGTCTTCTTCGGCGGAGGTCAGCGGCTCGTCGCGACCCGACTTGACGAGCGCTTCCAGCGACAACTTTTCCGCCCGAACCAAGTAATCGTCGGCCTGGGCGGACGTTCGAATGCTCGGCACCTCGATGACGCGCGCCTGATCGCCGCCCTTGCATCCGGCAAGAACCACGAGTGACAACAAAGCCCACTTACACCACGACATTGACCAGCTTCCCCGGCACCACAATCACCTTCTTGATCGTCTGCCCGTCCGTATACGCCTTCACCTTCTCCGAAGCGAGGGCAGCCTGCTCCATCCCCTCACGATCAATGTTAGCCGGGAGTTCCAGCGTGTCCCGCAGCTTGCCGTTCACTTGGACGGCGACCTTTACTGTGTCCTCGACGGTGAGCGCAGCAATGAACTTGGGCCACGCTTCGCTGTAGGTCGATCCCACGCGACCGAGAGACTCCCAAATCTCGTCAGCGGTGTGCGGCGCCGCCGGCGAGAGCAGGAGGACCAGACTTTCGACGGCCTCGGAGATCGCGAGCCGCTCCGCGTCGTTCGGTTCCATCCCCTTCGTCAGATCGAAGAGCGTGTTCACATAGATCATCAGCGCCGAGATGTACGTGTTGAAGGCGAACCGCTCGATGTCCTCGGTGGCTTTCTCGATGGCCTGGTGCGTCGCGCGGCGGATGTCTCGGCTCTTGCCCGCGGGTTCGGTCGTGCCGATGCCGTTCCGCCAACCCGCATCGTACGTCGCGGCATGATCGTGGGCGAACTTGCAAACGCGGCTGAGGAAGCGAACCGCGCCGTTCATGCCCTCGTTCGACCATTGCACATCGGCGTCGAACGGCGCGACGAACAACTCGTACACGCGCAGGGCATCCGCACCGTACGACTCGACGGCCTCTTCAGGCGTGACCACATTGCCTTTGCTCTTTGACATCCGCGCCCAGCGGTAGAACTTCTGATCGGCGGGGATGCTCTCGGCTTCCTTGTAAGAAATGAGGATGCCTTCTTCGCCTGGAGCGAGGGTCTCGCCTTCCTTCGGATAGCGGTAGGGTGTCATGCCGAGAACCTGGCCCTGGTTCTTGAGCTTCTGGAACGGCTCCTTCACCGGGACGAGACCGGCGTCAAACAGCACCTTGGTCCAAAACCGCGCGTAGAGCAGATGCATGACCGCATGCTCGGCGCCGCCGACATAGCAATCCACCGGCATCCAGTAGTTCACGCGCTCCTGGTCCCATGGCTTCTCGTCGTTGTGGGGATCGCAGAACCGCAGGAAATACCACGACGAACAGGCAAAGCCGCCCATCGTATCGGTCTCGCGGCGACCGAGCTTGCCATCCAGGTCGGTGACATTGACGAAGTCATCGATCTTGGCCAGCGGGGAAGAGCCGTCGTCTCCAGGGGCATAGCTGTCGACTTCGGGCAGGTACACGGGCAGGCAATCGTCGGGGACGAGTTGCATCTCGCCATCCTTGCTGTGGATCACGGGAATCGGGCAGCCCCAGTAACGTTGCCGCGAGATCAGCCAGTCGCGAAGCTTGTATTGAACCTTGCGCTCGCCGATGCCGTGGCCCTCCATCCATTGGCCGAGGGCGATCGTGCCTTCCTCGTAAGTCAGACCGTCGTATTCGCCCGAGTTCATCATCACCGAGTCTTTCGAGGTGAACACGGACGCTTGGGCCTTGGGATTCGCTGAGTACGCCTCAAGCGTGGTGTCGCCAAGATAGTCGGCGGTCGGCTTGATGGCCGGGACCACGTCCAGCCCGTACTTGATGGCAAAGTCGAAGTCACGCTGGTCGTGCGCGGGGACGGCCATGATCGCGCCGGTTCCGTAATTCATCATCACATAGTCGGCGATGTAGATCGGCACGCGCTTACCATTGGCCGGGTTCACGGCATACCCGCCGGTGAACACGCCGCTCTTATCCTTCGTGTCGGCGGTCCGCTCAGCGTCGGTCTTGCGGCGTGCTTGCTCCTGATACTCGCGCACGGCGGGACCTTGCTCGGGAGCCCGCTTGATGATCTCCTCGACCAGCGGATGCTCGGGGGCAAGCACGCAAAACGTGACTCCGAAGATCGTGTCGATGCGGGTCGTGAACACGCGGAACGTCAGCGACTTCTGCTTGATCGCGAAGTCGTCCGAGCGCGTGATCGGCATCATGTCGGCCCCGACCTTCTGCGCGTTGATTCCCAGCTTGGCCTCCAGCGTGGCGATCTTTTCGGCGACCGCACCCGGAACCTGGCCGCCCGGTTCCTCAGCGACCTCGGCCATGAGAGCCGCGAGCTGGTCTTGGACGCTGGTCTTGCCCGAGTCGTCGAAGGCGACCTTCATCTCGAACTCCACGCCCTCGCTGCGCCCGATCCAGTTCCGCTGCATCGCTTTGATGCCTTCAGGCCAGTCGAGATCGTCCAAGTCATCGATCAGCCGTTGGGCGTAGTCGGTGATCTTAAAGAACCACTGGGGAATCTGCCGCTTCTCGACCGGCGTCCCGCACCGCTCGCACAGACCACCCACGACCTCTTCATTCGCGAGCGCCGTGCGGTCCTTGGGGCACCAGTTGACTTCGGCGTTCGCTCGGTAGGCGAGTCCGCGCTGGTACAGCAGCTTGAAGATCCACTGCGTCCACTTGTAGTAGGTCGGGTCGGACGACTTGAACGACCGTGACCAGTCGTAGCTGATGCCGACCAGTTCCATCTGCCGCCGGTACGTGGCGGCGTAGCGGTCGATCATCGGCGCGGGATGGGTTTGATTCTTGATCGCCTCGTTCTCGGCGGGGAGCCCAAACGCGTCGAAGCCCATCGGGTGCAGCACGTTGTAGCCCTGCATGTACTTCATGCGCGAGACGACGTCGTTGGGCACGTAGTTGCGGCAGTGCCCGACACTGAGCCCCGCGCCGCTCGGATAGGGGAAGAAGTCGAGGCAGTAGAACTTTGGCCGCCCCGGTTCCTCGCGGGTTCGGAAGAGTTCGGCCTCGGCCCACCGGGCGCGCCATTTGGCCTCAAATGAGGCGGGTTCGTATCGTTCGGGCATGGGCCGAAGTTTACTAGGTTCGGGATGTCGGCCTGCGGCTTATTCGTGAGTGCAACACGTGCAACGATGTCGAAGCCGCAGGTTCAAGACGTGGAACATCACGAAACTGAGGCCGCCGATCACCGACATCACGGTCGGCAGGATGCCGTGGTGGTGATGCTGGTGGACCGGCCAGCCGTGCGAGAAGTCTTCGAAGTGCGCCACAACCACCGCGACAAGGCCGAGGATGTAGAACAGCGCGGGCACATATGAGCCATGACGCTTGATGCCATGCCGCAGCGCAACCGCGCCGACGACCACGGCCGTCAACACGAAGATCGCATCAACCCAAAAGCTGCCGAAGAATCCGAAACCAAGCGAGCTCAAAAGGCCAAGAGCAACACCGGTCAGGACGCAGTGAACCGCGCAGAGCGCACTCGCACAAGCCCCAACTTTATCGAGAATGTCGGTCCGCTTCATATACCGGGGGAGAGTATACCCATTTCAGATTTGGTGATTTCAGATTTCAGATTGGGAGGGAAGGCCTTCCGTATTCCCCAATCCAAAATCCAAAATCACCAATCCAAGATTCCTATGATCCCTCAACCGGATGCTCTTCATGGTCGAGCGTGGCGGGGACGGAGATTTCTGCGATCGCGGGGCGTGGACGCGCGACGGCCACGCGCTTGGCTTGGCGTCGTTGGGCTCGATCCTCTGCTCCTGGCGATACCGGCCACAGGGTGTCCATGGCCCAGTAGCTGGTGAGGAACTCCTCCCAAACCCGGTCATAGACGTCGATGGTCTGGGTTGCAATGTTCGCCCAGTTAAAGTCGGTGCTTAGCCGCTCGTGGGCGGCGTGGTTCAGTCGCCGGGCACGCTCGGGGTCTTCGAGCACCCGCAAGACGGCCCACGCCAGCGAACCCGAGTCCCCCGCGAAGTGTAGCGTTCCCGTTTCATCGTGACGAACCACGTCGCGCAGTCCACCCGCATCAGAGGCCACCACCGGTGCGCCCGCCGCCATGCCTTCGAGCGCGACAATCCCAAACGGCTCGTAAAGCGAAGGGAAAACCACCACATCGGCGATTCGATACATCTGGTGCAGGTTCCGATTCGCCATGAACCCGGTGAAGACCACCCGGTCCTGCAGTCCGTACCAGCGCACGAACCGCTCGAACTGTGCTCGGTTTCCACCGCCGACGATGACGAACTTGGCCTTCGGCTGGCGCGCGAGGATTGCGCTTGCCGAGTTAAGGAGCACCTGAATGCCTTTCTCGCGCACAAACCGGCCGACATACATCACGATCAGCTCATCTGGCTCGGCATACTTGGCGCGCCACGCCGTGCGCTCGGCCTCGGACCACTCAAACTCGAACTTCGAGGCGACCACGCCGTTGTAAATGACATCGATCTTGTCGCCAGGGATGTTAAACGAGCGCGAGACTTCGCCCTTCATGTATTCCGTGCACACGATCACGCGCCAAGCTTCGTAGGTCAGCCAATACTCCTGCTCGTGGATGTACCGCTGCATCTCGTTGTGAATGCCTTGGTTGCGGCCTTCCTCGGTCGCGTGGACCGTCGCTACCATGGGCAGGCTGTATTCGTACTTCAGTGTCCGCGCGGCGTCGAGTGAGAGCCAGTCGTGAGCGTGGAAGACGGTCGGCTGTCCACCGGGCCGCCAGTCTTCGAGAAGTTCTCTCACGCGGGCTTCGGTCGCGTCGTTGAGGAGTTGGATTTCGTGCAGAAAGTCGTTCGGTGTGTCGGCGAGGTGGACACGGTGAACGTGGACGCCGCTGGGTTCGATCTCTTCGTCGGGGGCTTGGGGCGTGTGCTTGGTGACGACGTGCACCTCAATGCCCTGTTTGACGAGCTGTTGGGAGAGATCGTAGACATGGGGGCTGATGCCTCCGACGATCCGGGGCGGGTATTCCCACGACAGCATCATCACTCGCATGGCGCGAGTGTATACCGCCGCCGCGGATACCCGCCGAGACGCGCTAACTTGGCCTGCCGGGCCCGGGCGGCTAGAGTGGACCCAGGCAGACCGACTGGTTGATGCCATGAATCGTGCGAGGTTCCCTCCGCAGAGTTACCAGGTCGGGTTTACTTCTTGAGAATGTCGAGAGGTCGGGTGGTAGCGGAGTTTCGGGAGCGGTTCGGGCGGGAGCCGGATGTCGTGGCGGTCGCCCCCGGGCGCGTGAACCTGATCGGCGAGCACACCGACTACAATGGCGGGTTCGTCTTTCCCGCCGCCATCAACCAAGAGCTCTGGCTGGCGGCGGCCGTCGCCAACACCACGGAGTTGCACTCGCTGGAGCTTGGCGCAGCCGAGCCGTTCGACACCGCCACCGTCGAGCCGAAACGCATGGGCTGGGCGACGTATCCGGCCGGGACGGCTTGGGCGTTTCGCGAGGCTGGATATGTCGTGCCAAATCTGGTCGGAGTCGTCGGCAGTTCCGTATTGATCGGCGCGGGTGTAAGTAGCAGCGCCGCTATCGAGATGGCGTTCGCCGTGGTGTGGGATCACTTGCTGGGATTGGATCTCGCACCGCTCGAACTCGCGAGGCTCGGTCAGAGATGCGAGAACGGATTCCTCGGGTTGCAAAGCGGCCTGATGGACCAGATGGCGAGCGCGTGCGGCGTGCGGGGGCATGCCCTGCTTTTTGATACGCTGAACGCGACCACTGAGGCGGTGCGCTTGCCGGAGTCGCTGCAAGTCGTTATCTGCGACACCGGCGCCTCGCGAGAGCTCGCGAGTTCGAAGTACAACGAGCGGCGCGCCGAGTGCGAACTCGTCTGCCAGACGCTGAACGTGCCCAACCTGCGGGTGCTGGATCGCAGCCGCCTTGAGCAAGGGAAGGCTGAACTGCCGGAGGTTGCCTATCGCCGGGCAAGGCATGTGCTGACTGAGAATGAGAGGTGTTTGGAGTTTGCGCAGGTCTTGCGTCGGGACGAACCCACCGACGCCCTCATCAATTCTTCGGTTTCCGCTTTGCGTCGGGACGAACCCACCGACGCCCTCATGGGTTCCAATTCTTCATGGGGTTTGTTGGGCGTGCTCATGCGCCAGAGCCACGAGAGTCTGCGCGACGACTATGAGGTCACCGGCCTGGCCCTCGACCGGATGGCGGAGGCGTGTTGGGCGTCACCCGGATGCGTCGGCGCGCGGATGACGGGCGCGGGATTCGGCGGGGCTTGCGTGGCGTTGGTCGAGCGCGACAGCCTTGGCAGATTCATCGAGTCGGCCCAATCCGCTTTTGGCCCCGAGGGTAGATTCACACCCTGCGAAATCGTGGATGGTGCGCGGGTGGTGACTTGATCAGTCTCGCCACCGAACTTGAACGTCTCGGTTTGACGCTGGACCGAGCCGCCCTGACCGCGTTTGAAGACGACCTCTATGCGCAGAACGCGCTGATGAACCTCACGCGGGTGCCACGTGAGGAGTGCTGGCTACGGCACATTCTGGACTCCCTGCTCATCGCCGAGTTCATCCCGGAGGGATCCACCGTGCTGGATATCGGCACCGGTCCCGGATTCCCGGCCTGGCCGCTGGCGCTGGCGCGGCCCGATCTCAACGTCACCGCGCTCGACTCCAGCAGCAAGATGCTCGGCTTCCTGCGGCGTCACCCCTTGCCGAACCTGAAGCTAGAGCAGGGAAGGGCCGAAGAACTCGGCTTGACCGACGCCTTCGACGTCGTCACCGGTCGCGCCCTCGCCCCGCTAGCGATCCAGCTTGAACTCAGTGCGCGCCCTTGCCGCAAGGGGGGCATCGTGCTACCGATGCGTACGCCCAATGACCTTCCGGAGATCGAGCGGCTGGCGTCGGCGTTGGGTCTGGAGCTTGAAGCGATCCACCGCCGTACCCTGCCCGTGATCGACGCCGAACGCGTTTTCCCCGTCTACCGCAAGATCAAGAACACGCCTCCCGGCCACCCGCGGCCGTGGGCGAAGATGCGGGAGCAAGCGTTGTGAGGGATGGTTTGGACTGGGAGTCTCCTAGTTGTCCGACCGGCCCCACTAATCCGAACTAACCCGAGCAAATCCGAACCAATCCGAACTAACCCAAGCAAACCCGAACTAACCCGCACCAATCCGAGCCAACCCGAACCATCCCCATTTAGCACTCCCTCGGGTAAACTGCTAATCAGAGGGCGACGCCCAGCGTGCCCAGTTTTACGTTGGAGAAACAGCAACAATGAACCTGAAACCGCTTCATGATCGAATCATTGTCGAAGCCGCCGCCAAGGAAGAAAAGACCGCCGGTGGCATCATCCTCCCCGACACCGCCCAGGAGAAGCCGCTGAAGGGCACGGTTCTCGCGGTGGGCCCCGGCAAGCGCCTCGACTCGGGCCAGATCTCGCCCGTCGACGTCAAAGTCGGCGACACCGTCATCTACGGCAAGTACAGCGGCACCGAAGTCAATGTCGACGCCAAGGACTACGTCATCCTCCGCGCCGAGGACATCCTCGCCGTGGTTGAGGGTGCGATGGTCGGCGCGAAGAACTGACGAAGTTTGAGTGACGAGTTTTGAGTGACGAGTGATGGGAGAGCGGTCGGCGCGAAACGTTGTAAGTTGCGCCGACCGCTCACTCTAACTTCGTGCGGTCATCACTCCCGTATGTTGCGGTCCAACCGCTCCAAAGCGGCCAACACATCCGTTCGATCTCCAGCGTACATGCGCGACAGCGCGGCATGCGCGCGAGCGGTCGCGTTATCCCGCATCCTGAACGCGAGATCGGCCAGGTAGTAGTGTGTTACTGGTGATGTAGGATCATCTTCAAGGGTCGACAAGAGCAGGGTGCGCGCTTGTTGCTTTTGACCGAAGAACTTGGGGATTGCGGCGGCAACACGCGCCGCAGCCCTTCGCTGCTGGAGTGAGGCACCCGCCGGAACCGAAATAGCTGGAAAAGCGGGACCGATGGGTCTGGCAACGGCAAGAACCTCATCGTAGAGGCCGCTCGCACGTGGGTCAGACAGTTCGCTAGCAAGATCGGCAACTTTACCGAGGAACTCAACCGACCGAATGGTCGCTGAGAAGCCGCCTTCATTGTTGACCACCTTGACGTACTCATCCAATGCCTCCGAACGGCGTCCGCGAGCTTCCAAGAAGCGTGCGAAATCCTTTCGAACCAGAATGTCGGGCAAGAGGTCCAACGATTCTCGGAACTTGGATTCTGCCAGCGAAAAATTGCCGGTCGTCTCGGCCTGCTTCGCTTCCGTAAACTTGGCCTTGGCCGCCGTCGCCGAAGCTGGACGCTGCTTCGGCGTGGTTGGCTTCGTGATCTCCTTGGCTCTCGGCCCCGATTGGCATCCGAAGCCGGTAACGAGAACGATGATGCTCAGCAATAAAGTGAGTTGTTTCATGTCGATTTCTACTCCACATTGAAGTGAACGTTTGCCCAATCCATCGCGCCACTGGGCGGATGTGTTCGCCCCCCAGTAACATAGGTGCCTGCCCCTTCGGGAGCACTCCAGAAAGGGGCGGATGGGCTCGGCCCATTCGCGTCCCAGCGCCAATCAATTTGAGCAATTGGAACCGCTGCCCGACCAACACCGTTGTCGGGCGGGAGCCAAGCCTGGAACATCTGAAACTGGTCCTGTATTCCGAACTCCAAGACGGTGTATAAGAGCTCGTAGTTCGGCGCATCCGAGATGTACGGCACGCTTTGAGGATCATGCGATTCTACACTGTCTGCGGGGAACCAGTTGCCAGGATTTGGCTCGTACGGATAGGAGTTGTCAAGAACGAACGCGTTGTTCGTCGTGCTGGACTGATAGTAGGGAATAGGATTGGGTGGAACCTGATACCGCTGATACTTCGAAAGACATGCCTTCTGCACCGCCGCCCACGAGCCGTAACCCTGTACGGGGACAAACAAAGCTGGGGTCCCCACTGCACCATGAAACTCAATGGCGATATCAGCGGCGGATGGCCCAGAGTACACGTAGCCGGGCGGAGATGAGCCGTCGTACGAGGAGGGGGTGTAGGCATTGGCCGCCCAGCCAGCGTAAGGCACGTAGGCATTAACCCATCTCTCGGCGACTGCAGTACCGACGAACGTGGCACCGTCGTAAACGTTCACTGAACATCCGACCACATCTGTCTCGTCGGCCACATTATCATAAACCCAGTCAGGGCTCGTCTGCGTGTACTCGGTGTTCGGGACACCATCGGTGCGTCTGAACAACCGGTATGTCCATCCGCCCGAAGTGCCGCTTGCCCCGAAAATGACGTCTTTGATCGTCCACAGCTGATTACCCCATTGATGATTCGTCAGCGTGTACGATCCGGCGGTGACCACAAACCGCACTCTCTGACCCTTCAAGCAAGCAGGATATCCGTCATCGTTGATCGTGCCCTGTGGGTCAATAACGACCGGCGTAGCGCTCACCTTCAGACCTGCAAACGCGGTACCCGAGAGCACACCCGTTTCGCCTGGTTGGAAGTTCGCCCATGCATAGGGGGCATAAACTACCGTGAAGGACGCTCCTGAGACTTTAATCAAGGTTTCTGTAGCGAAGGAAGATCCAGATTCGACGGAAGCAACCTTTTGCGAATTGATCCCGTTTCCGCAATCGCCGCTCGTGCCTGTCCAGTTAGCAAGCCCTTCTACTTTCAAGACGACGTTCTTTGGGGGCTCCAAGTCTGCGCCTCCAGTGGGGACCCATGTGAATTTGGCTTCGATGACGCCAACACACACGACCGACCCACCTTGACCAACCGGAGCCGGGCCCGGGCCAGGCGGCGGTTCACTGGTGCTTCCCGCTCCGCCGTAGTAGCCAGTGACTGGATTCACGGCATAGCTTCTCGTCGTTGTAAAGTGAGGCGTTGTTACCGTGACTGTACCGCCCGTATAGGTGACGGCATAGTGACCCGCGCTGGCACTAACGGCGCTCAAGGCACTCAGCAGTAAAAGCATGACGCGATGTGCGGACATGCAGCTATTATAGGCCAAGTTGCGCGAAATTGCAAACATTTGTAGTTTTTTTGAGAAATCCGACGAGAGGCTAAGCTGGTATCTACAGTGACCACGTAGGCGGGTCGTGTCATAACTCATCACTCATCACCCATCACTCGTCACTCGTCACTCGTCACTCAAAACTCGTCTCTCTTACCGCAACTCCTTCTTCAGCCGCACGATGTACGTCGGAGCCGGCTTCGCAGAAGACCCGCTATGATCGGCGAAAACGAGGCTGGTTCGGTCCGCGCTTTCGCCGATCAGGTGGAAGCCTAAGCGCACCCACTGCTTACTCACACGATCCCAGAAGTCGTGGCCACTTCCGTCGCGCGAGGCGCGGAACATCGCGTTTCGCCAATAACGGAACGACATGTTGGAGCCAGCATCGTCAACCAACGTGGACCCACCGGTCTTGGTGTCCAACTCATAGAACGAACCCGTCTTAGCTGGGCGGCGTTCGACTTTATATCTCGGCGTCCAAGCCGTACTGGCCTGGGCCGCCACGCGGAATTGGCCACGGTTGGTATTGAGCAAACCGGAGGGCGAGTCGTACCACGCCGTGCCGAAGTTCGGCTTGGGCCGCTCACCACCAGCGGCAACTCGGCGCACCTTCGCCGGAGGAAATGGATTCAGGGCAACGACTTCCCAACGGAAGGCGCCCGGTTGAAGCTGTTCGGTGTCCGCACCCAAGAGCACCGTGTCCTTTGAGAGGGCCGCGATGAGGGAGCCACGCGATACGGAGTAGGGCTTTCCCGGCTTGTCAACAATCCGTCGATGATCGCCAATAGAAGCCCAGTAGACGTGAAACTGCTGGTAGCGCTCAGGGGACTTCACGGGCCAACGATAGAGATACTTCCCATGCCCAGGAAGGGTCGAGCTGCCGAAGGCCCAGCTATGGTCATTGGTGATCACGATGCGGCCCCGCGCTGGCTCACCGTTTCTGCCGAACGCGACAACCTGAATCGGGGCGACCTCGCCAATCAACTCCAGCTTAGCCTGAATCGAGACTCCATAAATCGCAAGGAAAGTGATCATGTCCTAATCCGGTTCCTGCGCCTGCGCGATCGCGATGCGCGTCTGCGCCAATGAAGCAGGGAGATCTGATGCTCCGCCGATCACGAGGTAGTAACGCAAGAGTTGATCAGTCGTGTTGGCGTTGACCGTGATGTATGGAAACTCAATGCTACCGATGTCTGCTGAGTTTGGCGGAAAGTTCGTCGCGTCACAAGTGGTTGTGATGCCCTTGAAGCGCATCCTCGGGATTCCACAAGTGGATCCTGTATAAGGGAATCCAGAGTCAACTGCGCCAGCACCCCAGAATTTACCTCTCGGATCATTGACGTTGGAACCTGAGCACCTTGGGGCAAAAAAGTGCTGGATAGGTCTTGGAAATGAAGGATCAGAGTTTTTGACATGCGTGCGTAGAATGAGGTCTACGCCGTAAAGACCCTTGTTGCTAGTCGCGTTCGGACCGCCTGTTTCCGATCCAAACGGACCAGACTCATCACTAGACGAGCTGTTCCAGTAGTGAATGCCATTGCTCTCAAGGACGTCGTAATGCCGCACGTCGTCTGCCCCCGCAACAGGGGGACTGCCCATCGAAGGTTGCGTATCAAGAGCGTTGAAGGGATCACCTGAATATGACAGCTCGAGGTTGCTCTGTGGCCACGTGCCGCGAATGTGCGCCGTTCCGTCCACAAGGTGGTTGCTAAGGGGCCAAACAGACTGCGATGAACTCCCGACGGAAGCTGCATTGCGTGTCCCGACGAACCGGATAATAAAAACAGCGTCTTCCTCAGACTCCAAATCAAACTCAACGACGCCGCCCACTACTTGATTGTACGGCACTTCTATTGTGCCAAGGGGCGAAGAAAGTGACATTTCGGTCGATGTAACCGACTGGCCCGTCCCGGATTGATACGAACGTTTCATTTGGGCAACTGCCAGGCACTGCCCCAAAGTGGCCATCCCCGTGCTTGAGGAGACAACGTCGTATTGATACTTGACGTTGGACAGGGAGGCTGTCTCTCCACTGTTTAGCATCTTGACCAAAATGCGAAGGAATGCCGTGGACTCATCTTCGATTCTATTGAGGTGCCAAAACCAAAGGCGCACCGACTGCTGTACGTTCGCATCCAGGTAGATATGTGCGCGGTGGAGCGTAACAGGATCGGAATCACCGAAATCCTCAATCCACGACTCAGGACAGTTGCTGAGGATCAAGATTCGCCCGTCAACGGACGTCACATCCTGGTCGAACTGGACAGGACCAGTTACTTGGGTGAATGCCCCGCTGGCATGGTTACTGGTACTCGCATTGCAACTCATGTTGCAATCATAGCACGGTCGGCATAAAATTGCAATGGTTGTGGCGATTTTGCCCACGCCAGAGTCGCCTCGTGCCATAATTAGCAATCACTTGCCGTGAGTGCCAAGCGCGCTCGGACGGAGAGAACAATCACCATGCCAGCAAAAGACATCAAATACACCGACGACGCCCGGAAGCTTCTTGAAGTTGGCGTCGACAAGCTCGCCAACGCCGTCAAAGTCACCCTCGGCCCCCGCGGACGCAACGTCGTCCTCGAGCGCAAGTTCGGCAGCCCGACCGTCATCAACGACGGCGTGACCATCGCCAAGGAAATCGAGGTCGAGAACCGCTTCGAGAACATGGGCGCCCAGCTCATTCGCGAAGTCAGCAGCAAGACCAACGACACCGCCGGTGATGGCACCACCACCGCGACGGTGCTCGCACAAGCGATCTTCAAGGAAGGCATCCGCAACGTCGCCGCCGGTAGCAATGCCACCATGATCAAGGCGGGCATTGACGAGGCTGTCGCCGCCATGGTCGCCGAACTTGAGAAGGCGTCGACCAGCATCAGCAGCGAAGAGGCCATCCGCCAGGTCGCCACGATTTCGGCCAACGATGCCGAACTCGGCGAGCT
>CAZPHD010000020.1:0-51943 GCA_964586225.1 uncultured Fimbriimonadaceae bacterium
AACGGTTAAGAGTGGGGGATACTATTATTGTTTCCGCAGGAGTGCCGGCAGGGAAGCCAGGCAACACCAACATGATCATGGTGATCAAGGTAGGACAAGGATGAACAAGGGTGTCGTAGTCGTTATCGTCTTGGTGGCCGTCGCGCTAGGATTCGCATTGAGTCTCCGGCCGTGGCAAGTGGCGCGTGAACAGCGCAAGATCGCCGATGAAGCGCAGCGGGAAATGCGTCTGGCGGAGAGCAAAAAGACCGAACTCACGCGCCAGCGCGCCCACGCTGAAAGCTCATTGGGGCGAGAAGAACTCGCTCGAAAACAGGGCTACCGCCGACCCGACGAGACCCCGATTGGAACGCAGGATTCACCGTGATCGCGGTCCTGTTGCTCGTTGCTCAAACGACCGACGTGCTGGCTCCGCTTGACTACGATCGCCTGCCCCGCGAGTCGTTGAGCGGCAACCACCAGGTTCGAGGCAGGGGCTGGACCGCGGAGATCAACGTGAAGATCGATGGCGATAAGCCCGACGACCCGGTGTTCACTGAACGGTGGCAGGAAACCGGCGAAGTCGTCACTACTGAGCCGCTCAGGCTGAAGCTCACGCGAAAACTGCTCAGCTCAACCCTTGACGGCGACCCGATTCCGCCCCCAGATGGCGATGGCGTCGTTTGGCACGAGATGCCGCGGACCGCGTCCTTCTACGAACCCTTGCCCGAGGACCCTATCGCCTTCCGGTGGGCGCGCTGGCTGGCCTGGGTGCCACCAGGCGCCGCTGTTCGCTGGCCCGCGATGAGCGAATCCCGTATTCCCTCCGCGGTCACGACCTTCGTAGCGCCCTTCAACCGCGGCTATGCCTGGGAAGGATTCGTCGGCCGCCGGGTCCGTTGGACATTTACGGAGCCCTCTGGGATCCAGGCGGAGGGCGACTCGCTGCTTGACGCCAAGACGGGACTCCCGTTGCACACGCGCCTTACGGCCCGTGGCGTCCACCTACCCGGCGGGGACGGAACACCGTATCGTGTGACATGGGTGCGCAAAACGACCGAGATCAAGCCCTGACGGGATTCTGAACTAATAAATCCGCCACTCGGCGGGAACGCCGTCGATGGTCCAAGGCTTCTCGGTTCCCTCCAGGTACTCACCGAGCTTGCCATCCTCGTCATCAACCACCTCGAGCCGTACCTGGGTGGGTGGTTGCCAACTCCAGTGGCGTCTGAACAAGAGCCACACGAGCACGAAGAAGAGGAGAGCTAAGGCAGCGAGGAGAAAGTCTCGGGCTGCAACGTGTCTGATGAATTCCCCGCCGAACACAAGCAGCGTCGGCAGCGGCCAAGCGGCGTGCTCCATGGTATAGCGTCGCTTCACTTCCACGATCTCGCTCGGCGTCAGGTCGCGGAGGTTTCCAACCTTCTTGATCGCCTTGGCCGGAGGTGGCGCGACATACCGTAGCCGGCGGGCCATCGGCAAGCGGGAGCGTCGCCCGTCAACCGACACTCCGACTCCGCCGGGTACGACCACTTCCACCGTCTCCGAGGCCTTGAACGTCATCACCTCGGCGTCCCTAGGCACGAGGCCACATCGCACTGCTGGCAAGAGTAGGAAGGCGATCATCAGGCACAGGACCAGCCCCGCGACAACAAGCACGTTGAGAGGGTTCCGGCTTCCGACAGCTAGCCAAGCCTCAATCGAGCCCAAACCAAGCGCCATCACCAAGACCCAAAAAGCACGGCGCAAACGAACGCCCTTCCACCTGAGGGCCTCAAACTCGGCGATCGTCAACGGCCGCGAGGCCAGCGCCTGCTTGCCTTTCCAGTAGGGTATCTCGTAGCCGACCTGCCCTATCGTCTCAGGTTCGTCAATCCCTAGCGCGAGCTGAGGCCACCGTCTCACCCAACTCTTGGCAGATTGGCTGCGCGGCGCCGTTGTGCGAGCGCCCGAGGGTCGCGTGCTCGCTGGCTTCACTGGCTTGGTGCGCGCCACGGCTCAGTATAACCCTGCACCCAAGGGTAGACCCGGCGGCAACGCTGGCAAAAGCCAGCCAGCGTCCTCGTGGTTTTGAACTAACTGAGCTCACCAGGTCGCCGGGTGGCTTTTCCCGGCGCCTAAGCTCGGTCGGCGGGATCGAGCAAATGCACAACGCCGGATGGCATGTCATAGAGTGCCGCGACTACCCGCGTTTCCTGCTCTCGGACCGAGTGGCTCAGCGGTGGGCACTCGGCAAGCAAATCCTTGACCGTATTCAGCGCATTCTGCTCAATCGTGCATTCGTAAACGGGTTCGCGCCGAGCCAGTCGCACGTCCTGAAACGCGGTTTGAACTCGGTGGCGCAGTCCGCCGCCCGGTCCGTTCAGACCCTCGACAATCTGACGCACCGCCAAACACCCGGTGTGCCCCAGCACCACCACGAGCGGCACCTTAAACTCACCGCAGGCGATGTCGATCATCCACTTCGTGCCGTCGCTCGCAACGTTGGCCGGAACCCGGCTCACAAACAGACTCCCCAACTCTTGGTCGAAAAGCACCTCGGGGACCACCCGGCTATCGGCACAGGCGACAATTGCTGCGATCGGCTCCTGAACGGTCGCGATCTCGGTCAGGTCGCTCGGCTCGTAAGTTCGATGATGATTCTCACTGGCTACGAATCGGCGGTTCCCTTCGAGAAGCCGATCGAGCGCCTGATCTGGCGTCAACCTCACCGTTCCATTATCTCACGCGCCCAGTGCGTCATAATTGAGCGAGCGGAGTGGTGTCCGAGTGGTCGAAGGAGCGCGATTGGAAATCGCGTACTCGGTGAAAGCCGGGTCGTGGGTTCGAATCCCACCCACTCCGCCAGGCTTTGGATAGCCAGGGGAATGCGAACATGTCTGAGAGTCCCCGGCTGTTTATTGCCCTCGCCGAACTTACCGATCGGCGTCCCATCGAACCCTCGGAGTTTGCCGAGTTTCAGCGTCGTGCCCGCCGGGGCCTCATCGTCGCAACCGGCGCCATCGTCGGTATTGTCGCTCTCTACCTCCTGATCGGGCTCGCGGTCGCGCTTTCTTCACTTCGCCTCGAAGTTATCGGCCTCGCCGTGTTTCTGATCACGATCGTCGGCCTCGCCGCCGTGGTGCTTTTCGTCCGCGACGGAATCGCGACATACCGGCGCTACCGCTCCATCGCTCCCGACGCCGAGCTCATGCTCTTTCGCGTTGAACCGACCGATATTCCCCAGTTCACGGTGGTCTCGCCCGGCAACCTCGTAATCCAGGTGCGCGGCGAGTGGCTGAAGATGCCGCTGATTGTGCAACCGACCGAAGTCGCTCCCGCCTCGGACCGCACCCAGGAAGTTGCCGACTGGTTGCTGACCCAAGAAGGCGACACCGCCACTCGGATGCTCGAACCCGCCGAGCGTCAAGAACTTGAGCGACAACTGCGCCATCGTCGGTTCAACATGCGATGGTATGACTGGTTCTATCTCGCGTGGGCGATTCTCGCAATCATCGGCATCATTTCCGGCCCGGCTCGTTCAGAGACGTTCACCTTCATCCGTGCCTCCCTGGTGCTTTGGGTGGGCTGGAGCGTCCTGCAAAAGCTCATTTACGTACACCGCGTGCGCCGGGAGATCCGACAAACGCTGTCGGTAGGCATGGTCAAGCTTGCGCTCTATCGCATGTCGCCCGACGCCGAGCCCATCGTCCTCGAATCGCTCATGCCCGAGGGCATCCCGTGGTCGATGGACGGCCGGCCTGTCCCGTGGCGATCGCTCTAGCGAAAGCTCCGTAGCCGCAGCGAGTTCAACACGACCGAGATGCTACTGAACGCCATCGCACCCGCGGCCAGCATCGGGCTGAGCTTGCCCATCGCCGCCAGCGGGATCATCACGACGTTGTAACCGAACGCCCAAAACAGATTGCCCTTGATCGTCGACAGAGTGGCTCGTGCGAGTCGGATCGCCTGGGCAACGCCGCGCAAGTCGGACCGGAGCAGCGTCACGCCCGCCGTCTCCATGGCCACATCGGTTCCCGATCCCATCGCGATGCCAAGATCGGCCTGGGCCAGCGCAGGCGCATCGTTGATGCCGTCTCCGACCATCGCCACCGCGCCGGCGCTTTGATACCGTTGGACGATCGCCGCCTTGTCGCCGGGCAACACCTCGGCATGGACGTGCCGAACACCCACCTGCTTGGCCACCGCATCCGCCGCGCGAGAGTTGTCGCCGGTCGCCATCACAGCGTCGATCCCCAGTTCCTGCAAAGCGCCAATCGCATCGCCCGCGTTAGCCGCGACCGAGTCGGACACCGCCAGCACGGCAAAGTGATCCCCCGATCGCGCCAGAAACGCGGTCTTGCCCTCGTCCTCAAGCTGGTTATGGGCAAGCTTGACGGCGTCCGGGATCGGCAACGCGTTCGCAATCCACGCAAGCCGCCCGACTTGACCGTTCTCGGCACTCACGCCCTGGCCGCGGACGGCCTCAAAGCTTGAAACCGGGTCAACCGCCAACCCCCGCCGCTCGGCTTCGGTCACGACCGCGCGGGCGATCGGGTGCTCGCTGACCCGCTCCAGACTCGCCGCGAACGCGAGCGCCTCGGATTCGCTCCAACTGCCAAACACGCGCAAGTCGGTCAGTGTAGGACGGCCCTGCGTAAGCGTTCCGGTCTTGTCTACGACCACCGTCCGCACATGCCCGGCTCGTTCCAGTGCCTCGCCGTCCTTGATCAGAATCCCGAGTTCCGCACCCCGGCCGGTGCCGACCATCAGTGCGGTCGGCGTTGCCAACCCCAGCGCACACGGGCAGGCAATCACCAGCACCGCAACCGCGGCGATGATGCCCGCTTCGAACCCCAGCCCGAGCGTCAGATAGGTCAGCAACGTACCGATCGCGATGACAATCACGATCGGGACAAACACCCCGGAAACACGATCGGCGAGGCTTTGCATGGGTGCTTTCGAGCCTTGCGCCCGCTGAACCATCCTTGCGATTTGGGCCAGCGTGGTGTCTTTACCGACCCGCTCGGCCCGAAACACAAACGTGCCTCGATCATTCACGGTGCCCGCGGTCACCTCATCGCCCGCCTGCTTCGCCACCGGCACCGGCTCGCCGGTGATCATGGACTCATCGACGTACGACTCACCTTCCGTGACGACACCGTCGACGGCGATTCGCTCGCCTGGACGAACTCGAATCGAAACTCCGGAGCGCAGAGTGGACACCGGGACCTCGTGCTCGGCCCCATCAAGCCCCACAACCGTCGCCACCGGCGGCGCGAGGTCCATCAACTTTCGAATCGCATCGGACATCCGTGTCTTGGCGCGAGCTTCGAGGAACCGCCCCAGCAGGATCAGCGTGACGATGACCGCGCCGGTCTCGAAGTAGACATGCTCGCTTTGGTGGTGGGCATCGGTGTGCAGGAACAGCGCCGCCGTTGAATACAGCCACGCCGCACCGGAACCCATCGCGATGAGCGTGTCCATCGTTGTGGACCCGTGGCGCAAGGCCTTGGCGGCGACGATGAAGAAGCCGCGCCCGCAATAGAAGATGACCGGCGTCGCGAGCACGAGCAACAGCCAGTTCGCCCAAACCGGCCTCGGATGCCACAACATCGACAGAGCGAAGGTCGGCACCGTCAGCGAAACCGCGAGGCCGAGGTTCTGGCGAATTTTGGCCAATTCCGACTCGGACTCCACACGAAGATGTTCAGCATGTTCGGAGGTCGAGTGCCCGGCATGGATGTCCTCGTCAATCACTTCGGCTCCGTAGCCAGCCTTATCGACGGCGGCCACAAGTTCGCTCGGGCCGACCTCGGAGGTGTGGTGGATCGTAGCCTGATGGGTGGCAAAGTTGACCGCGACATCGGCTACCCCGGGTTGCTTCTTGAGCGTCCGCTCGACCCGGGCAACGCACGACGCGCACGTCATGCCGCTCACGGCGAGTTGAGTCTCTTGAGTCTCTGGGGGTTCCGGTATCGCGGTCGTGGTGTTCATTGTTCGCTGGCCTGGTAGCCCTCCTCTTCGATAGCGGCGATGGCAGCGGCGGCCGTCACGCCGTCGAAGGTGGCGGTTCCGGCCTCGAGGTCGACATGAACGTTCGTCGCACCGTCGAGAGCCTCGATGGCCTCGCGGACGTGGCGGACACAGTTCTGGCAAGTCATTCCTTGGACGTTAAGGGTCATGGTTGATATACTCCTTGGGGTATCAGGCTTTCATGAGGCGTCCGAAGACCTCGGTGAGTTCATCGATGAGTACATCGCGGGTCATGCTGTGAGCCGATTCATGCTCTGACCCGGTGCCGTGGCCGACAATGCAGTGCTTGACGTGCTGCGCGGCGACTTGGCCGGCGACCTGGCTCAACGCGGAGTTAACCGCGCTGATCTGGGTGAGGATATCGCAGCAATACGCGTCTTCCTCAAGCATTCTCCGCAGCCCGCGCACCTGCCCTTCGATGCGGGCAAGTCGTCGGTCGATGGCACGTGTTTCTTCGGATTTCATGAGCCTCGCTTATATATACCCCGCAGGGTATATAAGAGTTCCCGACGGATGGCGCGGGTTGGTTAGGGTTGGCTCGGGTTGGCTTTATGAAGTCATAGGCTGGTCTTCCGGTTCGAGCGTCGGCAAGAGCCAGCCGACAACCTATTGAATCCAACCCGAACCAACCCGAGCCAATCCCCTCAGCCCTTCGGCAAGATTCGCGCGCTCACGTTCTTGATCTGCTTCTTCGCCTCGGCCGTCACAAACGTCGCCGGGTTCTTCAGGAACGGCTCCTCGCAGCCCGCGCAGCACAGATACCACCGCACGCCGTCATGATCCACATAGCCCCATGCCTTCGAGGCCGACGCGATCGGTTTCTTCATGACCGGGCAATAGAGGGCCTCCTTCTTGGGGGCCACCGTCAACTTCTCTTGCGCGGCGAGGAACACCATGGCGTTGTCCTTGGACTCGAACGGATACCGGATGCCGCCGAAGTCCGAGAAGCTCGGTGCCTTGGCCGCATCAATCCGCCGCCGACTCACAACATCGAACATCGAGACCCCGACGGTGTTCCCCGCTTTGGCTTGAGTCGCGAGGAACTTGTCGGGGGCCTTAGCGAAGTTCTTATCGCAGCCCGCGCAACAGAACCCAAAGCTCGCGCCGCGATATTCGACGAAGTTCGTGTCCTTAGCGACCTCACCCGCCATGACGGGGCATTTGAGGGCATTGTCCTGGGCGACAAGCGAGAGGAGCAGTAGGCTTAGCATGTTTGTATTCTACGCTGGGGATGGCTTGGGTTTGTACGGGTTTGTACGGGTTTGTTCGGATTTGGGGACCGGTCTGACAAGTCCAACTGGTCCCACTTCCCGAGCTAACCCGAGCCAATCCGAGCCACCCGAGCAATCCCCTTCACAAACATGCAACACTAATGTTGCATTATGAATACCACCCCCGACCGAATCGAACGTTCTCTCGTCATGAGCGCCCCCATTGAGCGCGTCTTCGCCGCCATCAGCGACCCCGCCGAGTTTGGCGTCTGGTTCTCGAGCGGTGTCGAAGGCGACTTCGAAGTCGGCTCTCAACCCGTCATCGATGAAGGCAAGTACGGCAAGTATCGGCTCGCGATTGTTGGCAAAGAGGCACCCAGCTACTTCGCCTATCGCTGGGTCTCAGGCACCGCGTTCATTCCCGACGGCTTTGTCGATAACCCCCTCGAACACCCCCACACGCTCGTTGAGTTCCACCTCTCTGAAGTCGCCGACGGCACCGAGGTCCGCGTGGTCGAAACCGGATTCGCGAGCCTGCCGGAATCCTACGCGGCGCAGAACTTCGAGGACAACACCGGTGGCTGGGAGTACCAGCTCAACGCGCTTCGTGAATACTTGGCCCAATGACCGCGCCAACCCTCTTTCGAGCAATGGGCGATCCGCTCCGCTACGCGATGGTGGAGCGGCTCAGCGCTGAGTCCCCGCTATCCGTGGGTCGAATCACCGAAGGGCTCGACCTCACCCGCCAAGGCGCCAGGAGGCAACTTCAAGTCTTGGTGGACGCCGGGCTCGTGGCTCTGGAACCTAAAGGGCGGGAGGTGCTTGCGCATCTCCAGCCCGAGGCGCTTTCCGCCATGCACCACATGGTTGAGCACCTCGCCAAACGGTGGGACCGTCGGTTGGAGGCGCTCAAGCGCCACGTCGAAGAGTAAGCTTCGCGGCATGATCACTGGATTCGTTCCGTTTATCCATGTCGCGAACATGCTCGAAAGCCAGGCGTTCTACGAGCGACTCGGTCTGCAACTGCTGTCACGGTTTGGCCCCGAGGGCGACCCCTACTGGGCGCGCTTGGGGGGCTATCGGTCCGATCTGATGCTCGCCAAGGCGAGCGCACCGATAGATCCTCGGGTCCAAGCTGCGCTGTTCTACCTTTACACGCCAAACCTCAAGGCTTTGCGCGATCAGTTGCTGTCGGATGGTCTCGCCAACGGAGGGCCGTATCAGGGCGAAACCCCGAACGACTTCCCGAGAAGCGGCAAGCTGTTCGATATCACCTTCCCCGGGCATATGCCCGGCGGCGAGATGCGCGTTCACGACCCGGATGGTTACGTGTTGCTCATTGGACAGATGAGTTGACCACGGGCAAGGGGCGTCGTCCACGGCAGCACCGTCATTGGCAAGCCCGTGGCGACGACTTCGCGCATCGGTCCCGCTTCCGAGGCGGCCTTGGCGGCCAGGATCGGCTCGGTCGGATTCCGCGCGGCCAGCGAGCGATTGATGACCCATCCGAACGGTTGAATTCCCGCCCGTTGTAGATCCTGCGCCAGGTGCAACGCCTCATGGACCGGGGTCGGCTCAGGAAGCGCAACTAACACCACCTTGGTGAATTTCGGGTCGCGCAGACGTGGCAACAACTCACGGACGGACTCCGGGGCATCGCTCTGGGTCCGGGCGACTTCGCGATGATACGACTCCGTGGCGTCCATCAATAGGATTGTGTGCCCCGTCGGTGCCGTGTCGATCACGACGAATCGGTTGACGCCTTCACTGACGATCTCGGCGAACGCTCGAAACACCGCGATCTCCTCGGTGCAAGGTGATCGAAGATCTTCTTTCAGAAGGGCCAGCCCTTCGGGATCAAGGGTTTGGGCGGCACGGTCAAGGGTCGCTTGGGTGTAGCGCCGAACCTCCTCGACGGGGTCGATGCGCGAGACCTGAAGTCGACCTTGGGCTGACGCAACAGACTCAAGGTTGCCCGCCGGTTCGGTGGTGGTGAGGAGTACATCGTGGCCACGAGCTGCCAGTGCTTCGGCGAGGCGCACCGCGACGGTCGTCTTCCCAACCCCGCCTTTACCCATCGTCATGACAACTCCATGCCCATCGGTCGCCAAAGAGTCGATCAGATGATCCAAGTTCGAATCGACGATCGGCATGGACATTGGTGCAAGGGACGGTATCACCAAGCTTGGGTTGGCGAGCGCCCGGATCGCGTCTAGTCCGACGACATTGCCAGCCAACATCGGCACGAGCGTGCGTGGTAGATGGGCAAGTTCAGCAGGCATCGATGCCAGTCCGGCTTGGCCAGCTTCGTGATACTCGCGCGCAACCGCGTCATCCAGCGAAGTCGGAGCGTAAACAGCGTTCACCATCAGGTGCAGATTGCGAATGTCCAGATCAAGAAGCTCAGACATGGTCCGAGCCGCTTCGCGCAGACTTGACGTCTCGGGACGGGCGACGAGGACGACGGTAGTCTCATCCGGATTTGCAAGCTTGCGAAAGGCGATCTCGTATTTCTTTCGCTGGTCTTGCAGCCCAGCGAGAGGTCCAAGACAGCTCGACTCTGCGGTCGTGGTTTCGAGGTATCCGCTCCAGGCGCTGGGCAGGCTGAGCAGTCTCAGAGTGTGCCCGGTCGGGGCGGTGTCGAACACGATGCGGTCGAACTGAGCGGTCGCGTCGGCATCGGCCATCAGCCGCACGAACTCATCGAAGGCGGCGATTTCGGTAGTACACGCACCGGAGAACTGTTCCTCCATGTTCCGGATGATGGTCTCGGGCAGTTTGCCCCGATAGGGACCCACGACCTTCTCGCGATACGCCGCGGCGGCCTCTTCGGGATCGAGATTGGCGGCCCACAGATTTTCAACTCCCGTGACTGGACGTGGGGACGCACCGAGTTCCGTCTGGAAAACCTCATCAAGGTTGCTCGCCGGATCGGTGCTGACAATGAGCGTCCGCAATCCCTGTTGCGCGCCATCGAGGGCGGTTGCGCAAGCCAGCGACGTCTTCCCGACGCCACCCTTGCCGGTGAAGAAGAGCTGGCGGGTGGTGAGTTCCCGCGTCCACATCTCAGTGTCCTCCGGCAAGGGGGAGTTCGGTGCGAATGCCCGCTTCGAGCCCAAACCACTCGGCTAGTTCGGCGCGGCCCGGATAGCGGCCTTTGGCTCGGATGACGCCATCAATGATGAAGAGGGGCAGATGTTCGGCTTCGGTGCCCATTTCAGCAAGGACGACGGTGTTCGTGGCGAACTGGTCGGCCTGGTGGGCCAGGTTGAAGCGCTGAACGTCAACGCCGCGGCTCTTAAGGAAGGCGACGTCAGCGGCAAGCTTGGAAAGCTGAGGATCGACTGACGGACCGCAAACTCCCGACGAACAGCACATCGCGGGGTCATAGATTTCGAGACGTTTCATGGACTCCTCCTTGGAGTTGAATCAGGGGCTCGGCGCAAGGCATCGCGACGACGTTCGCTTGAGCGTTCAGATAGTCGCGCATCGCCTCGAGTGCTTCGGGCCGGATGCTGCACACCATGAACTTGCCATTCTTTTCAGCGTTGATCAGTCCGGCCAGCCGTAGTTCTTTGAGGTGGAATGAGACCGTTGAGCTGAACTGCTCGGTGCCGGTGACGTGGCAACAGACCTCGCCAACGGTCGCGCCGTGCACAGGGCGGACTTCGCCGGTCTCGCCCACGGCAACGGGTCGTCCTCGCGAGCAAAGGAACTCAAAGATCCGGGCTCGCGTGCGGTCGCCGAGGGCCTTGAACATCGAGATGACGGCATCCATGTTCCATTATAGCACTACATATCGAAGAATATAGATGTGTTACTGTTCTACGAACCTACACCGACGTGCCCAGAATCTACGAGCGCTTCATCACGCGCAACCCGTTGCCGACGACCAGCAAGCTGGCCCCCATGTCCGCAAACACAGCCATCCATAGCGTGGCCGTACCCGCGAGCGCCATGCCGAAAAACACCGCCTTGATGCCCAGCGACAGCACAATGTTCTGCGCGAGAATCGTCGACGCACGGCGGCTCAGCACGATATAGGCGGGAATCTTGCGGAGGTCGTCATCCATAAGGGCGACATCTGCAGTTTCAATCGCGGTGTCGGTTCCGGCTGCGCCCATGGCAAATCCAACGCGGGCAAGGGCCAGCGCGGGCGCATCGTTCATGCCATCGCCGACCATGCCTACATGTTGCCCCGCCCCGGTCAAGCTCCGCACCACTTCAAGTTTCGCTTCGGGCAACATCTCACTGTGGACGGTGTCGATGCCCGCCTTGCGGGCGATTGCGTTAGCGGTGGCCGCGTTATCGCCAGTGAGCATAACCACCTTAAGACCCAGCCGATGGAGCTCCTGCACCGCCTCGACGCTTTCCTCGCGGATTTCATCGGCCACGGCAAACACGGCAAGAGCCTCGCTCCTGGAGGCGAGAATAACGATCGACACTCCGCGCTCGGCAAGCGCTTCTAGAGAAGTCTGCAGGTGATCGCAGCACGCGTTGGCCTCGTGCATCATCCGTTGGTTGCCCAACACGTACGGCTCGCCATCAATGACGCCGCGCACTCCACGCCCATGAATCGACTCGAACCGATCAACAGGAAGAAGTCCGCCACTCCAGCGAGCTTCGATGGCGCGTGCCACCGGATGGCTACTCAGATGATCGAGACTTGCCGCGATTTGTCGAGCCCGGTCCAGATCGAACCCGTGCAGCGCCTCGTCCGAAACGACGACCGGACGACCGTGGGTCAAGGTGCCCGTCTTATCGAGTGCGATCGTAGTGAGATGGCGGCCCGACTCCAAATGCACGCCGCCCTTGATGAGGATTCCTCGGCGCGCCGCCGCCGCAAGGCCACTCACCACGGTCACCGGGGTCGAGATCACGAGCGCACAAGGACACGCGATGACCAAGAGCACCAACGCCTTGTAGAGCCACGGCACGAACGGGTGGCCGAGGAGCGGCGGGATACCCGCAATCAGGATCGCAACTACCACGATTGCTGGCGTGTAGACCTTCGCAAACGCGTCGATGAAGCGTTGAGTTTGGGCGCGTGAGCCTTGGGCTTCCTGAACGGTGTGGATGATCCGGTCAAGCGTCGTGTGGCCGCGCGTGCTGGTTACTCGAAACTCAAGGACACCCTCTTCGTTGACCGTTCCGGCAAAGAGTTCGCTCCCCTCGCTTTTGTCGACGGGGATGCTCTCGCCCGTGATAGGAGCTTGATTGACCGCGCTGTGACCCGCGATGACGACCCCGTCAAGCGCGATGCGCTCGCCCGGCTTCACGCGCACAATCTCGCCTTCAACGATGGAGCTCACCATCGCCTCAACCCAGTCACCTCCCCGGTGAACGGTGGCCGTGTCGGGCGCGAGTTCCATCAGACCTCGGACCGCGTTGCGGGCTCGCTCCAAGGCGAATGACTCCACCCGTTCCGCAATCGCGAACAGCACGGCCACCATCGCCGCTTCGGGAAAGGAACCAATCGCGAACGCGCCAATCACCGCGATGGACATGAGAAAGTTGATGTTGAGCGTCAGCGTCTTGAGGGCGATGATGCCCTTGCGGAACGCATCCAAACCGCCAAAGAGAATAGCGGCAATCGACAGGGCGGCCACCGGAATCGTCCGCTCGTTCTGGGTGGCGATAGCGATCACTTCGGCCGCTGTCGCGAGAAGCACGCCAATGCCCAGGCGGACATCCTTGAACCCCATGCGCCGTGCATCATGACCACAGCTACAATCCGCATCCGCACCCAGTCCAATCTCCTCCAGCGCCTGACGTAGCGGCTCTTCGGTCGCGAATCGGTGCTCAACGGTGAGCTGGCGATTCATCAAGTCGAAGGTGAGCGACTCAACTTCGCTCACCTTCGAGAACCGCTTGCGGATGAGTTGCTCCTCAACGGGGCAATCCAGCGCTTCGATCCGGAACTGGGATTTCAACAGTTAGCCCCCATCTCACTTCCTTTTACCCAAGGCAAGACGGATGAAGGATGGTGGGCGAGGAGAGACTCGAACTCTCACGCTTATTAGGCGCTGGAACCTAAATCCAGTGCGTCTACCAATTTCGCCACTCGCCCGGCGGAGAGAAGAGTCTACCAGCGGATGATGTTGGCACCCCAAACAAGCCCAGCACCGAATCCGACGGTCATAACGACCATGCCTTCGCGCAGACGCCCCGCATGAACCGCCTCGTACAGGCCGAGCGGGATCGAGCCGCCCGAAGTGTTGCCGTACTTGTCTACGTTGACGAACACCTTCTCATCCGGCAAACCGAGCTTTTCCGCAGCTGAGTTGATAATCCGTAGGTTCGCTTGGTGGGGCACGAACAGGTCGATGTCGTTCGGCGTCATTCCGACCTGATCCAGGACGCGAAGGCAAGCATCGCCCATCGCGTTCACGGCAAAGCGGTACACCTCGGCTCCGGCCATGAACAGATAGCGGTTGTGGTCGGGCCACTCGCCCTGTGTGAACGGATATCGTGACCCACCAACTTCGATGTTGATGTGCTTTGCCCCGGCGCCGTCGGAGAGCAACACCGTCTTGACCACTCCGCGATCCGTGCCTTCGCGGGCTTCAAGCACGACGGCACCCGCACCGTCGCCAAAAAGCACACAAGTCGATCGATCTTGCCAATTCACGTACTTTGAAAGCACGTCAACGCCTGCGACCATAATGCGTTTGCACTGGCCCGACTCGATCATGCTCGCCGCGACCGAAGTCGCGTAGATGAAGCCAGCGCAAGCGGCGCCTAAGTCAAAAGCTCCAGCGTTCTTCGCTCCAATCAGGTCTTGCACCAGACACGACGTCGCCGGGAAGATCATGTCCCCGGTGACGGTCGCCACGATGACCATATCAAGTTCACTTGCATCTAGGCCCGAAGATGCCAGAGCTTCGCGACTGGCTTCGAGCGCAAGCGTTCCGCTTGTCTCATCGGGTCCACAAACCCGGCGCTCGCGGATGCCGGTCCGCTGCATGATCCACTCATCACTTGTCTCGACGAACTGCGCGATGTCGTCGTTTGTCATCACCCGCTTGGGGACGGCGTGGCCAATTCCGGTGATTACCGCTCTTGTCATGTGCTTCCGTTTATAATTCGCGTTCGACGCTTTCCCGTAGCGATTCCAGGAGACCGGCGTCGATCGCCCGTTGCGCCAGCAGCAGCGCATTCATCATCGCTCGGCTGTTACTACGCCCGTGACAGATGATACACAGATGATTGAGACCCAGCAGGGGCGAGCCTCCTGTTTCGGCGTAATCCATTCGCTTTCGCAAGGGCGCGAACACCTTCTTGAGCGGCAGATACGGCAACTTGCCGAGGGCGCTGGTGGGCACCTGCTCTTTGACCACCTTCATGATCAGTTCCGCTACCCCTTCGCTCGTCTTCAAGACGATGTTCCCCACGAAGGCGTCGCAGACCACGATGTCGCATAGAGACGCGAACATGTCTTTCCCTTCGATGTTGCCCGCAAACCAGGCATGCTTCCGCAACAGATTGTAGGCTTGCTTTGCAAAGGCACTTCCCTTGCCTTCTTCTTCCCCGATGTTGAGCAGGTGGACCTTGGGGTCAGACTTGCCCATAACCTGACTTGCGTAGGCGCGACCCATGAGCGCAAACTCGACGAGATGCTCGGGGTCCACGTCGGGACTCGCGCCGGCATCGAGGAGCAGGAACTTGCCGTGGTAGTTCGGAATCTCGGTTGCAATCGCGGGCCGATGGAATCCGTGCATTTGTCGCCAGCTCAGAAGCGAAGCAGCCGTCGCCGCGCCCGTGTTACCTGCCGACACGAACACCTCGGCCTCCCTACGCTTGACGAGATCAACGCCGACCGACATCGACGAGTCCTTCTTCTTGCGGAGGGCCTCCAGCGGCTTGTCGTGCATCTCCACGACTTCCGACGCCGGATGAATGGAGAGATTGGGCGGGCACGGCGTTGGCAGGAATTGAGCGATCTTGTCGGGATCTCCAACCAACAGGACGGAGTGGTGCAGGTGGGGCGCGGCCTCGACCGCACCCTTGACGATCTCGGCGGGAGCGTTGTCACCTCCCATCGCGTCCAGCGCGATCTTCACGCCTGAGGTTCCTCCGGATCAAGAAGGTGCGCTAGCCCTTGAAACTCAGGTCGGCCGGAGTTGCTCGCCTCGTTCAGCTTGGCAACGACCTCCTCGGGGCAGGGGCTACCCGTCGCCGCTTCACAATCAAACGTCAAGGGGATGGCCAAGAGGAGATTCTGCCGCAAGAGATCCTCCACGCGGAGGAAGTTGCCCTCGAAGAGCGGGTAGGGCTCCTCATCCACCACGCGCGCCATATCTTGGTTACTGAAGCTGCTCGGCACCCCCTCAACCGGGAACTGCTCCTCAAGGTCAAACTCGACGGTAGCTTCGATCGGGTTCGTACAGCGCGTGCATTCCAGCACCAACCGGGTGTGGAAGTGGCCCGAAACCAACAGCAAGTTTCCCGTGCTAACAACCTCCATCTCGCCCTCGAGAGGCGCGAGCAGGTCAAGGTCCGCCTCTTCCGGCAATTCGGTCGAGATCTCAAGGTTGATTTTGCGCCCTGGGTGCTGAAGGACGTCGTTCAGATCGAGCAGGTCGTCCCTTCGCATGGGGATGGCAGTTTACCAGGCCCTTAACCTAGGAACTTGGTCAAGGAGTGGCTCAGAGCGCGGGCCGTGAAGTTAACCAGGGGGATGCTCACATCATAGGCCATGCGGGTCGGTCCCACCAGCGCAATCATGCCTGCTTCGTGCTCGCCGACATAGAAGCTCTGGCGAACCACACTAAGTTGGTGCATTTTCTCACTCCGATGCTCGCGGCCGATCGTCACCGTTTGCGGCTGATCGCTCGGCGCTTGAATCGCTTCGGCGAGCACATCCGACTCCTTGAGCGAGTCCAGGAGCTCAGACAACGACCCGGCGTCACGCTGGAACTCGGGCTGCCCAAACAGGAACTCCTCGCCCTCGGTCGTGATGCTGACCTTGCTGACCTCCTTCGAAATCGACTTGAGCGCTGTCTGAATGCCGGCCAGAAGCTGATCGCTGGCGGCCGCATTGGGGGCGGGAGTTGCAACTTTGCCCTTGGTGATGGTTCGCAGTGTCTTGCCCACCATCTGCGTCGTGAGCAGTTCGTTCACCCGGCCAAGATCACTCAACGTGAGTTCAGCAGGCACCTCAAGCATGCGATTCTCGACCGCGCCATTGCTCAGCACCACCACCAGAAGTGCTTGCTTTGGGCCGAGCGCCGACACCACGATCGAGCGCACCACGATGTTCGGGTTACGCACCACCGTCGCCGCGCTCAGCAAGTGCGTCAGGCGGCTTAGAGCGCGTGTCGTCTCGCTCAACAGGTCTTGAAGGGCCTCACCTTCGTCGGTCGTGTTCTTGACTTGCCGCTGCACTTCGGCACTCAGGCGAGGATCAACCACAAATTGGTCGACATAGTAGCGATAGCCGCGATCGCTAGGAATGCGGCCTGCGCTGGTGTGAGGCTGCTCAAGAAATCCGAGATCGGCAAGGTCAGCCAACTCGTTGCGAATGGTCGCCGACTTCACGCCGAGTTCATAGCGCGTCGCGATCATCTCGCTACCGACGGGCTCGGCTCCACGAACATATTCAAGCACGACGGCCCGGAGGATCGTCTGCTTTCTTGGGTCGAGCTCCATGGTCAAATTCTACCGGCGACTAGTAGTCTCCAGTTTCTTCCGACTCCCAGTGGGCAAGGCCGCCGTCGTCATCTTTCACCTGCTTCGCATCGCGGATCCGCTTCGCCTCCGTTAACGTCATTGAAGGGTTTTCGTGCCGGATGTCCCAGTGCGCCAAGATGCTATGGAATGCTTCGGTGTTCTTGGTTAGCCCGAGGTAGTCCTCTCGACCGGGGCCCAGCGCAGTCACGAGCACATGATCGGACGTGTGATTGCCGCTCGTCCAAGTCACCTTGGTGTAGTTACCCAGGATCATCGCAAGCGTCGCGTTCTTCGAACCGTGGAACATTGAACTCGCAAACGGCGACGGTCCCGCCAATAACTCGGCTTCGGCGGCTTTGATCTCGATGTTCAGATGGGTATTGATGGCGTCCCGAATGCTGCTGGCCGTCGGTTTCTCGCCCATGGCCTTAAACAACGGGTCGTACGTGCTGGTCATCTTCAGCACCCGCGCCAAACCGGCTTCTGAATCTCCGTAGCCCGCTCCGGCGCCATTCAACGTCGGGCTGGCGTTGCCATGGTCGGTCGTAATCACGACCAGCGTCTCACCATCTTCGAGCGCGAAATCCACCGCAACTCGTACCGCTTCTTCAAAGGCGATCTGGTCGTAGATCAGCCCTGCCAAATCGGTGCCATGCGCGGCATGGTCAATCTTGGCACCTTCGATCTGGAGCAAGAAGCCGTTCGAACTGCCCTTCAACAAGTCAATCGCCTTACGGCTCATTTCGGCAAGGGTCGGCACGGTGCGGAGGAGTTCCGGCGAGTTCTTGTGGTCCACCCAATAGGGCAGATGCGAACTGGTAAACAGCCCGAGAGCCTTGCCTTGCGCCACCCCCATCATCTCTTCGCGAGTTCGCGCTACGCGATAGCCCTTCTGAGCAAACTCGCCAAACACGTCGCGCTTGTCTTTGCGCTTTTCGGTGTCGAAGAACTGCGACCCGCCGCCGAACAACACGTCGACATCCGAAGCCAGATACTGAGTAGCGATGAAATCTTGATCACCACGATCGGGAGCGTTGACGCAAAAGCCCGAAGGCGTGGCGTGGGTGATCGTTGCCGTGGTCACGAGCCCGGTCTTGACCCTCGCCTCATGAACAAGCTGAGTGAGCGTGCTGAGTTTGGTGCCGTCCGGAAACTCATTGAGGGCCCCGTTCCAGATCCGCCGACCACTTCCCCATGCGGCGGCGGCCGCCGCCGAATCGGTGACCACCGAGTTCAGCGACCGCGTCTCCTGCAATCCATTGATCACAAACTCCTGATCCGCAAGCCAACCCCAGTATGATGGCCGCCCCTTATCGAGTCGGCTCAGTTGATCGACCATGGAATGTGTGCCGAGGCTCATGCCATCTGACACGCAGAAGATCACATTCTTAGCGCGCTTACCTTTCGGGGTTTGGAGCCCAGCCGCGGCGGGAACTGAAAGTCCGAGCGCACCCAACGCGCCCGCGCCGAGAATCGAACGACGGGAAATGGACATGCTTTGATTGTACAGCCCTGAACCTAGCCGCGGGTTAAGCGGGCGTCAAGCATGGCACGTACGCCGGGCCATTCATCGGCAAGAATGCTAAACATCACGGTATCCCGGATGTGGCCATCGCGGCAAATCAGGTGCTGACGAAGCGTGCCCTCGTACGTCGCCCCGAGTTTGCGCAACGCGGCTTGGCTCTGAAGATTTCGACCATCGGTCTTGAGTTGCACGCGAACACAACCCAACGTTTCAAACGCGTATTCAAGGAGCATCCGTTTCATTTCCGGGTTAACCCGCGTGCCACGCGTTTCAGGCCCCAACCAGGTGTTACCGATCTCAAGGCTTCGATGGGCCGGTCGGAGGTCGAGGTAACTGGTCGAACCGACTGCTTTGCCGGTTTCCGCATCCAAAACGGCAAAGAAGTGCGCATCCCCAGAGATCAACACACGCGAGATCTGATCGCGCATCGCGTCGACACCTTCAACGGGTTCCCACAGGTTCAGGTAGCGCAACGTTGTCACATCCGCCAGCGGCAACAAGTCTTCGGCGTGATGCTCGCTCAGAGGTGCCAGCCGCACATGGCGACCGCTCAAGATGGGTTCGAGATTCCAACTCAAGGCGTAATTGTGACTGACGCTTGGACCTTGTTTCGGTTGAGGGTGGCTGTTACCGTTCCTGCACCAACCGCCTTCGTCGTCAGTGGAAGCTGGAACTGGCTCTGCCCGCCCACTGGGAAACTGCGAACGGCCGCGCTTACAAACTTGTCAGTTGGAACGTTGAAGTGGAGGTTCGTCCCCGCTGACGCGACTCCAGTGAAAACTACATTAAGCGTCGCAACTTGTCCCTTCTGCACCGTTGGCGGCGAAAATGACAATGATTGAATCGAGGCCAAGAGGTTCAGGGTGATCGGAAGTGTCACCGATCCGCTACTCGCGGTCAAAGTCACAGTCTGAGGTGAGACCTTTGCGGTTGTTACCGTAAAGCTTCTGTTTGACTGCCCCACAGGGATCACGACGTTGGCTGGAACCTGAGCAACCCCAGGATTCGAACTGGTGAGGTTGACCACCGTCGGCGTGATCGCGGGACCGTTCAAATACACCCGACCACCGATCGGCTGTCCAGCACCCACGGAGTTTCCTGGCATGTCTGAAAACTTTGTCAGCACAAAGCTACGAAGCTTGGGCGGACCAGTACTCACTGTCAGCAGATAGTAGCCCACGCCGTGCAGGCCACCCAGTTCGAGGTCGCCCACGAATGGGTGATTGGGTTGGGATTGGAGTGTGCTTTCTCCGCGAACGTTGAGGATGAACTGGGAAACACCTCCCGGTACATTAAGGAGAAGCGTTGCCGTCCGTTGCACACGAATGTTCGCCGAACCGAAATCTGTGTTTGTTCCACTCTGGACCGTCACCCCATTATCCGCCGTTGCGGTCGTTATCATGTTCGTGACCGCGTCAACTCCGCCCTTGTTCAGGAAGTCCATTTCTACCTTTAGGACTCTGTTAGCCTGATCATGCCATGACGTGCGATATCGAAGCAGGGCCATATAGGGAGTTCCCTGTCCTAGCTGGACGAAATGGTAGTGAGATCCCTCAGCAAAGTAGCTTGGGGCTTTCTTTGGGCCAGGAATCGTCCACCACCCCTGCTCACGGGCTATCCGCTCTACAGTCGCATTTGGGGTCGATACGCCTCCTAGATCGAACTCGCGGCCGTTCCGATGCGCGATGTGAGGATGCAACCATTCCCCAGAAATGTCAAAAAGCCCCCCATCAACAAGGCTGGCATCATTTACTTTCAGTTTGGTCCCGAGGTCTGCCTTGAAATTGATGGCAAAGGCCTCAATCGCTTGCCGCATCGTCTCCGTCACATAATAGCGCCCAGTGTAAGTGCCTGGCGCGTGCTTTTCCTGGGTGACGTTGCTGCTGTAGAGCTCAAGATTCTCATTCGCAACGACGGGTACGAGATTGGGAAACCGGAGGCGGATGTCGGTCGGAATCTTGTAACGATCAGGCTCCAGTAGCTCCTCGGTCTCTACAACGATAGACTCACTGCCCGATATCTCGGGCGCAATGTATTGGAACTCAGCCTTTCCAAACGCATCGAACTGCGCCCTGTACGGCATCTTGTTCATATCGTACCCACTGAATTCCAGCGTACCGGGCTTCGCCGATGGGCCGGTGACTGGAAAGCCGGGATCACCAGTTGTCCAGTTCCGAAACCAGCCGTGGAGCCGGTCGGTAGGGGTGGGATGGTCGTGGCCGCCCGAAGTCTCACTCGGCAGAACATACGCTCGGAAGAAGCGTCCCGCCAGAGTAGGAGCCTCAACCAGCAGTTTGCACCGGCGGCGAACAACCTCGAGAGGAGTTATGGAGTTTACACGCAACACCGACGGTTGAAGCTCTGGGCCTGCGAGAGGCTGGCCCGTCACCGCATCCAAAATCCGCACCTTCATCGGTCCGACCTTGGTGATCACCTGCTTCTTGAGCGTGTAGCCACCGGACAGCCGCGCGTAAGCCTCGACGGAAAGATCGCCTTTAAAACCGGGATCGCAATGGACGCGAACCTGCACGTTCACCACTGTGCCCTTGCCTAAGAAGTAGGTGGTGTATACGACATCACCGTTGCCTTGCCAGCCCCCAACTCCCCAGTTTGAGGTCGACGTAACGGTGTTCCAGCCGTTCGGCGTCGGTGTCGTTCGAATCATCGCACCGAACTCGATGTTCTGAACGCCCTGTGGATTGTTGGTCTGGATCGTGATGTCGTAGACGAGTTCATCGTTCGACAGACCACTCGCTGGCCCAGAATTCGTTACGATGAATGTCTGTCCGGTTGACAGGACACAAAGGCAGAGCAACGTCCAAAGAGCGAGCAATCGCAGCATGACGCATTATAGGATGACTGCCGGTCGAATGTCAAGCAACATTTCTTGAGCGGAGTGATCAGACCATTTGTTGGCTGACTCTTCTCGTCCTTCCGTGTGGCCATAATCAGCTATGGGCTGGGTTCAGCATCTTCGCGTGACCCTTACCGTGCTGTGCGGCGTCACGCTCGTGATCGCCTACATCCTCGGTCCATTCTGGGGCTACCTCAGCGTGGCGTTCGGCTCGTACTTCGCGATTCAAACCGCCTGGGAGTCGCTCCGCCAACGATCGCTGGACGTCAACTTCCTCATGGTGCTCGCCGCCGCGGGGGCCGTCGCCGTCGGGAGGCCCGCCGATGCGGCCGCGTTGCTGTTCCTCTTTAGCCTTTCAAACACGCTCGAAACCTACGCGATGGCCAAAACTCGCTCTGCCATCGAAGGCCTGATTCGGCTGCGCCCGGATCGAGCGATCCGCCTTGGCCCCGAGGGCGAACAGGCGGTTGCGACTGCTGAACTCGTTCCCGGCGATCGCGTCCGGGTGGGTGCTTTCGAAAACATCCCCGTTGATGGCGAGATCGAATCCGGCTCAACTCAAGTCAACCAAGCCGCGATGACGGGTGAAAGTGTGCCCGTGCCGCGCACCACCGGAGACGCCGTCCTCGCGGGCACCCAGAACCTCGAGGGTATGTTCGTGATGCGCGTGACCGCCGCTGCGGGCGGGACGCTGCTGGATAAGGTCGTCGACCTCGTGCGCGATGCCCAAGAGAACAAAGCTAGTGGCGAGCGGATCAGCCAGTGGTTTGGCCAGCGCTACACCTTCTTTGTGCTCGCCGTGTTTGGCGTGGCGCTCGTTGTTCGAATAGCGCTTGGGCAAACGGGCAACGACGCCCTCTACGGCGCACTCGTTCTCCTTGTCGCCCTCAGCCCCTGTGCCCTCGTGATCAGCACACCCGCAACGACGCTCAGCGCTCTCGCCTGGGCGGGTAAGAACGGAATTCTCGTGCGTGGTGGAGAGTATCTCGAGCGACTGAGTGCAGTCAAAGTAGTCGTAATGGACAAGACGGGGACGCTCACCGCCGGGACGCCACGGCTCGCTGAGATCTGCGTGTGCGCGCCGGTGGCAGCCGGCAACTGCCGCGAGGATGATGCCTGCTGGACGGGCCATGGTCAGTTTTCACCCGAAGCGGCCAGTATGCTCCGAGCCGCGGCGGCCGCCGAGCAATACAGTCAGCATCCGCTCGCCGTAGCCATCACCTCTGCCGCTCGCGAAGCTGGCCTTGACATTCCCGAGGCCCTTGAGCAGCGCGATCAGCCCGGCCTCGGCGTCGAAGCCGTGCTTCCCGAAGGCACCATCCGGATCGGTCAACGAAGATTCTTTGAGGATCTGCCCGAGACGTTCCTTGCCCACGTCAATGAAATCCAGTCCAAGGGCATGACGGTGGCAATCATGGAATTCAGCGGTAAGTTTGCCGCGCTTGGTCTTCGCGATGAGCCTCGCCCCGAAGCCGCAACCATCGTCAAACAGCTGCAAACAAGCGGGCGAAAAGTGATCATGATGACCGGCGACACCGAAACCACCGCCCGCGCGGTCGCGGCGGAAGTCGGCGTTGAGGAGTTTCATGCCGCGATGCTTCCCGGCGACAAAACCCAGCGCATCGCCGCGCTAGAAGAGTCGGGCCAGCCGGTCATGATGGTGGGCGACGGCATCAACGACGCGCCCGCGCTCTCGCGGGCCTCGGTCGGCGTCGCGATGGGTGGGTTGGGTAGCGACATCACGTTGAACGCGGCGGACATCGTTCTGATGCAAGATCGGCTCGCCCGAGTGCCCGAGATCATGGCGCTGGGCGAGCGCACGTCCCGGATCATCACGGCAAACCTGGTCTTCGCGGCCGGCGTGATTATCGCGCTGACCGTAAGCTCGCTCTTCTTCGAGTTGCCGCTGCCGATCGCCGTCATCGGGCACGAGGGCTCGACGGTGCTCGTCATCTTGAACGGCCTCAGGCTCCTTCGCGGACCGGGCTAGGCCCACGACGTCCAGCCCCGAGTCAACCGCAATTTTGCGGTGCTTCGGCCGTTTTCTTGATATGGTCGACGAGGTAAACGACGAGCCAGTGTGAGTGCTCGTCGCCAGCGGCAAAATAGGCATCCTCAATCGTCTCGGCGTTGAGCAGTCGGTCTTTAACATCGCTGAGCAGAAACGGCTCTACCTTCTTGATCACCATCGCGAGTTCGGGAAACTCGCTCGTGGGGCGCTTGAAGATCGGATCGAGCGATCGCCGAACGATCTGGCTGTATCCAATCGTGAAAGCGTCGGCGACGCGGCGCTCGTACTCAACCTCATCGAATCCGCCAAGGTCGTTCCAACATGCATCGAACGCCGCCTTCGACTTCCACCAGGTTCGAATCTCGGCGAGAGCCGTGGCCTGCTCCAACTCAAGATTCTCAAGGAACCTCGCCAACGACATCTGCCCGGCAATGTACTTCTTGAACAAGCTCTCAATGCGTCGCATGAATCCAATCCAAACAAAAAAGCCCCTCTCCCCACCTGCGCAGAGAGAGGGGCCGTGGTAGTTCCTACTCCTCGGACTCGCCGAACTCTTCGTCGGCGGCCATATCGGCCAGCGACGGGAAGCTCAGATCGTCGAAACCGCCCAGTTCGTCCTCGTCGCCCTCGACGAGCGCGGTGAGCGACTGCTCGGCCCAGGCCGGACCGCGTTGCACGTCGATCGCAACCGATCGATACTGCTTGACGCCGGTTCCCGACGGGATTAGGCGACCGATGATCACGTTCTCCTTTAGGCCAACGAGCTGATCCTTCTTTCCGCGGACCGCAGCTTCGGTAAGGACGCGCGTCGTCTTCTGGAACGAAGCAGCGGACAGGAACGAGTCCGTGGCAAGCGACGCTTCCGTAATGCCGAGAAGAATCCACGTTGCGGTGGCTTCCTTCGGATCGCGCTCAACGTTCTCACCCGTGATCGGGTCGATGTACTTGATCTTCTTTCCGGCATGAATGAGTTCGCGAACGTTCTCATTGGCGCGCTGGAAGGCAAATCGGTCGACAATCTGCCCCGGCAAGAACGGCGTGTCGCCCGGCTCTTTGATTTGCCGCTTGCGCAGCATCTGCCGAATGATCACTTCGATGTGCTTGTCGTTGATGTCGACGCCCTGCGACTTATAGACCGCCTGCAGGTTTTCGACGAAGTAGTCGTACACGGCCGCCGCACCCGCGAGTTCGAGAACCTCGTGCGGATCACGCGGGCCCTCGGTGAGCGGGTCGCCCTTAATGACCTTGCCGCCCTTGACGACGGGAAGACGTCCAAGCGGCGGAACGAGGATCGGATAGTAGATCGCGATCTTCTCGATGCCGTGCTTGCGAAGAATCGTCAGCGTGGCCGTGGTCAGTTTCTGACCCATCAGCTTCTCGACCGAAGGATCAGGGGCTTCCGTCCAAGGCTGTACATCGGAGATGTACGCATCCTTGATCGGCGAGGTCGTTGGCACCGTCGCTTCGATGATGACCCAACGGCCATAGCTTGACTCGGTGATGTCGCGCACCAAGCCCGTGACGGGACAGATGATCGCCTTACCTCGCGGCTGGCGTCGCGCTTCGAAGATTTCTTCGACACGGACGATACCACTCGCCGAACCCGTCCAAGCGTAGAAGAACGTCTTACGAGCGCGCTCCCATTGCTTTCGCGAGTCGTTGTCGGCTTTTTCGGCGGCCTTCAATGCGGCCTTGGTTTGCCGCTCGGTCTTCTTCTTCGCCTTCGGATCGTCTTCGTTGATCACGAGCGGTGCTTCCGCCGGACCGCCTCCGAACATGGCCTTCACCGCCTGCTCCTGCGATTCGAGCAACTTGGTGGCGTCGAACTGCTTGAGGTCTGTTTCGGTCGCCGTGGCAAAGTCCTCCATGAACTGGCGGATGAACTTACCGGTCTTATACTGGTTCGTGGTTGCGATGGTCTTCGCACCCGCAACACCACCGGTGTGGAACGTTCGCATGGTGAGCTGCGTTCCGGGTTCACCGATCGACTGCGCGGCGATGATGCCCACCGCGACGCCGACTTCGACCAGCTTGTTCGTCGATAGATCGATGCCGTAGCACATGGCACAGATGCCCTGCTCCATGACACACGAGAGCGGGCTGCGGGTCAGCGCGACGAGCAGGTTATGCTCGTTCACGTCGAATCCGGCCGCGCGATACTTCTCGGCGATCACGCTTCGCTCGTCGTCGTCCGCCGCCGCCTCAAACGCGTCGTGGAAGACCTTCTCAACCCTGGTGATGGCCGAGGCTTGGTCGTTGTCCACCATTTGATTGGCTTCGACCAAGACTTCGCCCGTTTCGGGGTCGATCAACGTGCTCAGCGAAACGCGACCATACAGGCGCTCGCCCATATGCTCAATCGTTTCGCCTTCCGCGATGATTCGGTGAACCTGCGCACCTTCGGTCGTTCCGCAGTCATGACCACGGATGATGACGTCTTGCGAGACGTCCACGAGACGCCGCGTCAGGTAGCCCGCGTCGGCGGTTCGAAGCGCCGTATCGGCAAGACCCTTACGCGCACCGTGCGTGGTCACGAAGTATTCGAGCATCGAGAGGCCCTTGTGGAAGGAGCTCTTGACCGGCAACTCGTAGATAACCTCGTTGAACTGGTTGAACATGAGGCCGCGCATGCCAGCAAGCTGCGCCAACTGCTTGATCGAGCCACGTGCACCGGAGACCGTAACGATCGAAAGCGGGTTCATCTGAGTCAGACCGTTGCTGATCTCCTTACCGATCTCGTCGTAGGTCTTGGTCCACAGTTCGATGAGCCGCTGGGTCATCTCGTTATAGGTGAGCATGCCGCGTCGGAACTGCTGGGTGATCTTGGTTGAGCGGTCGTCTGCTTCCTTGATCATTTCCTCGCGTCGCTCCGGCGGATCCATATCGGTGATGGCAATCGAAATGCCGTACCGGGTGGCCCACTTGAAGCCGAGGTCCTTCAGGTCGTCCACGAGCTTGATCGTGCCGCCAACTCCAACGCGCTTGTGCGTCTGGATGATCGTCTCCGGCAGGTACTTCTTCGCGAGTTCCATGGTGAGGAACTGGTCTGAGTGCTTCAGCGGATACGGCAGCACTTCGTTGAAGATCAGCTGACCAGGCGTCGCTTGGTGAATCGCGGTCTCCCACTCCATTTCGAGCGGTCGCAGTTCGCGTCGCTCTTCGCCTTCCTCATCGGTAAAGGTCTCGTAGCGATACTCTTGACCCGTCTTGGGATCGCGGTAATCCACTTCCTCATCCGGGCGGAAGACTGGACGGCTGATGCGAATCTTAACGGGATCGTTCAGGCCGATGCGCTTCTCCATCGCCGGCGACTCGAATGCGTAGAGCACCTCGTCGAAGCTCGCAAACACGCGCGGTGCTGGATTCTTCTCGGGGTCCTCGGCGTGGAGACGCTCCATCTCTTGCAGTTCGGCCAGTCCCGCCTTACTCACGAACGTGAGGGCGTAGCAGCCCAGAACGATGTCCTGAATCGGCGCAACGGTCGGCTTGCCGTCGGCGGGCGAGAACAAGTTCTGAGTCGAAAGCATGAGCACGCGGGCTTCTGCCTGCGCTTCTTGGCTCAGCGGCACGTGAACGGCCATCTGGTCGCCGTCGAAGTCAGCGTTAAACGCGTGGCAAACCAGAGGGTGAACCTGAATTGCCTTACCATCGACGAGGATCGGCTCAAACGCCTGAATACCAAGTCGGTGCAGCGTAGGCGCACGGTTGAGCAACACAGGGTGCTCGCGGATGACCTCTTCGAGGCCGTCCCACACCGCCGGGTGCATACGGTCGATCATGCGCTTCGCCGTCTTGATGTTCTGCGTGATCTTCTTTTCGACCAGCGTCTTCATCACGAACGGCTTAAACAGCTCAAGCGCCATCTCCTTGGGCAGACCACATTGGTGCAGCTTAAGGTGAGGGCCTACAACGATGACCGAACGGCCCGAGTAGTCAACGCGCTTACCGAGAAGGTTCTTTCGGAAGCGACCTTCCTTACCCTTCAACATGTCGCTGAGGGACTTCAGCGGGCGCGAGTTCGAACCCACGACGGGGCGAGCGCGGCGACCGTTGTCGATGAGCGCATCGACCGCTTCCTGAAGCAACCGCTTTTCGTGGTTGATGATCGACTCCGGAGCATGGATTTCCATGATCTTCTTGAGCCGGTTGTTGCGGTTGATGATGCGCCGATAGAGATCGTTCAGGTCCGACGTGGCAAATCGACCACCGTCGAGCTGGACCATCGGTCGGAGTTCGGGGGAGATGACCGGCACCACATCGAGAATCATCCACTCGGGGCGGCTCTTCGAGTTGATCAACGCGTCGGTGATCTCCAGCCGCTTGATCGCGCGGGCGCGACGCTGCGACGTGGTCGTGATGATCTCCTGGCGAAGCTCTCGCGAGAGCTTCTCAAGGTCAACGCGAACGAGCAGTTCCTTGATCGCCTCGGCGCCGATGTTGGCGCGAAGCAGAACGCGAAGGTCTTCGCGCATCCGCGCACCGATCGCATCGAGCATCTTGCTGACCGCTCGATACTTGTCTTCGTCGATCAGTTGATTTCGCTCAAGCTTGCCGAGCAAGTCAACGGCGAGGTCGAGGTCCTTCAGGCGCTCATCGGCGTCGCGATACTCAGCCTTGATGCGATCGTTGATGGCCTTAGCGCGCTCGCGCGAGGTGAGCTCGTCGTATTCTTCAGGGTTGCCACCGAGCTCTTCCACGAGGCGCTGGAAGCTCTCTTCTTCCAACTCGCGCATCTGCGCCATGATGTGCTGCTTCTCGGCTTCGACGGCCTTGCGCACGGCGGGCAGCTTCTCGTTGATCGCGTGCTGATCAATGTCGATGATGATGAAGCTGGCGAAGTAGATGACCTTCTCAAGCAGGCGCGGCGAGATGTCCAGGATGAGCGACAGCGGCGAAGGAACACCCTTGAGGTACCAGATGTGGCACACGGGCGCCGAGAGCTCGACGTGGCCCATGCGCTCGCGGCGAACCTTGCTGCGCGTGACTTCAACGCCGCAACGCTCGCACACAATGCCCTTGTACTTGATCTTCTTGTAGCGGCCGCAGTCGCACTCCCAGTCCTTGACCGGGCCAAAGATGCGCTGGCAGAAGAGGCCGTCGCGCTCGGGCTTGAACGTGCGGTAATTGATGGTCTCCGGCTTCTTGATTTCTCCGTGAGACCAGCTCAGGATGTCCTGAGAACTGGCGATTCCGATTCGGATCTTGTCGAATAGACTGACATCTGCCATGGTGGGTTATAGGGCGATCCTTCCCTGCCCGCACAATAGAGCACAGGTTCAACGACGAGGGATTGAGGGGGAAAGGCAGGAGCGCGCGAATCCCCATATTACCCCCTGGGCGCGCTCTTGATCTACGGTTTGGGCAAGAATTTGCGGATTGTGGGGGTTGGCACGGATTGGTCCGGTTTGACTAATCCAACTCACGAAGATCTGCCAAGTCCTTGGGCCGCCCCGAGGCCTCTTTGTTCGCCTTAAAGTCGTCCACTGAGATGAACCAGACTGGAATGTCACCCATCTTGGCGGCAACTCGGTTCACCCAGGCTGTTTCAAACGTGACGCCGTCAATCTGGTTTAGCACGTCGATGCGCAGAGGCATTCGTCCCATCATCAGAATCTTGGACTGCTCGCAAAACTCATCTACCGTAGGCAGCCCTTCACCAAACCCAAACTCTCGCAGAGCTGCGAAAAGCCGTTCAACATTCTCTCGTCGGGTACTGACGAAGCAATCCAGATCGCCCGTGTAACGCGGATGCCCGTAGAACGCCAGCGCGTGAGCCCCAATGATGAGATACTCAACGCCGTGGGAGTTCAACAACTGTAAGAACTCGCTCCAATCGCGATTCACTTCCGCAGTAGGCATTGATCAACTCGGCTTGAATCTGTAGCCGCTCCTCAGGCGTGAGCGACCTGTAAAACTCGCGGTCTCGGCGGTCCGCCTCTTCATGAGTCAGAAACTCGACGACTCGTTCCATCCGCCGAACATCACTCATGAACAAATCTTACCAATAACGGTCCATGCTCGGATTGGCATCGGTTGGTGCGGGTTGGCTCGGAGTGGGACCTGTTTGGACTCGTTTGACCTGTCCGACGGGTGCGACTCGTCCTAATCCGAGCAACCCGAGCCAACCCGAGCCAATCCTTACCAAACCCGTGCCATCACCCAATCCGATCCGTTCCCACGTACGGACGCAGCGGCTCGGGCAGAAGAACGCTCCCGTCTGGTTGCAGACACTGCTCCAGCACCGCCGCAAACAGCCTCGGCGTGGCCAGGCCGCTGCCGTTCAGCACATGCACAAACTCTGGCTTCTCGCCCGCCGCCCGGCGGAAGCGAATGTTCGCCCGCCGCGCCTGAAACGCCTCGAAGTTCGAGCAGCTCGAAATCTCGAGGTAGTTCCCCACGCCCGGCGCCCACACTTCCAGGTCATAACACTTCGCGTTGCCAAAGCTCATGTCGCCAGTGCAGAGGAGCGCCACTCGGTAGTGCAAGCCCAGCGCCTGCAGCACCGACTCGGCGTCCGCGGTCAGGCTCTCCAGTTCGTCATAACTTTCCTCGGGTCGCGTCATCTTCACCAGTTCAACCTTGTCGAACTGGTGCATCCGCTGAATGCCGCGAGTGTCCTTCCCCGCCGCGCCCGCCTCTTTGCGGAAGCATGCGCTGTAGGCCGCCATCTTCAGCGTGAGCTGGTCGTTGTCGAGAATCTCGTCTCGATACAGGTTCGTAACCGGCACCTCAGCGGTCGGAATCAGGAACTCGTCCTCCCCCACCGCATACAGGTCCTCTTCAAACTTCGGCAACTGCCCCGTTCCGACCAGTGAGCTTCGCAGCACGATGTAGGGCGGCAACACCTCGCGGTAGCCGCGCTGCTGGGTCTGGTGATCCAGCATGAAGTTGATGAGTCCACGTTGAAGTCTGGCCCCCCAGCCCGTATACACCGCATATCCGCTCCCCGAAATCTTGGTTGCGCGGGGGAGGTCAACCAGGCCTAGGCGCTCGGCGGTCTCCCAGTGCGGCGCGGGCGTCTCGGCAAACACGGGCGGCTCGCCCCAGGTTCGAACGACGACATTCTCGCTAGCATCGCGCCCATCCGGAACGCTCTCATGCGGCAGATTCGGGAACGTGAGTTCAAGCTCCTTCAGCGCGGCTTCGAGTTCGCGCTCGCGCTGCTCGCCTTCGCTCACTTGGGCCTTGAGCGTGGAGACGCTAGCCTTGGCGGCTTCGGCCTCATCGCGCTTGCCTTCCGCCATCAGCTGGCCGATGGCTTTACTCATGCGGTTTTGTTCGGCCTGACGCTCGTTCAGCTCGGTCCGCACGCGGCGATACTCGGCATCAAGTTCGAGCCACGACTCCAGCGACAGCTCGATGCCCTTTCGGGCAGCACCGTGACGCACGGCATCGGGTTGTTCGCGGAGAAGTTGGCGATCGAGCATGGGCTAATTATGGTGCGGCGGGCTTGGGTTGGTTCGGGTTGGTTCGGTTTTGTTCGGATTGGCTCGGCCCACTCGTCAGTCGTCAGTCGTCACTCTTCACTCGTCACTCTTCACTCGTCACTCATCAATCTTCACTCGTCACTCATCAATCTTCACTCGTCATACTCACTACCGTGCCTCACCGGTACCTGATCTACTGGGGCGACCGGCCGATGAAAGATCTGCGGACCTTGACGCCCATGGGCTTCACGATGGTTCGGCGTCATGGCGTGCGTCTCGCGCGGGCCGCTCGCAGCCTCGTCTTGACCGCGATGGTCCTGAGCGCGCTGAGCTATGAGTCTTACACTCTCTCGGCCGGCCTAACTGCGCTCGGGTTCGTGGCCGCCGTCGCGTGCTTGCTTACGGCCTTCCTCTTCCACAGCCATGCTCAAAGGCTCTTCAAAGTTCAGGCGGACGACTTGCTCGCGTTTATCGATGGCGAAGAGGTCGATGGCCGGGGAACGATCATCTTTAACAAAGGCAAGCTCACCTGGTGGACCAACATCAAGAATGTCAAGCAAGTCGCGGCGCTTCCTCCGTCTTCGACCGAGGCACTCAGCCAGATTGCGGGCATTCGGGGCGGCGTGGCGACTCGCGAGATGTCGCCCGACGAGGCGGCGGAGTACCGCGCCCACGGTCCGGTGATCAACGAGGCGGCCGGGTTTGTGGTGGCCCTGTTCGCGCTCGTCAGCATCGGCTTCGGAGGCGATGTGGCCGCGATCTACGTTGGGATCGCAGGCTTTGTACTGATGCTCGCCTTTGTGCACCGCTATATCGGGCCGCGGATACTGCGCGCGCGAATCCCGACGCTGCTGGTTCGGGTGGATGCCAAAGTCCGCAACCGCGAGGTCAAGTGGGCCGAGTTCCTCCCGGATGGGCGTCCGTGGACGATTGAGGGCGAGCCCGCGATGTGGAGGCGGCCATAGCTTTCGACCAGCCACCCGAGCACATCATCTACCGGGACGGCGAGCGGGTCGTCAATGACCGAGCGCTCACTCCCGAAGAGTTTGCAGCGATTCAGCTTCATGCCGCTCGAACCAAACAGGTCGGACTTTTGATCGCGTTACTCTTGGTTCCTTCGGTTGCGAACTTTGCAACTGGCACGAACGCATGGGTGCCGCTGCTCTTGCTGGGTGCGGCTCTTCTCTTGCTCTTGCTGGGCTGGCCGATCTATCACGCCTTCTTGCTTTCCCGCGTGCGTCCGAGTGATCGTGTGATTGAGATAGGCGGTCATCTCGTCGACGGGCGCGGACTGGTTCTCTTCAGAGGAAAAGGCCCTACGTTGTGGAGTACTTTTCACAAGAACGTCACGCGTGCGGCCGTGCTGCCGCAGTCGGCGAGTGCAGCGCTTGAGCCCCACGGCGAGGTCTCTTGGACTCGGATGATGTCGCCAGCCGAGCTTGCAGAGTATGCCTCAGAGGCTTCGGTGGGTATGAGTCTGGTGACTCCTGCGGCCAACGTTGTGATCCTACTGTTGATCCTTCGCGCGCAGTGGCTGATTGCGTTGCCTCTGCTGATCGTCGTGCTTGCCTGGCCTCTCGTACAAAAGGGGCTCCGGTACAGAAGCGCCGGCAAGCTCCAGGTCAAGGTCGTGCCCCGGATTGATGGCAAGTACGTAGATTGGGCAGAGTTCTTGCCCGATGAACGCGTCTGGAGCATCAACGGCGAACCCGCCGAATGGAGGAAGCGGTGATTTCCGAGCCCAGCGGACCCAGCGCGGGCAAAAACCACCCCGCGACCTCGTGGGCTTTAGGGCACCAACTGGAGCCAATCCGGGCCCAATCCATGCCAACCCGAGCCAATCCACGGAGGCACCCGTGAGACCTAGCGTCCCCGCCGACGTGCTTGCCCGCGCCCACCAACACGCCCGGGCCACGATCCGCCAGGCCCGCCCGTTCCTCATCGCCGGGCTCGTCCTCACCGGAGCTGGGCTCACCATGTCCGAGTTCGATCTCTTGTTCCGCGCCGGGCTCGTCGCCTGGGGAGGCATGTTCGCCGGAATCGCGTGGCTGGCCCGATATCGCGCGTTCCGTGTGCTTCGCTCGAATCTCAGCTCGTCGACCCGCGAACTCCTAGTGCTCGGCGTCCCCCAGCGCGTGCTCAGTGGCATTGACCTCTCGGCTCCATCTCGGGTCGTCGCTAGCGTCCCGCCCGAAGCCCTTGCGCTACTGGCTCAGATGAAGGTCGATGGCCGAGACAAGAAGTTCCGCCTGCTTTCCAGCGACGAAAAGTATGAGCTCAGACTCCGCTCAAAGGGCGATAAAGTCAACGTTGCGCTGGTCTCCGTCGCTGGCGCTACGTTGCTCCTCGCCCTGGCGCTCGCCGGGGTTCCCGATTTCTGGATGACAGGAAGTCTGGTGGGCGTGGGTATGTATCTGCAAAGCAAGTGGCAGGCCGTCAAGGCGAAGCAGAACGACAGCATCCGCGTTGTCCTGTATCCCAACAACTCCAACCCCGGCGTGGAATGGGCGGAGTATCTAGACAAGTCCGACGTGGTCTGGACCATCAACGGCGAACCCGCCGAGTGGAGGCTGAAGTGAGCCAAATCCAATATCACCTGCGAGACCTGGACGTCATCGAGCGACGCGTCGTCTCGCGCGATGAACTCTGCCAACTCCACGCGACTACCGTCCGCATGAAAAGCCGCTGTTGGGCGCTCGGTGCAACGGCGGTTACCGCGATTGCTCTGCTCTCCGAGTTGGCGGCCCACGGTTGGATACCACCAGAACTGGCCGCCTTCATTGGCGTCACGATTGGGCTGGTTGCTGGATTCAAACTCGTACAGTTGCTTCGTCCGCTGTGGCGGCTCCGTCGCCTTTCCAGCGGAAGTGAGATTCTCGAGTGTGAGCCGGCAGATCCCTATCGGAGTCTCGATCGTCACGTTCGCGTGGTCGCGCCGCTTGGGGTCGTGCTCCAACGTGACCGGTCCGACCTCACCTCGCCGGAGGCGCTACGGATCAGGTCCGTCGTCGCGATTCCAGCGGCAGCACTCGCCAATATTGAGCGGCAGATAGCGGAAGGCGCGATCGACGGTTCGCGAGTGCTAGAAGGGGCGGAGCTTCGGGAGGCGCGGCGTCGCTTGGGGGACAAGAGAGATTCCGTTCCTTTCGCGATCCTCGTGGGTGGAATGCACTCCATCATCCTGGTCGTCGATCATCAGGCCTATCGCGAGGCAATAGCCGTCTTTCCTCTGTACATCCTCGCAAGTCTCGGCATGAGGAAGATCACGAAACCCACTCCCATCGAGGCCAAGTTCTCCGTCCGCACTTCGGTGGATGGCACCCCGGTGCGCTGGGCCGAGTTCATCGGGGAAAAGGTCTGGAACATTGAAGGTGAACCCGCCGACTGGAGGAAGCGGTGATCTTTGCGGAATCCCACGTAGCGCAGGGATGTCTCGTGCCCTGCGGCAGCTGGCCGCATGCCCAAACGACCTCTTCCCCACCCCCCAACCCCCTCCCCTCGAAACAATCATTCGAGGAGAGGGGGAGTTCCGGAGGTGCGCATGATCCAGCCGCGTGAGCCCTCGATGCCCAGCCAGCCAGGATTTGACGACGCGTACTTCCAAGGCAGGCTCGCCGTCATGCGACGCTCCATCCACCCCGATGAGTTCGACCAGCTCCGGCGGCGCGGGCTGTTCAAAGCCCGCTGGGCACAAGGCTGGTTGGCCGCCGCGATGGTGCTGCTGCTGGGGGCGTTCGAGCTTCAAATGGCGTTCGGCCTGGTGGCGCTTTGGTTCACGCTACCGATCGTGGCGGTTTCCCTTAGTCTCCTCATCGGGGTGGTGATTCCCGCTCACCGAGAAGCTAAGCGCATCTGGCGGATTCCGGCCGACGCGGACGTTGCCCTGTTTCGGGTCGGGCATCAGCATCAACTCGATGTGTGGCTTACCGTGCCTGGCGGGGCCGTGGTCCAGTCCCAAGACCCGGAAACCTGCCGTTACGGCAAGCTACGGTATGCCGCGCCCATGCCCGAATCGGTCAGGTTGCAGATTGAGGAGCAGCTTCGCGATGGCGGCACCGAGGGTACGCGGAAGCTGACCGAAAGCGAGCGTGCGGAGTTGCAGCGTCGCCGCGCACCACGCACGGAGGATGAACACGTCTTCATCCTCGTCGTTCTGCTCGCCCCACTACAGACTTTGGTCATGACCAAATCGTGGATAGCCGGTGTCGCAGCCCTCGTCTTAGTCACTTTACTGCTCGTCGCGTCTGAACGCCGGCGGCGCAAGCAGTATATCAGCCACACCGAAGTGAGAATCGTCGCCGACGCGAACGTGCTCGGAAGCAAGGCCCGCTGGGTGGAGTATCTTGGCGACGACGTGAAACGCCCATGGACCATGAACGGCCGCCCCGCCTGGTGGAGGATCGAATGAACGCTCTGCCCGAGTCCGATCTCGCGTACTGGCGAGGCCACCTCGCCGAGCACTCGCGGCCCATCACGCCAGCGGAGTTCGACAACCTGAGGCGGCTCGGATTGCGCAACCTCCGGAACTTCTATCGCTCACTCTGGGGGGTGGCGGCCCTCGCGTTGTTAGGGATTGAGCTTTACCGTGGGGTCGAAGACGCCGCCGTGTACGTGGTCCTCATCAACCTCGGTGCGTTCGTCCTGCTCCTCTACTCCATCGCGAAGCACTTGCTGCCCGCGCTTCAGTTCCTTCGCGTGCCGCACAACGCCACCGTTCTCACCTTCTCCGACCCGGCGACGTTCACCCTTCTGGCGGATTCACCCATTGAGGTCGTAATTCCCGGGGGCGTTACGCTCCGACGGGCAGGCGTCGAGATGCCGGTGCCCAAGGCCGCTGAGTTGATGTATGCGGCCGCGCCGGTTTCGCAAGAGGTTGATAAGCTGCCGATGGAGTCGTTGCGCGATGCCACGCCGGGCGAGTTGCAGGAATTGAAGCGGCGGAGCAATGATCAAGCGCTTCTGCTGTTCATGCCCATCGTCATTTTGGTCCAAGCTGGGACCCATCTATACCGATCGCTATCCAATCACAGTTCGGTCTTATTCGCACTGGGCTTCTTCTTAGCGTTCATAGCCCTCCTAACGTTGTCCTTAAGACTGACCAACCGGACGAAACCCGCGCGCATAAGAATCGTCCGCGATGCGCTGATCGGGGACCGCAAGGTGGCTTGGGCCGAGTACGCTCCCGGCCATTCGCAACCCTGGACCATCGAAGGCGAACCCGCCGACTGGAGGAAGCAGTGAGCAATCTCCTCTATCGTATGCGAGGCCTAGAGATGGTCGATCGCCGCCCCATCACCCCTGATGAGCGCCGCAACCTCCACGCCAAGGGCCGCCGGTTGATGCAGCGGGTGTGGCTGACGGCGGCCGTCGTGTCCACGGTCATTGCCGTCAGCTCGGAGTTGTACGCCCACGGGTTCATTGATGTTCCCGAGGCGCTCGCCATCGTCATCGTCGCGGTGCTCGCCGGTGCCATAGTGGTCGAAACAAGCTTGCCGCTCGGACGTCGCCTCCTTCGCGTCAGCGGTCGAGACGAAGTGCTCGACTGCCAACCCGGTGGCCCGTTGATCGGAATGGATCGTCACCAGCGCGTGGTTGCGCCGACCGGCCTTGTTATCCAGCGAGATCACCAGACCCTGAAAGTGCCCGAAGGAGTCGCCGTGAGGTCGGTGGCTATCATCCCTGCGGACGTGCTGGCGGATATCGAACGCAAGATCGCGGAGGGTGCGCTTGAGGGCACGCGAATGCTTGAGGGTGACGAGCGACGTGAGGCGGGTCGGGATCGCGACCTTTACGAGATCGCGCCTTGGGTTCTCTTTGCGGTCGGGGCCACCTTGCTGACCGTCGCTCTGGTCGAGCATGGATTTCGATGGGTGGGTCCGGTTTCTCGGTCCGCGTCGTTGACGGTTTTGGCGCTCGCATTCGCGCGGTCGGCGGCGGTGATTCGAAAGCGATCACCCGCCCAGGCCCGCTTCCTCGTCAACGTGTCCATCGACGGCCATGTCATTCGTTGGGCTGAGTACGTTGATCGACGGCTGTGGACTATTGAGGGCAGGCCAGCCCCTTGGCGAATCGAATGAACCTACAGGGTAGCTCCCTAAGGGGGCCGCTCGAGCGAAGGTCGGGGAGCTTTAATCTTGAGAGGGACGAGGCCGAGGCGCGCTAGCCTTAGTCAGAACTCATCACTGGATTGGGGCAGCCTCGGCATCGTGCTGCTGGGCTCGCCAGAGCGCCGCGTACTTGCCATCCTGGGCGATCAGATCACGGTGGCTACCCGACTCCGCCACGCTCCCTTGCTCCAACACAAAGATGGTGTCCGCATCCACCACGGTCGACAGCCGGTGAGCAATCGCAATCGTGGTTCGACCCTCAGCCGCGAGACGAAGCGCGCCGACGATCTCCTGTTCCGTGTGGGTATCGAGGCTACTTGTCGCTTCATCGAACACCAGAATCCGCGGTTCGCGAACCACGGCACGGGCGATTGCGACGCGTTGGCGCTCTCCACCCGAGAGCTTGACACCTCGCTCGCCGACGAGGGTCTCGAGTCCATCCGGCAGGCGCGAAAGCAGTTGATCAAGTTGGGCGATGCGCGCAGCTTCCTTCACCTGGGCGTCGGTTGCGTCGGGATCGCCGAAGCGAATATTCTCGGCAATCGTGCCGTGAAACAGCACCGGATCTTGGGGGACGACCGCCAGCAGGTGCCGCAACTGCGAGGACGCGAGGTCGCGAACGTCGACGCCGTCGATCAGCACATGCCCCGCGTTGGGATAGTAAAGGCGAAAGAGCAGCTTGAGAATCGTGCTCTTGCCGGCGCCCGAGCCACCGACGAAGGCAACGCGCTCGCCCGGCCTGATGGTTAGCGACAGGTCCTTCAGAATCGTCCGGCTATCGTCGTAGGCGAAGGTGACCTGATCGAACTGCACTTCGCCTCGCGGCGTCTGGATCGCGATCGGGGTTTCGGGATCGCCAACGGTGAGGGGTTGGCGGACGAGCTCGTCGGCCCCGGCGAGATCGGTGAGTCCGTCCTTCAGCATGCGGTAGATCGCGCCAAAGAACCCGAGCGGTGCCGCAATACGAACAATATAGCCTGATAACGCAACCAAGTCACCCGCCGACAAGAGGCCTTCTCCCGCCTGGCGGATCGCCAGCCACAATATGATGCCCGTGCCGGTAACGAGGATCGCGGTCTGACCTGCCTCAACCACGCTAAAGAGCTGGTTGCTAATCACATTCGCACGTTCGCGCTTGGCCAACAGCGGCTCGTATTGTGCGATCTGTTGCTCCTCAGCGTGGAACAGCTTGACGACATCCATCGATCCAAGCGCCGTGACTTCTTGAGCGCCCACGTTCTCGTCCGTTTCGATTGCCTTCACGCGCCAACGCTGCCGATACTCGGTCGCGACGATCATGAACACGACGTACAGCGCGATGGTGACCACGATCACCACGGCGTAGAGCCCACCAAACACGCGCGTCAGGATGACTGCGGTCGCGATCAGCTCGATGACCGTGGGCAACATACTGATGACCAGCATGTCAAGCAGGAACGTCACCGACCGGCTTGCTCGCGTGATTCGTTGAGCGACCGCCCCGAGCCGCTGATCATTGTGGAACGAGACGGGAAGCCGCAACAAATGACCGAACACTTGCCGAGACATGCTCCGCGCCACCCCCATCTGGACCTTGGCAAAGAGCGCGTCGCGCAACAGGTCACCCAGCATGCCGCCGAGCCGCAGATAGATCATGAAGAGCAAAGCGGACATGGCGGCCGCCATTCCACCGCCCGCGGGACCCAGCGCATCAACGATTCGCCCCAAGAGGATGGGTTCGAAGACCGATGCGACTCGGGCGAGCACCAGCGCCGCAAGCGCGATCATGGTGATCCCCCAATAACCCTTGAGGTGTCGCGTTACGAATCGGATCGGGGCGCCGGTCGGCTTGTCGGGATCAATCATAAGACTGCCGCCCGTCCGAACGGCAACGAATCATACCAGTATCCTGGATCAGTCCCGGCAAAGATCTCCACATACCACGGGAGGAGAATGCTCTTCTAAGCTGGTCCACTCAAGCTAGCGATCCGCCAAGGTAGATTTCTCGTCATGACGGCCCGGGAGCGATTCATGCCGACGATCTTCGCCGCAGTTCATCCGATCCTCAAGGAAGCGGGTTTCAAGAAGAAGGGCAACCAGTTTGTCAAGGCGCAGACGCCGGACATTGATATCCTGATCTCGTTCGCTGCCCATCCCAAGTCTGACCTTAGGGTGCTGTTCCTGTGTCCGCAACTCTACGTCTACTCCGACGCGTTCGCCCGGCTGGGACGCGAGTTTGGTGAGCCAACGCGCGAGTGGTACGCCAGCGCAATCGATGCGGCACTTCTCAACATGAATGACTATCGAAAGGAGCACGCCTTCAATATCCGCACGGAAACCGAGGCCTTGGCCGCTGCTCAGGTTGTCCGGTCTCGCCTAGTTGACGTTGTTGTGCCGCTTCTTGGGCGGATCCATAATGCCGTATGACCTCTGCACGCTCCATGAAGAGCACGAGTACCGGCTTCACATGGCCCGCGACACCGTCGTCAAAGAGTGGATCGCTCGCTATCGAGCGAGAAAGGCGGAGTGAGATTTGAACTAGACGGCCACGTTTGAGATTCGCGACCAGCCTCAGAGCGAGCACGAGTTCTTCGACTCAGGGGTTAGGAACATCGCGCAAATCTGGGCGGCAACAACCACGCCCCCAAGGACCAGCCCCGGAATGCCAAGAAAGTGCATGCCGCAGCCCATGAGAAACATCCACTGCACCATGAAGGTCAGCGCCAGAATCAGCGCGGTCACCCAGAACCCGGCGGCATGGATGAGCCACAACCAGCCAGGTGGCGGACTCATCATGGATTCGAACATCGCTCTCGTTCGAGGGTCGAGGCCTTCAAATGGATCCGCCTCTGCTCCGGGCTCCAGTTCAGGTTCTTCGGCCGACGCACCGTCGGCCTCCGGGGCAGGCCCTCACCCAAAGCCATCCATCTTGTTGGTCGCGGCGAGCGCAAACACGGCGGCGGTGGTCGGCAAGAGCCATACCAACACCGCCCACGGCCCAAACGTGCTCCACAGACCGAAGGGCGTCGCAAGCCAGACCAAGGCGACCACGGCCTGAAGCCACGCGTAGCACGCCAGCACTTCGTGATAGCGCCCACGGCTCGCGCCCAGCATGGGCATCATCGCAAACAAGCGATCAAAGCTCATGCCTTAGTGTAATGCACAAACTCCCCACACGAACGTGTGGGGAGAAAGAGTCGACTCTACGGGAAGATACCGCGCATCACCGTCGCGTCAGCGACGCGCTTAACGCCGATGATGTAAGCCGCCGTGCGCATGTCGGTCTTGTGTTGCTGCATCGTCGCGTAAACCTGCGCGAACGAGTGCTTCATAATCCGCTCGAGCTTCTTGTTGACTTCATCCTCTTCCCAGAAGAAGTTCTGCAGGTCTTGGACCCACTCGAAGTAGCTGACCACGACGCCGCCCGCATTCGCGAGGATGTCCGGCACGACCATGATGCCGCGATCGCTGAGGATATGGTCGGCGTCGGGTGTCGTCGGTCCGTTGGCCCCTTCGACGATCAACTTGGCTTTGATCTTGGCCGCGTTGTCCTTCGTAATCTGCGCCGAGATGGCTGACGGATAAAGCATGTCGCAGTCGAGTTCGAGCAGTTCTTCGTTCGAGATCTTTTCGCAGTCGGGATACTCGATGATGCCGCCGTCGCGACCCGAATACTTGTTGTAGAGCTCCGCGATCGGCAGACCGTTCGGATTGTAGATCGCGCCACGGGCATCGGAGACGCCGATGACTTTGGCGCCAGCCTCTTCAGCCAACCGCGCGGCGATCGAGCCAACGTTGCCGAAGCCCTGAACCACGACTTTGGCCCCGTCGAAGTTCATGCCCAGCATCTTCGCGGCTTCGCCGGCGGCCACGACAACACCCCGGCCGGTGGCTTCAACACGCCCCTGCGAACCGCCCATCTCGATCGGCTTACCGGTGACGATGCCCGGTGTGGTGTAGCCCGCCTGCATCGAAATCGTGTCCATGATCCATGCCATCACCTGTGGGTTGGTGCCGATATCTGGAGCGGGAATGTCGCTGCGCTCGCCAACGACGATGTTGATTTCGGAGATGAAGCGGCGGGTCAGCTTCTCCAGCTCGCGCTTCGACAGGAGCTTCGTGTCCACCTTGACCGAGCCCTTCGCGCCACCATAAGGGATGTTGACGACGGCGCATTTCCAGGTCATCCACATCGCCAAAGCAGTGGTTTCCTCAACGTCGACATCGGGATGGTATCGGATACCGCCCTTGGTCGGTCCGCGGCTCGTATTGTGCTGGACGCGATAGCCCTCGAAGACCTGAACCTCGCCGTTGTCCATGACGACGGGAAAGTTCACGACGAGTTGTCGTTTCGGCCGAGAGAGCACCTCGTGCAATCCCGAGTCCAAGTTCAAATAGCGAGCGGCGACGGCCAACTGATCTCGGGCCATCTCAAGAACATTTACGTGTTGACTCATGTTTATCGAACCACCGGGTTCAGGACCCGTTTCAAGAGCGCATACACCGGAATAGCGAGCACACCGTTGTAAATCGCCGTTCCCATTGTATCTCCCAGGAACCCGGCGATGCCTTTGGGTCCCGCCGTCAGCATGAACGTAATCTCGGCGAAAACCGTAAGGGCGGCGGTGGTCAAGACGATCACGACCGCGTTGTTGTCAAAGCGGAGTTGGCGAATCCACGCCGCGACAAATCCGGCCACGGCCCGCGACACGACATAGTGCGAGAGGTTTGCCCCAATGAGCGCGCCCTGGATCAACCCGGCGGCGAATCCGGTGACCGCTCCGGCCGGTCTCGACATCATCAGGCCGCCTACCGTGGTCACGAGCAAGAGGAAGTCAGGCGTGAGGCCGAAGATCGCCATATGAGGCGAAACGCCTCGCTCAAGGACGGCCGCCGCCCACATGACGAGGACCATCCTTACGCCCGTCACCGCAACACCACCACATCGCGGATGCGACCGATCTGGACCGCTGGAAACACCTGGGCGACCCGCGTTCCGAACTCCTCGTCTTTACGAAACTGCACGATCCGACCGATGGGAATGTTGGGCGGAATCTGCTCGGAAAAACCCGAGGTGACGACCCAGTCGTCCACTTCGATCGGCGTGTTGGCCTCCATGAACTCAACCGAAAGCCGGTCGGCAGCCTCGCCATGCAGCAAGCCGAATGCGGGTGGGTCGCGGAGCACCTTGGCACCGATCTTGAACGGGGGCGGAGACGTGAGCAACAACACTTGGGCCGTCCCCTCGTCAACCGTTTGCACAACGCCGACCAAGCCTTCGCCAGCGATGACCGGCAGGCCGGGTTTGACGAGGTCCTTGCTACCCGCATTGATCGTGATCCGATTCTCGCGGGGGGCGACGTGCACAATCCGGGCGGGGATCTTGATCTTGCCGATCGGCTCGGCCAACTTCATCAGCTTGCGAAGCTCTTCATTTTCGATCTCCAAGGCTTCCACCCGTCGGGTGTAGAGTTCTGCGCTCTGAGCAATCGCCCGCAGGCGCCGATTCTCATCCCGTAGCGACCCACCGCTGAAGATGCCGACCCGAAAGTCGTGAAAGTTCTGGCCGCCGGCTGAGATCGGCAGGGCAATCGGATCGATCAGTGTCTTTATGACCCCGGATGCGAGATCGGTCCGACCCGCGGTGCGCGCAGACGTTTGCATCCGCCCCAAGACCACGCCGACCGCACAGAGGGCGATCAAGACGATCCAGTCTCGGGAGCTAGGGCGAGCTAGTTGCGTGACGATTTCTCCAACATCATGCGAATGGCCGGGTTCTCGTGCATCGCCTCGACCACTTTGCCGGTGCCCAGGGCAACGCAGCTGAGAGGATCGTCGGCGATCCACACCGGCATGCCGGTTTCTTGCGAAATCAAGCGATCGATCCCGCGGAGCAAAGCGCCTCCGCCCGCGATCACGATGCCGTTGTTCATACAGTCGGCGGCGAGTTCGGGTGGTGTGGCTTCAAGGGTGAGTTTGACCGCTTCGACGATGGCATTCAGCGGCTCTGCGATCGCCATGCGGATTTCGTCGCTCGTGATGACGGCGCTGCGCGGCAATCCAGAAACCAGATCGCGCCCCTTGATCTCGATGCTAAGTTCGCGCTCAAGCGGATAGGCGCTGCCAATCTCGATCTTGGTCTGCTCAGCCGTACGGTCACCGATGTAAAGGTTGTATGCGCGACGCACATAGGAGGCAATCGCCTCATCGATCTCGTCGCCCGCTACTCGGATGGACTTTGAGTGAACGATGCCCGCCAACGAGATCACGGCGACTTCCGTGGTGCCCCCGCCGATGTCGACGATCATGTTGCCGATCGGCTCTTCGATGGGCATTCCAGCCCCGATGGCCGCCGCCATCGGTTCCTCAACAACATAAGCGCGACCGGCACCCGCCCGCTCGGCGGCCTGCAAGACCGCGCGACGCTCAACTTCTGTCACGCCGCTTGGAATGCCCACAACCACCGTATGTCGAGCGAACGACTTGCGCGCGATCTTCGAGATGAAGTGCTCCAGCATCTTGAAGGTCTGGTCATAGTCCGCGATGACACCATCGCGCAGGGGGCGAATCGCGACAATATTCGCCGGCGTACGGCCGAGCATTCGCTTAGCCTCTTCGCCTACGGAGACAACTTCCCCGGTGTCCTTGTTGATCGCGACGACGCTCGGCTCGCGGAGCAAGATGCCCTGGCCAGCAACGTGAACCAGGGTGTTGGCTGTGCCCAAATCAATGCCGATATCCTTACCGCGGATACCGGATCGAAGTGAGCGCGCCAGGATTTGAAGGAAGTTACTCTTCATCACCGACCATTTCGCCGGTGCTCAGTCGCTTAGCCAACGTTTCCTGCGAGATTGCCGAGAGGATGATGCTGTCCGATGATGTGAAAATGACGGCCTTAGTACGACGCCCTTGGGTGGCGTCGATGAGGTTGCCCGTCTTGCGGACCTGCTGGATGAGCCGGCGCATCGGCGCGGACTCGCTGCTCACGAGGGCGACGATCTTTTCGGTCATCACGTAGTTGTAGAATCCGACGTTCAAAACTGGGGGCGTAGGCATTGCTCCTCCGGTCCCGCTATTGTACCGGGCGGTCACTCAGCCACTCGGCCAAAAGGTCGCCCGTCTTCCGGATCGCATCGGGCGGACCGAGCATTTCGTGGATCGCGGCGAAGCCGGCGATCTGGGTCGTCCGGTCGGGGCCAGCTTCCAACCGTTCGATCCAGCTTCGAATCGCCTCGGGATTGGCGTCGTTCTGGATCAGCTCGGGCACGAGCGCCCGGTCGAGAAAGATATTTGGTAAAGAGATGAACTTCACCCTCCGCTTGAAGCCCAAGAGTGTTGCTTCGACCTCTTGCCAACGCGAGAGTCGGTAGATGACGACCATCGGCGTCCCGGCAACGACGGCTTGGAGGGTTGCCGTGCCGCTGCAGACTACGGCCGATTTCGCCCGACCGAGCACGCCATAGACGTCGTCGGTGGTGAAGAGATCACCCGTTCGCCCCGAAAGGCGCTCCCACGTGCGCCGGAGTTCCTCAGCATCTACCGTCGAGGCTACGGCAAACTCAACGCGCGGCCAGTCCTCGGCGGCGACGGCGATCACGGGCAGGTTGTGCGTGACTTCGTGAAGGCGGCTGCCGGGCAGCACGGCGATACCGATCCGGCTGGCGGCAGTGGGCGGTTCACCCGCGAGCGCCCGTACGGGGTGGCCAAACCAGTAAGCGGTGGCTCCCATGCCTCTGAGAATGTCCGCCGACCAAGAGAACGGCGTCACGATTGCATCGGAGATCTCTGGAAGGTCTTTGCCTTGTCGATCCTTGCGCCAGCTGCCCGGTGGGATGAAGTAGAGCACACGCCATCCGTGCGTCTTGGCGATTCGGGCCAAGCGGATGTTAGCAGCGCCAAAATCAATCGGCATGAATACGCCCGGTTCGCCACTCAGGAGAGCTTTCCGCAAGCGAAGAGAACCGCGAAGAACGCGACCGCCGACCAGAAGCGACTGACCAATACTAATCGCACCCCAGGTGGACGAATCGTCAAGAATCGTCGCTCCTGCCTCTCGCAGTTTCTTACCGCCGAGCGCCTCTATGGTGGGGGTCAGACCTCGCCCCTGCACATCCTTGATCAACGCCGCGCCATAGGCGTCGCCTGATGCTTCACCCGCGCTGATGAGCCACCTCATGTCTTGCTTTTGAATCTAGCAGATATCGGGCTCGTGGCGATTGTGGAAAACCTAGCGACAAATTGGGAGCGCAAATCCGTCCCAAGAACGTATCATGAAGACGAGGGGCCGGTTTTCCGGCCGTTCTCAAACCAATGGCCGAACGCCACCATCGGGTGGCGGCGGGGGACCCGAATCTGGGGTGAATAGCGCCATGGCGGCGCTTAGGGTGGTTTCTGGCCCGAACCCGACAGCTAACCTCGTAGGCCCATGCAGGAACCAGAGCAATCTGGAGGAGGTTGTGAATGCTGACGGAGAATGAAGTTCGGCGTCGAGTCGCGATTCTGTTTGAGTTGGATCTCGCGCCCATGAGGAAAGTGCGCGCCCTCTTGAGGGTTGCGCGCTCAATCAAGCTTCAAGCTCGCGCTCTACATCACGCCCGTGGCCTATCTGCCCAAGCGCAGGATCGTAACACGGCTGCTCATCTCGACCGCATCGTTCGGGCCCTCCGCGCGCTGTACGAAGAAGTACGGTTGGTGGCGCATCGAGTGTTGTTAGGGCGGGTGGTGGCGCCAGTGAGCGTCCCGACCTTGGCCTAGAGTCGGTAATGGGGCCGCCCGTTCGATGATGAATGGGACCGGTCAGTGACTATCTGAGCCGCCGTCATCGGCGGCTTCTTTCTTGTCCTTCGCCTGTATATTCGGAAAACCGGTATATTGCGAACACGATGTCGGGTGAACATGAGGCAACCAAAGTTGTTGAGCTCAGTGAAGGCCAACTTGAGGTCCTCGCTTCTCCGGCCGTAACCGAAGTGTTTGAGTGCTTCTCAGCGACGACGGCCCATTCCATTCCTGATGTGGCCAAGGAGATTCATCGGTCACAAGCGGCCGTCGGTGTTCATGTTGACGCGCTTGTCGCGGTTGGCCTGCTCAAGGTCGTCGGCACCCGCAAGAAGCGGAGCCGAATTGAGCGGCTCTTTGTTCGCACCGCGCACGAGTTTCTTGCAAACTTCCAGGACAAGGGCCCCAGCTACCACGCCGCGGCCATCGAGGGGTTCAACGCCAGTATGCGACGTGCGGCTCGCATGCACGAACTCTATCGCGAACGCGTCGAGGCTGACTTCAATGACAGCGATTTTGGCCTGATGCTCGCGCGGTCGATGCACTTAAGTCGGGCCGGCACACGCCGCTTGCAGGAGATGCTCCACGAGTTCTATGCCCAGGTGAAGGAACTTGAGGCCGCCGACACGCCCGGCACCGACGCCGAGCGCATCCGGATGTCGCTGATGTTCCACCCGACCGTAGCGAGCTCGCAGACCAAGCTACGAACGGCGAAGAAAACGACCAGCTAGCGCGACACAACTTCGCTCGCCATCGCCACAATTCCATCCGCGTCCAGACCGCAGTCCCGACGAATCAGAGGTTGCGCACCGTGCTCAACGAATGCATCGGGTAATGCGAGGATCCGCATCGGGACATCCACGCCCCGATCCACGAGCCCATCTCGCACCTGCTGCCCAAAGCCGCCGGCCCGGACGTTCTCTTCGATCGTCAACAACCTTCCCGTCCGCTGAACATCCGCGATGATCGTGTCGAAGTCGATCGGCTTCGCAAAGCGGGCATTGATCACCGACGCGGAAATGCCCTCCTCGGCGAGTCGCCGCGCCGCTTCGAACGTCTCCCCGACCATTGAGCCCACGGCGAGCAGCGTGATGTCCGAACCCTCGCGGAGCACCTCCGCACATCCGAACTGGATGGCCGAACGCGACTCAGGAAGCCGATCATCCGAGGAACCCCGCGGATAACGCACAGCCACCGGCCCATCGTTCATCCCGAGCGTAAATCGGGTCATCTCGCGTAGCTCGGTGGTATCACGCGGGGCCATCACGACCATGTGAGGCATGTGAATCAGATACGAAAGGTCGAAAGCGCCGTGATGCGTGGGGCCGTCATCCCCCACGAGCCCCGCCCGATCAAGAAAGAACCGCACGGGAAGCCTCTGGAGGCAGACGTCGTGCAACACCTGATCATAGGCGCGCTGAAGGAATGAGGAGTAGATCGCGCAGAACGGCTTGAGCCCGCCCGCCGCCATTCCCGCCGCCATCGTGACGGCATGGGGTTCGGCGATGCCGGTGTCAAAGTAGCGATCGGGGAACTGCTGGGCGAATCCCGTCAGGCCCGTGCCATCGGGCATCGCGGCCGTGATCGCCACAACCGCCTTATCTTCAGAAGCGCATTCACAAGCCGCCGAACCGAAGGCCTGGGTGTAGGTCACCGGCCCGGCCGACTTGACCATTTCGCACGCGGCATGGTCAAACGGCGTTACGCCGTGCCACTTGCGAGCATCCACTTCGGCGACCTCGTAACCTTTGCCCTTGACCGTGATGGCATGAACAAAGACCGGGCCGGAGAGTTCGCGTACCGACGCGAAGAGGTCCAGCAACGCCGGCAAGTCATGGCCATCCATGGGGCCGATGTACTCCCAGCCTATCTCCTCGAAGATCGTGCCGGTCTCTTCAGGGGCCATGTAGTGCGTGATGCCGTGCCGCAGGCCGGCGGCGACGCGGCTGATCGGGTCGGGAAACTTCTCAACCACGCCTTTCGCTCGCTTGGCAAGGTCTTGGAGCCACGGCCGCGCGCGGAGGCGCGCCAGATAGCTGTTCAGCGCGCCGACATTGGGGGCGATGGACATCCGGTTGTCGTTCAGCACGACGGTCATGGTAGTGCCGAGGTCTCCGGCGTGGTTGAGCGCTTCCCAACTCATGCCGGTGGCGATGCTGGCGTCGCCAGCAACCGCAACAACGCGCTCGGTGCCGCCCAGTTGGTCACGCGCAAGGGCAAAGCCCATCGCGGCGGAAACGGCCGTGCCGGCGTGGCCGGCACCGAACGCATCAAGCTCGTGCTCTTCACGTTTGAGGAAGCCGCTCATGCCCTGATACTTGCGGAGGGTGGGGAATCGCTCGAGCCGCCCGGTCAGGAGCTTATGGGGATAGGCCTGATGGCCCGTATCCCACACCACCTTGTCGGGCGGAAGGGAGTGGGTGGCGTACAGGGCGACCGTGAGCTCGACCGTTCCGAGGTTGGAGCTGAAGTGGCCACCGGTCTGGCTGACGAGTTCGACAATGGCTCGCCGGACGTCGTCGGCGACCTCCTGAAGCTGTTTCGGGGTCAAGCCATGCAGGTCGGTGGGCTTGACGATTCCGTGAAGCAACGGGAAACGCGCGGCGAAGTCGATCTCAGCCATGTTCCATTCTACGCCGAATTCTCGGTGCGGGTTGGTAGGGCTTTGTTCGGGTTTGTTCGGGTTTGTTCGGGGTGGTTCGGGTTGGTTCGGGTTGGCTCGGGTTGGACAAGTCGGACTGGTCAGACAAGTCCAGCTCGTCCCAATCCGAACCAATCCGAACCAATCCGAACAAATCCGAACAAATCCGAACAAAAAACAGCCCCCTCGCCAGCGGCGAGGAGGCCGGTTGCAAGCGCAATCGAAACTACGCTTCGGGGTCGTCGTCCACGGTGATCCGCTTCGTCGGCTTCGCTTCGACTTCAGCCGAGGCACTCGGCAACGGAGCGTTGCCCGCAACCGCTGCTTCCGCAGCGGCCTCGGCCATCGCCGAGCTCATCGATCCACGCTTCGACCACCAGATCGAGAACGCGAGCGCCACCACACACACGGCGGTGATCACACCGTTCACGGCATCGGGCCGCGGCTGAATCACCAGCGGAGCCAGCAAGAGCGCCACCAAGTTCATAACCTTGATGAGCGGGTTCATCGCCGGACCGGCGGTGTCCTTGAACGGATCGCCAACCGTGTCGCAAACAACGCCAGCCTTGTGCGCTTCGCTACCCTTGCCTCCGTAGAGACCATCCTCAATCAGCTTCTTGGCGTTGTCCCACATGCCGCCGGAGTTGGCGAGAAGGACGGCCAGCAACTGACCGCTGACGATAGCACCCGCGAGGAATCCACCCAGCGCCTGAACGCCGGTGAGGTTATAGCCTCCATCCAGCGGCTTGCCGATCGAGAAGCCGAAGGCAACCGCCATCGGAAGTGCGATCGCGAGGATCGCCGGCGAGAGCAGTTCCTTCTGCGCGGCCGCGGTGACGATCTCGACACAGCTCGCATAGTTCGGCTTGCTCGTTCCGGCCATGATGCCCGGATCGTTGCGGAACTGACGGCGCACTTCATTGATGAGCTGGAACGAAGCTCGTCCAACGGCGTTGATCGTTGAAGCCGAGAACAGATACGGAGCCGCCGCACCAATCAACAAGCCGAGGAAGATCTCCGGCACATCGAGCCGCATACCGATGCTCGACAGCTTTGCTTCTTCGACGAACGAGTGGAACAGCGCGACCGCCGCCACAACCGCCGTTGCGATCGCGAAGCCCTTCGTCAGAGCCTTAGTGGTGTTGCCAGCGGCGTCGAGCCGCTGAACAGCCTTCGAGCCAGCTTCATTGTCATGGCCTGCACCCGACATCTCAAACACCCCTTGGGCGTTATCCGAGATCGGGCCGAACGTGTCCATGGCCAAGATGAAGCCCGTTGTGGTCAGCAGGCCAAGACCGACCAGCGCGATGCCATAGAAGCTCAGAAGCAACGTTCCGAACTCGGCCGGGCTGAAGATCACGAGCGGGAAGATCAGCGCAACGACAATCGCCATTGCGGAGAATGCACTCGACTCACTGCCCAAGGCAAAGCCTTGGATGATCATCGGAGCCGGACCCGCGTTCGAAACGCCCGCAACTTCCTTGACCGGAGCCTTGTGGGTGCTGACGTAGTAGTCGGTGAGGATCTCGATGAAGAAGGCCATCAAGATGCCGAAGAGGATACAGGCGAAGAACATCCACCACGGGACGGTCTTCTGAACCAGTTGGCCGACGGTGACGGTCGCCGGAGTCGGTTGCGGCAGATTGCGCGCTTCCTCCAGCACCTTCTGGGCTTCAGCGTTCTTGGCCTCTTGGGCCGCATCCTTCAGCGTCGACGCTTCTTGCGCGAGCTTCTGATACTCGTCGAACTTGGCCTTGGCCGCATCGCGTGAGGCCTTCAACTTCTCGGCCGACAGGTTGAACACCTGGTCGCCGGCCATTTCGCGCTGCATCTTGAGTAGCACGTCGTTCTCAGGAATGTTGACGCCAACGGCGAGGTTGCCCTCTTTGTCGAGGAAGAGCTGCGGAGCGACACCGTCTTCGCTTCCGACGATCTTGCGCGAGTTGGCGGTCAGCCCCTCTTTGAACTTCTTGACGTCATCCGTGAGCACCCACGAGGTCTGCTCCTTCGGAGCTTCGCCTCCTGGTGTGGGGGCACCCGGCTGAGTCACCTGGAAGATTCGAACGGCCTTGTAAGCGTCGCCGACGCTCAGATACTCCGGTTCGCCACCGGTCATCGAGTTCTTAACGACGGTCAGTCCCTTGAGTTCTTCGGCATCCAAGTTGACGGGCTTGTAACCGCTGAGCGGCTTGATTCGATCCAGCTGATCGGCAGGTGCCTGAAGGGAGGCACTGATCAGGTTGTCAACGTTATCTTCGGGAAGGTCAAGAGCCTTCAGACCCGAGTGAGCCTTGATCTCAGCCGTAGTAACTTCCCACTTCTGCTTGCCCGATTCGGCCGCAATGCGATCGCGAAGTTCGCGCACCCCGTCGATTTTGCTCTTGGCAATTTCAAGGTCCGACCGGATCATGCTGGTCGCGATGATGTTCTGGCCGTTGCCACCCATCATGAAGTAGGCGAGCACTGCGGTTCCAATGGCCGCGACCCCGGCCGAAAGCCAGAAGCCCTTGCGGATCGCCGTGAGAGGATCGGAGTCAAGGTCATCGCTGCCCTTAACCGAAAAGATGCCGATGATCGATGCGACGATGCCCACACCACGCGCCATCAGGGCGAACATGATCAGTTTCATCCACGTCGAAGCATCGAAGATAGCGGACGTGGCCGCGCCCAGCACGATCGCCGCAACCAAGGTGACTTCGTAAGACTCAAACACGTCGGCGGCCATGCCGGCGCAGTCGCCGACGTTGTCGCCCACGTTATCGGCGATCGTCGCGGGGTTACGAGGATCGTCTTCGGGAATGCCCGCTTCGACCTTACCGACGAGGTCAGCACCGACGTCAGCCGCCTTGGTAAAGATGCCGCCGCCGACACGCATAAACAGCGCCGCAAGCGATCCACCAAAGCCAAAGCCGATGAGCAACTTCATGGCGTCGCCGCCACCGAAGAGCAAGATCAGCGCGGCACCGAGAAGGCCCATACCGACCGTAATGAGGCCAGCGACCGAACCCGAGCGGAATGCGATTTCGAGCGTCGCCTTGTAGCTGGTCAAAGCAGCGTGTGCGGTGCGCATGTTGCCGCGAACGGCCATGTCCATGCCCACGTAACCCGCGATGTACGAGGCGGCGACACCAGCAACAAAGCTGAGCGCGGTCAGGATCGCCGTGTTCATGCCGTAGCTGCCCTTGTACATCAGGATCAAGAGACCCGAGATGAGGAGCACGAACCAGATCATGGTCATGACCTGGCGCTTCAGGTAAGCGATCGCACCTTCGTGAATGGCGCCCCCGACTTCCTGCATCTTCTCGTTTCCAGGGGACTTAGCGAGCACTTGGCCGCGAATCATGAAACCGGTGATCAGGGCGAGAACGCCGAGGCCCAACGAGATATACAGGAACATCTTGTCCTGATCGCTGAACTTAAGAACAATGTTGGCTTCACCACCAGCGGCCGCCGAAAATGCGGGCACCAGCGTGAGTAGGAAGGCAAATAGCGCGGCTTGCCAGCGCCGCGTCGCCAAGTCAGTCAACCTCATTTGTCTGCAAACAACCCCCGTTTGCACGCTTCCGTGCTTCGCACTTGGCCGTGACTGGTTCCGCTTAGGATACCCGTTCGGAACCCTATGAAGGAAAATTTGCAGGGAATTGCGGGGGATTGTTCGGGTTGGTGAGGTTGGTTCGGGTTGGTGAGGTTGGTTCGGTTGGTTCGGATTCGGACGAGTGGGACCGGTGGGACGACTTACCTGTCCGA
>CAZPHD010000021.1:0-35935 GCA_964586225.1 uncultured Fimbriimonadaceae bacterium
GTATATGGCGACGATATCAATATCTTTTCTGGCCAAAAGTTGATCATAGTCGCCGGTTACGAAGAGGCTAGGCGTCGATTCGAGAGCGGCGGCTCGTTTCTCCTCACTGAGGTCGCATCCCGCGACCGCGCGGCAAAGTCCGGTCGTACGAAGCGCAACGAGCAGCGTATGCCCCTCGTGCAAACCGACCACCCCGACGCCCAGCCGCTGATCCGGCGGAACCTCGCCCCAACTTCGGCGCTCGCCAACGACAGGTCGACCGGTAGGCAGAAAATCCGGGTGGCTCATCGCTGGTGAGTCTACACGGGCCGCCTTCTTTGCCTTTCGTGCTCTAGGGATTCCTTAGGGATTCGTTAGGAGTTCGTTAGGTTGACCTAGTGAATCACTACCGAACGGCTGACGAAGACCACGAGTCAGAGCGGAGTCGCTCGGGCTCAGACTTCGCCCATAATCCCGCATGGCCGAAGCCTGGAATGCGAAGTGGATTTCCTACGCCTATGACCCTCGGCAAGACCTTGGGGTCTTTGCATTTCGGCGTCGGTTCGCGTCGGCTTCGTCGATCCGCGTCTCCGCGGACAATCGCTACAAGCTCTATTGCAACGGGCAGCTCGTGGGTATGGGGCCACAACGCGGCGACGAGCGGCACTGGTTCTACGAGACGTACGACCTGACGCCGTTTCTGGTTGAGGGCGAGAATGAGCTGGTGGCCCTGGTGTGGAACTTCGGCTGGATGGCGCCGATGGCTCAGCACACGGTGCGGACGGGGTTCGTGCTTGAGGAACTGTCGGTTTCCCCACCCCCCTACCCCCTCCCCTCGAAGACGATGGCCCTTCGAGGAGAGGGGGAGTCCTTGTCCACACCTCATGGGTGGGAAGTTGCGAGAGTTGATGCCTGGTCGTTCGACATGATGCACAACGGCGTCGGCGAGTTCTATATCGACATTGGCCCTGGCGAGAAGGTGGATTTCCGCGAACTCCCCCTCTCCGCTTGCGGGGAGGGGGTTGGGGGGTGGGGTTTGGACTGGCGCATGCCCCACATCATCTGCACCGCTGAGGATCAAGGCGCGAATGGCGGCGGCACGCCGTGGATGCTCATCCCGTCCACACTTCCCGCGCAGAGATATTCCGAGCTCCCCCTCGCCCCCTTGGGGGAGAGGGGGTTGGGGGGTGAGGGGCGACAGTTCTACGACTTCGGCGAGCTCCTTTGCGCGTATCCGCGCTTCACGCTCGAGGGCCCGCGCGGCACCGAGGTGCGGATCACCTACGCCGAATCGCTGTGGATGCCCGGAACCGACGACAAGGGCAACCGAGACGAATCCGAAGCCAAGGAAATCCGCGGCTACCAAGACCGCGTGATCCTGAGCGGGGGCATGGACGTGTTCGAACCGCTGTGGTGGCGGACGTTTCGGTTCATTGAGATCGAGGTCCAATCTGAAATCTGCAATCTGAAATCTGAAATCCGTGAGCCCCTCACCCCCCAGCCCCCTCTCCCCCAAGGAGGAGAGGGGGAGTCGGATTCCGGACACCAATCCAAAATCCAAAATCTAAAATCCAAAATCGAACTCTTCCAAACCGGCTATCCCTACCAAGTCGAGAGTTCCTTCGAAGCCGATCATCAGTGGGTCCAACCCATCTGGGATGTCGCGGTCAGAACCGCCGACCGGTGCGCGGGCGAGACCTACTTCGACTGCCCCTACTACGAGCAACTGCAATACGTTGGCGATGCCCGAATCCAGGCGCTTATCGGCTACTACCTGGGCCGCGACCGCCGCCTTCAAAGGAACTGCATTGATCAAATCGGCTGGTCGATCATCGAGAACGGCCTCACCCAGTCCCGCTATCCCAGCCGCCAAACACAAGTCATCCCGCCCTTCAGCCTTTGGTGGGTGATGATGCTCTACGACCAGATGCTCTACGACAACCTACCGCACACGAACGATCGGGCGGGGCAGGTCAGCCGCGTGCTGGATGGCTTCTGCGCACTGACCGAGCAGGACCGTGGGAGCTTCTGGAACTTCGGCGATTGGGTGCCGGGGTGGCGTTGGGGCGTGCCGCCGGGGGGCGTCCACTCTCCGATGCACCAACTCACCTACATGCTCGCGCACGCCGCGCAACACGCGCTCACCGGGGCCGAGCTACGAGATGTCACCGACGTGCTGAGCGAGTGGGCGGACTTCCAGGCCGATTGGCTGGTCGAGATTTCCGAGCCGCGCATCCATGGATTGCTGCCGAGCCAGAGTCAGAGCGAGCACGCCGAGGCCCTCTGGCGGTGCCTGCAATCTATGGTCGGACTCACGCCCGACGCTTGGCCGCATGATGAGCTGAAGGAAGCCGCGAAGTGCACCTACTACTTCAGCTACTACAAGCACCTCGCGATGTTCGACTCCCAATCCAAAACCCAAATTCCCAAATCCAAAATGCCCTCCTACCTTGAACAACTCCGCCCCTGGTTTGCGCAGATCGAGAACGGCCTCACCACGTTTGCCGAGAATCCCGAACCCACCCGCTCGGACTGCCACGCTTGGAGCGCGCACCCGATCCTCGGCTTCTTCCAGATCATCGCGGGCGTGACGAGCACAGCCCCGAAGTGGAGCAAGGTGAAGATCGCCCCCCAGCCCTTCGAGCTGAAGCGCTTCGATGCCCATATCGCGCACCCACTCGGCGATTTGACCGTCGCATTCGAGAACGACCGCCTTGTCATCGATACCCCCGTCCAGGCCCACCTATTTTGGCAGGACCGAGAAGCCCTCTTGAACCCAGGGATGCACCGCATCGGCTAGAATCTGCCTATGATGCACCTCCGGACTGGCGCAGTAGGGCTTGGAATCGCGTTGGCGGTTATCGCTCACGCCGATGCCCGGAAAGAGCTTGACGCCGCCTACACGGCCTACAACACCGCGATGAAGGCGCGCGACGTGAAGAAGCTGATGACCTACACCACGAATGACTTCAAGCTGATCAACGTGCGCAAGGTTGTCATCTCGCGGATGGAAGTGCGCACCCAGCTCGAAACCGCCCTGAAGCAGTTTCAGAAGATCCTCGCCGTTACAACCAAGATCGACTCACTGAGTAGCGACAAGATTGGCGTGATTCAAGTGCGCTCGACGAGCTCCTTTAGGGCCGAGATCGTCAACCCCAGCACCAAGAAGGTGTCGGTGTTCGAATCAACTTCAACCAGTGACGATACGTGGATCAAGCAGGGCGGAGCCTGGCGCATCAAGCAAACGCGACTCGTCAAAGAGGAACACAAGCTGGACGGCAAGAAGGTCGGTGCATGAAGACGCCCATCCTCACCCTGAATGAAGTTGAGGTTGCGTTCGGGTCGGCCAAGATCCTCCGCGGAGTGTCGCTCGACCTCTATCCCGGCGAGACGCTCGGGGTGGTGGGCGAATCGGGTTGCGGCAAGTCGATGACTGGCTTTGCGGTGATGGGCATGTTGCCCAAGCCGGGCAAGGTCACGAAGGGCTCGATCACGCTCGAAGGCCGTGAACTGACCACGCTGACCAACCGCGAGTGGCTGGATGTCCGCGGCGACCAGATCGCCCTCGTCATGCAGGATCCGTTCACCAGTTTGAACCCGATGATGCGCGTTGGTGAGCAGATCGCCGAGGCGTTGCGACTGCACCAGAACATGTCGCGCCAGGAAGCGAGCCGCAAAGCGGTCGAACTGCTGGATCAGGTCGGCGTGCCTGTTCCCGAATCGTCGGCGCGGAAGTATCCGCACCAAATGTCGGGCGGTCAGCGCCAGCGTGTTGTTATTGCGATCGCGTTTGCCTGTCGCCCCAAGGTGTTGATTGCCGATGAGCCCACGACAGCCCTTGATGTCACCTTGCAAGCGCAGATTCTCCGGCTCATCCGCGAGATGCAGGAGCGTGACGGCACCGCGGTGATGCTCATCTCCCACGACATCGGCGTGATCGGCGCCATGGCGAGCCGGGTTGCCGTCTTCTATGCCGGACGTGTGGTCGAGATCGGCGAGTCTTCGCAGGTGCTTCGCGATCCCCGACATCCCTACACGCAGGCGTTGCTGAGCGCGATGCCGACGGCAGGGAAGACCGTCTTGGCATCACTGCCCGGGCAGCCGCCCGATCTGACCACGCTGGGAGGGGGTTGCGCTTTCGCCGAGCGATGCCCTGTGCGGTGTGAGCGGGCGGGCGTAGATCCGCCGCTGGTCGTGATTCCACAGGGCGACGACCACCAGGCAGCGTGTTGGCGAATCGGGCAGGCCGAAACGGTCGCGACTTCCGACGCGTCACACTGAGAGAATGTTGCTCTCTTCGCTCGTCCTGGCCACGGTTCTCCAGGAGCCCATGGTGCTCAAGTTTTCGCCGGTCGGCGAGACGGTCTATCGCGAGCAGTTTGTGATCAGCGAATCGACGGAGGGACGCGCAGCTTTGACGGCCAATGGCGAGCGACGCGTTCGCATCAAAGTGCGCGAAATCTCTCGGGGGCGTGCGCGGATGGAACTGACCGTCGCTGATCTTGAAGCGCGCGGTGCCGAAGGCCTTGCGACTGAATTGCGAGGCTGGTTGGATCAGCCCGTCCGCGAGCAACATGTGAATGATCGGGGCTACGTTGAGCGCAAAGAAGAGCCCCGCGGCAACCGACCGTTCTTCGGCTTGGTCTTGCCGCCGCCCGCAGCGTCAATGCCCGATCGCTGGAATGCGAAGCTACTCCTGCCCATTGGTTCTGAGCGTATCGTCGACTTCAAGTATGAAATTGAGCAGGTGGAGCAACGCGATGAGCCCGTCCTCCGAATCGGAGTGCAGGCTTCCGACCGGCAAGGTGCGCTGACGACGGCTCTGAATGGCGTCGTTTTCGTCGCGCGCTCGGGCACGGTGCTGAATGGCGAGCTTATTACGCGCCTGTCCGACACCTCGGCCAAGACCGAGACGACCATCACGTATCGATTCCAAAAGCTATGATTCGTTGGTTCCTGATTGGGTTGATTTCGCTGCTGGGGCCGCTGGCCCTCGCCCACGTTCCCCCCGGGACAGAGATTCGGTTTGTTTTGCTCCAGGAACTGAACTCTGGCGGCAGCATCGTTGGGCAAGAGGTCGCGTTGGCAGTCGCCCAAGACGTGATCGTCAAGGGCAGCGTCGTCATCGCAGAGGGAACGCTCGCTGTGGGCACGGTGAAGCAAGCTCGACGCGAGGGTGCGCTCTCGGCCAGCGTCTTCGATAAGCCCGCGAGACTCGCGATCGAGCTGTCGCATACCTACGATGTTCATGGCCGCCGGGTGCCGTTGAAGGCGAGGCTGAACGGGAAAGACCAGAAGCTCTACTCCTTCAATCGGGACAACACCAAGATTCCGCGCCTCGCCGATCGCCGCGCCGAGGAGTCGCTCAAACAGCCGGAAACGCGGCGCGCGATGGAAGTGCTTGTTGAGGCGATCCGAGGAGTGAGAACTGAACAGGACCTCCTCCGCAACATTCAGCGCGCGACGATCCTCGAAGTCGCCCGCGCCCTGCGTTTGCAGAACACGGTCGATTTGCTTCTCTCGAATCGGCTCCTTGACCTGATCAACCTAGGCGCAACCCTCAGCAAACCGGGCTTCGCGGCTATCCTCGGCGCGCGTGCCGCCGTGGGCACGGTGAACATCGTGCTGCGCTCAGCGCGCGAGATCGTGCGCATTGGCAGTCACTTGCCCGGATTTCTCTCTCGCAAATTTGGAGGCCGGAACGTCAACGCGGCGATTGGGCTAGAGTTTTCGGCGTTCGCGGGGTAGCGGATGTAGGATATGGCTCTTTTGAAGCTTGATCCAGCTACCGTTCAACTCCGCATCCAACACTTACGGCCGCACCGGAATCTTCGTCTTGCCCCACGCCCGTAGCCGACCCTGACCAATCTCGACCCCTGCCACATTGATCGCGTCGTACAACTTGAGGTCATTGCGCAAGTCCACCACCGGATTGAGCGCCTTCAACAACGTATCGCGGGCAAAGTCATCCGCCGGCCGGTCATCAAAGAAGATCTTGGCGTGTTGCAGTTCCAGCGTGGTCCCGGTCGGTGACACGAGCTTAGCGATCACCAAGAACCGCGTCTTGAGTAGCACAAACTCGCCATCCCCTTCGACCGTCACCTTGTCGCGGTCCAGGGTCACCTTAACCGTCTTGATCTCGCGAAACTTCTTGAGGATGAACGCCTCTAGGTCTTGGGCAAGGAGCACCACCTCACCCGTCCCTATTCCGCTACGGCTGAGCCGAATGATCCGCTTGCGCGTCGCGAGCGGGTAGTCATATCGGCAATCGGGAATGGTGGCGCGGAGACTCTCGACGCGGAGATTGCCGAGATAGAAGTCGTCGAGCTCAAGCCGGAGTTCGCGCAGGATGCCCCGGGTGGAGCGCTCAGGTTCGGTGAAAAGGGGAAGTCCCGGCGTTCGGAAGTGCCGAGCCGTGATGGTGCCCCGCGCAACATCGCCCTGCGGCCCATCGATCAGGCCACTGAGGACCGTCTTGACGTCCACGAACACGTTTTCGCCTTGGAGTTGGGCGCGAATATCGGCGGCTGCCGACTGTTCGAATTGCCGGACCGTGATCTTTCCCCAGCCGCCCAAGAGGCCCATTGAAGCTAACAGAAATCCAAGCACGAACAAATCTCCTGTGCAAAGCGTAGACTATCTCAGGGTGTCAACGCCGACCCTTAGACCTACTGCCGGAAGAACGATGCCATGTCTGACCCAGTCGTTGAAGACCCGATTTCGCCCGACACTCTCCAAGCCTATGACCTCCTTCGCGGCGGCTGCGGTCGCTATGAACTCCGAAACTCCAGCCTCTTCGAGTTAACGGGCGAGGACCGAAAAGCGTGGCTGCAAGGCCAAATCACGAACGACATGCGCGGCCTCCAACCAGGAGGCTCGTTGGCATTCTGTTTGTGTAGCCCCACTGGCCAAATCGAGGCGGTCGGCGACCTTTGGGCGCACGGCGAACGGTATCTGATTCGAACCCATCGGCAGAGCGCCCCGGCTTTTCAAAACCGCTTCGACAACATGATCATCATGGAAGACGTCGTCGCGCGCGACCTGACGCCGATCTACCGCTTGGTCTGCTTGCAGGGCCCCTACGCGACCTCTGAACTGCGCGAAGTCTTGGACGTGCCCCACCTTGACGCTTCGGTCGCCGAGTATCAGGGCGTAGAGGTCGTCTGCTTGCGTTCGAATCGCACCGGCTTGGGTGGCTGGGATTTGCTGGTCCCCATCGAGGCCGAATCGGCGTGGGCGGCGTTGGAAGCCGAGTTTCCCGCGGTCGACGAGGCTGCCTATACCATCGCTCGACTGGAAGCAGGCATTCCGCGATTTGGCGACGACATCGACGCCCGAGTTCTTCCTCCCGAACTTGGTGAGGCGTTCACGGCCCGGCACGTCAGCTATAGCAAGGGGTGCTACACCGGCCAGGAAGTGCTGATGCGCCTTTACAGCCGAGGGCATACGAACCGCACCTGGATGGCCCTCGTTGCCGATGATCCCATGACCGTGGGCGACCGCGTCGCGCACACGAGTCGAGAAGATGCCGGCACCGTGACGTCGGCCGCATTCTCGCCTCAGTTCGGCTTTATCGCCGGGGCGATGATCCGCCGGGAAGCCGCGTTCGATGGTGAACTGGTGAAGGTGCAAACCGCGTCCGGCCCGATTGAGGCTGAAGTCAGGAACTTCCCGTTGCTGAATCTCGCTTGACATTTCCGGCGGGTTTCATTACCCTAGGATATGTTGCGTCGTATCGTGTTTGGCGTTGCGCTGATCCTTGCCGCCTCAACGGCAACCTGTCAAGACGGATTTGTGGTCACCAACGCCGTAAGCAGTCTGGCTGGCCCAACCTGCATGGCGTTTGCGCCGGATGGTCGCCTGTTCGTCGGCGAGAAGGGCGGCACCATCAAGGTGTTCCAGAACGGCAGCCTCATCGCGAACTTTGCCACGATCGCCTGCTCGTCCAACAACGAGCGGGGCGTTCTCGGTTTGGCCCTTGATCCCAACTTCGCGACGAATCGCTTCGTGTATGTCTACTACACAACAAACGGCTCCAGCCTGAATGCGCCTCCGACGCCGAAGAACCGAGTCTCTCGGTTCACGGAGGCCGGAAACCAAGCCGTCCCTGGTAGCGAGACGATCCTCCTCGACAATATCCCTTCTGATGCGGGGAACCACAACGCAGGCTGCATTCGCTTTGGTCTCGACGGCAAGCTCTACATCGCGACCGGCGATGGTGGCTCGAATCCGGCACTCTCGCAAAACCTGACTAGCCTTGCGGGCAAGCTGCTTCGGATCAACAGCGATGGCACGATTCCCAGCGACAATCCCTTCATCGGCGGGGCAAATCGGGGTGAAATTTGGGCCTACGGCTTCCGCAATCCGTTCCGTTTCAGCTTCCGGCCGGGTTCGCTGGTGCCCTATATCGGCGACGTGGGCCAGAACAGTTGGGAAGAGGTCAACATCGGCGTGAAGGGCGGCAACTTTGGCTGGAATCTCCACGAAGGTCCGAGTGGAGGGAGCGGATTCATCCAGCCCATGTATGCCTATGCGCACACCGGCGGCGGTCGCTCAATCACCGGTGGAGCTTTTGTCGGCAATCGATGGCCGATCGAGTTCCAAAACCGATACCTTTACGGCGACTACATCCTGAGCCAACTCTTCTGGATCCAGATCACGCCTGGCAACGGATTCGTCAGCCATGGCACCCTGATGGCGCTCTCCGGCCCGGTCGATTTTGCACTCGGTCCCGATGGCGCGATGTATGTGGCGAGCATCAATACGGGCACGATCAAGCGAATTGCATACGAACCTAAAGTCGCGTCGGTCAGTGGACCGCAGGCGATCGTTGGCGGCAACAGCGGACAAGGTGCGGTCACACTTGAGTTTCCCGCCGCGGCTGGAAACCAAGTCGTAGCGTTGACCAGTTCGAACCCGGTCGCCCTCCAGGTTCCTGCCTCGGTCAGCGTGCCGGCGGGGCAGCTCTTGGCCCCCATCCCGCTCACGACCACCGGAGTCAACGTGGATACGACCGTCACCATAACTGCCAGTGCATACGGTCAGGCAAAGTCGCTCAACATCGGCGTGCTACGCGCGGGGATCTCGGGCATCGGGGCCAATCCGAACCCGGTCGTCGGTGGCAACAACACGACGGGCATCATTCAGCTTGATGGCAAGGCGGGCCCCAGCGGCGCCACCGTCTCGCTCTTCAGCGGAAACCCGACCGTGGCTCAGGTGCCCCCTAACATGTTCATCGCCGCCCAAAAGACGAACGGTACGTTTCCGATCACGACGACATCGGTGTCCGCGATCACTCACCTCAGCATCACTGCGACCCTTGGGAACAGTTCGAAGGGGCTTTCGCTGACCGTGCATCCCATTCCGATGCTCGTGAACTCGTTGGTCCTCAATCCCAACCGGATCAAGAGTGGCTCGGGCGCGACCGGCACGGTGACGATTTCGTCTCCAGCGGGTCCTGGCGGACAGGCGGTTGCGCTAAGCGTCAACGGGTCGATCGTGTTCATGCCACCCACGGTTGTCGTTCCCGCGGCAAGCACCGTAGCCTCGTTCCCGATCACGACATCGGCGATCGATACGACGGTGACGGTCAACGTCATTGCCGCGATCGGAAGTTCCAAACGGATCGCCGCGCTCACCCTAGACCCGTGTCCGATCCGCGCCTTCGCGGTGTTTCCGGCCACGATTCCCGGGGGCATCTCGGTGAATGGCCAGGTCGTGCTGCGCAGTGCGGCTCCCGCGGGCGGGGCCACGATTGCCCTCGGCGACAACTCGACGGCCACCGCACCTCCTGCCAGCGTCTATATTCCCGCCGGGGCCACAACCACGAGTTTCACCGTGCTGACTGCCGTGGTCGCGAGTAACGTGATCTCAATGCTGACCGCCACATACGACGGGTCGACGCGGACAACACAAATGACCGTCACCAACGTTGTCGCTCTCCATAGTGTCAACGTGACTCCTACCCAGATTCGGGGCGGCAACTCGGCAGTTGGGCGCGTGGTGCTTACGAAGGCGGCCTCTTCGCCCATAACCGTTGACTTGGCCGATAACCTGAGCGTGCTCCACACCCCGCCATCGGTCATCGTGCCTTCCGGGGCGAACCAGGCGAACTTCCCAGTGACTACGAACTCGGTTGTTGCAAGCTACACGGGCACGATTATCGCCACCCACAACGGCATCAAAAGGACGTGTACATTGCGCATTGACCCGTAGAGATTTACAGCCTCAAGGCCGATAATTCTCTTAACATGGGAGAAGGCTGATGCTGCATAGGTTGTCCATTCGCGCGAAGCTGATTCTCATCGCATTCGTGACCACCTTGTCGGCCCTGGTGGTCACCGGCGGGGCCTTCTACTTGTTGGATCGCGAGATCTCGACGGCCGAACTCGAACGATCGACCCTTTCGAATGCGCACGTGATTGCGGCCAGCGTGTCTCCCTACCTGGCGGATCGAGAAGTTGGCCGACTGAACCAACAACTTAAAGGGCTAAGTCACGATCCAAACTTGCTCCTCGTTGCGGTCTATGATCGGAATGGCGACCTGATCGCAAGCCATCGTGGCGGCGCCGATGTGGTTGAGGTTCCTGTGAAAATGCCCTCCCTTGGGACATCGGCGACCCCTGACATATTGACGGTTGCCGTCTCGGTTCGATCGGACCAGGGGCCTATTGGCCGCCTCCTGGTGCAAACCGACTACCAGAGCTTGGTTCGTCGACGGGGCAGCTTCTTTGGTCTACTCCTCGCCTTTAGTGCGTTTGGAGCCATTTTGGCCACGGTGCTTGCCTTGCGTCTGCAACCTCTTATTGTTCGGCCGATTCATCAGCTAGTCCGCGCCTTGGCCGACGTCCGCCAGACACGCAACTTTGCTATCCGAGTGCCGCGGTTGACGAATGATGAAACAGGTGTCTTGACCGATGAGTTCAACGCCATGCTTGCGGAGATCGAATCGCGAGACCAGAGCATGCGGAGTGTCAACGAGCAGCTTGAAGAAGGCGTGCGGGAACGCACAAAACAGCTCGAGAGCGAGGTCACGGAGCGCCACCGCGCGGAGAAGGCCCTTGCTGACGCGAATCGGGAGCTCCATTCCGCCTTAACCGAGGCCAAGCGAATGGCCGAAGTCGCGGAAGCGGCTAGTCGCGCGAAGACGGAGTTCCTCGCCAATATCTCGCACGAGATTCGAACGCCGATGAACGGCGTTATCGGGATGGCGGACCTGCTCCTCGACTCGAACCTGGACTCTGACCAACGCGACTTCGCAGGCACGATTCGGCGGAGCGCCGACAATCTCCTCGTCATCATCAATGATCTGTTGGACTTCTCGAAGGCCGAAGCGGGCAAGATGACCGTCGAGCAGATTCCGTTCGACCTCCGCGATGTCATTGAAGACGTCGCCGAACTGTTCTCGCAACGAGCCGCCGAGAAGAACCTAGAGATCATCGTCAATGTGTCCCAGGACTTGCCCGCCGAGCTGCTCGGTGACCCGGGCAGAATGCGTCAAGTGCTATCCAACTTGGTCAGCAACGCCATCAAGTTTACGCACGTTGGAGAAGTGGCGATCGAGGCCAGGGTTGAACAACTGCGCGAGTTCGAGGTCGATCTCGTCCTCGCCGTACGGGACACCGGTGTTGGAATCCCCGCCGATCGCCAAGACGCGGTGTTTGAGAGCTTTACCCAGGCTGATGGCAGCACGACCCGCAAGTTTGGCGGCACAGGCCTCGGTCTCACCATCTCACGCCAGCTGATTGAGCTGATGAAGGGCCGCCTCACGCTTGAGAGCGAAGTAGGCGAGGGATCAACTTTTGCGGCGAGATTGACACTCCCCGTTTCCCAGCATCGAAAGCAGGTTCGACCCCGCGAACTTCGGGGCTTATATGCGCTTGTCGTTGATGACAATGAGACGAACCGACGCATCCTGCGCGAGCAAATGCGGTCATGGGGTTGCCACGTTGTTTGTGCGGAGAGTGGCCCCGAGGCGATCAAGATGCTCGACGCCCGGCATGGCGAGCACGACGCGTTCCAACTGGTCATCATGGATATGCAGATGCCCGATATGGACGGCGAGCAAGCCACCCGGGTCATCAAGGCAGACGAGCGATTTGCCGACGTCCCCGTTGTTCTGCTCTCGTCAATCGGGGCCCGCTACAGCCAGGACGATGCTATCGCGGTGGGCTTTGCGGCAACGCTGATGAAACCCGTCCGCCAGAGTGCTTTGTTCGATTCACTTGTTCATGTCATCGCTGGCCCCCGGCTCGATGCTGACCTGCCCCAAGCAAGCGGGGCTCTCGTGTTCACCGGCCATCGAGTATTGGTTGTGGAGGACAATCCTATCAACCAGAAGGTTGCCACCCAACTCCTCCGCCGTTTGGGCTGCACCGTCGACCTTGCCGATCATGGCGAACAAGCGGTGCGGAGGACGCAATCCCACCACTACGATCTTGTCCTGATGGATGTGCAGATGCCGGTCATGGACGGCTTCGAAGCGACCGCTCGAATCCGCAACGCGGAGAGCCTCGATCGGCACACGGTCATTATTGCCATGACCGCGAATGCGATGGCCGGCGATCGTGATCGATGCCTGGCGGCAGGCATGGATGACTACCTTGCGAAGCCCGTCAAGCCGGCCGAACTGCAGAGCATCCTCAAGCGGTATCTGCTGGGTGGCACGAGCGCAGAGACCATGGCCGAGGCCCGCCCAAGCGAGGCCGCCTGGGATATCGAGTTGCTAAGTCAGACCTGCGGCGGCGATCCAGATTTCATGCGCGAGGTGCTGGATGAATACCTCCGCACGCTGCCGGGTGCGGTTGCCCGGATCGTAGAATGTTGGAAGTCCAACGACCTGCCAGGCTTGAACCAGGCTGCCCACGCTCTCAAGGGAGCTAGCCGGTCGGTCGGAGCGAACGAAGTCGCCCACGTCTGCCAGCGATTTGAGAACTTTGGGCGGTCGCCAGAAACAGAGACCAAGCCGACCATGGACCAGCTTGACGTCGCGATCGCTCGCCTGAGCGATCTCATGAATCGCTACCTAAGCCGCGCCGCCTGATAAACTGTGGTGATGAAGGCGTTTCTCATGATCGCGCTTTACTTCACGGGCAACGGTGAAAGCGGCGTCCACATGGCATCCACCGAGGACGGCTGGACGTGGCATCCCGAGGTGAGCTCGATTATCAAGCCACCGCCCGGTGTCTTGATGCGCGATCCGCACCTGACGAAGTTCAAGGACCAGGCGGTGCTCGTGTTCACCACCGGTTGGTGGACCAACGACTTCGGAATCGCAACCACGACGAATCTGCGCAACTGGTCTGAGATTCGGCGCATTCCGGCCATGAAGGAAACGCCGGGCACGCTCAACGTGTGGGCTCCGGAGTCGGTCGTCGACTCGAAGACGGGCGATCTCATCGTCTTCTGGTCAAGCACGGTTGAAGGGAAGTACAAGGAAACTGAGCGGACAGACGGCGATCTTGACGCCCAGCGACGCCCGCTCAACCATCGCTTCTACTACACCACCACATCGGACCTCAAGGAGTTCTCGCCGCCCAAGTTGCTTTGGGATCCCGGCTTCAACTGCATTGACGCGACTATGCTTCAGTTCAAGGGTCAGTGGGTTATGATCGGCAAAGACGAAACCAAGGCACCCAAACCGTCCAAGCGGCTCTTCGTGGCTACGGCGCCCCACCCGCTGGGTCCGTGGAAGATGGTGAAGCGCGATATCACCGCCGCCGACCATTGGGCCGAAGGGCCGTCGGCGATCGTCGTTGATGGCAAGATCCGGGTGTTCTACGATCGCTACATGGACAACCGCTGGGGGGTGATCGAGTCGGCGAACCTTACCGATTGGACCGATGTGAGTGCGCGACTCAAGTTTGTCCCCGGCGCCCGCCACGGCGTGATTATTGACAGCCCGTGATCTCAGCGATCGGTGCGGTAGGTATCGACGAGCCGCAGCGCCTCGTCGACGTCCTTCCATCCCACGACTTCAACCTCTTTCTCTTCGAGTGCTTTGTACACGTCGAAGAAGTGATACACCTCTTTGAGGGTGTGCGGGTTCAGATCATTGAGTGAGCGACGATTGTTGAATCGCGGGTCGCGGGTGGCAACGCAGAGGATCTTCTCGTCGGGTCCCTTATCGTCACGCATCTCCAAGACGCCGATCGGTTTGGCTTCGACAATGCACCCTGGGAACGTCGGGTGATTGAGCATGACCAAACAGTCGATCGGGTCGCCGTCTAGGTAGAGCGTCTGCGGAATGAAGCCGTAGTCGAACGGATAGAACAGCGGGGAATAGAGGACACGATCGAGCCGGAGGAGCCCCGTCGCTTGGTCCACCTCATACTTGTTGGTGCTGCCCTTGGGGATTTCGATGACGGTGTTGAACGACTGCGGAGCGTTCGGTCCGATAGGTACGTCAAGCAGCGACATCGAAGGGAAGGATACCTAGAGTTGCCCCTGCCGCCGCATCAGGATTTCGACCGTAAATCCGCCCTTCGCTTGGCCTTCGGCGTCAGTCGCGATCCAGTCCGTGACTTGGTCCCGCGTGAACGTAACTCGGTCGCCAAACTTCAGCTCGCCCAAGTCGTGCGGGTCGTTCGCCAGATTGCCTGTGAACTGATCGCCGAAGGTTTCGATTGAGTCCACCCAGATGTGTTCGAGGTCATCGTTCGAGTTGGGCAGGCCTACCTTGAAAGTCACGCTGTGATCAGCGAGAAGCGCGACGGCCTCATCAAGGGTAGCTTTGGCTTGCTTCATCGCCGCTTCCATCTCCTCGTCGTCGTCTGAGACAATCACCATCCCGCCTATCATCTCATCGATGACCTCTTTGAGCGGAATGCCATTCCACACAACGTCGGTGATCACACCATGAGCGAGCATGATCCGAAGCGCGTCGGGCTGGGTCATGGCCAACGCGAGCATCGGCGTATCGTCCGGGTTCCGACGATTTGGATTCGCGCCAGCCCGGAGAAGACTCTTGACGATCGTTAGGTGCGGTTCGGCGTCGCCCTTCGTATGACACTCGACGAGGGCGACGGCGAGCAGGGGACGCCCCCTTGCGTCGGTGACGTCGGGGTCGGCACCCGCCTCCAAAAGCCGATGGACAACCTCGGGATGTCCGGATTCGATGGCACTCTGGAGGGGCGTATGCCCATCCGCTCCTTCGCGATTTGGGTCGGCCCCCGCCGCTAGCAAGGCCTCTAGAATCTCTGTGTTTCCCGTGCAAGCGGCTGCGCTCAAGTGGATCTGCTTCCCGGAAGCACCGTGAACATCGGCCCCATGCTGAAGCAGCAGTTGGACGTTCTCCAGACTTTGCCCTGTAATCGCCGCTCCCAATGCCGTCAAGCCAAACCAACCCACCACGTTTGGATCGGCACCCTCAAGTTTCTGCCGAAGCTTGTCGGACGACTTGTTGCCCGCCACATCAATGAGCCGATTCTTGGCGGGAATCTGGCATGCAATGCCAATCGCCACCGCCAACCCAATCAAAACGAGGATCACAATCAGCCAAGTGGCCATGACTCATCATACAGCCGGCGACGGTTGAACGTGGTCCCAAAGATGTACAATTGAACCCGCGCAGGGCCAGTCTTGGCCTGCGAATGGACTCCACCGATGGCCGATCTAGAGACCAAACCGACCGACCCGAATCCTGACGATGAGATGTCCGACGTGGACGCCGAAGCCATCTCCATGATGGAGATCGAAGCTCGCGACGACATGATCGCCACGCTGGAAGCTGAACGCGATCAACTGAAAGATCAGCTTGTGCGAGCGTTTGCGGACCTCAAGAACGTCCGTCGACGACACGAAGAAGATCGTCGTGCGATGTCGCTTTACGCGACCGAGGACCTCGTCCGCGACTTGCTTCCGGTCCTTGACAACTTTGAAAGGACGTTGCAGGTGTTAGAGAATGGGGCCAGCGTCGAGTCCATCATTGAGGGCGTGCACATGGTGGAGCGACAACTCCGCATGGCCCTTGGGCAGCGGCACCTCTATCGCATCGAGTCGGTGGGACAGCAGTTTGATCCTGCCTTCCATGAAGCGCTTGCCCATGATGAAGATTCCGACCAGCCTTCGGGCACCATTACCGCCGAGATTGAAGCCGGATATCGCATGGGTGACCGTGTGATTCGGCCGGCGCGCGTGCGGGTGGCCAAGTAGTGGCCCGTCGCTATTTCGGCACTGACGGCATCCGCGGTGTGGCCAACGTCAAGCTCACGCCCGAACTTGCGTTCCGTCTCGGCCAAGGTGCTGGGCGAACGCTTGAGAACAAGCGCGTGGTCATTGGTCGCGATACTCGCCGAAGCGGGCCGATGCTGGGCGCGGCGCTTGCGGCCGGTTTTTGCTCCGTTGGCGTAGATGTTGTCGCGTTGGGCATCGTACCCACACCAGCAGTCGCTCAGATTGCCCGGCGGTGCGGTTATGGTCTCGGAGTCGTGATCAGCGCGAGCCACAATCCCGCGCCCGACAACGGCCTCAAACTCATCGGTCCGGATGGCGGCAAGGTTCCCGACGCCCAAGAGCTCGAGATCGAACGGCTGATGGACGAACCGCTTGAGAATCGTCCGACCGGCGGGCAGATCGGCGAGCTCCGATCCGACCGCGCCGACCTCCGCCACTACATCGACTTCCTCCTCGGCCTTGTTCCCGAGGGTCTGCACAGCATGAAGATCGCCGTTGACACGTCGAACGGAGCGGCCTACGAAATCGCCCCCCAAGTCCTGCGCGAACTCGGTGCGGAGATCGTCGTTGTCGCCGCTGAGCCCGACGGCAACAACATCAACCATGAGTGCGGCGCCACCCATCCTCAACGCGTCCAAGACCTCACCCGCGAAGCTGGCTGCCACGTCGGCGTTGCCTTTGATGGCGATGCGGATCGAGCCGTCTTCAGCGACGAGCAGGGAAGACTGATCAACGGCGATCGCACGATTGCCATCTGGGGCGCCCATCGCCAAGACCAAGGCGAACTCGATCCTCCTGTGGTCGTGGGCACGGTGATGAGCAATGGCGGGTTCGGCGCATGGTTAGCGGGGCGTGGGATCACACTTGAACGAGCTCCCGTGGGTGACAAGTACGTCAGCGAGCGCATCCGCGCAACGGGGGCGAAGATCGGCGGCGAGCAGAGTGGGCACATCATTTTCCCCGCCCTCGGACCGACTGGCGACGGCCTCGCGACCGCGCTCGAGCTCTTCCGCACGCTCAAGCTCTCGGGACGCACGGCATCGGCGTGGTATGACGAGTTTGAGAACTGGCCCCAGGTGCTCACCAACATCACCGTCCGCGAACGCGAAGGTTGGGACCAGCATCCCCGAGTTGCCGCCGCACTGCAGGAGGCGGAGAACCGGCTGGGCTCGCGGGGGCGCGTGAATGTCCGCCCGAGCGGCACGCAACCCATGATCCGCGTCATGGTGGAAGCTGACGACTACGATCTGCGCGACGAAGTCGCGGCGCTTATTTTGACGGCGATGGAAGCCGACCTGGACGCAAAGGTGTATAGTCGGGTGGATCTAACCCATGCTCTTGGCGATTGATGTTGGCAATACCCACACCGTTTACGGCCTTCGAATCGAGGGCGAATGGCGGCATGTCTGGCGGCGGGCAACCGATGCCGAAGCGACCGAAGATGAGTTGGCCGCGTGGCTTGATGGCCTCTTTCGCTTGGCGGGGATAACGACGAAACCGGCGGGCGTGGTCTGTGCCTCCGTCGTGCCCGCGATGAACTCGGCGCTTCTCGAACTGGCCCGGAAGTGGTTCTCGGCCGAGACGTTGTTCTTGGATGCCTCCTCGTCCGGGCTGCAGATTCGCTATTCGCCCGTCAGCGCCGTGGGCGCCGATCGATTGGCCAATGCGCTGGGAGCCTTGGAGAAGTACAGCGCGCCGATTGTGGTTGTCGACTTTGGAACGGCGACGACGTTTGATGCGATCGCCGCGGACGGAGCCTACGTGGGGGGCGCGATTCTGCCGGGGGTGCTGGTTTCAGCCGAAGCGCTCGTTCGTCGCACGGCGAAGCTGCCGCAGATTGATCTTACGGCACCGAAGCAAGCGATCGGCACTTCAACGGTAGATTCCCTGCAAAGTGGGCTCGTGCTGGGCTATGCGGGAGCGATTGACACGCTGGGCTCGCGTATCTCAGAGGAACTCGGCGGAGCGACCATCCTCGCAACGGGCGGCCTGAGCGGCATGTTCATGGGCGTCTGCCAGACGCTCCAGCATCACGAACCGAACCTAACGTTGGATGGCCTTGCGCTCGCTTGGGACCGCAGAAACTAAAAGCCCCACTTCGCGAGGGATCGTCTCGCGAAGAGGGGTGGGGAGAGAAGATCAGAACTTCGAATCAGAGCTCATGTTGATCAGCACCGGAAGTGTTGGCGTCTGGTTCGAACCTCCACCAAACTCGCCCGTGCCGCCGCGGCGCATGCGATAGAACACCTGCCACCCGAACTCATTGATCGGAATGCGGTTGGTTCTCAGTTCGCCCAGGACTCCGATAAGGGCATCGGTGAAGAGACCAACTTCCTTGCCATTGCGCATGTAGCTGCTCACGGTTGCTCCGGGAAGCGTTCCTTGGACCTGCGCGATCCGACCGACCATGGGCACCTCCATGCCAAAGTAGCGACCCGTCGACACGGGGCGATTGGCTTGGAAGAAGGCGTAGATTTTGGCACCCTTCCGCATCAACATGGAGTAGATCTCGCCCTTGTGGACCATCGCGCTCGAGTCCGTCAGGCTTGCCGCATCGACTCCAGCCAGGAAATCCTTACCATCAAGGTTGACACCAACGCCGGTGAAGTAGACGAAGACCGTGGCTTCCTCAGGAATCCGATCTGCCAACGCCTTTACGCTTGACCGAATCTGCTCTGACGTCGCGTTGAGCACGAGATCAATGTTCGTGTCGAGATAACCTGCGTGGGCAACCAGAGCTTCACGAACGCGCTGACCATCGTCGCTCGCAAACGCGAGCCCGGCGCCGTCAATGCCGCTCATCCCGTTTGCGATGATCAATGCGTATTTGTCGGGCACCGCGGGGACCGTTCCGGCCGGAGGCGCGACGGACGTGCCTGTTTTGGGCGGCTGGACAATGGTCGTGGTCGTCGAACCGGCGGTTACCGGCGGTGCGGTTGACCCCGCAGTGCTCGTCGCCGCCGTGCCTGGATAGCTCTGAGCGATCGCCGCCGCGTCTTCAGGCAACATTCCGTCGCCGTCCACACGCCAAGTCAGTTTGCTTGAAACCTGCTGATACTTCTCCTGAAGGTTCAGGCGCTTTTCGGTATTGCCTGTCACCATGAAGATCTGATTCAGCAGGTAGAACGTCGCCGCGCTGTTCTGGTTTTTGGCCAAAAGCCCTTCAAGCTCGCCGGTGACTTCCGAGAACAGACTCGTTCGCTCATCACCCGCCAATGTCATTGCGTGCTTATAGCCAGCGTAGGCAGCAAGAAAATTGGGCGAATAGGGAGCTCCATTGCGCCACTTACGACGCTCGTTGATCGAGCCGGGCAGCAACGTCTCTCCCGAGACATCCTCGGTGCGATAGGCAGCGGCCTGCTTAAAAGCAACCCGCGCCTCTGTCCACGAACCGGTCTTCGCCGCCGCAAGGCCCGCGTCGTAAGCCGACATCCATCCCTGGGTGGCGGCCATAGAGACCGCCAACGCCATCAATCCAACGATGACCCCTAGTTTTCGCATCCTTACTTTCCAAACCTATAGACTAAGCTGAGGCTCAAATCGCCGCCGCCGTTTTGCGGACGGCCCCAGTTGACGTCAATGCCCCAGTCTCCGTTGCTTGGGCGATAGCCCAATCCGAACGTGAGTGAGTTCCGTGACCCAAAGAAGTTGCCACCCTTCTGAACGAAGCTGTAGCCGATTCGAACCGGAATGACCGAACTGCCCATCGAATAGTGATATTCACCGCCGATGCCGAAAACGGTTTGCGTGTCGCGATCGATAAACGGCGAGTTCGAACCTCCGAAGAAGTACGACAACTCACCGCCGAGCACCATGTAATCGCGGCCTCCACGGAAGCCGTCTTGCCGGAAGGCAACCCCCGCCGAAAGTCGGCCGGGAATTTTGTCGTAGATCAGCGTGTTTCCGCCACCGCCCCGCAACTTGATCGGCGTGCGTACGCTTGCGCCAAAGCTCAAGTTGTTGCCGGTCGGGTTCACCAAGATGCCCGCTTGGAACCCGAGGCCGTTGGCGTCGGCGTCGAACGTTGAAGTGCCGCTCGGAGCCAGCTTGTTGTTCATCTGGCGGTTCGTTGCGAAGACCAATCCGACACCGTAGTTGAATGCGCCGTCACCGGCGGTCCGACCATAGGATAGATTGATGAAGTCGGTCGACGACTTGATCAGCTGTGTATAGCCGACCGCGTTGAGCCCTCCTTCCGTCAGGCCCGCCCCGGAAACTCTCAGATCGCGCAGCTGCCCCCCTTTGGTGACGCTGATGCCGATGGTGCCGTTCGTGGAGCCGTTGCGACCCTTAAGCGGAAAGGCAAGGCCGGCATGCCCGAGGCCGGTGGCCCCGCTGCTGTTCGACGTGGCAAAGCGCTGCGTCCCGCCTGGGCCGATATCGCCGGTAACGACCGAACGCGACTCCGGCATATTGCGGAAGGTCAGGCCAAGGGTTGACCGTGTGACATAGCCAAGGCCCGCCGGATTGTAGTAGTTCGACAAAGTGTCGGAGCCAGTGACGTTCGTGACGCCCCCCATACCGACCGCGCGACCACCCGCATCGAATGCGTTGACCAAATCAGGAACCTGGGCGCTCGCAAGCACCGGAACGGTTGCGAGTGCCAAGACGATGAGTTTTAAGCGGAGTGTTTCCAACGAGTTGCTTTCTCCTAGTTAGCCGATCGTGACCGTGACCACCTGCGGGTTGGCGACGTTCTGGGCTTTATCGATAGCCGAAACATGAATTCTGAACGTTCTCGGAAGCTGACCAGATACCCAGCGAATCCTACCCGTCCAGCGCATCGTGTTCCCGTCCACCTGAGTGTACGAGATTCGAGGAACGCGCAAGACGAAGGTGCCCGTAGTCGTGCGCACAACCACGTCGACGCCCGTGACCGGCACGCTGGTGGTGCTGGCGTCTCGAATGTCAACCGCAACGTTAACGATGCTGCCGGAGGTGAACGCCGTGTTGTTCTGGGGCGTTCGGATCGTAATCACGGGTTTGATCCGGTCGATCGTCACGTTGATGTTTTGGGTGGTTTCGTTGTCGGCTGTGTCCTTCACTCGAACCGTAATCGTCTTTGCGCCATCCAGAACGACCCCCGACGTATCCCACTGAACCGTGAAGCGGCCTTGGGAATTGACCGTGGTGCCGGTTCCGTTCGGCAAATCGCCGTTGTCCACCTGAACGCGCCAGTCCTTAAGGTTGTCTTCCTGAATCTGGACCGTGATGGTCACCACGCCTTTGACGAACGCACCTGACACCGGGGTGAAGCGAATGATCTTCGGGGCGGTGAGGTCGGGCTTGACAAAAATGTCTTGGTCGGCGTTGTAGACGTTGCCCGGTGTACTTTCTTCGGAGGCGCGAATCTCGACACGATAGCCGATCTCGGGGTCAATTCCCTTCGTGAACTTAAGCGTCGCCGAGCCCGAAACCTTTCCATCGGTGTTTGGGGTCACCTTCACCGGCTCAAGCGCACTGTAGAGGGTGTTATTGTCAAGGCGGAAGATGCGAACCGTCACCGTGACCTGGGTGACGCCACCGGTGATGTTGAAGTTGACCGAGGTCGTGCCCTTGATCGGCGTCGGATTGACGGCCGATCCCTTAGCGGGCGACGTCACCGTGATCGTTCCCGCACCGGCGAAACCGACCACAAGTGCTGACAAGATTAGAACAAACAAGCGTAGCAACTTCATCTTCACCCTCCGTATCCGTCTATTGTCGCTGATTTTGGCAGCCTAGGTCAACTGCCTGGACTCAGGACACGTTCAAATCATCGGTTCACCCAGCAAAAATATGTAGCCTCGCTTGAAGCTAAGACGGTTCAAACGTGAAGATTGCACCCCATCTCGCCGATCATCCATAAGGAATGAGTCTCGGAAGCAGTCTTTCAGGAATCAACTTTAGCGGCATAAGCAGCGGCATCGACACCGAGTCGATCATCTCGCGATTGCTGCAGATTGAGGCAATTCCGATCCAACGATTGCAGGTGCGCCAGCAACAGCTGGGTGCTCGCCAGAACTTGCTCAATCAGTTCAAGACCCGACTCACGGCCCTCTCCGGCGCGGCCGCCAGCCTCAACTCCGCGACCACATTCAATCCGATTTCGGCTTTGAGCAGCAAGCCAGAAGTGGCTACCATCTCAGGGTCAACGACGGCAGTAACAGGAACATACAATCTCGAAGTTTCCAAGCTCGCCCAAGCTCACAAGATCTCGTCCAGCGCGCAGACTTCGGCGACGGATGCCCTCAATCTCAGCGGCGCTTTTACCGTCAATGGCAAGGGCGTGACCATCAGCACTACCGATTCGCTGACGGCCATTGCTCAGAAGATCAACTCGGCCGGCGCTGGCGTCACAGCAAGCATCATTGATGGTGGGGCCAACAACGCCTATCTGACCCTCACGGCTTCCGCAAGTGGGGAAGTCGGAACCATTCAGATTGGCGACGCCAACGGTACGCTTGCCCAAACGCTTGGGTTGACCTCAGGTGCCAGCGCGATTCGTGAGCCGATCGCCGGTGGAGCCACAAGCGTTGCGTTCACGAGTTCAAACACCGCGCTGGCCAGCCTGCTCAACATCGGCGTGAGCGGTAGCAAGTCCTTTAACCTGAACGGCACCGATATCACCGTCGACTTTGACACCGCGGGCCTCCAGGATGTGGCCAATGCCATCAACACGAGCGGGAGCGGAGCGGCCGCCACGGTGAAGTCCGAGCTTAAGGATGGCAAGACCACGTATAAGCTTGAGATCACGGGACTGAACAGCTTTACGGACGCCAATGGTGCGCTTGAGGGTCTGGGGATCGTGCAAAGGGGCTTTGGAAACCAACTGCTGGCCGCCCAAGATGCCGAGTTTGAACTCGATGGAATTGCGCTCACGAGCGCGACCAACGTGATCACGACCGTGATTCCTGGCGCAACGCTGACCCTTCTCAAGGCCAACGAAACAACCCCGGAGACCTCCTCGCTCAGTCTCTCGCGAGATACCGGGCAGATCAAGGAGAAGATTAAGGAGTTCATGAACGCGTACAACGCGGTCACCGACTTCGTGAAGACGAACACTCAGTTCGACAAGGATACGTTTGCGGCCGGAGGCCTTTTCGGAGACTCTACCGTTCAGGGCATTGACGCCCAACTTGCCTCGTCATTGTTCAGTTCGCCCAGCGGCCTCTCCGGCACTTACACGAACCTCACGCAGCTCGGATTCACGTTCAGTTCTGAGGGGCAGCTCACGCTGAACGAGGCCACGCTTGATAGCGCGCTTTCGAACAATCTGAGCAGTGTCAGTGCGCTCTTCCGCGCGGTGGGATCGTCCACCAACGGCCAAATCCAGTACGTGTCATCAACATCGAAGACCCGACCCTCGGGGGCAGGCGGATACTCGGTGAACATTACACAGATCGCCACGCAACACAAACTCGCCGGCGAGGCGCAACAAGCGGACCCGCTAGTTGAGCAGGAAATCCTCACCTTCAACGGCACCGCCTTCGGTAACAACTCCTACGAGTTGATTCTCGATGCCGGAATGAGCCAAGCGCAGATCGTTCAGAGAATCAACAACGACGCCAAGATGAAAGACTTGGTGACGGCAAGCGTTGAGGGCGGCAAACTCGTGCTGAGCGCGAAGAAATACGGCACGCCGGGCACCTTCACCGCGACGAGCAACAAGACCGCAGCGTCGAACACCTCGGGTTGGGGCACGAACACCATTGAGGTTCAAGGGGTTGATGTCGCTGGAACGGTCAACGGTGAAACCATGACCGGCTCGGGCCAAATGCTCACGGGCGCAACCGGCAACGCCAACACCGAGGGCCTTCAGTTCCTCTACACGGGCAACACGCTGGGCGCGGTTGGGTCGCTCTTACTCACCAAAGGTGTTTCACCGATGTTCACCGACTTGGTGGGCGGCTTCACCGACTCGGTCAACGGCATTCTCACCGCCACCGACCAGTCGCTCACGGATCAAATCAAGGGCATCGACACCTCGATCAGCGACCTGCAGACTCGGCTTGCCGAGAAGCAAACCTCGCTTCGCTTACGGTTTGCCCGAATGGAACAGGCGGTGAGTCAGCTCCAGTCCCAGCAGACTCGATTGGGCGCCATGCGCTCAAGCTAGCTGCTGTCCGCGAGCGCGCAGGCCGTCCAGGTAGTCCAGCGTATCGCGCAGGCCGATTCCGCGAAAATCTGCCGGCAGGTCTTCGAATCGTTCGGGAGCGGCGTTGACTCCCGATCCACCCAACGCAATGGGGGTAAGGGCTGCGCTCTTGAGTGCCTGCACTAATCCACGGGCCTCCGCGATCGACTCCACGGAACTCGAGACGAGAACAACGTCGGCCGCGTGCCGCTCGACACTTCGCACAAACGACTCCGTTGGCACATTCGCGCCCAGGTACACCACTCGCCAGCCCGCAGAGCGTAAGAGATCGGCCAGCATGCGCAGACCGATGACGTGCCAGTTGTTGGCCGCGCACCCAAGCACCGCCGTAAGGCCATTGGGTCGTGCGGGTGGGTAAGCCGAGCTGATTCTAGCCATCAGCCGCTCTGTGATCTCGCTCGCCATGTGCTCCTGGGCTTCGTCAATCGTTCGCTGCTCATACATCCGGCCGACGAGCCGCATCGCACGCGCGATCAGCGAATCGTAGACTTCAAGGAGGGGCTGATGAGTGCGCAGGGCAAAATCCACGATGTCGGTGCACCGAGCCTCATCGCCCATGACCGCAAAGTGGGTGTACCGCTCCGCCAGCTCCGGGAGATTGAGTTCGGTCGACGACTCGTTCCGGGCTTGGACAGCACTCTGGACAGCGTCGGCAACCTCGGGAGTCCCGAGCCGATAGAACATTTGCCGACCCTCGCGACGCACGCGCACCGAGCCGCTCTCGCGCATCTTGGCAAGGTGATTGCTGACGTTGGGTTGCTTGAACCCGGTCGCTTCGACCAGTTGCGAAACCGTGCGGGGGCCGTGCAGGAGCTCCTGCAGCAGCGCCCGACGTGATTCAATCGCAAGGTCGTGATAGATTGCCAACATGGTCTGCACCTAGGTCTACGCAGTTCAAGGATATATCATCGGCGGGTGCGTGGTGGCGTTAAGTATCATGCACGGGATGGTTTTGCACTTCAACGAAGAAGAAAGGGCGTTCTTGGCCTCCGTTCAGCAGTTCACGGACGAGGTCGCTCTTCCGCAAACGCGGGCATGGGAGCAATCCACCTTCCCCGACGATATCTGGACGACGTGCGCAGCAAAGGGATTCACATCGTGTGTGCTCCCCAAAGAGTTCGGCGGCCGCGGCTATAGTTGCCAGACCTACGCTGAGATGTGTCGGATTCTCGCCAAGGGAGACCCGGCGCTCGCGATGAACGTGGCAGCCGTCAATGCGCTCTGCGTCGCTCACTTCGAGCACTTTGCCAACGACGAGCAGCGCGCCAAGTATCTTCCCGGTGTTCTCGATGGCACAATCCCACTTTCTTGGGGCCTGACCGAGCCCGACGCGGGTAGCGACGCCCGCCGCGTGAAGACCTTCGCCACGCCCATTGAGGGACGCCCCGGCTACTACCATTTGAATGGCGAGAAGATGTTCATCACGAACGGTGGCTTTGCGAAGCTGTTCATCATCATCGCCAGGGTCAGCGACACCGAGCTGACTGCGTTCTTCATGGAGAAGGACCAACCGGGGTTTGAGGCGGTCGGTCGGATTCCGACAACCGGCGTCTCCGCGTCTTACACCCTGCATTTTCGAATGAACAACGCCGTGGGCTGGCATACGCCGGGCTCGTTCGAGCAAGTCATCTCATTGCTTTATCGAGGTCGCATCGGCATCGGCGCGATGGCCCTCGGCATCGCTGAAAAAGCGCTTGAAGAAGGCATCACGTATTCAAAGCAGCGAGAGCAGTTCGGCCGGCCCTTGGCGCAGATGCAGTCTGTGCAGAACATGATCGCCGAGAGCGCGATGCAGGTCGAGGCCGCGCGACTCTTGGTTCACCAAGCGGCGTGGATGTACGATCAGGGCATGCCGGTGGTCAAGGAGTCGTCGTATGCGAAGCTATTCGCCTCAGAGGCGGCACGGGATACTACGAACAACATGCTCCAGATTCACGGCGGTCGCGGCATGACGTACGACTTCTTGATCGAGAAGTTGTGGAGAGACGCGAAGCTGACCGAGATCGGCGAAGGCGCGACCGAGATTCAAAAGCTGATCATCGCGAAAGCCCTCCTCAAGTAGCCGCAGGATGGATCGTGCCTGCGGGCCGCAACTCTCGCGAAACACCCGAGGTTAGCCGCAGGATGCTCTCGTGCGTGCGGGCCGCAACTCTCACGGAACACTTGATGTAGCCGCGGGATGGATCGTGCCTGCGGTCTTGACGAAGTCAGGTTGCCCATCGAACAGGGATCGCCACTCTCCGCCGCGCAGAACGTCATATTGCCACGTTCCGCCAAACGGATCAACCGCATCTTCGGCGTGGTGCTGCTTGAGCAGCCGGAGCGCTTCTGATTCACTAGGCGCGTTCAAAACGGCCGCGAGTGGGTGATCGGCCGCGACTGTGTGTGCGTGCCGACGAGCCTCACGCAAGAGCTCAAGCCGACGCTTTGGCCAGTTCTTGCCCCACTCATAGTGCGGCACGCCGCCGATGCTATCGAACCCGAGCTTCAACGTCCTGCCCTCGATGCGTATGAAACCTTGCACTCGCCCTAACGGGTGGTCAAGGGTGAACCCTGTTCCGTGGTCACCAACCTCCATCTCGAGCGCGACCCGTTGGGTCGCCGCGCTCACCAAGCCATGCGGCAGACTCGCGGTTCGCGTCCCAGCCAGGTGCTTTGGCTTGACTTTGGGTGTGGCACTCAAGAGGTACGCCACTGCCGCCACCATCGAAAGCACGAACACCGCTGAAACCGCACGGGTGAGAACGCCAGGACTCACAACTTCTCCGGTAGCCACGGATCGACCGGCCGCCATCGGCGCGCAGACTGGAGTTCGTAACGCCAAGGGCGCGCAAACGGATTGCCGACGACGTACGGGTGATTCTGTTGAAGGCGCACGACCGCCTCCTCGGCATTCTTCGCCTGCTGAAGGTCTCGCCACAAGCCGTGTACAGGACCTGTCGGGGTGGCCCACTTGGCTCGGCGGACTAGGTCGAGCTGACGTGAGGTCCAGTCTTCCTGCCAAGCGGTGATTGACTTTTCGTCAACCGAAGCGATGTCCAGCGTCAACATTCGATCCTCGACCCGGGCCTGACCTTTGACGGACCCCAAGGGATGATCCATGTCAAACGAGCCGTCGTCATTGATCGTTAGCATGACGCTGTAGTGCTTCAGAACCTGCTGATACAGCTCATTGTTTTGGTCTAGCGCGTGCGTCCCTGCGAGTGCTCTTAGAGGTACGGTTCGCTCAAACGTGAACAACCCGATCGCGCCGAGCAATGCAAGCCCAAAAACAATCCCCACGGTCCAGATGGCGGCGCGAATGCTCACGCCTTCAGTATAGCGACGTCCCAGAAGCACCTAAGCCCGGAAGACTCAGCATCTTCCGGGCTTGGCCAGACCTTACGGCGTCAACGTCAAGGTCGTTGTCCGCGTCGAACCATAGAAGTTCGCGGACATCGTAACTGGCGTTGTGGATGACACTGCCGAGGTCGTCACCCCGAACGTCGTCGAGGTCGCGCCATTTGCGAACTGAGCGTTCGCCGGCGTCGCCACGAACCCCGAGTTGTCCGTCAAGTTGACGATCATGTTCGATGCGCCCGTGATGGCGGGCTTCGAGATCGTCACCGTTCCCGTCGAGGGCAGACCACCCTGTACGGAAGCCGGGTTCATCGAGAAGCCTGTCAGCACGGGTTTCACTCGAACCGTGATGGTCGCCGTGCGGCTAACCCCCTCAAAGGACGCCGTCACCGTTCCGGTCAGGTCGCTGGTGACATTTCCGCCCGTCACGTTAAATGATCGGCTGGATTGTCCGGTGCTGAATAGCAACGTGGTTGGCGTGTAGATGAGCGGCGAACTCTTTGCGATGGTCACGTTCATTGCAAACGGAGCGTTCCCCGTAAGCGAGAGCGTTGCCGTCGTTGCCGTCAGGCCGTAGATGATGTTCGGCGTGATGGTGAGGGTGTTCAGAGTCGTGTACGGACCACCCGCGAAGTTCTGATTCGAAGCCGTCGGGGGTACGGTCACGAGTCGCCATCGCGGACCGAACATCTTGCCCACCAAATACGGGTAGATGCGGTAGTTGCCCGCCGTCACGTCATTGAACACATAGTTCCCGCTCGAGTCGGTCGTTGCTGACGCCACGTTCGAGTAGCCTTCGTACGTCGGCATCACGTTGAACTGATTCAGCGTGCCCGTGTCGTTTGCCGCAAGGTCGCGGACAATGAGTTTCCAGGTGCCTTGCGCGTTCTTGCCGTTGAAGGCCGTCGTTCCGTAAACCTGGTCTATGTTGTCGGCGCTACCGCCCGTGCGATTGTGCAGGGTGACCTGAGTGCCGTCCGGATGCTGCGCCACGACCTGGAGATCGCCGATGTACGGATGCGTGATCCTCACATAGATCTCGGTGTTCTTGATCGTGGCACTGAGTGGCACGTAAAGATTGGCGGTAACGCCCGTCGGATTGTTGTCTGGTATCGCGACATTCGGTGTCGACGAAATCGTCGGCTTGAGGTCTTGCCACTTTGCCAGCGCAACGTTGACGTTGTTCATGTTGACGCCGTTCTCGGTAATCCGGCCGCTGATCGAACTGCCTCCCGGCGAAATCGGGATGCGCCAAATGCCGCGTCCGAACGTCGAAGCGTACAGATAAGTCTTGGTGCCGTTGACATGCAGGCCGGTCACCTGAGTGTTCGGCAGTCCCAGCGCATTCATACGGGTCCAGGTCGCGCCCGCATCCGTCGTCATGAATGCACCGATGTCCGTTCCCACGTACCAGGTGTTCTCCTGATACGGGTCGCGCTCGATCGCTTGGACACCGCTGGACGGCAATCCGGTCGCGCCCGAACCGCTCACATTGGTCCAAACCGGTGTTCCTGCGGTTGTGTTGGTACAGCGCCAAAGATGTCCGAAGTTGCCCGCGCCAGAGAATCCCACGAGCAAGTCGTTCGGGTTAGTCCAGTGTGCGTTGAGCGCGCCGATCGTGTGATCGTCAAGGCCGGTGTCGATACGGGTGAACGTGATGCCCTTGTCGGGAGTTCGCCAGACCTGGCCATCGTTCGAGCCGGTGTAAATGATGTCCATGTTCGAGGGCGCACGCTCCAGGTCAAGAACGTACGGGTAGCTACCCGCTGCGATCACCTGGGTTCGAGCCGTGAACGATGTGCCGCTGCCACTGTAGTATTGGAGCCGCGAGTTGGCCCCAAAGATCTCAGCGCCGTTGCCTGCCGCGATGAGCGGAGCAATGAACGCGCCACCGCCCGTGACGCTTATCGACGTCGGCGACGTGTCCGTCAACGTGTCGTAGCGATACGTGCTGAAGCCCTGGCTTTGGGTGTAGTGGATCGCCGGGTTATTCAGGTTAAAGGCCGGCCATGCGCCGTCGCCAGCGTAAAGGTTGCCCCAGTTCTGGAGGTCGCCCCGAGCCGCCGGGCTCGCATTGTCCTGCGTTCCGCCGAGGATAACGTTGTCGTTCGTCGGGTGAGGGATCATCTCATAGAACTGAGTGTCGAAGATGTCCGCGTTGAGGCCGGTCCACGTTCCCGCTCCCGTCCCGAAGTTGCTCATGACGAACCGGTGGACCCCACCGTCGTTGCCGATGATGAACTCCGCCGGGTTGCTGGGATTGACTGCCCAGCAGTGCTGGTCGTTGTGGGTATTGATGGGGCTCGGGCCGTAGGTTCGACCAACGTCAATCCACGAATTGCCGCCGTTCGGCGAGTAGGCGACCGTGATGAGACCCACAAAGACCGCGTCGGCTGCGCCATTGGTGGAGCAGTCAATGTAGTAGTCGTAGGTGTCCTGGCTCCAGTTGTAGTTGTTGCTACCTGCAGGGAAGCCCGCGGTGATGTTTGACCACGACGTGCCCGCGTTCGTCGACTTATAGATCGTGTTGTTCGCGACGGAAAGGTAGTAGATGGTGTTCGGATCCAGCTTTGAGCAGGCGATGTCCGCGGCCGAAGGCGTGCTGGCGGTCGTCGGAGGCGTCATGGTGCTCCACGTTGCGCCGTTGTCAGTCGAGCGGATCAGATAGCCACCCGCAACGCCGGAGTTGGTTCCGACCGCCCACAGGTGCCGATTGCCTTGGCCGTCGGGCGCGCCCAGAACCACTTCTTCCCAGTTCGCCGCGGGGGCGTTCGTTGCCGTCCAAGTTGCACCGCCGTCGGTCGAGCGCCAAATGTCACCCGCCCCTTGACCGCCGCCGCCCCGTCCAGTCGAAACAATGAGCGTGTTCGGGCTGTTCGGGAGGATGACGATCTTTGAAACAACCGAGTTGCCGAACTGGGCTTGGCCCTGGTTCGTCCACGTTGTGCCGCCGTTCGTCGTTTTCATGATGCCGAACGTGAGGAGTGGGAAGCCCTCATAGTCGCCGGTGCCGACGTACACCGTGTTGGGATCGGTGGGGTGGATGGCGACCGACTCGGTGTTCAAACCTGTCCACGAGTCACTGAGCCCGGTCCACGTGTTGCCACCGTTGACTGACTTCCACACGCCGCCCCCCGCCGAGGTCGTGTAGACGATTGAGGGGTTGGACGGAGCATAAGCGATGCCGGTTTTCCGACCCGAAAGAGGTCGCTTGCCGTAGTACGTCGTGTAGGGGATATCAAGGTTCTTGGGGCCAACGTATTGAAACGTTCCGTTCGGGGCGAGACCACCCGAGGAGGGCCACGTCGCCGGAGGCATCTTGTCACGGTGTTGGGTCGCGTCGAACATCCACTTCGGGTCCCAGTTGCTGTTCCTGTCTGAGCGCGTAATCAGGAAGAACTCGAGTGCCTTGTAGAAGCCCGTGCCCACCTTTTCACCGCGGTTGCCGGCTTCTGCGGCCGGATATCCCGACTGGATCTCGTAACGCGCGTTCGCGTACTTCAAGTAGCCGCTAACGGTGTCGAGATTCAGAGCGTCCGGCTTGGTATAGGATTCCTTGAAAACGAACTTGACTCGCTTGGCAAACTCACGTTCGGCCATCCGCGAATCCACGCCATCGCGAAGTTGCACGACGTAAAAGCCTGATGGATCTCGGCGCACGATTTTGCCGTGCGTGGCAACGATCTGCCCTGCTTGATCCATAGTCAGGCCGTGCTGGCCAACGATCAGTAGATCGTTCGAAACTGAAATTGTGCCCGCCGTCGTAGCGAGAATTGCGCATGCCCACTTGAGCATTGGTCGAAACATGATCCCCTCCAAACCGACGTCTAGGCCTCGGTTTCAGGATCAAGACGGGTTCTGATTTCTCGGGAGTTCGGAAGAACGACCGCGCGCGACAGATCTGGTAATGGAGAGTGAAGAGGCACGAGATACGAGTGAAGAATTGTGATTGACGAGTGAAGAGTGACAGACCTCGGGCTGCCAACTGCTCACTGCCAACTGCTCACTTACCAAAACCTGGCAACTTGCCCGGCGTCCAAGGCCCCCCCAATCGCCAATGATTCAACCGGGAGCGGTGGACATGGGCTTTCAGCCAAAGCGAAGCGACAACATGGGCAAGCGAATTCTGATCGTCGAAGACGACTCGGTGAGCGCCCTCTTGCTTCGAAAAGTTCTCGAACAGAAGGGTTACGAAGTCACTCACGCGATCAACGGGGTTGAGGCGCTGGAGCACTTTGAGCAAGGCGACTTCCGCATTGTGATTTCGGACTGGATGATGCCCGAGATGGATGGCATCGAACTCTGTCAGCGCCTTCGAAAAACCGCGAGAAGCTATGTCTATGTCATCCTCCTGAGTGCCAAGTCGCAGCGGGAAGATTCGCTCGGAGCCTATGAGGCCGGTGTTGATGACTTCCTGACTAAGCCGCTGGATCGTGATGAGCTGATGGCGCGACTCAAGGTGGCACAGCGCGTGCTGTCTGCCGAGGAGTCGCTTCGCAGGCAACAAGACGAATTGAAGATCGCGGGCGAACGACTCGCGAACATGAATGATCGACTCACTTTGGCATCCCGCCGGTTCGAAGAGCTGTTCAGTGACCTTCCCGTGGCGTGCTTCACCTTCAACAGCGAGGGGCTCATCCACGAATGGAATCTGGCGGCGGCCCATCTGTTCGGCCAGCGACCGGAGATGGCGCTAATGCGTCCTGTCTGGGAGGCCTTCGACGGGCGCGATGGCGGGTTTTGGAGCGAGGCGCTTGTCCGCAATATCTTTCAGGGCCATGCCCAACGCGATGTCGATTGGGTGATGAGATCACCGCAACTTGGCGAGCGTTTCATGATCTGCAATGTGATTCCGATGCATGGTGTCAATGGCGAAGTGCTGGGTGGGATCGCGACGAATCAAGACATCACTGAACGGCGACAAGCCGAGCGCTCGATCCAGACCATCGCGCGCGACCTCGAACTTCAAAAGCGCGCACTTGAGGAAGCCAACGAACGACTTGCGACTTTGGCCGTTACCGACGGCTTGACGGGATTGTGGAACCACCGTCGCTTCCGCGAGGAGCTGGAAAGCGACTTTGCCTCCGTGAAGCGCGGGGCCGCGGTATCGGTTGTATTGCTCGATGTCGACAACTTCAAGATGTACAACGATGCCTTCGGACACCCGGCCGGTGACGAAGTCCTGAAGACGGTTGCCCGCGTTCTTGAGCAGTGTTCACGCGAGCACGAGTCAGTGGCCCGCTACGGTGGCGAGGAGTTTGCCATTGTTATGTCGCAAGCTGGCCCGGAAGCGGCCGTGCTTGTCGCCGAGCGCATGCGAGTTGCCCTGGAGCAGGAAGTTTGGCCTCACCGTCAGATCACTGCTAGTTTCGGCGTGGCAACGGCGCGAACCAGCGACGAGTCGCCTGAAGAAGTGCTTCAGCGAGCCGACGCGGCGCTTTACTTTAGCAAGCAACATGGTCGTAATCGGGTGACGCACTTTGATCAAATGGACCACCAGGCCGACAGCCAGCACCTGGCGCTGAAACGTCCGGCGTGAGGGCCTTTGTTCGGGTTGTTTGGATTGGCTCGGGTTGGCTCGGGTTTGTTCGGGTTGGCTCGGATTGGCTCGGATTGGCTCGGATTGGCTCGGCTTTGTTCGGGTTAGCTCGGGTTGGCTCGGTTGGCCCGGTTGGCCCGGTTGGCCCGGTCCGACTAGTCCAAACATGTCTCACGGAACAAAGCCGAACAAAGCCGAACAAAGCCGAACAAACCCGGTCTAACCCGCCAGCGTCACACCCATCGTGGGCGACCCTGAAGTGCGATAGACCTTTCGGGCTCGGCGGCCCTCATGGTCTGCCCGTTGTTCACTCGCAAGCTGCATCTGCATGGTGCGGAGTTGGTCGATCATTCCCGACTCCAACTCCTGGACCTGTCCAAGCACCTGGTTCGCCGAGGGAGTGATTCGCACCGTCTCGAGGAGATCCAACACCTCTTCGCGACGCGAAAACAGAGCGTTCGCCTCCTCCCAATCTTCGCGACCAAGCGCATGCTCAAGCGTTAGGGTCAGAAGGTAAAGCTGCTGGGCAAGGGCGTCAGGCGACGGCTTCAGATGCATGGCTGCCTCCACGGGTTTGGGCCTCGATCTGCACCCACGAGTCCCGAAGGTCGCTAAAGATCTTGATGCACCGCTCAATCGCCTCGGAGTTGTCCTCGCAGTTTGCCTTGACCAACTCGTTGAGCACGTACGAGTACAGGTTGAGCAGGTTCTGCGCGACTTCGCCCCCCTCTTTGGGGTCGAGGCACGACATCAGCTCCAAGACCACCTTCTGGGCCTTTTGGAGTTGATCGTTCTGGCGGGTTAGGTCGTGGTGGGCGATGGCATGTTTGCCCGCCTCCATGAACTTAAGCGCGCCATCGTACAACATGATGACCAGCTGAAGCGGCGACGCTCCATTGACCGATTGCTTGCGATACTCTTGAGTGATGCGACCGTAGGCCAATCTGAACTCCTGGATGATCTACCAGGATTATCGGCCCGAGTTCGACGGTGGCTCAGAGCGATTTTTGCCCGAGATGTCAACCTCGGAGGGTCGGATCAGCAGTGCCGCGACGAAAAAGAGCAGCAGAACCCAGCCGAGGGGGCCGATCCACACCCACGACTCAGGATAATCAGGTTGCGCCATATCGGGCTGAGCACGGCGCAGGTTCACTTCCACCATCCTCAGATAAAGGAAAATCCCCGCTGACAGGCCACCCCCCACGAAACCCGCGGCTGGAGCTAGTCCAAACCGGCGGGTGACATAGGCGCCGAAGATCAAAGCCGGCGTCAACCCAACCAGCGCGCAGCGCACAAGCCCGCTGATGAGATAGATCTCGGTGAAGACAAAGAAGGGCCAGATCGCCAACACATACGTGATCAGCGAAGCCGAGACGAACCCAGTGCATCCGGCCAACATGATCGCATCGGTGTCACGTTCGGGCTTGACCGGGGTTTCGAGTCGTTCATCCGTTTGCAGGGGTTCGAAGGGCATCAGATCACTCGGCGTCTTCGCGCGGGAGATACTCGAACCGAGTAAACCACGTCATCGCCGCAACCGTCAAGGTCAAGATGACAACCAACATCGTCGGCCAAGCGACCGACGTGGCAATCAGATTATCGACCATGCCTCCCGAAAGCAACTGCAGCCCAGGCCCGGTCTCGACGACCGAGGGCCGCTCCGCGATTGACGTCAGATAGGAGTTGATGCTCAAGTAATACATGCTCCCTGGAAGGGAGGCGACGGCGGTTTCCCAAACAAACGCAATCAGAATGCACACGATCATCGCTCGGTTGACGAGCAAGCTGATCATGACGAACAGCGCACCATAGGCGGCCGACCCGATCAAGATCGCCTTCAAGTCGCGCCAGAAGAGCTCGTTGCCCAACGCTCCCGCGCCAAACACGCTCGCCGAAACGGCCACCGCCGCAACTACGGTGACGAGGGCCACTGCAGTCATCGAAGCAAGCGAACGCATGAGGATCAACTGACTCCGAGGGATGGGCCTAGTGAGCAAGTACACGATCGTCTTCTGCTCGACTTCTGCGCTCAGCACCTGGGTGGAGAAGATCGCTGACACCAGCGGCAACAGCCGGAAGACGAGCGTGCCGCTGAGCAGTGCATACAGGTCGTCCGGCGTTCGATCTACGGAAACACGCTTGATGGCGAGCCCCATGATGACCAAGCCCACCGCCACCGCGACCCACGTGACGATACGCTTGACTCGCATGAAGTCTCGCAAGGCGCTGAGGTAGAGGTAGCCGAGGTTCATTCGTTCACCAGGTAGCGGAAGATGGATTCGAGGTTGTTGTCGGGACTGCTAAACCCGCGGATCGCCAACTGGTGCTCCTCAATCAGCCGTGGAAACGCACCGTAAAACTCGTTCGGCTGCTCTGTTTGTAGCTCAACGCCGTCCCGCGTGATCTGGACCGAGATCACGTACGGGATGCTCATGAGGGCCATTGCCAATCGGTGCGAGTCGTGCGTTTGAATTCGAACGCGGTGGGGATACTTGTCGAGGAGCTCGCGAATGATCTTGAGATCACCGCTTGCGAGCAGTCGCCCTCGATGCAGTAGGAGAATCGAACGTGTCATCTGCTCAACTTCGTGGAGAATGTGCGACGATACGAGGATCGTCTTGCCTTCATTGGCGAGTCGGTGAAGCAGATCGATGTACTCGCGTCGCGCGACCGGGTCAAGTCCGTTGAGTGGCTCATCGAGCAAGATGATGTCGGGGTCGTTCAGCATTGCCTGGGCCAGCTTGATGCGTTGCCGCATACCCTTTGAG
>CAZPHD010000021.1:35945-40077 GCA_964586225.1 uncultured Fimbriimonadaceae bacterium
CCCTTTGAGTAGCCCGCGATCTTGCGATCGCATCGGTCGCTCATACCCACCGCCTCGATGACCTCGTCGGTGCGCCGCTTCGCCTTGGCGTGATCAAAGCCGTTCAGCCGCGCGAGGTGGTAGACAAATCGCCGCCCCGTCATGTGTTCGTAAAAGTTGTCGATCTCGGGGCAATAGCCAAGGTGCTCAAACACGTCCGGGTTTGCAAATGGCTCAAGGCCGTAGACCGTGACCTGACCCGTTGTCGGGCGGAGTTGGCCGGTGATCAGTCGCATCATCGTGCTCTTGCCCGCGCCGTTCATGCCGAGCAGGGCCGTCACCCCCGGGCCAACCGTGCAGGAGACATCGTTGAGACCAATGACCTGGCCGTACCAGCGCGACGTCTCGACCAGTTCAACGCGGGGTGCCGTCAACCAACCACCTCAACCGCGCGAATTCGTCGCCATGCAATGAACATCATCAGCGCGCTGAGGCCGATCATGATCGCGAGCACCGGGACGAGCGGTGGCGCGGGCACCATCTGCATCCGGCTCGGAATGGCAAAGTAGGGCGACCCGGCCGTGCCCAGAATCGCTTTCGCCATGCCGATGTTGAGACCGTCCACGCTCGCGTAAAACAGGTCTTGCACGATCGGCAGGGCCTCTCGTGCCGCTCGGCGCGCCTCTCGTCCTCGACCCATCGTGAGTTGCACATGCACCACGACCATCGCCTGCGTGAAGAAGTTAGTGACGAAGTAAAGTGCAGCGTAACTGGCTCCGGCGATCCGCCCTTGGTTGAACATCGAGCTGAATCCGATGACCAACGAGGCATGGAAAGCTGCCGCCAGCGGGAACATGAGCAGCATCTTGAAAAAGAGCATCGGGTCTTGGGACACGAACCCCTTGTCGCGGTAGCTCATGACCCCAAACAGAAAAAACGCTAGGGACGGGAGGAACATGATCGCCAGCAAGGGCAAGAACACGCCGAACCACTTGCCCAGCAGGTAATCCCGCTTTGAAACTGGTTTGCTCAGGTAGACGAGGAGGGCGTTGGCCCGCGTGTCGTTCGCAATGGCCCCGGCACCCAGGATCAGCGCTCCGAGGAGAAAGAGAATCTGCCCGAAGCTGAACGCATGGAGAAACTGGTCCTTCCAAACAACCCGGCCGAAGAACGCCTCCATTGGGTCGGGTGTGCCCGGTGCGCGCCCAGCCGAGACCTGATCGATCACGAACATCACGAACACCATGCCCAGGTAGTACCAAGCTGAGAAGGCACTCACGACCCACATGACCTTCTTGCGGAAGGCATGGCTCATGCCCATCTTCGCGATCGCCCACCAACGATGCCGGGGGGCTTCGAGCTCACCCGCATAGTGGCGGTAACTGAGGTCGGCAATGGGGCTAGACATGAAACTGGGGACCTCCGGGATTCGGGCCGACGGCGTCAAGGAAGGCCTCTTCGAGCGACCGCTCGGCGATGCCGAAGCCGCGTACTTGCGCGTGCGCATGGTTGGCTGCAGCAAGGACGCGAGGGAGGAGTTCTTCGGGCGTGCCAGGCGCCTGAACCCGCCAAACGAGCGGCTGCGCGTGGATGATCCGGAACCCCGCCTGCACCAGATAGGTGCCGAGTTGCGGCGCCTCTTCGCGCAGTTCGATGTCGATCGGTTGTCCTTCGATGCGCTTCAGGTCGCTGATCAGGCCCGAGGCCCGAAGCTGGCCAGCCATAACGACCACCACGTGATCGCAAACCCGCTCAATATCGGGCAGCAAGTGACTGGAAATGATGACATTGACGCCCTTGCCATGCGACACCGAACGCACGAGTTCGAGCATGTCCTCTCGACCTGCGGGGTCCAGGCCATTGGTCGGCTCATCCAGCAGGAGGAGTTTGGGGCCATGGACGAGCGCCTGCGCGAGCTTGATGCGTTGCTTCATGCCCGTCGAGTAGGTCTCTACGTTTCGGTAGCGCGCCTCGCCGAGGCCGCAATACTCGAGCACTTCATGAGCGCGACGCAGGGCTTGTGCGCCAGGCATTCCCGCCAACTCGCCGGCATAGGCCACGAACTGGACAGCGGACATCCCTGGGATGTGGCAATCTTGCTCCGGCATCAGGCCGATGACCTGCCGAATCCGCCGATCATCACGAGCAACATCGAGACCCAGGACGCTTGCATTGCCCGCTGCTGGCTTCACAAAGCCCAGGAGGGTCTTGAGGAGGGTGGTCTTACCCGCCCCATTGGGCCCGAGCAGGCCAACTGCTCCCTCAGGAACGTCGACCGTGAAATCGTGAAGTGCCGTAAATGATCCGTAGCGAACGGTGAGGTTGCGGATCTGGGCGACGGCCATGGGTGACTTTACTTTACACGCTGGTGCGAGTGAGGCGTGGGTCCTTTGGGCGTGGCTAGCTTGTTGGCATGTTGGTTTGTTGGCGTGTTAGAACCGGATTCCAACATGCTAACAAACCAACACGCCAACATGTTTAAACTTCGCCGTCTTCAGTTGCCGCTTCTTCCGCCGGCGCTTCTTCAGCCGCCGGGGCCGCCTTGGCTTTGGCGCGGCGCTTTGTGGTGCCCGTGCCCTGCTCAATACCAACCGCACCTTCGGTGAAGCCGGTCTTGACCTTGACGCGGCGCGAGACTTCCTTGCCGGCGACGGTGCTCCAGTTCACTCGGTCGAGCGCCCATTGCCAGCCGATGTCGGACGGCGCGTAGAGGAACTCAACTCCCGACTGCAGGGCATCGCTGAGCACCGATTTCAGCTTGTCGTAACCATCGAGCGCCTTTTCGCCGGCGCTCAGGTTCGGCGACAAGCCCACGGTGATCGTGATCGGCTCTTCCTCCGGTGCACCCTTCTTAGGCTTAACGGCGTCAATACCTTCCTGAATCATGTCTACCTGAGCGCGCATTGCGGCCGACAGTCGCTCGTAATCTTCGGGCCACACATATTCTTCGCCCTCGTAGTGGGCGATGGCATGGCGACCGGCAAGCGAAAGCGCGGAGGCAACGAGGGCGGCGTCGGTCGGACGCAGCTTAGGATAAGACTTCCGCACCTGTTCCAGGGCGGTTTCGAGCTTCGTAAGGTGGATCGTGATCAAGGATCGGGACTCCGGGGAGTGGCACACGGAGCGTGCGCCATAATACGACAGTTTACCCGGTACAGGAGGTCCTCAGAGATGATAGGTTGGAAACAGGGTTTGATCGTGGGCGCGTTGGCGCTCGCACTCGTCGGCTGTGACAGCAGTTCGAAGACAACAGGAGACACCGGCACGCCCAGCGGCGCTGGCGAAACCAAGAAATTGAAGAGTGGGTTGGTGTTCGATAGCGGCGGCGTGGGCGACAAGTCGTTCAATGACAGTGCCTACCGCGGTTTGGAACGTGCGGCCAAGGAACTCGGCATCGATCCGAAGACGGTGGACAGCGCGCGCGAAAGCGACTACGCCACGAACCTTGAGACGTTGGCGGAAAGTGGCTGTGATCTCGTGATCGCGATTGGAATCAACATGCAGAAGGCGATGAGCGAAGTCGCCCCGAAGCATCCGAACATGAAGTTCGCGATCGTCGACGCTCCGGTTGACTCGCCAAACGTGCGCTCGCTTGTCTTCCGCGAAGAGGAGGGCAGTTTTCTTGCGGGTTACGTCGCAGGCTTGATGTCGAAGACGGGGAAGATCGGCTTCGTGGGTGGTCAGGAGATCGACCTGATCAAGAAGTTCCAAGCGGGCTATGAAGCGGGCGCGAAGACCGCCAATCCGGCGATTGTGGTGCTCCCCGCGAAGTACACCGGCGATTGGAACAACGTCGACCTCGGCAAGCAGAACGCAAAGACGCTCTACGGTCAGGGCGCGGACATCGTCTATCACGCCGCTGGCAAGTGTGGAATTGGCGTGATCAATGCCGCGCAGGAAACCGGCAACTACGCTATCGGCGTGGACAGCGACCAGGACTACTTGGCCGAAGGCCGCGTGTTGACTTCAATGATCAAGCGCGTCGACGAATCAGTATTCCAGACCATTAAGGACCTCCAAGATGGAAAGTGGGACACCGGAGTGAAGGTTTATGACCTTAAGTCGAACGGCGTGGGCTTGTCTGAGATGAAGTTCACGAAGGATGCGATCGGCGAGGCAAACCTCGCGAAGATCAAGGAAGTCCAGGACAAGA
>CAZPHD010000021.1:40087-51312 GCA_964586225.1 uncultured Fimbriimonadaceae bacterium
TATCTGGGCTCGCTCAAGTAGGGTCTGATTTTGGATTTTGGATTTTGGATTGCCAGAGGGCTGCAGACTGCTAACTGCTAACTCAATCCCAATCCAAAATCCAAAATCCAAAATCCAAAATTTAACTAAGCCCACTCTCCCGCGCGCATCAGCGGCACGAGCGTGCCATCAGGCAGGACACCGTCCACGTCTATCTCACCGGAGCCGATCATCCAGTCCACATGGACGATGCTGTCGTTCGCGCCGTGCTTGAGTCGCTCCTCCTCCGACATGTCGTCGTAGCCCGCGAGATTCTCTCCGTAGCAAGCCCCGAACGCGATGTGGGACGCCGCATTCTCATCGTAAAGCGTGTTCAAGAACAGCACTCCCGATTGGCCGACTTTGCTTGAATGCGGCACGAGCGCGACTTCGCCGAGGCGGCACGCCCCTTCGTCGGTGGCCACGAGCTTGGCGAAGGCGTCCTCGCCCTGCTTTGCCGTCACCTTGACGGCGGCACCGTTCACGAACTCAACCTGAATGCCGTCGATCATCTGGCCCCGCAGGCTGAGTGGCATCGTGCTCGAGACGACGCCGTTTACGCGATCTCGATGAGGCATGCAGAAGACCTCCTCCGTCGGCACGTTGGGCGAGCAGAGGATGCCGTTACGCGCGCGTCCGCGGCCTCCCGCCCACACGTGCCCATCCGCGAGGCCGACCCGCAGGTCCGTGCCGGGTCCGCGAAAGTGCACCGCATCCAGCCGCATCTCATCAAGAAGTTTGACGCAGGCCTCAAGCCCTTCGGAGTGGGTGCGCCAAGCCGTGATCGGGTCATCTTCAAGAACACGCGACGTGAGGAATATCGCTTCCCACAGCTTGGCTACGGCTTCATCGGTCGGTAGGTTAGGGAACACCCGCGACGCCCAAGCGGGGGAAGCCGCGCCAATCAGGGACCAGTTGATCTCGAAACCGGCGATGATCTCGCTGATGATTCGGCGTGCTTGCCCCTGCGCCTTGCTCTGAGCAGCGACCTTATCGGGCGAAACTCCCGCGAGCAGGGCGGGATCGGTGCTGAGGATGCCCAATCGGGCGGCATTGGACCGGTGGGCGGCGGCAATCCCGTCGATCAGCCATTGGGGGGCATAGGTGATGGCCTCATCGGAGCCATGCGCATACTTGGCGAGCGTCAGCTCGGGGTCGGAGTAGAAGACCTCGACGTTCTTTGCGCCCCGCCGATAGGCTTCGGTAGCGACGAGTCGGGCAAGAGGTGCGGAACCGATTTCCGCGAAGATGAGGAGCTCTTGGCCAGGTGCGAGAGCGACACCCTCGGCGACCGCCAGTTCGGCATAGCGTTGAAGGTTTTCTTCGAAGGAGCGGGACATGTGCGGAAGTCTATCCGCAAGTGAGTATGGTTCGGGTTTGTTCGGGTTGGTTCAGGTTTGCTCGGTATAGGAAAGAATGACTTGAAGGACTTGTCCGACAGGCCCAATCCGAGCCAATCCGAACAAACCGAGCCAACCCGAACAAAACGCTACTTCTGGCAGCAGGACTTGGCGGCCATGGCTACCTTCTTGGAGCCCTTGACCTTCTTGGCCGATTTGGCCTTCATCGCGCAGCAACCGGCTGCCTTGCCCTCAACCTTGGCCGCCATCGCGTTGGCCATCGCCAGGAACTCGGCGTCGCTCTTACTCAGAGCCGAGGCCTTGTAATAGCCGGAACCGCAACCGCCGCCCTTGCAGCAATCAGCGAAGGCCGAGGCCATCGCAACACCGAGAATGAGAGTCATTGCAATCTTCATCACGTTCACCTATCGGTCATTTTACCGCCATTTATTAGGTCTGACGGCCAACAAGACTAATGACGTCGCAGCGACCCCAATCGCGGGTAGATTGTCGGCGATGGTCTACTTCCCCGAAGTCACCGCGCCGATCGTTTGCGAAGGGCCGCGAAGCCGAAATCCCTTTGCCTTCAAGCACTACGACCCCGAAGCGCTCGTGGGGAACCGGACCATGGCCGAGCACCTGCGCTTTGCCGTCTGCTACTGGCACACGATGCGCGGCACCGGCGGCGACCCGTTCGGTGTCGGAACAATGATGCGACCTTGGCAGACGGCCGAGCAGACGCTGGACGCCGCCTTCGAGTTTATGACGAAGCTTGGTGTCGGTTTCTGGTGCTTCCACGATCGCGACCTGGTCGAAGAGGGAAGTAGCTTCGACGAGAGTTGCCGCAAGCTTGAGGCGATTGTGCCCCTTGCTGAACGGAAGCAGCAAGAGACCGGCATTGAGCTGCTCTGGGGAACCGCGAATCTCTTTAGCCATCCGCGCTACCAAGCCGGAGCCGCTACGAACCCCGATCCGCACATCTTTGCCTATGCCGCCGCCCAGGTGCGGCACGCCTTGGATGCCACGCATCGCCTGGGAGGTCTGGGGTACGTGTTTTGGGGCGGCCGCGAGGGCTACGACACGCTCTGGAACACCGACATGAAGCGCGAACTCGACCAGCTCGGCCAGTTTCTCTGGATGGCGGTGGAGTATGCCCAGCAGATCGGATTCACCGGCCAGTTCTACATTGAGCCCAAGCCGATGGAGCCGACCACGCATCAATACGATTCGGATGCCGCGTCCTGCCTGAACTTCCTGCGCGAATACGGCTTGCTGGAGCATTTCAAGCTGAATATCGAAACCAACCACGCAACGCTGGCGGGGCATTCGATGCGTCACGAACTGCAGGTTGCCCGGCACGCGGGTGCCTTAGGTTCGATTGATGCCAATCGCGGCGATGAGCTGATCGGCTGGGATACCGACCAGTTCCCGACGAACATCTACCTCACCACCGAGATCATGCTCGAGGTGCTGGCGATGGGTGGCTTCACCACCGGCGGTCTGAACTTCGATGCCAAGGTTCGGCGGCAGTCGTTCGAAACTTCCGATCTGTTTCACGCCCATATCGGCGGCATGGACGCGTTCGCGATCGGCCTTAAGGTGGCGCACGCGCTCATTGAGGATGGGCGTCTGGAAGCGCTCAAGGCCGAGCGCTATGGCAACCCGGTCAACTTTAGCTCGCTCGAAAAGTGCGAGGCGTTTGTCCGCGCGAACGGCGAACCCACCCTCCGTTCGGGGCGACAGGAGCTGTTCGAGAACCTGGTGAACGATGTGTTGATGACCGCGAGATGATTCTGACGCATGTTTCTTGGAGGTCAGGATCGTCGTTGGGTTCGTCCCGAGGCAGTGCTCCGAACTCCCAATGGTCAACCTAGGATGGGCAGTGCCATGAGGGATGACTCAAAACAAAAGCGGCGTCTGAAATCAGACGCCGCCTAAACTTGGAGCGGGAGACGAGATTCGAACCCGCGACCTTCTCGTTGGCAACGAGAAGCTCTACCACTGAGCTACTCCCGCGTTGTCCTCGAATTATACCAAGCCTCGGCCACAAATGCAAGGGGTGCCATAATCGGCGTCGTGATCGACCAGAGCTTCCTTGACGCGCTCGCCGAGATAACTGCCCACGCCGGGCGTCTCGGGCGCCTCGCGCGCACGCGGATGGTCAAGGAACTCAAGCCCGACGGCAGCGTAGTCACCAATGGCGATCGCGAGGTCGAACAGGTGCTTCGGCTGCGGCTCGACGAGCTCTACAAGGCCCCCGTCTGGGGTGAGGAGTTCGGGTATGAGGCGCCGGGAGTGGAGGGTCAGTGGGTCCTCGATCCCATCGATGGCACCAGCAACTACGCGTTGGGCTCTCCGCTGTGGGGGGTCAGTGTGGCGCTGATCCAGGATGGGCGCATCAGGGCCGGATGCGTGGCGTTGCCCGATCTTGAAGAGGTGTTCATTGCGGGCGATGGTATGGGCGTGTGGCTGAACGGCCGACCCCTGCCAAAGATCGAAGAGGGGCCGATCGAGCGCCACGACCTGGTCGGGTATTGCGAGTCAGTTTCTCGCCGCAACTTAGGCGTTCCCGGGCGGCAGCGTTGCACCGGGGCGTTTGTCGTCGAAGGGGCGTGGGTGATGACCCAGCGTTTCCGCGGCATGCTGGGCATTCGCGAGCGGCTCTATGATGTTGCGGCCTGCATGCTGATGGGCCAGGAGCTTGGCGCCGACGTCCGCTATGTTTCGGGCGAACCGCTGAATATTCTGGCTCTCCAGGAAGAGGTGAAGATCACCGAGCCGTGGCTCATCTTCCCGACGGGGTCTGACTTCTTTGGGCCGCGACTAGCCGATTAGGCCATCCGCTTAATCGCGACTTTCCCCGCACTTCTACCGGGCCGTCTAGGTTCAAACTAACGCAAAGTAGACTCATGTCTACTATTGCATGTAGAGGCGTGTTTCAACCCTTGAAAAAACCTCAAGAAAATGTGTGAAAAGGGTTGGCATTCCCATTTCTGCCCACTATAATGGAGGGCAAGTGGAAGACCAATCCCAAGATGGGAGCGGCTCCACCCGGACAGGGCGGGGGCTCTGACCAAATTCCGGGGAGGGAGAAGATTAAGGATGATCTTCGCTCTCCCCACTTCTTGAGGGAAAACATTGTCGGGACTGCCCATAGGATTTGAGCCGCTGTTAGGCACCGATGAGGCATCCCTCGACGACAAGGGCCGCCTGATCTTCAGCAAGAAGAAACGCGACCGGCTCGGCGACAAGTTCGTGGTCACCGTGGGTCCCAAGGGCTGTTTAGAGGCGTACCCCGAGCCCATTTGGTTGGATATGGTCGCAAAGCTGTTGAGCATGGATGCAATGAACGAGGGCGTCGCCGAGTATTCGGCGTTGCTACTTGGTTCGGCAGACGATGAACTGAAGTTTGACGGCCAAGGCCGCGTCGTCATTCCGCTTCGTTTGCGAAAACAAGCCTCCATAGAGAAAGACGTCGTGATCGTCGGTTGTGGTAACCGATGCGAGATTTGGGCCAAGTCCGAGTTTGAAGTTTACGACAAAGATCGCTTGGGCTACGGCCGCGATCGCCGCGAGCTCTTCCGCGCCGCCCGCAAGATGATGGGGGTCACGTGGCCGGAGTAGCTGTTCTCAATCGCCAAGCGCTCCGCCGAGTGCTTCGCTTGCGCAGTTTGATTGCCGGACCTCTTGCCATGGAAAAGCACCTTCGCCACGATCCCGTTATGGTCGACGCGATCGACGAGCTCTTTGGGCTTCGCCCTGAGAGCGTCGTTGCCGATGGCACCCTGGGATTGGGCGGTCACAGCGAGCGGTTCCTTTCGCATCTGGGTCCTCGCGGTTGCCTGGTGGCGACCGACTGGGATGCTGGCATGCTGGAGCGTGCACGTGAGCGGCTGGTCGGCACTTCGCCCGCCCGACTTGAGCTCCACCACCTCGATTTCCGAGACTTACCCTCCCTCCTCCAACAGCTGGGTTTGATGGCCGATGGTTATCTCCTCGACCTCGGCCTCAACTCAGCGCAAGTGGATGATCCCGATCGCGGCATGAGTTTCCGTGAAACGGGTCCGCTCGACATGCGCATGGACCGAACACGCGGCGAACCCGCTTCCTCGCTGCTGAATCGTATGGCGCTCGGTGAACTTGAGGCCGCGCTTTGGGAATACGGCGACGAGCGATGGGCGCGCATGATCGCGCGGCGCATCGTAGAGCGCCGAAAGCGTGAGCCGCTTCGCACCACCGAGGACTTGGTTGAGTGCGTCCTGGCAGCGATTCCTGCCGGAGCCCGCGACCGGAGGATTCACCCGGCCACCCGCACGTTCCAGGCGGTACGCATCCTGGTGAATCGCGAGCTAAATGAACTTGACGAAGCCTTGATCAACGCGGCCTCCTGTCTGGCTCCGAAGGGCGTCCTCGCTGTTCTAAGTTACCACAGTGGCGAAGACCGAATCGTGAAGAACACGTTCCGCGACCTTGCCGAGTCCAGAGCCTTTGAAGATGTCTATCGGAAGCCGGTCTCGGCCTCCGATGAAGAAGTTCGACGAAATCCGCGAGCGCGCAGCGCCAAGCTCCGCGCCCTGCGTCGACGAATCCCAACCGAGGACCCATCATGAGCGCCATTCCTGTATCTCGACCAATTCCTGCTTCTCGCCGCAAGGCCCGTGCCCGAACAAAGACGAATGTCTGGAGCCAGATTCTGGCCGGGGCGGTTCTGTTCTCGGTCGTTACGGTTGCGACCTTCTTGGTGAGCAGCATGGCGGGACAGGTCGCGGTTGAGAAGGCTCGCCGCGACGGCATCACCTCTCAGCGCCGCGCCGCGGATGCTCGTCGTGCCGAAGGCGCCCTCCGAAGCCGTATCAACGAATTGACGGGCTTTACGGCGATGGAGAACTGGGCCCTCAGCCACGGTTTTGTCGCTCCGGATCGGCCGGCTGTTCCGTCCGAAGGGGTAACCCGTGTCGCGCAACGCTGATCGCCCTCGAATTCGTCTGCTGACCATCGCCAGCTCCGCCATGTTTGTGGTGGCCGCGGGCAGCCAGGCGCGCGTTCACCTGTTCGACCGTGACGAGATCATTGATCGCGCTACGAAGACGGATCGCTTTGTGGTGTCGCAGACCGAATACGCAAAGCGGGGCGGCATCTTTGATCGCGAAGGCCGCCCGCTCGCCCAAGACGAAGACACGCGGTATCTCACGGTTCTCTTCGATAAGGTTCCGCGGAGCACCGCGTTCTATCTTGATCTTGCGGCGGCGACCGGCATTCCGGCAACCGAGTTTGCGACCGTCGCCGAAACCGCCAAGTCGGCCGTGGACTGGCGCAAGCCGATCAGTCCGGCCCAAGCACTTCTCGTCCAGGAAGTCAAGACCCGCTGGCGCGCGGATGGTGTGGGATTGTCGCGCTCCGGGCGTCGAAGCTACCCCTTGGGTGACTCGGCCGCCTCGTTGATTGGATATATGCGCGACTCGAAGCCTCAGGCGGGCATCGAACTGGGCCGCGAATCGACCCTCTCCGGCACCAATGGCAAGATCGTCGGCATCGTGGACCGAGAAGGCAACTACCTGCCCATGCGGCTAGATCGCCAGACCGTACGGCGGAAAGATGGAAAGAGCCTGACCCTCACCATCGACTCAGAACTGCAGCAAGCCGCGACCGAGGCGGTCAAAACCGCTGTCGACACGCATGGCGCCGAACAGGGCGTGGCGATCGTGCTGAAGAACAACGGCGATATTCTCGCCATGGCCAGCTGGCCCAGTTTTGACCCGAATCGTCCGATCGAGCCCGCTGCGAAGGGGGCCCGTACGCCTGAATTCAACGCCGCCTACATGTCGGCATTGGAGCCGGGATCCACATTCAAGATCTTGAGCCTCGTGAAAGCCCTTGACGAGGGCGTAGTGCAGCCTAATGAGGACTACTACTGTCGCGGCACGATGCAGGTTGGCAAGACAACGATTGCGTGCGACCGCGAGCACGGCGCCCATGGACTTCTGAATCCGGAAATGGCGATTGCGCGCTCCTGCAACCTGGCCGCGGCAACCTGGGCCATGCGGGTTGGGCGTGAGGATTTTGTTCAGTTCATGAAGCAAACCGGTCTGCTTGAGAAACCCGGTTTGGGCCTGCCCAAGGAAAGTGCTGGGCTCTATGACGCCGGCGAATACGCCAAACAACTTCAGCTTGCAAACAATGGGTTCGGTCAGTCCGTAAACGCGACTCCGTTGGCTCTTTGCGCCTCATTTGCCAGCCTCGCGAACGACGGCAAGCGGGTTCACCCGCGACTCATCGCAAAGATTGGCGAGACGGAAACCCCCGTCATCCAGGGTCAACAAGTGGTCCAAGCAGAAACGGCGCACACGGTCCTCCGCATGATGCGCGCGGTTCTTGAGTCGGAGCGCGGCACCGGCAAGTCACTTCGCATTCCCGGCTACACCATCGGCGGCAAGACGGGCACGGCGCAGAAGCGGAACAAGGAGACGGGCTCGATGAAAGGCGGGGGCTATGTGTCGAACTTCATTGGCTTTGTACCTGCGGAGGAGCCCGAAGCGGTCATTCTGGTGATGATTGACCGACCCACGAAGGGCTCCTACTACGGCGGCACGGTGGCTGGCCCGGCGTTTAGGTCGATTGCCCAGTCAGTGATTCGGCGACTGCGGATTCCGCCGACCGTCGCGATCTCGGATCCGCGCCCGGTGGCTCCTGCCGCGGCGCCAACGCCCGTTGCCAAGCCGAAGCCAAAAGTGAAAGGCCCGGACGTGACGGTAAAGGCGCGAGCGCTACCAAGGATGGAACCGAAGGCCAAGGCTCCCGTTGCCAAGGTCGCCGCAAAGCCGGAGGTCAAGAAGGTTGATCTGAAGCCGGCGAAGAAGGTTGCGCAAACCGACCCCGTGCGGCCCGCAAGCAAGGCCACGAAGAAGCCGGAGCCGGCGAAGAAGGCCAAGTCGCCTGAGAAGCAGGTAAACCGCAATCGCTGATGCGGTTCTCCGAGGTCTTCCTTCGCGCAGGCGTCACTCCTGATCAAATCGAGGGCGACGCCGAACTCACCACGTGGGTTATGGACTCTCGCCAGGTGGTGCCCGGCGCGTGCTTTGTGTGCATGCCGTCGGAGAACACCGACTCGCATCAGTTTCTGGCGGCGGCGAGGGATGGGGGTGCGCTGGCGGCGGTCGTGCATTCCATGGACGGCTTTGATCTCGCCCGGTCGCTTGGGTTGGCGGTGGCGTTCATCGAGCCCGGAACTCCCCCTCTCCTCGAAGGGCCATCGTCTTCGAGGGGAGGGGGCTGGGGGGTGGGGAAATCGGAAACGCCCGAGCTCCGCATCGCCCGCGCCACAGGTTGGTTTAGCGCCGCTCTGTGGCGACTCGCGAAAGTTGCTTTTGATAACCCCTCTTCGAAGCTTCGCGTGATTGGCGTCACAGGCACGAACGGCAAGACGACGACGGCATGGCTGATCCGCGACATGCTGACGCTGATGAATGTGCCGTGTGCCTACATCGGCACGCTGGGTCTTGGACTCCCCCTCTCCGCGAGTGGTTCGTCTCGCGGGGAGGGGGCAGGGGGGTGGGGAGACTCCGAGGAACTGCGCCCCCTCGCCAACACCACGCCCTTCGCAATCGAACTGAATGCCATGCTCGCCGAGGCGGTTTCGCGCGGGTGTCAGGCCGTAGCGATGGAAGTCTCTTCGCATGCCCTGTCGGAGCAACGATGCGACGGCATCGAGTTCGATGTAGCGGTGTTTACGAATCTTAGCCAAGATCACTTGGACTACCACGGAAGCATGGAGGCGTACCTTGCGGCAAAGCGCAGACTGTTTTCCGGGACTCCCCCTCGCCCCTCTGGGGAGAGGGGGCTGGGGGGTGAGGGGCGCGTGCTGCGTGCTGTCCTGAATGTGGGTGACCCGGTGGGCGCGGAGCTTGCTCGCGAGTTCGGTGATCGGGCCATGCGATTCCTCCAGGTGCCTAGCCTCACTCCCTTCGGCGGGATCGACCCGCGAACCGACATCGAGGGGTGCGCGTTCGACATCGGCTTGACCCAGATTCACCTTGTCCTCCAGTCGCGCGATGACGGCGACCACGGATTTTTCGCTGATCTCGGCGGTGCGTACAACGTCGAAAACCTCATCGCGGCGGTCAGCGCAGTGAAAGGCCTGGGCTACTCGCTCGACGAAATCACCCAGGCCATCACGACCCTCCTGCGACCCGTTCCAGGGCGCTTCGAACCCGTCCCCAACGACGCCGGCATCGGCATCATCGTGGACTACGCCCACACGCCCGACGCCCTCGACAAACTTCTCGAAACGGCCCGGCCGCTCACCCAGGGCCGCATCATCACGGTGTTTGGCTGCGGAGGCGACCGGGACAAGTCGAAGCGACCTCTCATGGCGCAGGCCGCGGCGCGAGGAAGCGATGTGGTGGTGATTACGAGCGACAACCCGCGCACCGAAGATCCGGACGCGATCATTGCGGACATCCTGGCGGGTCTCCCCGAGGCCCCTCACCCCCCAGCCCCCTCTCCCCACGAGGGGCGGGGGGGGGTGCATGTCGAACCTGACCGGCCCAAAGCCGTTGCCCTCGCGATCAAGCTGGCCGAGCCGGGCGATTGCGTGATCATCGCCGGCAAGGGGCACGAGAACTACCAAATCATCGGGCGCACCAAGCACCCGATGGACGACCGCGATCTCGCCCGGGAGGGCCTGAAGCAGCGATGAACATTCCCTTAGTTGAACTTGCAGAGCGGCTGGGCGGCACCCTTCGCGATCCAGAATCCAAAATCCAAAATCCACGATGCACCGGCTTTGCTACCGACTCTCGCGACGTCAAACCGGGCGATCTCTTTATCGCCATCCGAGGCGAGAAGGTGGACGGTCACGAGTTTGTGACCCGAGCGTTCGAGCAAGGAGCGGTTGCGGCCCTCGTTGAGCGCACCGTCGATGGGCCGCACATCCTTGTAGATGAGGTGGTCGGGGCGCTCGCTCGCATGGCGCTGAGCTTCCGCCGAGACTACACTGGCCCGGTGATCGGCATCACCGGTAGCGCGGGCAAGAGCTCAGCCAAGGAGTTTGTGGCAGCCGCGTTGTCGCCGCTCGGTGAGATCCTGAAGACCGAGGGCAACCGCAACACCGAATACACCGCACCGCTGATGTGGACGGAACTCCCCCTCTTTGCGAGTGGTTCGTCTCGCGGGGAGGGGGTTGGGGGGTGGGGAGATCCCGCCGCCGTAGTCGTGGAGATGGGTATGCGCGGCCTCGGCCAAATCCGGCACCTGGCCTCCTTCTCCAAGCCAACCATCGCCCTCATCACCAACATCGGCATCGCGCATCTGTCCGAGTTAGGCTCGCGCGATCGGATCGCGGAGGCCAAGTCCGAGATCTTCGAGTTCCTCCCCGAGCACGGCACAGCGATCTTCTGGGCGGAGGACGACTATGCTGACTTCTTACGCCAGCAAGCGCGAGCGGCGTGCATCAAGACGTTCGGCGAATCTGAGCGGGCGGATGCGCAACTCACCTTTTACAGCCCGCTCGATTGGGACCGGTCGGAGATTCACATCGCGTACGAGGGCAACCGCTACGTCACGGAGATTCCCGTGGTCGGGAAGCATCAGGCGCTGAATGCGACGGCCGCCTTTTTGGTGGCAGTGGTCGCGGGCGTCGAGCCGCTCCAGGCTGCGCAAGCCTTGAGCTGCGCCGTGCTCCCCGCGAACCGAATGGCCATTCGGCGCGAGGGAGACATCACCTACGTGCTCGACATGTACAACTCGGCCCCGCCGGCGGTCTTGGCCGCGCTACGGACGATTCGCGAAGTTCTCGACTCTGACATCGCCTTTTCCCCACCCCCCGACCCCCTCCCCTCGAAGACGATAGCCCTTCGAGGAGAGGGGGAG
>CAZPHD010000022.1:0-3619 GCA_964586225.1 uncultured Fimbriimonadaceae bacterium
CATGTCGCCTTACTTCGTCACCGACGCCACCCGCATGGAAGCGATCTACGAAGAGCCAATGATCCTCTTCTATGAGAAGAAGATCGGCAGCGTGCAGGATCTGGTCCCGATGCTTGAGAAGGTGCTCCGCATGGGCCGCCCGTTCATCATCGTGGCGGAAGACATCGAGAACGAGTGCCTCGCCACGCTGGTTCTGAACCGCATCCGCGCCGGTCTGCCCGTGGCGGCGGTGAAGGCTCCGGGCTTCGGCGATCGCCGCAAGGCGATGCTGGAAGATATGGCTGTCCTGACGGGCGGCCAATTCATCAGCGAAGAGCTTGGCATCAAGCTGGAGAACGTTGGACCGGAGATGCTCGGCTCGTGCGCCAAGATCGTAATCACCAAGGAGAACACCACCATCGTCGCCGGTAAGGGCGACAAGGCGGCGATCGATGGGCGGATGAACGTTATCAAGCGCCAGATCGAAACCACCGACAGCAGCTACGATAAGGAGAAGCTCCAAGAGCGACTCGCCAAGATGAGCGGCGGCGTTGCCGTCGTGAAGGTTGGTGCGGCCACCGAGACCGCCCTCAAGGAAAAGAAGGCTCGTGTCGAAGACGCTCTCGCAGCGACCCGCGCCGCGCTCGAAGAGGGCATCGTCCCCGGCGGTGGCACGGCGCTGATCACGGCGGGCAAGGCGCTCGACGGAATGAACCTGGGTGACGATCGCCAGATCGGCGTGAACATCATCCGCAAGGCCATCGAGGCTCCCCTACGCACCATCGCCGAGAACTCGGGCGTCGAGGGTTCGGTCGTGGTTCAGAAGGTGAAGGAGCACGGAATCGGCTTCAACGCGGCTACGCTGGAGTACGAAGACCTCGCGAAGGCCGGCGTCGTCGATCCGACCAAGGTCGTCCGCCAGGCGCTGCAAAACGCGGCCTCGATCAGCGGCTTGCTGCTGACGACGGAAGCGCTCGTCGCTGAGATTCCTCAGGAAGAGGATGAGGGCCACGGCCACCATCACCACCACTAGTCCCATGGTTTGAAAGGCGGGTCGGAGCTCCCGAGCTCCGGCCCGTTTCGCATTTAGGGAACTCTGCTTAAGTGGCCGTGCGTCCATAGGCTATGAGCCTGCGTCAGTTGGGTGCGGTTGTCTTAGGGTGCGGTGTGTTTTCAGTCATGCTCGGGTCTGCGGGGCGGCCCGAAAGTGACTCGGGAATGGCCCAGTTTCGGCAGTTGGCGCGAGGGATTCACCTGTATGCGCAGGATGCTGACGGCACCTACCCGCTATCCATGGTCCTAGAGGCTGGGCCCGGTGCCGGGCAATGGTCGTCGAGCCGTCGGATTGCGGCTCCGCCGGGACTCATGCGAGACACGACGCCGGCCCTGAAGGCAGCCTATGCGGCGGCGTGGGTGAACTCGGTAGCCCCGTATTGGCCCAACGCGGACGTGCTCGTCATTGCTGGGGCTCCGACGGCGCCTCCCTTTCTGAAACTTGAAGACACGCTGACGACTCCGCTGCGCGTCGGTGTGACGTACAACGGCTACCTGCACCGCCTCAGCCAGTCGGTCGTGCCGCACCCCGAACTCGTTCCGCTGATTTGGACCGGACTGGGAAAGGCAAACGCCGAGGGGTTCGCGACCGCCTCGCCCAACTTGAACTGTCAGATGCTCTTGCAGCCTGAGTGCATTTTCAACCCGAAACCGAACGGATTTGCAACCTCGCGGACCATGATGTTCATGGTCCTCGGTTCGGCGGCGGCCTTTGACGGGGCGATGGTGTTTGGCATGGCGGACGGGTCCGCCAAGCGCGTTCAGCCACACTTAAAGACCGAACCATTCAAGTCAGAAGACGATCCGTGGGGCTCCTATACGCAGGACGGCCGCCCAATGACGTACTTTAGCGATGAGCATGGCTACGTCGCGCACTTCCGCCCGGATTCCCAACCCAAGAAGTGATCGGCTAGACTCACCGTCATGGAGATTCGGCTGTTGGGAATGCGAGCCACGCATGACGGCGTGCCCCTGAACAATCGGATCCTGCTGTTCCTTGCCGCGCATCATCCCGATCTCGTGCGACGTAGCGACCTGGCCCAGGCCCTGTGGTCGGGAGATGCCGCCGCCGAGGTCGGCAACCGGCTTCGAGTCGGCTTGGCACGCCTTCGCAAGAGCGGTCGCATCGACGAGGTTGACGAGTGGGTACGCCTGACCGGCACCACAGACATCGCCCTAATCCGCCAGCAGCTCGAGGACATCGCCGAGGAGCCCGATCCCGAGCGGGAGTGGATCGAACTCCAGAGGCTCCTTCCCAAGCTGGCGATGCCCGTGGTCGCTGACGAGACGGAGGACTGGCTGGAACCTATCCGGCAGCAGTGGTCCTTGCTCGCTGTCGATGGGGCTACGCGCCTCGCCCATCTTGCGGAAGCGCGACGGCAACCGGAGGTTGCGTTAGAGGCTTGCGCCGCTGGCCTTGCCCATCTCCCACACGACGAGACTCTGTGGACCCTTCAGTTACGCTGTCTGAGGTTGCTCGGCCGGCAGTCCGAAGCGCAGCGAGCCTTCGCCCAGGTTCGGAAGCAGCTTACGGCCGAGGGAACAGACTTTAGCGAACAACTCGTCGCCCTCGCCGAAGACTTGGCGCATGCGCCCATTGACCTCACGCCCACGGAGTTCGATATCTTGGGCCGGTTCTTCCGCCGGTGCCTGGACGAAGAACCCGATGTCGCGCTCCAACTTCTTGCGAGTTCCAGCTTCCGCCCGGAGGTGGTCCGCCGCCCTGCTGAGACCATCGACTGGCTCCGCTCGGTGCTGGTTCGAAGCGAGGTCCAGGGGGAAGCCCGCGAACGATGCCAAGTGCGGATCATCACCGCCTTGGGTCAGCTCGAGCGCGACGAGGAGGTCATCACCGAGTCGGAAGCATTCTTGCGCGGTGACGTGCAACCCGCCCGGCGGCGAATTGCGTTGCTCAATCGCTCGTTTGCGTTGTTCGTGCGGGGGCGGCATGAGGAGGCGATGGCGGCCGCTCTGGAAGCAGCGGAGATCGCCGATGCAACGGGCTGGCCTTATGACGCATGGCAGTGCCGATGCCAGGCCGCGACGTTTCAGGCGCTCCAGTTTGAGTCTGAACCCGCGCTGACCACGTTTCGCGAAGGTTTGCGGTTCTTTGAGGAAGCCCCCGATGCGGGAGCTCTGCAAGACGCCCTATCGATTCGCGGAAACTACGGCTATGCGTCCTACCTGGCGGGCGATGTCGCAGAAGCCGAGCGGGTGTTGGTGGAGGTTGACCAGGCGGCGCGCCGTTCGGGATTCAGCGCGGTTGAGTCGATTGTTGCGCCTTGGGTGGGTCTGTTGCACGCGCGACTTGGCCGAGCCCGAGCCGCGCGCGGAGGGCTGGCCCGGGGCTTGCGCGTGAGCTACCGACAACCGGGAACGCGACGGGTGATCAAAGCCCTGATGGACACCGCAGACGCGCTCGAGTTGTTGGGACGGCCAGAGGCCACGCGGGTGCGGAGCGATTGGGCGACCTTGTTCGCGAGTTCCGGACACGAACCGTGCCGAGTGCAAGATGTTGCCCTGGCCAAGCCGATGGCCGATCCGCGCGAGGTGCCGCTCGATCTCCTGGATTCCGTCCGATTTGCGC
>CAZPHD010000022.1:3629-37762 GCA_964586225.1 uncultured Fimbriimonadaceae bacterium
CGCTGAGTGCGCTTCGGCTGATCGAGATCGACTAGATCACTTCCCGATACAGAATCGCGAGAAGATCGATGTGAGCAGATCGTCGGCCGAGGTCTCGCCCGTAATCTCACCCAGCGCAGCGATTGCCTCGCGGAGTCCCACGCTCAGGAGGTCGTCCGGTTGGTCGTGCGCAATGGTTTCGGCGACCAACTCCAGTCCAGCCAGCGCCCGACGCAGCAGCGGCCCGTGGCGCGCATCAATAAGGCAGGCCCGGTCGGTGAACGTCTGCGCGGCGACCCAGCCGTGAAGCGTGCTCAGACCTTCACCCGTCTTTGCTGACACGCCCAGGGTTCCTGGCATCAAGTCGACCTTGGTGAGCACGACAAGGTCATTCGCGGGCAACGATGGCGGCATCGGCGTGGTCGCGTCGTGGACATACCAAACAGCATCGGCTCCGGCAGCGGCCGTCTGGGCACGGGCGACACCGAGTCGCTCAATTGGGTCATCGGTTTCACGCAACCCGGCGGTATCGATCAGCACGCACGGCACGCCTCCCAGCGTTACGCTCTCCTCAATCGTGTCGCGGGTCGTGCCGGGAATGTCCGTCACAATCGCCCGTTCGTAGCCGAGCAGGGCATTGAGCAGGCTGCTCTTGCCGGCGTTGGGCAGGCCGATCAGCGCGATTCGCAGTCCATGGCGCACGATCTGACCGGCCCGCTCTGTGGACAGCCAACCTTCAAGTTGCGACTGAAGCTCATGCAGGCCCGCCTGGATCGGGCCGCGATCCAAGTCGCCCAGTTCCTCACTGAAGTCGACATGGGCCTCAACCGCGGCCAGCCAACCTTCGAGCGTCGCTCGGCATCCACGAATCGCATCGCGCAAGACTCCCGCGCGCTGGGCGTTCGCGTATCGCAACTGCAACTCGGTTTGCGCCTCGATCGTATCCCGAACGGCTTCGGCCTGCGATAGGTCAATGCGGCCATTCAGGAACGCCCGCTGCGTGAACTCGCCCGGCTCAGCCGGGCGTGCTCCGCGCTCAACGATCCGCTCCACGAGGAGCCTCACGCTGGCTGGCGAACCATGGATCATCGCCTCGAAGGATGTCTCGCCCGTATAGCCGTGCCCCTCTGCGAAGACGAGCACGAGTCCATCATCGCCGGTTACAAACCTGCCGTAGTAGGCGCGATGGCTTTCCGGATCGGCGGGCCAGCCGGAGAACAGCGAGCCTCCAATCTCAAACGCACTCGGCCCCGTCACGCGCACGACGGCAACGGCCCCAACCCCAGGAGCGGTTATCGGAGCCACGATGGTGTCGCGCAGACGCATCAGAGACCCTCGCGAATCGCGCCTATAACGTCGTCGGCGGGCACCTGAGCCATGTCACCCTGCGGGGCAATCAGCACGCGATGAGGGGCGTAATCATGCCCCCATTGAGGGGCGGGAGTTCGCGAGAAGGTGGTCACCGTCCGAGTGCCAACGGCGACAGATGTGTGCATCAGTCCCGAGTCGGGCCCGGCCATGACTTGGAGCGCGGCAAGTGCCGCCATCGACTCGCGGAGCGTACACGACCCCACGAGATCCACCGCCGGCAACCGCAAGTGGGGAAGGAGCTCATCGGCGAACGATCGCTCGGACTTCGCTCCCAGCAGCACCACGGGCTCATCGAGGCGATTGGCGATCTCCGCGAGCAACTCCGGGGGGAAGATGCGGTCGGCGCCTGTGGAACCTGGCTGGAGGCCAATCCGTGCGCCCTTCACTAGGCTCTGACCCCTCAGGCGCTCCTCGTCGGTGAGCGTGAGCCGAGGCGGAAAGGGGGCAACCTCCAACCCGAAAGGCTGACCGAGGTGGGCGTAGTTCACGGCCTCCTTCAGCGTCGGGTCGTATGGTACACGGTCGGTCAGCAACAGGCCGCGGCCTTCAGTATTGAAGCCGACCCGCCGCTTGATCCCAGCAAGCCTCACGAGAAGGGCCGTTCGGAAGTTGCGGTTGATGATGAGCGCCTGGGAGTACTGCTGGCGCCGAAGCCAGCGAAGTCGATCCAAGAAAACCGACATGCCACGGAGCTTCGTGTCGAGATGCAAGTCAAGCCGCGGCTCGGCCGCCAGAAGCTCAAGGTGATACGGGGCACCTAGAAGCTCGGCCCGTCCGACCTTCTCGGCAACCGCATGTATCACCGGCGTCGCGAGCACGGCATCGCCGATGAATCGATACTTCAGCCAAATCAGCGTGCGCTCATTGGGCATTCGCGAGCGCCTCCCGCACCTCGTCCACGGGGATGTAGGCGACCGGATGCCTTTCGGGTGTCACGACGGGGTGCATTTGACCAAAGGGTGGGCACCACAGCCGGTGGATTCCGTAGCGAAAGAGGCCAACCGTTGGAGTTTGGGTTGCCGCTGCCAGGTGGAGGATGCCGTTATCGAGCGTAAGGATGCGCCGCGTGGCAGCCAGCGCACTAACGACTTCAGGCAGGGAGTACCGCCCCCGCAAGTCTTCGACGAGGCCATCATGGACGAGCTGCGATTCTTCATCGGCGCCTTTCCAGTGCTCGGATTGAGCCTTCGGCGGCGCACCGATGAGGCCAACCTTGACGCCTTGGCCCTTGAGTTCAGAAAGAACCTCCGACCACTTCGCAAAGGGCCAGAGCTTATCGGGCAGACTAGCCGTTGTGGCGATCAAGACATCGCACCCGGTGTCCGTCGGCACCATGGGCACTTTGTAGGGCGGCACGGGTCCGCTGAGATAGCATGCCCGGGCATATATCTCGGCGATGAAACCTGAGTCAAGAAACGGATACTTAGTGGTGATCTCGGCGGAAATCCACTCGCGATCACGCCAGAGATCGCCCCGGTCGTCATCGGGAAATGGGATCGCCTCGCCCTCCACCGTCACCGGCCCAGCCACGAAGGCATCCCCCGCGATTCGCCCCACGAACTCGGTCGCATGCGGCCCGCTCTCCACGTTCAGTATCAGGTCGTAGGGATGCGGCACGCTTGCCACGATTCCATCAAGGTCGCTCCCGTGCAGGGGGAAGTGGGCATCAAACAGGTCGGAGGCTTCCTGAAGCTGCCGCGTCCGCTTGCCGCCGTAGTAGTGAATAACGGCCGGATTGAGCTCTCGGCGGACCATTTGCAGGAGCGGAGTCGCCACCACGAAGTTGCCGATGGCGTCGTTTGCAACCACCGCGACACGGGCGCGGGGAGGAAGCGGCTGTCCGGTGTAGCGACGAATCATGGTGGGCCTAAACAAACGAGAGGGTCGCCGTAGCGAGACCCTCTCGTTGGTGATTCATGGGAAGAACTACGCTTCTTCGGTAGCTTCTTCGACTTCGGCTTCGGGAGCGACTTCGACCGGCGCGTTCGGATCAAACACGACGACGTTTACGGTCGCGTCAACGTCCGGGTGCAGGTCAAGCGAGATCGGATACTCGCCAAGGCGCTTGATCGGCGTGAGAAGACCAATGCGCTTACGCTCAATGTCTTCGCCGAGCTGCGCCTTGATCGCGTCGGCAATGTCCTGCGCGGTGATGGCACCGAAAAGCTTGCCGGCATCCTGCCCGACCTTGCCCTCGATCCGGACCGACTTACCCGAGAGCTTTTCACCCTGGGCGACGGCCGCCGCGGCGGTTTCGGCAACTTTCGCGGCCAACCGAGCTTTTCGCTTTTCAAGGGCGGCCAGCTGAGTACGGTCAGCGACGATGGCGAGGCCACGCGGGAACAAGAAGTTTCGCGCATAGCCATTGGCCACGGTCACAACCTGGCCCTCTTTGCCGAGCTTCGGCACGGTCTGATTCAAAATCACCTTCATGGCGGTTCAATCCTCTATCTTCGGAAGCCGACCCCGATCAGGAAGGAGTTGCGCTTAAACAGTTGTTGCGCACCCAACCAGCCGTAGAATCCGCCGCCGAGTTCGAAGCGGGCCCGCAAATCGGCACGAGGATTGTTGATATCGTACAGATCCCCGCGTAGCGCAAGACCACGCACGATCTCATATTCTACCCCTACGCCCGGCTTACTTGCATAGATTCCGTAGCGAAGTTCACCTTTGCCCGAGAAAGGCTGGCCAACTTGCAGGGTGAGCTTGTTCGTCTCAAAGGCGTCATAGATTCCCGCTCGAAGCCGGTTGTTGCCGACGTTCATGCTCGCCTCGATGTCGGTGCGGTAGTGACGGGGTGAGCTTTCATAGATCAGATCCAGGTTTGCCTGCAGATTCAGATTTCCGGTGCTCGGCGCCTTGCCGATGACCTTCTGCAGTTGCTGAAGAATCCCGCGCGCGTCGTCGGCAAGATCAATCGCCTTCTTGCTGAGCTCGTTCACGTTGCCCGTAATTTCCACGCTGTTCTTAGCGATTTGCTCGGCGTCGGCCGCGATACGGGTGCCACTGTCGGTGATCGTCTCGACGTTCTTAACCGTTTTGGTCAGCGGGTCGCGAAGTTCAGGGTCGTTGACGAACTTGTCCAGGCTGGTGACGAGATCGGTCGCCTTGACGGTGGTGGCGTTGAGATTATCAAGCAACGCTAGCGTCTTGTCGGTGAGTTGGCCATCTTTCAGAATCTGCGTGACGAGCTTGGTCGACTCGCGAATGTCCTGCATGGCCAGGCTCGCCGAGGTGAGTGCATCGCCGAGCTTGCTCTGGTTGGTCGCCACAAGGCGATCAATCCGCTGTGCGAGTTGTCCGAACTGGCCGACCGTCTTCTCGCTGGTCGCGAGGAGTCTCTCGACTCCGCCCACCACCTGTTGATCGTTCACCAACTTTTGCAGATCGCCAATCATTGCTCGCGTGGCCGCTAGCGTGGCTTCGAGTTCTTTCAACGTGCCTTTGGCTTCGGGCATGAAGCTGTCGAGTGGCGAGCCCTTGGTGCCTGTCATCGTCGCGCCATGTGCCAAAGCTCGTGGGCCCGGGCCGGGAATGATGCTGATCGGGCTATCACCAAAGCCGATGATCGCCGTTCGAATGCTGACCGTGCTACCTTCGGGGAGGTCGATGCCTTCTTTGAGCGCAAGCGACAGACGCGCCAAGTTGGGCGAGGCCAATTCGACCTTGGATACCTGGCCGACCTTCACGCCGGAGAGCAAGACGGGTGCGCCAACCGCCACCCCACCAGCGTCGGGTAACTCCACGAAGTATGGGTCGGTCTTCGGAGCGAACATCTGCCGACCGAGCACGGCGTACGCTCCAGCGAGCATCGCGATAAACGCGACAACCAATAAACCAACTTGCCAAGCTCCCTTCATGAGTCTTCGTCCTATGCGTCCGCCGCCGCCGCGTCTATGGCCTCTTTCGGTTCCATTGCCGTCACGCAAGCCGCGATCGTCATATCACCCGTCACGTTGAGCACGGTTCGCGACATGTCGCAGATTCGATCTACCCCGAGGATGAGGCCGATCGCTTCAGCGGGTACGCCGAAGCGAGTCAATATGAGGCCGATCATGGGCAAAGATCCACCGGGGACCCCCGCGGTGCCGATCCCGGCGACAATCGCCAACACCATCACGGTGACCTGTTGCCCCAGATCAAGCGTGACCCCAAACATGGACGACAAGAAGATGATTGCGATGCCCTCGAAGAGTGCCGTCCCGTTTTGGTTGGCCGTCGCGCCAACGGTCAAAACAAACGTCGAGATTCGCCGAGGCAGCCCCACTTCCTCTTCTGCCGCTCGAAGTGCCGCAGGGAGGGTTGCGTTCGATGACGATGTCGCGAAGGCGGTCAACATTACGGTCCGCATCTGGCGGAAAAACACCTTTGGGTCTCGCTTGGCGATGTACTTGATCGCCAAGCTGTAGACGCCGAAGAGGTGAATGGCCAGCACGCCAACGACGAGAACGACATACATACCGAGGGCTTTGAGAAGGTCTACTCCAAGTTGCGATGCGGCAAAGAAGACCAGTGCAAAGACCCCAATGGGCGCGAATTTCATCGCCATTTCGATCATCTTTAGGCAGACCGCAAACAAGCCGTCTAGAAACTGCTTGATGGGAAGACCCTTCTCCGCCTCAATCATTGAAAGAGCCAACCCAAAGACGAGCGAGAAGAACATAAGAGGTAGCAACCCCCCTTCTAACGCTCGGCCAGCCTCTTTCACTGGGTTACGCGGAATGAACCCAAACAAAGGGGGATCGTCGGCCTTCGCGTTCTTTGCCGTCTCTATTCGCTTAGCCGCTTCTTCCTGATTGCCGTACGAAGCCACGAGTGCTTCTTTCTGGGACTCGCTGAGTTGGTTGGCTGGGTTGTAGAGATTGATTGCCGCCAAGCCAAGTAGAACGGCGATGCCGCTCAAAAGGACGGTCAACGCGAGCGAGCGCACACCGATCCGACCTACTTTGCGGATATCACCGAGTTCGGCGATGCCCAGGGCCAGGGCCGAGAAGAGCAGCGGCACTACCACCATGAAGATGCCGAAGATGAAGATGTTGCCAATCGGCTTTGCGTAGGTTTCGCCGATATGCTTGAGGAGTTCGGCCTCCAGAAAGGCGCTCCCAATCACCCCAGCGATGGCACCAAGCACCAAGCCAATCAGAATCTGCACATGCAGGGGAACGCCTCGCCGCCTTTGCTCCATAGTTGCGAGTATAGACGGGTCAGGCAAGCTTGAGGGCGCGAGCTACCGAACGAAGTGGATATCGACGATCTTGCCGTCAACGAATAGGAACATGCAGTCCAAGGTCGGCTTCGACACTGCGATGGCGCGCGCCTCTTCAAACGTCTTTCGAACCGGAGAGCCGTTGAGCCCCGCAAGGAGCCCGGTGTACACAATCGCGTCATCCATCGAAGGGAAAGTTGCGAGTCCGTTGTGCGTCACGTCCTCGATCGTCACGTTGTTGGCAGCGTATTTGCCATCGCCCATGCTGATGAGATAGAGCTCGCTGGGTGAGTCATCGAGCATCTTCTCCATCTGCTGGTCAAGCTCGAACAGGTCAGGTTGGTCAACGGTGCGCACGCTTCTATTATGAGTAACCTCAGGGCGTGATTCAAGAGGAACGCCTGATCGACTTGTTCTTGCGGCTGTGCCAGTTCAACTCGCCATCATTGGGAGAAGCCGAGGTGGTCGCTTGGACGAAGCAACACCTACAAGGTTTGGGATTCGAGGTCGTTGAAGACGACGCCGGGGTTCGGATTGGAGGCACCGCGAACAACCTCATTGCGACATTGCCCGCGACGGCACCGGGCCTGCCGAGGGTGTTTCTGAGCGCGCACTTCGACACCGTGGAAGCCACCCCTGGCCTGATCATTGAGGAGCGCGACGGCGTCTTCTACAGCGCGAGCGACACCATTCTTGGGGCCGACGACAAGGGCGGAATGGCTCCCGCGATCGAGGCTGCATTGGCGCTCCGCGAGTCTGGAGTGCCCCACGGCGATGTGGTGCTATTGCTCTCGGTGGCCGAGGAGATTGGCCTTAAGGGAGCCGATGCCCTCGCGATTGAGGATCTCAACCTCGACTACGGCTTTGTTCTCGATACGGGGCCACCGGTGGGCACGTTCGTGACGCGAACCGCCTATCACGACAAGCTGGACATCGAGGTTATCGGTAAACCGGCCCACGCCGGTAAGCATCCGGAAGAAGGGATCAACGCCATTGTCGTGGCTTCGGAGGCGATCAGTGGCATGAAGATGGGTCGAATCGGGCCGGAGACAACCGCTAACCTTGGCATCATATCGGGGGGCACCGGAACGAACGTAGTTTGCCCATCCGTGACCATCAAGGCGGAGGCCCGCTCGACGTCACTCGAAGAGCTTGAGGCGCAGATCGACCACATGGTGCAGCGATTCGAGGAAGCGGCTTCGCGTCGTGGCGCCGAAGTTCACATCGAGCATCATCGCCACTATCACGCCTACCACCTCGACCCGGCGTCGAAGGTGGTTCAGGTGGCGCAGGAAGCCAGTCGGCGTTTGGGTTTCGAGCCGACGCTACGGACGACCTTGGGCGGAAGCGACGCGAATGTGTACAACCGCAAGGGTGTGCCGTCGATTGTTGTCGCAACGGGCATGGACAAGATCCACACCCACGACGAGTTCATCTCGCGGAAGGACTTGGTGGACACCGCGCGACTGACTCTGGAGATATTGAAGGTGTCCTTCGGCGTTGAAGCTTAACTCCATGAGGGCGTCGGCGGGTTCGTCCCGACGCAAGAGACTCAGCCCGAGACCATGACCCAAGCCGTTTGCTCAATGGTCTCTGCGCCGATCTGAGCGGTGAGCTTCACCGGGAACGTCCCCCGGTAGCCACCCGGAATCACGACTTCAAACACCTGCCGCTTCGAGCCGCGCGCGTTGTAGATGACGAAGCTCTTGTTGTCACCGCTCTCTACGGCCCAGCCCTCCGGCGGGGCAACGCGAAACACCCCGGTCACCCGCTTCAGCGTATTCGAGTGGACGATCACCCCAAAGCGAATCTTCTGCGGCTCGCTTGAGCTCACGATCGGCTTCGGCTTCTCCATGTTGAAGTGGACGGTGGGGGCGATTTCATAGCATGTCTGCAGAATCGTCGTCGCGCCGCTACCATCCGTGATCGTGCCACGGAGCACGCGCCAGCCAATCGAAGCCGCGGGCAATACCCGTGTCGAATAGTCGGCAAACGAGCGGTTCCGCCGGTCAAAAGCGGGGAAGGGAATGCCGCTCGACGACGTCACGTCTTTGGCGAGGCCCTCCGTGCGCATATCGAGTCGCGTGAAGCCGAGCGCGTCGGTTCCCGTAAACGTCAGACGAATCCGGCTTTCTTCGCCGGGAACAATCGAACGGCCCCGGAACTGGGGCTCCCACTTGAATCCCGTCGGCAAGTTCGTGCCGCGGTCCATCATCAGCATGACGCGCCCCACGACGCGCGGGTGGAACGGCTCGGCCAGCGGTTCCTCGGTGGGGATGCCATCCATGCGGATGCCGATCGGCACGCCCACCTTGCTGGGCAACACGTAAAGCCCAGGATCGTCCAGCGTTGCCTCGACGGTCCACACGTCGCCCTCAAAGCGACCGGCCGCCTTGATGGCTCCGGTGATGGACTCGGCGTCAACCCACTGCGGACCCTCCGCTCGGGTTGCGTCGAGTCGTCGCGCATAAACTTCCGGCTTGTCACCCGCCCACTTGACGCGAACTTCAATATTGTCGTTGCCGATCAGCCATCCGTTGCCCGCGAGGTCAAGCGACGCGACAAGATCTTGCCCCGGACGAACCTTCGCCGCGAAGTGCAACTTGCCGGGCTGCCACTGGAAGTAGGACGTCACGCTCGATTCGGCGAGCTTGTCCCACTCTTCATCCGCAAGGATGCCGTCGATCTGCGGCGTGATCGCGAGACGCACCGTCTCGGGGATCTCCGGGGCCACGGTGAACGGCGACGGGCCTTGCGGCATGGTCGGGGTGGAACCCGTGGGAACGGTCAGGTCCTGTGCGGTGGCCAAGAGTAAGAGGGACAACATGTCGTGAGAAATGACGAACGAGGAGCCCCTCGCGATTCAACTTCCGAGGTCAAGACGCACCGGAGTGTAGGAGCGCTCAATCTCGAAGCCGAACCGGCCGTACCAGTCGACGAGATGCGTCCAATCCACGCGAACGGACTGAATCCCGCGTTCATGGGCGTGAGCGAGAATCCGCCCCAGGAAGCGACTGCCTTCTCCCTGACCGCGAGCTTCGCCAGCTAGGCCAATCGGGCCGACCGCCATCCAAGGCGCGGTGAGCGAGCGAGGCGCAACCGCGCCCGCGAGGTGAAGCCGATCGTTGGTGTGTTGCGTGACGGCAAACCCGCGAATCGGATCGCCTAGCCGCCACAGAAAGGTAGGTTGCGCCTCGTGAGCGAGCTTGTCGCGAACATCCGCTGCCCACCGGCCGGGAAACTCCCGGTCAAGGAATGCCAGCAAGGCCTCGACATCGTGAGGCTCACAAGGGCGGGCGTCGGCAACATCTGCCCGTGGACCCAACCGGGGGATCACCAGGTCAACGCACGGGTCGATGGAAGAAACCTCGAAGCCCTCGACGGTAAGGAAATCCCGCAGTGCGGGCCAGTTGTCGGGAACACCAGGGAAAACGTGACGCGAATCGCGGCCGAACTGCAAGGCAACGAATCCCCGATTCCGAAGCAACTCCTTGATGTCGGTCAGCAGGTCCGCCCCGACGATCGGATCTCGAAACGCAATCGCGGACAGATGGGCAACGTCGTGGAGCCCCCGCTTCGCCCACGCCAGGGCGACGATCTCGTTTCCCTCGACCCATGCTCCGGAAGCTCCCCAGTCAAACGTGGGGCACCCAACCGAGCACGAGATCAGCGTCGAGACGTCAAGATGCCAATCAGGCGGCGCAACCGAGTTCCAAAACGCGCAAGCGTCGTTGAGATGCAGTTGCCGGAAGCTTAGTCGCATGACGCGTCGCGCGCCAATAGCTGCCGCAGATGCTCGCCGTAGAGGTTCAGCGCCTCGCGGGTTCGCGTAATGCGCGAGATCATGTGGCCGTCGTCCATGGTGAGAAAGCACTCGAGCGAAGGCGCGGCAAACAGCGCTTCAAACGCATCGCCAAAGCTCCCATCAAGGGTGCTGCAGTGCTCGGCGTCAAGGGCGTCGAATCGCAGATACGCCACGACATACTTGCGCACCTTGGGATAGTTCGCCTGCATCCACTGCCGCTCTTGGGCGTAGCGACGCTCCAGCCGCTCAACGGGACCGTATTGGCCTGAGTCACACAGCGCCTCCACCAGATTCTCGAACCGGCTGTAGAACTGGATGAGATCGGCCTGCCGTTCGCGGACCGACGGGCCCTGGATCGTCCGCGCTTGCGCGGCCGTCTCTTCCCACGTATCGTTGGCAAGCCGCACTCGTTGCGAAATTGCCCAAACCCATCGAAAGACCCCGGTTGCCCCGCGGGTCACGCGCGTGAATCCATTCATGCGTCGTCCTCCTTGGACTTCTCTACAAAGTTTAGACGGAGATTGCGGACCAGATTGTGCATCTCACGCCGATCATTTTCGTCGAGGTTGCCTTCGACGAGCGGCACCAGCGCGGCCACGGCATCGACGGCGAGCTTTGCGCCTTCGAGATTCTTGTCGATCTGCCCGCTGAGCATGTCGGGCTGAAGGCCCATCTTCTGCCAGGCAACGGCGGCAAGCTGATCGACCATCATGACGACCAGTTCTTCGACGACGAGGGGTTGAGGCGTCTCGGCCATTTTGGGCTGAGACGGATGAGGGGCGTGGGAAGTCGCGCGGAGTTTGACGTGCCGAGACGTGGACGAATCCGTCTATGCTGATAAGAACGACGATGAGCATTCTTGCAAGTGTCTTTGGGTTTGTCGCCTTACTTGGAGGGGTCGGACAAGATTCGGATGCCCCAGATGAGCGAGCGATGCAACTCGCCCGGGCAATCCTCATTCGGAACCTAGACCTTGAGGGTTTCAAGCCCGACGAAGTCCGGTTCAAGGCTCGGCTCCTCAGCCCTCGGTCGACGACGAAAGAGGGGATGCTCATCGGCTCGATTGCTGATAAGGTTCACTTTTCAAGCCGAAGCGGGTCGGGCCAGCTTAGCTCCCTTCACTATAATCGCGAACGCCGACGTGACGAGCTTCAGCAACTCCCCTATCTCACCGCGCAAGAGTGTGAGCTCCGGGCGAAGGAGTTCGTCGCTTTGCTTGGCTTTCCAGAGGAGCTTGAGATCGTCAGGAAATCGATCAGGTCGCAAACTGCGGAGTTTACGATGCAGTTTGCACTGATTCGAGGGTATCGCTTGGACAGCACGTTCAGCATCAAGCTTGGCCGTTACGGTGGCATTCTGGAGTCTGCGACTGCGGGACCGAACTACGACATCTCCGACCTCAAAGCTCCGAAGATAAGTCGTGAGCAAGCCGCCAGCATTGCGATGAGTGAATTCGAACGAGATGGGCTGTTCATGGTCACCGAACTCAGCACCCCCGTGCTGATGGCCGGACGGCCAATCCCCACGGACGACGCTTACCGGGACCGTGTGTCGCTGGAAAGGTTGAAGGAGATCAAAGCTGACCGGCCCCTCGGGTTTTGGCGCGTCGTGTTCAGCGATACCGATGGGGTCAGCCTTGTGCATGGGTTCCATGTGGTCGATATCGATTGTGGAACCGGTGAAGTTGTCGGACAAATCAGGATGCAACAAATCGGTGGTGGGAAAGAGCGGGCCGTTGTTAGCTGGGCAAGGATCGGGAAGGTTGCCGTCGTGGGAGATCGGAGCGGCACCACGGGAGCGATTGAGGCACTGTCCACCAAAGAGCGTCCCAATGGCAAGCCGATCGCCGTGCAGGCAGGCAAGCTTATCTACGCCTGTCGCTACGATGCGACGAACAATATCCTCTGGCGGCAACTACCGGGAGGTCGCTACGAACCCGGTCGCCCCGCCCCAAGCCTCGTCGAAGTCCTGAAAGCCCACGCCCGATAGCCGCCGAGTCGCCGCGTCATAATCAACCTATGTCGACGGCGACAAATCTCAGCGTGTCGGGAGGCGAGTTCTTCGCCAAAACCCCGGACTCCATCTTCACTCCCGAATCCTTCTCCAGCGATGAGCGGCTGATGATTCAGGCCGCCGAGCAGTTCAGCCGGGGGGAGGTGCTGCCCGTCGTCGAAGAGCTCGACCAGCAAGCCGAAGGACTCACGCCAAGACTTATCCGCCAAGCGGGTGAGCTCGGTTTCTGCGGAGTTGACACTCCCGACGCCTATGGTGGTCTCGGACTCGGCAAGAATGTCGCCGCCCGCATCCTCGAGTTTCTCAGCCTGAACGGCTCATTTAGCGTCACCGTCGGCATCACGAGCGGCATCAGCCAGTTCGGCCTCGTCGCGTTTGGCAGCGAGGAGCAGAAGCAACGCTACCTGCCGCGACTCACGAGCGGCGAGTGGATCGGCGCCTACGCCCTCAGCGAACCCAACAGCGGCAGCGACGCCCTCTCCGCCACCACCCGCGCCGAACTCCGTGGCGACAAATGGATCCTCAACGGCACCAAGATGTGGATCTCGAATGCGAAGTGGGCCGACTTCTTCCTCGTGATGGCGAAGATCGACGGCGAGAAGTTCTCCGCGTTCATCGTCGAGCGCGATCACCCCGGCGTCGGCATCTCCCGCGAAGAGCACAAGATGGGGCTCAAGGGTTCTTCGACAGCGCGCCTCGAACTGGTTGACGCCGAAATCCCCGCCGAGAATCTGCTCTACGAGCCGGGACTGGGGCATCACGTTGCGTTCAACGCGCTCAACATCGGCCGGTTCAAGCTCGCCGCGATGAGCATCGGCCCTGCCCGCCATGCGATTGAACTCGCCGCCATCTACGCCAAGGATCGACGCCAGTTTGGCCGCCCGATCAGCGATTTCGGCCTGATCCGCAAGAAGTTCGCCGAGATGGCCGCGCGCTACTTTGTCGCCGAGAGCATGATCTACCGCACCGGCGCGCTCATCGACGAGGCGTTCGACACCTGGGCGGGCGACATCGCCGGCAATCGCAAGGCGGCCGAGGAATTCGCCATCGAGTGCTCGGCATGTAAGGTGTTTGCGACCGAAGCTGAGTCAATGATCGTGGATGAGGCGCTTCAGTGCTTTGGAGGTTACGGCTTCACCGAGGAGTTCCCGATTGCCCGGCACTACCGTGACGCCCGCGTCAGCCGAATCTACGAAGGCACCAACGAGATCAACCGCATCTTCCTCGCCGATCGGCTCCGCCGTCGCGGTGTCCTGACTTCGGCGGGCGATTCGTTCATCAGCGAGCTGGCGGGCCGGGCGATGGCAACCGAACCGGCGAATCAGATTCAGCTCGGGGCGCTCTCTGATTTGGTTATGCTCACCTACGCCGAGCAGTCGGCGCGGCTCCGTGCGGCGCAATCCGGCGGGCGCTTTGACGATCTGTATCGCATCTCTGTGAATCTGGCCAACGCCGAGGCCGCACGCGCCTATGCCGCGGTCACCGGCGAGAGTGCCGGACCATTGCCGCCACCCCTGCCGGTAGATATGGAGGACCTCGCCGGGGCCGTGCTGGAGCGGCAGGGCCCGCTATGACCCGAGTCGCAATCTTTGGCGCGGGCGGCATGGGCGGCACCCACGCTCGCCACTACATGCGCATTGCCGACGTCGAGCTGGCGGTGGTGGACACCAACCCCGAGCGGGCACAGGCTCTCGCCGACCGGCACGATTTGCCCGTGATGGACGCCTCGGCGGCTCTCGCTTGGTGCGACCTTGCCGATATCTGCACGCCTACGGATTCCCATGCCGAACTCGCTCACCAATCCATCGCCGCGGGGCGGGCGGTGCTCGTGGAGAAGCCGATTTCATGCGACCTCGCTTCCGCAGCCGAGATTGTTCGCCATGCCGAGAGTGCCGGGGTGCCGCTGATGGTCGGGCAGGTGGTTCGCTACTTCCCGGAGTTTCGGCGCGGGCACGACCTCGTGGCGGAAGGGAAGGTCGGCAAGCCAGCGGCGGCGCGGATGCGGCGCGGAGGCGGGCCTCCGAAAGCGCCGTGGTTTATGGATCACGCCCGGTCGGGCGGCGTGCTGATCGATCTCGCGGTTCACGACTTTGATTGGCTCCGCTGGACGCTAGGTGAGGTGGATCACCTGTATGCGCGGTCGGTCGGGGCGGCTTCGGGGCAGGGACCGGACTATGCATTGACGACGCTGACCTTCGAGAGCGGTTGCGTGGCGCACGTCGAGAGCACGTGGATGGACCCGAGCGGGTTTCGCGTGGCGTTTGAGGTGGCGGGCAGCGACGGCATGATCGAATACGACAGCCGCCAAACGTCGGTGGTGCGGACGCACGTCGCGGGTTCTAGCCGTGGGGAGGCTCCGCTGGATGGCGGGGATGATCCTTACTACCGGCAGTTGCAGGACGTGATCTCCGCCGTGCGAGGCTCCGGTTCCGTGGCGGTGAGCGGTCACGATGGCTTTGCCGCGCTGGCGATTGCGATTGCGGCACGAGAGAGTGCAGTGTCGGGGCAGGTTGTGCGGCCGGTTCGAGAGGCGTAACGTGCTCCCCCTTGACCCTTGGGTGGGGTAAGGCGTTGTTGCAACCCGCGGCACTTTCCGGACACCGAACCTCGTAGAACGCTCATATGGTAGGAATTGCCGCGTTGGTGGCGGTGCTTGGAGTCGGTCTGGCTCAGAGTCCGCAGGTGAATGTATCGCTCGTTCCGGTATCTCCGGCGGTCGCCGGGCAACCCTTCACGATGGTCGTTCGCATGCAGGTCGAGAAGGACTGGCATGTGTACTGGATGAATCCGGGCGACTCGGGAGTTCCGACGGTCGTTGAGTGGAAACTTCCCGCCGGTTGGAAGGCCGGTCCGCTGGAGTATCCGGCGCCGACCAAGTTTGTGAGCGCGGCTGGGGTCAGCTATGGTCACGAAGGGGACGTGCTGTTCACGACGCTGATCACGCCTCCGAGCAATGCAACCGGCGTCGCCGAAATCAGTGCGAAGGCTGACTGGCTTGCCTGTAAAGAAGCGTGCATTCCGGGCACCGCTGCGGTTATGAAGAAGGTGACCATCGGCGAGATCCCGACCGAGACCCGCCAACTCTACTCGAAGGCCCGCTCCGCCAAGCCACTCGTCTATCCGTTGCTCGCCGAGGCCGTCGGCACCGAGCAAGGCGTGGACCTGACGGTCAAAACGCCCGGCGTCAAGAGTGCCTATTTCTTTGCCAGCGATCCCGACGCGGCCGCGCCGAAACCCGACATGCCCATCACCCTGATCGAGGGCGGCTATCGCATGTCCATCCCGAAGTCGCCCTACGCCAAGGAGCCTCCGAAGCGGCTGACCGGCGTGCTCGCGGTCACCATGCAGGATGGCACTCAGAAGAATCACCACCTCGATATCCCGATCCAACGCAACGAAGGAGAATAGCAACCATGAAGAAGACCCTGATGATCTCGGCGGCCGCAATGGCGGCCTTTGGAATCGCCACCGTTTGGGCCCAGGGCCCGACCAGCGCCGCCGCCCCGAAGGCGGCCCCTGCCTTCAGCCTGCAAGATGCCACCGGCAAGACCGTGAATCTGGCCGATTTCAAGGGCAAGTATGTGGTGCTGGAGTGGTGGAACTACCAGTGCCCTTACGTCGTGCGTCACTACAACACGGGCAACATCCCCGGACTTCAGAAAAGGATGACCGGTGAGGGCGTGGTGTGGCTCTCGATCAACAGCTCGGCCCCTAGCAAGCAGGGCCACGTGGCGGGCGCGTCGGCGATCGACGCCATGAAGAAGACGGGCGGCGTGCCTTCGCACGTGCTACTCGATCACAATGGCACCGTCGGCAAGATGTACGATGCGAAGACCACGCCACAGATGGTCTTGATCTCCCCGAAGGGCGAGTTGCTCTACAACGGCGGCATTGACAACGCCCCGCGGGCTCGCACTCTGGAAGAGGCCCAGAAGGCCGAGAACTGGCTCGTGAAGGCCTATAGCCAGCACAAGGCCGGCCAGCCGATCACCAACCCGGCCGAGCGTCCCTACGGCTGCGACGTCAAGTACTAGTCGGTCGACGCCGCCGAGGCTGCCGAAAAGGCAGCCTCGGCGAGTCTTCTAGTCGTGGAACTGGAGCAGCCTCATAGAGCCTCCATTGCGCTTGTTCTTGGCAACGTCAAATGCTGTGAGGCCGTGGACCGTCTTGAGCCGCTTGTCGGCTCCATTCTCGAGGAGGAACTCGATCACTTCCTCGTTACCTGGTCGCAGCGCGGCGGTGTGAAGTGCGGTTTCGCCTTCGAGGTCTTGGAAGTTGATCTTGGCCCCGTGCTTGACGAGCACGATGGCGTTTTCCAGCTTCCCCCAATAGGCGGCAAGCTGAAGCGGGTAGACGACGATATCGCGCTTGGAAGGGCGCTGCGGACCGATCATCTGACGGCCATATCGTTGCGGCTCATTCTCCCGGTGCCGGCTGGCGCAGGGCCTCGTCGCACTAGCACCCCGTTCCAGCAAGATTTGAACAACGTCAGGGCCATTGTTGACGATCGCAGTGTGAAGTGCCGAGAAGGAATCAACACCCTGTTCAGCATTGGCACCACGATCGAGCAAGAACTCAACCATCTTGAACGTGCCACTTCGGCAAGCCGTGAGGATCAAGGCACCACTGTCGCCATTCACGTCCGTCCCGCTATCGAGGATGATCGTTAGAATCTGGAGCCGGAACGTCTCTCCGTCCCTTCCGTTGACGGCATCAACTGCCCAACCTGCAGATACTCGAGCACCCTCGTTGACCAGCGTGCGCACCTGCTCGACATCGCGATCCCAAATTGCCCGCCTTAGGGCGACCGACTGCTGAGAATTGTCTTGACCCAATAGGGCAACCGCTCCGATCAGACTAAGAAGGCACATTGTTAGCTCCCCCCTCCTGCTGGCACGGTCGACCTACCGTAGGTCATCCGCCGCCACAACCACTCCATCGGTCCCTGCGTGAAGTAGCGCAACCATACCGCGCTGAACAGGAAGTTGAAGATCCAGACGGCACCGATCAGGCTAAACAGTCCCGGATACTCGATCGATGCAAAGAGTCCAAAGCCGTAGCCGTACATCAACGTGGTCATGATGAGGGTGTGCAAGAGGTAGTTGGTAAGGGCCATGCGGCCCACATTGGCGAGCCCTTTCGTGACCAAGCTGAACCAGCGCAGCCGGGTCATGGCGACCACGAGCTGACTGTATCCAAGGGCAAGGGGCATGCCGACAAACTGCGCAATGCTCTGCCACACCAGTCCGGGCATTTCGGTGGTGGTTTGAACCCACTGATACAAGAAGTAGGTGATCGGCGCGCCGATGATCACGAGGGCTAGACCCAAGGTCGCGTGGTAGCGAGTTGAGCGCTCTCCGGTGAGGATGCCGAGCTTGGTAAGGCCCATGCCGGTGACCATGATGCCCCATAACGTCGGCATAAAAAAAGCTCCCGATACCTGGGCCATGAACGTCGCCGGAGCACGCGTCCGAAGGGCATCGACCCACGAACCGAGGTAGCCCGCGATCTCATCGTCCGCATTTGCGCCAACGAGGTCTTCGAGCGGGATCTTGCCCTCGCTGAACGCCCACAAGCCCAGCGCAGTCAACCCAAGAAGCATCAACGAACCGAGCGTAAACAGTCCCAGTCCGCCCCACAGTTGCGTCGTGGCCGGCAGCTTGCGGACCCACCACAGGAGGGTCAATCCGGCGATCGCGTAGTAAGTGAGAATGTCTCCGTACCAGAAGAAGTAGCCGTGAATCAGGCCAATGCCCAGGAGCACAAGACACCGCCGATACCAGAGCCCGGCACCGTCGGTGAGCTTTGCGGGCTCGGCAACTCGCACCGTCATTCCGCAATCTGGGCATGGTTCGTCCGATGCTAGACCTTGCATGTCGCGACCACAGAAGCACATCTGGGGTCGCGGTTCGGTCTTGCGGTCGAAGAGGACCACGCCTGCCCCAAACAGAAGCGCAAACAGGAACATGAACTTGCCAAGAAAAGCGGTCGAGGTGAGGTCAATCCCAAGCTGGTTCCATGACGTCATACCAATGATGCCAGAATCTCCGATCGCCTCCATGGGCCACGCGAACGAGATGGCGTTGGGCACAAGAATGCCCAGCAACGCAAAACCGCGCAGGGCATCCAGCGTGATGATTCGTTCCTTCGCGGGTTGAAAGGTGTCGGCCATAGCTACGTCGTGACGGGACAGGCCCAGCCGTCAAACTCGCCGCCGTGGTTCTGAACAAGCCCTTCCAGGACCTCGACATGAGGCATCAGAGTGTCCATCGTGACCGCGCTCTCCTTTTGCACCTCGGCCAACCACTGACCATCTTCAAGCGGACCGCTGTTGGTCAGGCGGAAACCCGCGGCCTCGGCATCGGCAACCGCCGCATCAAGGGCTAGTTGAGAGGGCAAGAGCAAGGTGAAATCCACAGGGCGCACCTTCTCGGCCACGTCGCCGTGCTGTTTCAGGGTCATCGTGAGCTGGAGATAGTTCGACCAAGCGATCTGTCTCGGACTGGATTCGAGCTCTGTTTGATAGAACGTCCACTCCGGATCGCGGTGCGACGTGACGTCGAACACCTTATTTGAGAGAAGGCCAGTCTTTACCGAGATCGTCGAATCCGCCATCTGCCGGGCGTAGCATGTGAAGGTCACACGGCTTTGGCCCACGACATGGCCCACGTAGAGGGCATCGATCATCGCCAACTGGGAGATCAGGCGATCCTCAAGCTTGTGGATCTCTTGGAGCCCACCTTGGACCGGAAAGCCGTTGGGTTGCGCGGGAAAGGTCCAACTTGTAGTGATGCGATAGGGTCGTGAGGCGCGCTCACTCTCGGGGATGCGGTGGGCAACGCTGTAAAGTACGGGGTGGCCATCTTCCTTAACCCACACCATCGTCGGGAACTTGTCGAGCATGGCCTATTGTAACGGAGTCTCGGTCAGTTCTCGCAAACGATTTGTAAAATCGGCGACATGTTCGGGATAGTCCATCACAAAGTGGCCGACGTTCGGTAGGACTGTGAGCCTCGCCCCTGGAATCAGGCCCGCCAACCGCTGGCCCATGGCCAAGCTGACCAGCCGGTCCTGCTCGCCATGCCAGATGTGGACCGGGACTCGAATGTCCTCAAGCCGGAAGCTCCACGGCGCGAGCGTTAACGAGAGCTTGCCATCGACCACGTGGGCGTCCACGCCTTGCCGATACGCCTCCGTCATGCTCCGGGTAATAGCGGTGGCCGTTTCGGGCTTGGCGAGAAGCGCCGCATCGGTTGGATCCACCGCTCGCATCATCGCCTTGATGGTCCGATCTGGCGACTGGAGAAAGCTCTTCGACTGCATCACCAGCAGCTTCCGGTACAGCCACCCTCCTCGTGTTGACAGCTTCAGACCAAGGCGATTGCCAAACGACATGCCCGCCGTCGCACCTGGGAAGTCGCTCGGTGCAGGAGAGGCAAACACGAGGCAGCCTTGCACCCGGTCGGGGCGCTCGTGGGCGCAGGCCAACGCATGCGGACCTCCACCTGATCCGCCCGCGACGACGTACCGCTCGATGCCGAGTGCATCGGCGAGGTGGGCAATGTCGCGCCCCCAGTCGGAGAGCGTGCGGGTGGGCATTGGGCTCGAATGGCCAAATCCTGGACGGTCGGGGATGATGATGCGCGCGCCCGTATCGGCGACAAGAGGGTCGTCCTCGGCAAGATCGAGTCGGCAACCCGGCGTTCCGTGACACACGAAAACGGGCGGTCCCTCCCGGTTGCCATACTCGGCAAACGAGAGGGTCCGCCCATCGGGCAACTTGATCGTGTCTTCCCGCATCTCTTCAGGGCGATACGGGCGCGACCATCAACAAGTTTCAGTTCGGCTTGGTCGCGCGGATGAATGCGCCCATGATCTTGCCGTCCAGCTGGGTGCGCTCGTCGTCCGAGAGCGCCGCGATGCCGTCGGTGCTCCAAGCCCCCTCGATGTCTGAGAATCGGTAGCGGCGTGTGGGCTCAATGCCCGCTTCCGTGAACCCCGCGTCCGCCAGCTTGGAGAGATACTCGTCCACCGCTAGCGCTCCCGCCACACAACCGACGTACAACTCCATGTCCTGGCGCACGGCGGCAGGAATGTCGCCCTCGACCACCACATCCGACACGGCAAAGCGACCGCCTGGCTTCAAGACTCGGAACGCCTCGCGGAGCACCTGGTCCTTATCTGCCGATAAGTTGATCACGCAGTTACTGATGATCACGTCGACCGAGTTGTCGGGAAGTGGAATCTCCTCAATGTGTCCGCGCAGGAACTTGACGTTCTCCGCGCCGGCTTCGGCTCGGTTCCGCTCGGCCAGAGCGAGCATCTCGTCGGTCATGTCAAGGCCATAGGCAAACCCGGTTGGACCGACTCGGCGCGCGGACAGCAGTACATCAATGCCGCCACCGCTTCCGAGATCCAGCACGGTCTCGCCCTCGCCGAGCTGCGCCAATGCGGTTGGGTTGCCGCATCCAAGCGAAGCCAAGAGGGCCGCCTCCGGGATGAGGGCCGCTTCGGTGTCGTCGTAGAGGTTCGTGGTGATGGGATCGGCATTGCTGCAGCACCCTTCGCTGGTTTCGGCTTTGGCCTCGCCGCAACAGACGGACTCGGTGCCGCAGCAGGAGGCGGCTTCGCCTTGCTTCAGCACACGCAGAGCCGCTTCGCCATACTTCTGGCGCACTACCTCGCGGACGTCGTCTCGGTCGAGTAGGTTGGGAACTTCGTTCATCGGTTGATTTCTCCTAGCAGCAAGTGCTGCGTTTCGTAGCGTCTTCGAACGTTGCCGCGAGCCTGGCCAAGGTCTCGCGGTTGATCCCGCAAAGCATGTGCTTTCCGCTTCGCTCCATGGTGATCAGCCCGGATTCGCGGAGTTCCTTCAGGTGGAAGCTGATGGTTGAGGTCACCTTTTCGGCTCCCGTAACCTGACAGCACACCTCGCCCACGGTCGGTCCAATCACCGGCCGGACGCCGCCATCCTCATCAACCGCCACCGCACAGCAGCAATCGAGCAAGAACTGGAAGATCCGGACCCGAGTCGGGTCGCCGAGGGCTTTGCACACCCTTGCAAGTTCGTTGTGGTCCACGAATGATGTTATACCACACAGTTCTAGAAATGTCGAACTGTAGTGATAGGACCGAGTGGTAGCAGCGTGTCCGGCTGGCGTTGCGGTCCCGGGCTGGGGGTAACCCGACCGCTATATCTCGGCTACACCACCCCTAGAGCACCCCTATAATTTCGCGAATTGGGGGTGCTCTAGGGGAGATATAGGGGTGCTGTAGCGGTTAAGCTACCGGTTGCTCAGGCCATCGTCGTGCGGATGGCCGCGATCACGTCGTCGATGCTCGGAAGCGCCGCGTACTCGTAGATCGGGTTGTAGCCGATGCTGACGTCTTCACGCGCCACCACCTGGGGCGGTGCGAGGAGCAGATTCCAGCGCTCGGGCTTGCCGATCATTTCGCTCACGACGGCCTGACCAAAGCCGCCCGTGCGGTTGTCTTCGTACAGCACGACCAACCGGCCCGTCTTGCGCACCGATTCGGTGATCGTCTCGTAGTCGCAGGGAACCAGAGAACGCAGGTCGACGATCTCCACAGAAACTTCGCTGCCCAGCTTAGCCACCGCATCTTCGGCGAGCTCGACGCAGTTGCCGTAAGTGACCAGCGTCACATCGGTGCCCGGTTGAACAATGCGCGCTTTCCCAAACGGAATCGGCTCGACGCTGTTGACGTCCATCTGCTTGCGGAAGATGTGCTTGGGGATCAAGACGAACGTGGGGTCGTCGCCGTGGATCGCGGTCCAGAACAGCCCCGCCGCATCTTCGGGCGTCGACGGAATCGCGACTCGAATGCCCGGCGTGTGGCAGAGATAGCCCTCGCCCGACATTGAGTGCCACAGCGAGCCGCCCGGCAGGTACGCCCCCATCGGCGCATACATCACGAGCGGGCACTTCCAGTCGCCAAACGTGCGCCACCGGAGGGTGGACATGTTCGTCACGACCTGGTTCCAGCCGGGGCTGATAAAGTCGATGAACTGAATCTCGAACACCGGCTTCATGCCGTAGATCGCCATACCGACGGCGACGCCGGTGATCGTGGCTTCGGCGAGAGGCGAGTTGAATACCTGGTTCGGGAACGACTCGCTCAGCCCCTTGGTGAGGCCGAACACGCCGCCCTTCGGGTCTTCAATATCCTCGCCGAAGAAGATCACCTTGGGGTCTTCCTCCAGCGACTTGCGGAACGTCTGATTGATGCTGGAGACCATCGTCTGGCGGCCGGTTTGAATCGGCGGCACCGCGGCCACGCTGGGATCGCCCCAGTTGTGGTCAAGGACTTCTTCGGCGCGGGGATCTTCGGCTTGCTCGGCGCGCTGGTAGTCGGCATCGACTTCGGCGGCGACTTCCTCCTGAAGCTCCTTGAAGCGCTCGTTGGTGAGTTCTACCGCCGCAATCAGCTCCTCGGCGAGGAGGCGAATCGGATCGCGGTGCTGCATCTCGTCGATCTCCTCGAGGGGGCGATACACCCGGTGATCATCGGAGCTGGTGTGGCTGCCCAGGCGGTCGAGCTCGCACCACAGAATCGAGGGGCCCTCGCCCGAGCGCGCCCGATCAGCGGCAATCTGCCCCGCTTCGGCGACCGCATCCGGAGTGCGTCCGTTGCAGTGCACGATGTGCGCCTTGTTGAACAGCTCCAAGTGCATGGGGTTGTACTTGTGGGTGGGCGTGCTGATGCCGTACTTGTTATCCTCGATCATCAGGATGACGGGCAGCTTTTCCTGAATCGCAAACGCGGCAGCCTCGTAGAACTCGCCCTGTCGCGAGGCGGCATCGCCGATGCTGGCGAGCGCAAGTGAATCCTTACCTTCGAGCTTCATGGCCCAGGCCACGCCGCAGGCGGGGAGCAGATTTGCGCCGGTCGGCGTCGGGACGCTGAACACGTTGTGCTCGCGGTTGCTGTAGTGGCCGGGCATCTGGCGCCCGCCGCTGCTAGATTCGCGCTTGGCGAAGTAGGCAAGGGCGAGGTCGTAGTTGGTGAGGCCCCGGCCGAGCATCAAGGCGCGGCTTCGGTAGTAGGGGAAGATGTAGTCGTCCGGCCGTAAAACGTAGTTGAGCGCGGCGAGCGCTTCGTGGCCGAGGCCACCGACTTGGAACCAGCCTTTGCTCTGGCGGAGCAGAATGCCCTCGCGACGATCGCCTTCGCGGCTGAGCATCATGAGGCGCAGGAAGTCGAGCTTGTTGATGGTTCGGGAGGCGGGGGTAATGGACATGAAGGAAACCTCGATCGCCAGTGATCGGCGGCCCAGTTTACCGTCCCGGTTGGCCTCCTTCCCGCTTCGGTCGCCAGAGCGGGGATGCTGAGGGAGCCAGATTTGGAGATTTCTGCGTCTCCCGTTTGAATCCTCGCCGTCTGAGCTAGCATAGGTCGTACGATGTCGCTACGGATGCCTCTGATGCGAGTGCTGTTTACGGTTGCGCTTGGCTCAGGCCACGTGCACGCTGATTGGTAATGGATGTTAGGTTCTCCTGCATCGGCTGGTCCTTCGTTGAGGTGTGTTTCATGAAAAGACTGTGCGTATGCGTGTTTGCTTATCTCGGAGTGCTGGAAGTTGCCGCTCAATCACCCGATGAACGAGTCATGGACTTGGCAAGAGCTGTACTCACTCGAAACCTTGAGATGGAAGGACTTGATCCCGCCAGCGAGAGGTTCCAAGCAAGACTCCGTAAACCTCACATGACGATTGAAGACGGGATGCTCTTTGTGTCCTTTGCTTCAGAGACTGTGCTCTCCAGCATCGAAGGCACCGGAAAGGTGAACACGTTCACGTACAGGCGGGAACGCAGACCCGATGAGCTAAAGCAGTTGCCATATCTGACCGTCGAAGCATGCGAGCGACAGATGTTCACGTATCGTGCTTTGCTCGGGTTTCCCGAGGGTCTAGCCGTTGTATCGAGGCTTGACAATGACGAGATAGTGGAGTTTAGATTGAAGGAACCGCCGAGACTGAGTCATGTCGTTGACAGCTCTTGGTCGCTCGCCATCGACCGATATGGGGGAGTGCTTCTGCGGGCAAGCGGCGGCCGAGCGTATGACTATTCTAGTCTTCTTGCACCGAAGGTTTCCTCGGCGCACGCCGCGGGCATCGGCCTCACCGAATACCAGCGTGCGGGGATGTTCACGATCACGCAACTCAGCGATCCGATTCTCATGGCGGGAAGGCCAATGACCACCGATGAGTATCGCGACCGAGTGTCCCTGGATCGGCTGAACCAGTTCAAAGGCGACAAGCCGGTCGCCTTTTGGCGGGTTGGCTTCCAGGAAAGCGACGGCGCCAAGTTCGCGGGAACGCTCCACATCGTGGACATTGACACCCAAACGGGAGAGATCGTCGGCCAAGCGCGCATGAGCCAGTTGGGGGGTGGCAGCGAGCCACCGGTCATCACCTGGTCAAAGATCGGCAAGGTCGGCGTGGTGGGTGATCGAGGCAAGGCCACCGGTACCATCGAAGCTGTCACCACCCAGGATCTCCCCGGCGGCAAGCCCGTCGCCGTCCAGGCGGGCAAACTGATCTACGCGTGCCGCTACGACGTCAAAAAGAACATTCTCTGGCGGCGACTCCCGGATGGAAAGTACGAGCCGGGCCGTCCTGCCGCAAGCTTGGTCAAGGCATTGAAGGCACAGGCAAAGTAGCGACGGCAATCCTCGCGAATCACTTCTGCATGTGGTACGTCCCATCGTTAATGGTGGGGAAATGCGCGCTGACGCTTGGCTTGTGGGTTGGATTGTCGGTGCTTGCTGCCGGGCAGTTCCTGATCGTGCCGAAGGGCGAGCGGGCGGGGAGCGTGACTCCCAAAGCCGTGAAGGCCGAGATGCACGCGCACGGCGCCTATGGAACCGCGCGGATCGAAGTGTCCTTCGCCACCGACCCGAACTGGGCGAATGAAGTCGACTTCATGATGCGCCTGCCTGACAACTCGGAGGCCACGGGATTTGCCTACTGGTTCGGCGACGAATACGTGGTCGCCAAGACGGTCGAGAAGGAGCGCGCGGCCCAGATCTACGAGTTCATCACCTCGCGCCAGCGCGATCCCGCGCTCGTCGAACTCGTCGGCAGGCGGCAGTTCCGCGTTCGGATCGCGCCTATCGATCGCAGCAAAGACCTGCGCGTGGAGATCAAGCTCGTGCTGAAGCGAACCCATGGAGCTCTCGCGCTTACGCTGACGGCTCTGTTTCACTCTCGCCTCGAATCGGCCGATCTAACCGTGACTGCTCCCGACGGTTGGCGAGAGAACTGGGGCCGCGAGGGAACCCTGGAGAACGGGCGACGCACCTACCGCTTTGAATCCAAGCCGTGGACCGCTAAGTCGGATTGGCGGATTGCACCCCCTCCGGCACCGGTGATCGCCTCGGTGGGGCGTCCCGCGCAAGGCGAAGGCACGATTCTTGTCTCCTACACCGCACCGCGTTCCGAGAAGGTTCAGCTCACCGCACCCAAGGGCGTGCTGGCTCATGTCTATCCGCGCCAGGCCACGCTGATGGCTGGCGAGACGGTCACGTTCGCCGCCCGCATCTGGGCCAACGCGCCCGACTCGGCCGCTCTCGCCATCGGCAGGTTCAAGTGGCAGCAGTCGCTTCCGAAGCAGCCGTTTGCCGACCGCGCTGCGGTCGTGCTTTGGGGAGCCGATCATGTGAACACCCTGAAGGATCGCGACCAGATTCGGCAGTGGGGCATGTGGCTAGGGATTCCGACGAAGGAGACAAGCTGGCTGGCGGTGCCCAAGGCGGAAGAAGCCGCCCTCAAAGAGGCTCGCTTGCAAGTAGGCCTCCGCGAGTATTGGCTGATCGTGGGTCGGCACGGCAAGGACTCGAAGCCGGCGCAAGCAGAAATGAAACGCGTACGAACCCTCTACCGCGACATGGACGCGAATGCCAAGACCGATCAGCAGGTCGATGCCAACCTTGAGTGGCGACTCCGCAATGCCGCCAGCGAGGTCTTCTATCTCTTGAGCGAGCAATACGCCAAGGCCATCGCCAAGGCCGGAAAGAACAGTGCACAGGCCCGAGGATTCTCGGCGGGGATGAAGAACATCTTTGCCACCAACAAGCTGTACAGGTATGGCGATGAAACGTATCGAAGCCAGCAGGTGGACGCGATTCAAGGAGAACTGAACAACCGCGTGAGCGCCCTCTTTGGCTATGGAGAACACCCGGTCACACGAGCGGTGTCGAGCCGTGACCCCGAGCTCGTGCGGCTTTGGGCGGCACTCACACCCGCCGAGCGAAAGCAAGTTGGAGCGCCCTATGATCTCATGGAGGGTCTGCGCGTTGCCGAAGGTTTGCGACTGAAGATCGGAGCCGACAACACCGCGGAGAATCGAATGATTGCCCGCAGGGCGGTGACGATCGCCCCGATCTTTGGCGACGTACAGCAACTTCGAGGCGAGGCTCGCGCCCAACTGGCGAGCAACGAGATCGCGAACCTTGCGCACGGCTGGTATCCGCAGCGAGACCAGAAGGACCGAACGGTCAAGCCAATCCGCGTCCGTATCTCGGAGCTTGATCGCATGCTCAAGAAGTTCGGCGTGACATTAACCCAGGCGAAGGACCAGCTCCTTGACATCGTCCAGATGGACCCAATGCGGGCTCAGCCCGATCAGAGCCTCGACCCAAACAAGCCCTTGCTGTCGCCCGACCAAGTCACCTTCATCAGCCACTATAGGCTTAATCCGGTGGAGGTTAAGCGGGACATGTACGAGTATGAGTATCGAGATGCGGCCGCGCATTGGGCAGGCTTGCATTATCAGGTCCGGCAGAATCCGGCTGACTTAACGAAAGCTCGGGCCGCCCTCAACGCCTGGGCTAGGGCACTTGAACTCAAGCCGCCGACCAAACCCGAGGAAGTTCGATACAGAGGTTCGGGTGACGAGGCCCGCGACGACTACGTGCTTGCCCTGCGCCGGCACGGGGCAAACCACCCGACGACCCTCGCGGCCAAGCTCGCGATGGAGGCATCAGATCGAAGGAACGGTCGGCCGAACCGCGTCGAGCTTCGCGCAGAAATTCTGCGGTTGGGATATCAACTCGATAACTTGAGCTACCGAACCCTCACCCCCGAGGAAACCGCCCAGCGTGACGAACTCGAGCGCCGACAACGCGAACTCTACGCCCGAATGGGTGATCCACTGCTGATCGTGAACGCGCCCCCGACGGCTTCGGTGAGTGCAAGGTTGCCCGATGGTCGCTTGGTTGAACTCACGTGGAGCACCCGCGCGCTGCGCTGGGAGCATCGCTTTGATCTACCCCCCGGCTCATCCGAAGGCACGGTGCTGATCCCGGTTTGGATTCGCACCGCCGGAGGCCAGGTGGAATCGCGTATCGAGCGCATCCATGTTGACCAAACCGCGCCTGAGATGAAGGTCGAATGGACGCGCACGGAATCGGGATGGCAAGTCCGCGTCATAACCGAGGCGGCGGTCGCGCGGGTGAACTTAGCCCTGCCGGATGGACGGCGGCTGGTGCTAACTCGGGTGAAGGTCGAAGGTCAAGTGGCGATCTGGCAACTGGAGATCGCGGGAGTCATCCAGGGTGAGGCCGTGGTTATCGCAACGGACTCAGCCCACAACCGCACGGAGGTGCGCCGATCCTTCTCGCCCTGATGGCGCTCATCACGCCCCAGGTGACCGTTCATGCGAACCTCACCAGCGTGACTTCGCTCGCAGTGGACGCGCGAGGGGCCATCTGGGCAGGCACATCAGGCGGGTTGGTGGAGTGGTCCCCGGGTGCGCCACCGCGGGTCTGGACGCGAGCCGACGGTATGCCGGGCTTGCGGGTTCGGCAGGTGATCAACAGTAGGGAAGGGATCCAGGTCCTCGCCGATGGGGCCGCGGTCTTGCGGGGCGGGCGCTTTGTGCCGATCAGTCAGCCTTCCGGGCCTCCGATGTGGACCGCACGCGACGCAGAAGGACTCCCCGGGCCGCCCATCGCCCGCACGATGTTGGGTTCAAAGTGGGTCTACGCCGTGCCAAAGGCCGGACTCTTCACCCTTGAGAAAGGGAAGTCGACACCCCTCCTTCCTGCCCCGCCTACTCTGGCCTTGACGAGCGTGTCCGCGTACGGCACGGATCTGTACGTCGGGACCGCAGATCGGGGGGCGTTGAGGCGAACCGGGGCCGGTTGGACGGCACTGCCGTTGCCAAAGAGTGCACTCGCCGGCCCGGATGCCACCGCGCTGCTGCCGCTCGGCGACCAACTCTGGATCTCGCCACGAGAGGGCACGTCGTTTCAACTTGGCGGCCAAAGGTCGCCCGCCCGAGGAGCCCCGTGGCGCACCTTCGTCTCCTGGGCGGGTCAGCAACTCGTTCGCCGAGCCGACGGCCGTCTTGTCAACGTGGACAAGCAGGGCCAGGAGACCCCCAGTGCGCTGGTGCTCCCGCGAGTGAACGCAAACGCAATCGCCGTCCACGGCGACACGCTCTTCGTCGTCCAACCCGGCGGATGGAGCGAGTTCACGGCAAATCAACCGCCAAGGCATCGCTTTGACGTTGCTGAACTCCAAGGTGCTCCCACGACCACGATCTTCGCGGATGCCAAGACGGTGGCGATCGGAACCCAGGACCGCGGCTTGATCTTGGTTGATCGCTCAACGGGCAGGGTCCAGCACGTCCACGAAGTCCACGGCCTCACCGACGACTGGATCACCGCGGTCGCCCCCGACGGCGACGGGCTTCTGCTCGGCACCTTTGTGGGTGGGTTGCTACGCTGGGATGGCGAACGTGCGACTCAAGTCGGACTTAAGGGTGGTTGCATCAACAAGCTGATGATCGACGGCGATCGCACCTGGGTCGGGTCACTGACCGGAATCCACGAATGGGCGGGAGGCAAGCTCAAATCTCCGGTCTGGGCCAAGAATCTCGAACCTGACGTCTACGACATCGCGCGCTACCGTGGTCGGCTGTGGGTCGCGGCAGGCGGCGTCCTCTTCGAGATCAGCGGATATTAAGGCGAGATTAACCGGGTGTACGCTATGAGGCGACATGGCAGAGCAACCGGATCGCGCGTATTTTGAACCTGATGAGGTCGTTCGTTCGCAGGGCGGAGTGGGCAGAGCCTTCGCCGACATCCTTACCGGACGGCTGAGCCGACGCGGCCTGCTGAAGGCGGGATTGCTCGCGGGCGTTGCCTCCTCGCCGATCGCGAGGGCGCTCGCCCGGGAAGAGACCTTCGATGATGGCCTTGGGTTCCTTCCGATCACCCAGTCGACCGAGGACCGGATTCGGGTTGCCGACGGCTACCGCGCCCAGGTCGTCATCCGGTGGGGCGATCCCATCAAGAGTGGAGCCCCTGAGTTCGACGCAGACAAGCAATCGCCGGAGGCCCAGAAGCGCCAGTTCGGCTACAACAACGACTTCCTCGGATTCCTGCCGCTCCCGTTCGGCTCGCAAAACTCGACGCATGGCCTGTTGGCTGTGAACCACGAATACACGAATCCGGAACTCATGTTCCCGGTCGCGAAGCCGACCGACATGAATGAGGAGCAGACCCGCATCTGTATGGAGGCTGAAGGCTTTGCCGTGGTGGAGATCAAGCTGGACGACGAGGGCGAGTGGCAAGTCGTTCGCGACAGCTCCTACAACGCCAGATATTCCGCTACCTCGACGTTTGACATCACCGGACCCGCCCGCGGCCACGACCGTATGAAGACCAAGCGCGACCCTGAAGGCCACACCGCGGTCGGGACGTTCGCCAACTGTGCGGCGGGCAAGACCCCGTGGGGCACGGTGCTCAGTGCCGAAGAGAACTTCCAGGACTACTACGCGAACGCAAACGTGATCACCGACGCCCATGATAAGCGCAGCCACGCGCGCTACGGCATTCCGAAGGAGGGAAGTGAGTATGGTTGGGAGCGGTTCTCGCCCGAGCTAGACCTCAAGCACGAGCCCCACGGCCCTTACCAGCACGGCTGGGTCGTCGAGTTTGACCCGTACGACCCCACCTGGGTGCCCAAAAAGCGCACAAGCTTGGGTCGTTTCCGGCACGAAGCGGCGACGACGTACGTGGGTGAAACCAACCGGGTCGTCATGTACTCCGGCGACGACGCCCGATTCGAATACGTGTACAAGTTCGTGTGCGACCGACCCTATCAGCCGAACAACCGCGAGGCCAATCGCGACCTCGTTGATCAAGGAATGCTCTCCGTGGCCGTCTTCAACGAGGACGGCACCGGCGAATGGCGTCCCCTCAAGCAAGGTAGTGGCCCGCTGACTGCCGAGAACGGCTTTGCCCACCAGGGCGACGTGATGATCGACGTGCGCGTTGCGGCGGACCTGCTTGGCGCGACCAAGATGGATCGACCCGAGGATATCGAGGTCAACCCGGTCAACAAGAAGGTGTATGTGGTTTGCACGAACAACACCGACCGCGGCAAGGAAGGCAAGGCGACCCCCGACAAGATGAACCCCCGGGCCGAAAACAAGCACGGCCACATCATCGAGATCACGGAAGCGGGAGACGACCACACCGCCACCACCTTCGCGTGGGAGATGTTCATGGTGTGCGGAGACCCATCCGATGACTCGACGTTCTTCGCGGGCTATGATCGGGCCAAGGTCAGCCCGATCTCGTGCCCCGACAACATCGCATTCGACGCCAAAGGCAACCTGTGGATTGCCACCGACGGGCAGTCCAAGACGCTCAAGGTCAACGACGGATTCTACGCCGTCCCCGTCCAGGGGCCCAACCGAGGCCGCTTACAGATGTTCATGTCTTCGGTCCCGGCGGCGGAGGTGTGCGGCCCCGAGTTCACTCCCGATGGCACGACGGTGTTCCTAGCAATCCAGCATCCGGGCGAGGGCTCAAAGCATGGCGAGTTCAGCACGCTTTGGCCTGATGGCGTTGGCATTCCGCGCCCCTCAGTCATTGCGATTCGTGCAGAAGATGGCCGCGTGATTGGCACCAAAGCGCAGGGAACCACCCGCCGTGACCTACTCGGACTGCGCTAAATCGTAAAACATCATAATAATGATTATCAGAACGGCGTTCTCACTAGAGATGGGTATGCTTTCCCCAACATGAGCGACTTCGGTGAGACTTGGCGATTGGTGCGACAGCGGTTCGATGACTTGATCTTCGACAAGACGACCGAGCAACTCAATTGGAAACTCCATCCCGATGCGCTGAGTCTCGGCCAGATGGCGATTCACGTCGCGGGTGTGGAAGTCTCGTTTTGCTCGCAGTTGACCGGCACGCCAGTCGAGGGAGACCTTGAGCAGGTCCGAAGGGCGGCGACCGATGGCTCGGTGAACGACAACCCCTTCCCCTTCTCGGATTCGGAAATCACGCCGGAGAGAGTGAAGTGGGCGCTGGCGAAAGCCCGCGAAATGACCACCACGCTGATCGATGACACGAGCCCTGAGCTCCGAGCCAAGCAGATCCAGAGCGCGTTAGGGCCCATCGTGGACGGGACCGGGGCTCTAGCGCGCCTGGCTTACCACCCTGGCTATCACCAAGGGCAGGCTTACCTCATCCTATCGGCACCGGGCTTCCCTCGAACCTAGAACTTCGCGCCGACGCTGATCGAGAACCACAGGTTCGAGCGGCGGGGTTGCCCCGCGTTGAGGCTGCGGTCTAGCAGGGTCGCAAAGTGTACGGCGGGGGTGAGACTTAGGCGATCGCCAAAGCCGAACGACTTTGATGCGGTCAACTCGAGGTCCGACAATGCCGTCTTGCGTGATCCGTAGTAGAAGTTGTTCGAGCGGGCATCGCCAAAGCTCAGTGAAGCATCAAGCTCGATGCCGCCTTGGCCGAAGTAGGTGCCAGGGAGTTCGTGGGACACGCTGACCGTAGCGTAGGTGCCGGAGCGTGAGCCCGTGAAGACACGGAGTTCCGGTGACCCCCACAGGTGGGAGAGTCCGACCGAACCGAAGAATTCCTGATACCGACGCCCGCCCGTGCCAGGAAACTGGTAGTCCACCACGCCGACGGAGGCCTCGGCAACGCCGATAGACTTCGAGTATTCGAGCGTAACGTCCATCTCGGTCACCCGACCGCGCGGCGCCTGGTTGTAGTTTGGCAGATTCCAGTTCGTGGGTTCGAAATTCATCCAAACCCCTAGTGAGAATCCACCGCGTGACACCGTAACACCGGGTTGGATCACCCAATCATTCACGATGTTGATGCCGCGCCACACGTATTTAGGCGCAACTGTAAGTTCGGCTTCGATCTCAAACGGTTTCCCGAGTTGGGCCGCCGCGGAACCGCTAACCGCCAACAGCAATGCTCCGGCAATCGTTCGCATAGGCTACATATCGGTAGTTTTGCCAGGATCTGGATGTTAGATCGGGCTGCAAATGTGGAACAAGAGCCGTGAGAGTGGACGGAGCGGATGAAGCTACGTAAGCGGTTGACGATTGCGGCAGGAGTGTGTCTGGCCCTGGGTGGTTGGGCGATATCCACTGTTGCTTTGCAGTCGTCGGCACGTGGATACACGGAGATCGAGCATGATCGAGCGTTTAATGACGTCGGGCGAATCCACGAGGCGTTCCAGAACGCGATTCACGTCCTTCATACCAAGTCGGCTGACTGGGCCAACTGGGACGATACGTACGACTTCGTCGCCACGCAGAATCCGAATTTCGTTGAGTCCAATCTCAACGTCGGGTCCCTGATGGACATCAAGGTTGACTTGATCGCAATCCTTAGCCCGGAGAGCACGATTCTTCAGGCTACTGCCGTTCCCTTGGAGAATGGGGCTGTCGTTTCGGCAGAGGAGATTCGAAATCAACTCATCTCTGGCAATCTGCTAAGACCTGGCGGGACGCAAGCTGGCTATCTCGTGATCGAAGGAAAACCTGTTCTTGTTTCGGTTCGACCCGTACTTCCTTCGAAGGCGGAGGGTGCGCCTCGGGGCTGGATCATCTTTGCCCGCCGATTGGATTCTCGACTCCGACTTGAGCTCCAGCGACTGACTCGTCACCCCGTGCACTTCCGCACGGTTGCCCTCACGAATCAGGGACAGCTCGCCGAACAGACCGGACTCGTGGTTCACGACTCACATCAGCAAGTCAAAGCGCTCGATGCAACTGAACTCAAGGGCACATCGGTCGTCCATGACATGCTACAGCAGCCCCTCCTTCAACTGGAGACGCTCTTCCCTCGGCAGATCACGGCGTTTGGAAAAGTCGTGGGCCAGAAGACGGTCGCCCAAGTTTTAGGTATTGCCGCGCTGCTCGTGGTCGTGATGATGGCGATCATTGAGCGGTTCATTCTCTGGCGGTTGCGCTGGCTCCATCGGCAGGTTGCCGCAGTCGACTCGGCAACCACGGGAACCCGAATTCAGCTCGATGGAGCGGACGAGCTCACCTCCCTAGCGAATCAGGTGAACACGATGCTCGAACACATCGAGGCCGGTTCGTGCGCACTCAGAGCGAGCGAGGAGCGACTTCGAGCGCACAACGAGAATCTCGAGACCATTGTTGCCGAACGAACCGCCGAACTCCGTGCTAGTGAGGAGCTTCTCCGTCACCAAAAGGAGAATCTGGAAGTCATTGTTGCTGAGCGTACGCGCGAAGTTGAGCATCAAGCACTCCACGACAAACTCACGGGGCTTCCCAACCGAACGCTCTTCCTCGACCGCCTTGGGCGCTCATTGGCCCAGTCCCGCCGAGACCGCGAAATGACGGCCGTCCTCTTCGTTGACCTTGACAACTTCAAACTGATCAACGACAGCCTTGGACATGATCAAGGGGACCAACTGCTCATCCATGTTGGGCA
>CAZPHD010000022.1:37772-45569 GCA_964586225.1 uncultured Fimbriimonadaceae bacterium
GCATTGAAGAGTGCATCCGCGGTGGCGACACCGTCGCGCGCTTGGGTGGCGATGAGTTCACGGTTATTCTGACGAGCATCGCGTCAGTGGCCCAGGCCGAAGAGGTCGCCGAGCGAATTCTCATGGCGCTCCGCCGACCGATTTTCCTCAACTCAAGCGAGGTCTTTACAGGAGCCAGCATTGGTGTAGCCCTTTGCCCCGACGGGTCGTGTTCAGCCCATGACCTCCTAAAGCACGCGGACGTCGCCATGTATCGCGCCAAGAACGCGGGCAAGTCTTCGTTTGTGGTGTTCGATGAGCGAATGAACGAGCACGTGATGGAGCGTCTGGAACTTGAGATGGCGCTCCGCAAGGCTCTGGAACAGGGCGATCTTGACGTTGCGTTTCAGCCTATCATCGACTTGCGGACGGGCGAGATCTCGGGTGTCGAAGCCTTGGCGCGCTGGACACATCCCGAGCGCGGGCCCATCTCGCCGGCCCAGTTCATTCCGATTGCTGAAGACACAGGACTTATCGTGCCCCTCGGAAACTGGGTCCTTGAGCGGGCCTGCCAGCACGCCGCAATCTGGAATCAAGCGCGCCCGCAAGCCCCCCTCGTCCTCAACGTGAACGTCTCGGGACGCCAGTTGAAGCGCGAAGATGTGGTTGAAGTCGTGGCTCAAACTCTCAAAAGCACGGGGCTCGAACCTTCGCGCCTTAAGCTTGAGCTCACCGAGTCGATTCTCCTAGATGACGGCGAGGATGTTGCCCTCAAGCTGCAGGGGCTCAAGAAGCTCGGCGTGGCATTAGCCCTCGATGACTTCGGCACGGGATACTCTTCCCTATCGACCCTTCGAATGTTCCCCATTGACACCTTGAAAGTTGATCGCAGCTTCATCAGCATTCTGGAAGAGGAGGAAGGCGCCAACGCCATTGTCGAGGCGATCGCCGCCATGGCGCGAACGCTTGGGCTGGACGTCACCGCCGAAGGCGTAGAGTCGCGAGAGCAGGCCCAGATGCTCTCACAGATGGGCGTTTCGCATGCGCAGGGCTTCCACTATGGGCGCCCGATGCCCGCTGGCGAGTTGACCGAGTTTCTCAGATCCAGTTCGAGAATGGCCGCGTAGCTTCACCGACTCGTATTCAACGACCACTCGCCGCTGCCTCGTGATACAGCCACTCGACGGCCGCTTCCCACGAGCCGCGGCGCGCCCGCTCGATGTGGTCAGAACGAACCGCCCACTCGCCAAGAGACGTGCCGTCATCTTCGAGGTGGACCCCGAATACTCCAGCATCGTCCGCGTCATGGACGAGCAGGTTATAGCTGCTGCCACCCACGGTCAGAGTCACTACCGCCACGTCTTCCGCGGCCTTTCGCATGAGCTTCCTGATTCCCTTCGGCTTGCGGCGATAGCGACCCTCGGGAAGCGTCGCGAACCTCTCATGCACGGTAGCCAACTTCGCCAATCCGCGCACATAGGGCGTGTCCCGACGAATGAAGCCAATCTCGTCGAAGCGGAACCACGCATCGAGAGCGCCCTTAGAGCCGGGAACACCCAGCGGGTCCACGAATTCCAGGCGAAAACCAGCTTCGCTAACCTCAATGATCCGACCGCAATAGAACACCCCATCCGCTTGATCTTCGGCGTGAACCTCAATCAGCTCCCTGTTCTCCGCACACCTCTCGATCATAAGATGCAGTGCATCGGACCGCTTTTTCTGCCCCATGCATTAAGGATACGCGACGAATCGGGAATCCTCATGGGGCACCTCGCATTCCCACCAGCGGGAGAGTCCACTCGCATGAGTGCGCTCGATCGGAGGAACTCATGAAAACACTCACGCTACGCACATCCATGCTCGCCGCCGGACTGATGGTGGTGGCGCTATCGCCCGCGCTCGACTTTTTCGGCACTATGGACGGACTGCAGGAAGTTCCGCCGAACGCCTCCCCGGGATTTGGATCATTCACGGGCACGCTGACGGGTCTGAACATCACCTTAACAGGAACATTCGGCGGCCTGACCGCGCCGGTCACGGCGGCCCACATCCATGGCCCCGCCGGTCCCGGTGTGAATGGCCCGGTGATCTTGCACCTCACAATCGACAACGCGACGTCGGGCACCTTCTCTGGAAACGGTGTGCTCACCGCCCAGCAAGCGTTGGACCTTCAGGCTGGCTTGCATTACATCAACATCCACACGAGCAGGTTCCCCGGCGGCGAGATTCGTGGGCAGATTGAAGTGGTCCCCGAGCCAGCGACGATGGCCGTGATGGGACTAGGCCTTGCGGCGTTGGCTCGCCGACGTCGTAAGAACTAGCGTCGTTTCGAATTACTCAGTGAAGGTGGCGGTCCAGGTCGGACCGCCACACGCTTTTTGGCGGCTATACTTCGCCCTACAGGAGTGAGCACAATGAAGCGTTTGATGATCTTGGGGGCGATCGCCATGATTGCCGTAGGTTGTAGTGGTGGAGATTCGGCGCAGGCCGGTTCGGGCGAGGGCAGTAAGCCGACGCCAACGTCCGACAAGAAGCTCGTCGTCGGATTCTCGCAGATTGGAGCCGAGAGCGACTGGCGAACCGCGAATACGGAGAGCATCCGTAGCGAGGCCGAGAAGCGCGGCATCGACCTGAAGTTCGCCGACGCCCAGCAGAAGCAGGAGAACCAGATCAAGGCGATCAAGTCGTTCATTGCGCAAGGCGTTGATGTCATTGCCTTCGCCCCCGTCGTCGAAACCGGCTGGGAGCCCGTGCTCAAGGAAGCCAAGGAAGCGGGGATTCCGGTGATCGTGAGTGACCGTCGCCCAGCAGTGCCCGACGATCTGTACGTCACCTTCATTGGCTCGGACTTCGTGAAGGAAGGCGAGATGGCGGCGGAGTGGCTCGTTGAGAACATGAAGGGCAGCGCCAAAATCGCTGAACTCACGGGAACCACCGGCAGCGCCCCCGCGAACGACAGAGCAAAGGGTTTCCGCAACATCATCGCGAATCACCCGGGCATGGAGATCGTGTTTTCCCAAACGGGTGACTTCACCCGCGCAAAGGGCAAGGAAGTCATGGAAGCGCTCCTTAAGAGCCCAACGGGCAAGGAAATCAAAGCCCTGTACGCCCACAACGACGACATGGCGCTGGGTGCCATCCAAGCCATCGAAGAAGCCGGGATGAAGCCCGGTGTTGACATCATCATCGTGTCGATCGACGGCGTGAAGGCGGCGTTCGAGGCGATGGTCGCGGGCAAGCTGAACTGCACGGTGGAGTGCAATCCGCTCCTCGGTCCGTACCTCTTCGACGCGATCGTGAAGGTCGTCAAGGGCGAGACGGTGCCGAAGCGCACCGTCATCGAAGATAAGATGTATGGCATGACCCAGGCTGCGGCAGAGCTGCCGAACCGCAAGTATTGATGCTGACGAGTCTGCTGATTCTGGCGGCCACCGCGCCCCTCACCCCCCAACCCCCTCTCCCCCAAGGGGCGAGGGGGAGCACGTTGACGGTTGATCTCAATCGAGCGACGCACCGGGTAAGCCCAAGCATGTACGGCATCTTCTTCGAGGAGATCAACTGGGCGGGAGACGGCGGGCTCTACGCGGAGATGGTCCGTAATCGGGGATTTACGGAAGGGTCTCAGCATTGGGGAGCTCCGGCCGGGGAGTTCAGAGTGGAGGGGCGGCGCGCGATTCTGAACGCGACCGGACCAGCCAAGCTCGAAAACAACGGGTTCGCGGGCATGGGTGTGCGCAAGGGACACGTCTATCGCTTGCATTTGCGGATTCGTGGCCTGGCGAGCAGTCCCGTCACGGCTCATCTCTCAGATGGGCGCACCAACCTGACCGCCGCATCGCCCCTACGCATCTCAGAGAATTGGCAGGAGCACCGCCTTGAGCTACGGGCCACCACCACCTCCGACCAGGGCCGACTCGTGCTCAGCTTCCCGGCCGGGGCAAAAGCCGAGATCGAATGGGTCTCAATCTTCCCTGCTGACGCCGTCAGCGGCCTCTTCCGCCGTGACATCTTCGAGACGCTGAAGAAACTAAAGCCCGGCTTCGTTCGATTTCCCGGCGGTTGCTGGGTGGAAGGCGAGACCATGGAGACGGCTTATCGGTGGAAGAAAACGATCGGTCCGCCGCGAAGCCGGGCCGCAATCTATAACCTGTGGCGCTACCAATCCACAAACGGGCTTGGCTACCATGAGTATCTGCAGTTGTGTCGCGACCTGAACGCCGAACCGATGTTCGTCGCCAACTGCGGGATGTCGCACCGCGAGGTCGTGCCCATGGACAAGATGGACGAGTACGTGCAAGACGTGCTGGACGCCATTGAGTATGCCAACGGCCCGGTGACGAGCAAGTGGGGCGCGTTGCGCGCCCAGCACGGGAGCGCCAAACCGTTTAACCTGAAGTATCTCGAGATCGGCAACGAAAACGGCGGCCCCGCCTACGAGGAACGCTATGGTCTGATCTATCGCGCCATCAAGGCGAAGTATCCCGAAATCGTGACGATCGCGAACGTGTGGGGAGGGTCGCCCCAGCGCTCACCGGTCGAAATCCTCGACGAGCACTACTACAGCGATCCCGGTTTCTTCCTCGACCACGCCGATCGATATGACCGTTACGATCGCAAAGGGCCAAAAATCTACGTCGGCGAATACGCGGTGACGCTGGGCGTGGGTAACGGTAACCTTCGAGGTGCCCTCGCCGAGGCTGCCTTTATGATCGGTATGGAGCGCAACGCCGACGTTGTCACCATGTCCTCCTACGCCCCGCTTCTTGCGCACCCGGCGGGTAAGGCGTGGAATCCCGATCTGATCTACTTTGATGGGTTGCGTGTTGTCGAAACGCCATCGTTTCACGTACAAGCACTCTTTGCCCAACATCGCCCCGAGCGAATCTTGGAGAGCAAACTCGACAACCGCCCGGCCAAACGGTTCCCCTTCCCAGCCGGTGCCGTGGGTGTGGGCACCTGGGGCACGAACGCCGAGTTTAAGGACATTGAGGTCATCCATGGCGGAGTGACGGCGCACGGCTCAAACCTCCGATCAGAATCCGGCAACTGGACGAAAGACGGCGATGTCTATCGCCAAACCGGCAACACGCTGGGAGCGCGAATGTTCTTCGGCGACCCGAACTGGACGAGCTACCGCGTCAGACTGAAGGCCCGCAAGATCAGTGGCGATGAAGGCTTCCTCGTTACCGTGGGTCGCAAGGACGCGCGCAACTTCATCTGGCTGAACCTGGGTGGCTGGGGCAACACGCTCCATGCCATCGAGCGATCCGTAGACGGCGGCAAGTCACGCATCGGAGCCCAAAAGCCCGGTCGTATCGAAACCGGCCACTGGTACGACGTTGAAGTCGATTATTCGCCCGAGCGTATCCGCGCCTATCTAGACGGCGAGCTTATTTATGACGAGGGTGTGCCGAGCCGACCGATGGTGTTCGCGGTCGCCGGCCAACGCGGTACGGAGACAATCCTCAAGCTCGTGAACGCCGACAGCCAGACCCAAGAGATCAAGCTGAATCTGAAGGGCGGCACCTCGTTTGCGGTCACGGGCACCGAACTCCAAGCCAACGACGACACACTCACGAGCACATTCGAGCGGCTGAACCTCCTGACGCCCAAGCCTATTCCGCCCACCACGCTTCGAAATAACTCGAGCTTGCGACTCATGCCGCACTCGCTCACGATTCTTCGCCTAAAACGACAACCATGATGCTCACTTCCCTGCTCTTCATCGCCACGACCGCTCAGATGCCGCTTGCCCGGCTCAGCGAAGTGCCCTTCACCGACGTAACCGTCACGGATAAGTTTTGGCGGCCGAGGCAAGACACGAACCGAGCGGTCACCATCCCGCACACCATCAAGATGTGCTACGAAACCCCACGGATGGAGAACCTCATCCGGGCGGGCAAGCGCGAGAAGGGTGGTCACAAGGGGCTGATTTTTGACGATTCCGACGTCTACAAGGTGATTGAAGGCGCTGCTTTCTCACTGGCCCAACAGCGCGACCCCGGGCTTGAAAAGCAGGTTGACGAGATGATCGCCGTCATCGCCAAAGCCCAAGAACCCGACGGCTATTTGAACAGCTACTACCAGCTGATGGAGCCGGACAAGAAGTTCACCAACCTCGCCGATAACCACGAGCTGTACTGCTCGGGTCACCTGTTCGAAGCGGCGGTTGCCCACTACCACGCCACCGGCAAGCGAACGTTGCTCGACGTCGCCATCAAGAACGCCAACATGCTCACCAAGATGTTTGGCGACGGACCGGGGCAACGCATGGGTTATCCCGGCCACCCCGAAATCGAACTCGCCCTGATCAAGCTGTGGCGCGCAACCGGGAACCAGGAGTATTACCGGCTTGCCGCGTTCTTCCTTGACAACCGGGGCAAGAAGTTCTTCGCCGAAGAGCGACGTCAGCCGAAGGATCGGTTTGACGGCACGTATTGGCTTGACGACATGCCGCTCCGCGATCACCGCGAAATCAAGGGCCATGCCGTCCGCGCTGCATATCTCTTGTCAGGAGCAACCGACTACGCGAACACCACGGGTGACGTCCCGCTGATTGCCATGCTCGACCGCGTCTGGCGCAACACCGTTGAGAAGCGGGTGTTTGTCACCGGTGGCTTAGGCCCGTCGGGTTCAAACGAAGGCTTCACGGTCGACTACGACCTGCCAACGCATTCCGCCTACCAGGAGACCTGCGCTTCGGTAGCGATGGCGATGTGGGGTCATCGCATGGGACTGCTCCACGGCGACTCTCGCTACTGGGATGCCGCCGAGCGAGCACTCTACAACGGATTCTTGTCGGGAGTATCTCAGAAAGGTGACACCTTCTTCTACACGAACCCCCTCGCCAGCCGCGGCCAGCATCACCGAGTGCCCTGGTTTGCGTGTTCTTGCTGCCCGCCGAACGTGACTCGAACACTTGCCGCCATCGGTCAGTACTTCTATGCGAGATCGAACAATGCGCTCTACATAAACCTCTATGCGGCGGGCGGGGTGAAGACGTCGATTGGCCGTCAACTCGCTGACTTCAGCGTCGCCACCAACTACCCCTGGGACGGCCGGGTTGAACTCACCGCGAACGCCCCCTTCAACGCCCCGCTTTCGCTCAAGTTTCGAGTGCCCGCGTGGGCGGGCGAAGTAAAGCTCTCCGTCAATGGCCAAGCCGTCGCCAACACAATAGAGCACGGCTACGTCAGCGTCCGGCGCAACTGGGCAAAGGGCGACAAAGTCACGTTGGAGATTCCCCTGGCGGTGCAACGCGTGATTGCCCATCCCAAGGCTCGCGACATCGCCGAGACCGCCGCAGTTCAGCGCGGGCCGCTGATTTACTGCCTTGAACAAGTAGACAATAGCGTCCCCGTCGATACCGTCATTCTGCCGCTCGACGCTCAGTTGGTGCCCCAGCACAAAGCAGACCTGTTCGGCGGAACCACCGTCCTCGAAGGCGATGCTTACGTCTATGAGGAACCGGAGTGGCGACGCTCCTTGTATCAGCCCCTCAACGTGAACAAGCGGGTCAAGATTCGCGCGGTTCCCTACAATGTGTGGGACAATCGCGCCCCCGGTGCGATGGAGGTGTGGCTGCCCTACGCGCCCAAGGCCCCCGTCCCGGGTGGACCCGAGCGCACCGCGACCGTGACTTCAAGCTATCGAAGCGGCTCGTCCACGCTGAATGCCATCAAAGACGGCAAACCCATCGAGGCCAGCAACCGCCACCCTGGGCAACTCCTGCACTTCTGGCCGCACAAGGGCACCGAAGAGTGGGTGCAATACACTTGGAAGTCTTCCCGAACCTTTAGCAGCGCTAAGGTCTACTGG
>CAZPHD010000023.1:0-45439 GCA_964586225.1 uncultured Fimbriimonadaceae bacterium
CAAACCAAGATTAACCCAAACCCACACAAAACCCCATAGAGCCGAAATCTGAAATGCCGATCCCAGCTACAATAGAAGAGTAAAGGAAACCGCATGGCCCGAAGACCCATCAAGAAAAAAGCCCCCAATGACGAGAAGGAACGCGGCATCGAAGTCGATGGCGTGGTTCTTGAGAACTTACCGAGCGCCAAGTTCCGTGTGCAAATCGAAGGCGGCACGGAGATTCTTGCGCACGTCTCGGGCAAGATGCGCATGCACTACATCCGAATTCTCCCCGGTGACCGCGTGAAGGTCGAAATGAGTCCGTACGACCTCACGAAGGGCCGAATCGTTTACCGCTTCAAGTAAGTATGCAGATCGTCGTCCCAGAGGAGTACAAGCCCCTATGGATCCACGATGCGGATCATCCCATCGTCAAGGTGCCCCATCCGGCCCTCCGCAAGGTCGCGCCTGAAGTCACCAAGATCACCAAGAAGACTCAGCTCTTGCTGGATGATATGCTGAGGATCATGCGCAAAGCGAATGGCGTGGGCCTTGCCGCGCCTCAGCTGGGTATTGATCAGCGCATCATCGTGATTGCGCCGATGGACTACCGCCCTATGGCGCTCATCAACCCGGTCATCACAAAGATGGAGGGCGAGGTTGTCGGTACCGAGGGGTGCCTGAGCCTTCCCGGGCTCTACGGGTCGGTCGCCCGCGCTAAGTTTGTCGAGGTTGACTGTCTCGATCGTCGCGGCCGCGAGATCACGCTCGAACTCGAAGGCATGCCCGCTCGCGTCCTGCAACACGAAGTCGACCACCTCAACGGCGTCCTCTTCATTGATAAGGTTGACGTGGCCACGCTCCACTGGGCGATGCCCGGCGAGCAAGACGCCGACGCCGAATGAGGCTGGTCTACTTCGGCACCGCGTCGTTTGCAGTTCCCGCCCTCGCCGCGATGGCCAAGCACGTCGTGATGGTCGTCAGCCAACCCGACCGCCCGACCGGTCGCGGAATGAAGCTGACGCCGTCGCCAGTTCGGCAGTACGCGCTCGACCACGACCTTCCGACGCTCGCTCCCGAACGCCCGCGCGGGGAGGAGTTTCTCGACGCGTTGCGCGCGCTTGAGCCCGATGTGCTGCTGGTTGCGGCGTACGGCCACATCTTGAATGAAGCAGTGCTTACCCTCGCGCCTCGCGGCGCAGTCAATCTCCACGGCTCGATCTTGCCGAAGTACCGTGGGGCTGCTCCCATCCAGCGATGCCTCATCGATGGAGAGGCTGAAACCGGCGTCACGCTGATGCAGATGGATCGCGGGATGGATACCGGCGACTTGATCGCTGTCGCCCAGACGCCCATCGGCCCCGATGAAACTTACGGTGAGTTGCAGGAGCGCCTAGCCACCCTCGCGGCTGAACTCGCGTCGGATTGGATGCCTCAAATCGTCAAGGGGGACTATCCGTGCGTCGCGCAAGACAACGCCCTTGCCACGCACGCTGCCAAGCTCACGCGGGAAGATGGCCGGCTTGAGATCACGAATCCTGCCCGTGCATCCTATGACCGTTTCCGAGGCGTCACGCCATCCCCCAGCGCGTTCATCGAAACCGACTACGGCCGCCTTAAGATCACCCGCGCCCGAATCGGCGAGCGATCGGGCATTCCTGGCGAGTATCTAGGGAACGATGAACTCGCCTTCGCGCAGGGCAGCCTCAAACTGCTCGAAGTCCAACCGGAGGGTCGCGGGCGGATGTCGCTGGATGCGGTCGTGAACGGGTGGCGCTTGAAGCCAGGGCAGTCGCTGGTATCCTCCTAGCTGATGCCTACGCTCGTCCTCATCCGCCACGGTCAGTCGATTTGGAACCTTCAGAACCGCTTTACGGGCTGGGTCGATGTTCCGCTATCGGCTCAGGGCGAAGAAGAAGCTCGTCGCGCGGGCGAACTCATCCGCGACTTGAGCTTCGATGTGGCGTATACCAGTGCTCTCCGACGAGCGCAGCACACTCTGGATCTCATCCTCGAAACCACCGGCAAGCCGCTACCGGTCATTCGTGACGCGGCGTTGAACGAGCGCATGTACGGTGATCTGCAAGGGCTTGACAAGGCCGACACCGTCGCCCGTCACGGCGAAGCCCAGGTTCATATCTGGCGCCGCAGCTTCGACATCGCACCTCCGAACGGCGAATCGCTCAAGGACACGGCGGCGCGCACCCTTCCCTTCTTCGATCGTTGCATCATGGGCGATATCCGTAAGGGGCGTAACGTTCTCGTTGTCGCTCACGGCAACTCCAACCGTTCCATCGTCATGGAACTGGACCAGCTCGATGGCGACGCGATCATGAAGGTCGAACTGCCCACCGGTCAGCCGCTGGTTTACCAACTCAGCGATGCCGGAGATGTCCTGAGCAAGTCCGCCTTGAGCTGAATAGCGTGTCCTCGCGCCACCCTCGCAAAACCCCCTAGCCTGACCAACCTTGGTCATGGCATAGAGGTTTCGGGCTGATTGTTGCCAAACCGTGGAGAAATCCCTGAGGTTTTGAGACAGATCACCCGAAAAACTAACAGGGCAAGGCCCAGAGGAAATACACCGCTATGCACGAGGCCTATTGGGGACTAAACGAACCGCCATTCAGCTTGACGCCTGATCCGCGCTTCCTATTCATGAGCCGCTCCCACGAGGATGCGCTTATGATGCTGCACTACGCGATCACGCGAAACAAGGGTGCGGCCATGCTGAGTGGCGACATCGGCCTCGGCAAAACGACGATCAGCCGCAAGCTTCTCGAACTGCTCGATCCGGTTCGGTTCCGCGTGGTGCTCATCGTCAATCCGATTTTGACGCCGGTTCAGATTCTGCAGGAGATTCTGAGCCAGTTGGACGTTCATGTCGTGTCGCGCAATCGACAGGTGCTCGTTCAGGAGCTCCATAACACGCTGGTCCACTACTACGAGCGCGGACAGCGTGTGGTGGTGGTGGTTGACGAAGCGCACCTCATTCGGTCCGCGAACACCCTCGAAGAACTGCGACTGTTGCTGAACTGTCAGATGAACGACCAGTTCCTCCTGAGCCTTCTTCTGCTGGGTCAGAAGGAGCTCAAGCCGAAGATCGCTAAGGTCCCGGCGCTGGAACAGCGCATGGCTGTCCGCCATTCGCTTCAACCGCTCGACTCCGCGGATGTCGCCGCCATGATCCTGCACCGACTTCGAGTTGCCGGCTTCACAGGAGAGACCAATCCGTTCACGCCGGACGCGCTCCACGAGATTCACAAGTTCAGCAAGGGCTACCCGCGTGTGATCTGCCAAGTCGCTGACAATGCTCTTCTCGTGGGCATGGTCAAGAAGGCGAAGATGATTGATGGCTACTTGATGCACGATGTGCTCTGCGAATACTCCGGTGCCGAAGATGTGGCCCCAGGGAAGGCAGCATGAACTTGGCCGATGCGATCCGCAAAGCGAGCCAGGCGCCGACGCCGATGGCCGCCACCGATATCCCGGCGAACTGGGACGAACCGGCCCTCGTGGCCGCGCCCAGTCATCCCGAGACGTTTCCAAGCTTCGAAGAGGAGCAGAAGATGATCGACGAACCGACCTTTGAGAGCTCGACCAGCGGCACGACCGTCCGGCTCGAGATGTTTCTAACCCCCGAACAGTTGAGTTCGCTGTTCCGCGCCGTCGCCGCCAATCAACATACGCTGTTGACTTCTCGGGAAGCGGCGAACTTCCTTCGCATCACCCCATCCGCGCTGGAAGCAATGGCGGGCGAAGGGACGGTGCCCGGATTCCTCGTTGATGGCCGTTGGCGATTTAGCAAGCAGGCCCTCGACGAGTGGCTCACGCAACAGAAGTTTCAGAAGGAGGCCGCATAACCATGGGTGTCAATCCGTTTAAGAAGGCGAGCTACGTCGGCCTGGATATTGGCCACCACGCGATCAAGGCCGTCCAGATTGATCGGGCCGGTCAGGGATGGAAGATCAGCCGAGTTGGCTGGGTTCGAACTCCCGACGATTCGATCAAGGAAGGGGTTGTCATCGATCCGATGGCCGTCGGAGCCGCAATCAAGCAAGTGATGCGCGAGTCGCACATCACGGCGAACGCGGCCTGCATTGCCGTCTCAGGCGGGTCCGTTGTGGTCCGCACCGTCCGAATCCCCAAGATGCCGGAAGCCACGCTTCGCAAGTCGATTCGATACGAAGCCGGGCGGTACGTGCCAAGTTCAGTTGAGGACAGCTACATCGAGTTTGAGATCGTAGGTGAGGCTGACGAGAATCAGATGGACGTGCTGATCGTCGCGGCTCCAAAGGAAATCGTCGAGACGAGAATCAAAGCCTGCGAAAACGCGGGTCTTGAAGTGGAAGTCGTTGACGTCGAGGCCTTCGCGGCATACCGCTGCCTTCTGGAAAGCGATGCGTCGAACGCTTATGAGGGCAAGACGGTCGCGATCGTCGACATCGGCGGCTCAACGACGAACATGAGCGTCATTGCAGACGGGCATTTTGCCATGGCTCGCTCGTTGTCTCAAGGTGGCAAGACGTGGACCGACGCGCTCAAGAACTACTTCCGACTTACCGAAGAAGATGCCGAATCGGGCAAGGCGCAGCTTGACCTCGGAGAACTCACGGGCAGCGAAGCCCCGAAGGAAAATCCTCCGCTCCGCGTTGTTCAGCCACTCGTCGATGATCTGATTCGCGAAGTTCGACGCTCGCTGAACTACTTCCAATCTCAAGCTCAGGAAGGCGCTGGAGGCAAGACGGTTGATGCCGTTGTGCTCTCCGGTGGTGCTGCCAAGATGCCGGGATTGGCCGACTATTTCGCGCACAAGCTCGGTATCCCAACCGTCAGCCTGGGCGCACTCGATAACACGCGCTTTTCGTATGCCGGACCTGGCGAGGCCGGCCATGGGCTCGATTTATCGGTCGCATCAGGACTTGCGATGCGCACCCATAGCCGAGCCGCCTAGGAAGTGATGTCATGCCGTTGATCAATCTCATTCAAGACCAGCGCCTAGCCGCGAAGAAGAACGAGCGTGCCTCCCGGCTGTTCTTCATGTCGTTCGCGACCGTCGGTGCGTTATCCTTGCTATCCTTCGGCTCATTGCTGATCATGAAGGAGTCGGCAGAAAATGAAGCTTCCGACCTCCGAGCCAAGGCGCAGGAGATTCAGCCAATCGTCGATGAGGTCGAGGCCACCAACCAGGAGTACAGCAAACTGGCGCCGCGGGTCACCACGCTGACCGGCGCCCAAGAAACGACGACCCGGTGGAACCGCGTGCTTGATCATCTGGCCGTTCATACGCCGACCGAAACTTGGCTCACCAGCCTACGCGCCATGCAGACCGATCCCAAAGCTCCTGTGACGGTCAACTTCTTTGGCCTGAGCAAGCGCCAAGAGCTCATCGGTGAGTTCATCTTGAGGCTGCAGGGATCTGACGACCTCGCGAACGTGGGGCTCAAGTACACCCAGGAAAAGCCAGCTGCGACAGGAAGCCAACTTGAGTTCGAAGTCATGGGCGAACTCGAAGGCACCGTCGAAGAGAAGGAACGCAATGAAACCAAGAAGGAGGGTGCATCAGCGTGAAAACCGGTCCTAATCCCAAAATCTTCATGGTGTTGACCGCCGTTACTCTGCTCGTCGGCTCGGGGCTCACGTACATGCAGTACAACAGCTACACCGAGGCGACCAGCGAAGTCGAGCGGCTTCGATCAGAGGCCAAAGACGCGGAAGAAGTCGAACGCGAGCTTCAGGCCGCGATCGATCGGCTCAACGAAACCCGCGGCAAGCTGGTCCACCTTGAGCAGAGCGTGGCCGAGATGGTCTATGTTCCAACGCTCCTGAAGGAGCTCGAAAACCTCGGCACCCAGTGCGGCATTCAGGTCACGGGCGTCCGTCCCATCCCGCGACAGGCGGTCAAAACCGCCAGCGTGAAGGATGAGACGAGTGGCACCAAGAAGGTCCGCAAGCCTTACAACGAACTCGACATCGAAGTGAAGGGCCGCGGCAACTACAAGGCCGTGCTGCAATTCATCAACGGTCTGACCACGTTCCCCAAGATCGTGGCCGCGCGCACCGTCTCGCTGCAGCCCAAAGTCGACCACCGCAATTTAGGCGGCAAACCGATGCTGGACTGCACGATCGAACTGCGTAGCTACCTGTTCCCGGCCGATGGTTCAACTCCGAAGGCTTCCGAAGAAGAAGCTCCCAAGGAGAAGACCATCAATCTCAGTGGCCGAAACAAGCTGGAGAGCAACTGATGGACGAAAAGAAGAAGATCGCGATTCTCGGCGGACTGTTTGTGGTCATCATCGGAGTCGGCGCGTTTCAGTTCGCAAAGGGCGGCGCCAGCGATGCGCCCACCGAGCAGGTTTCGGCCAAGAAGCCTGAAGCCACCGAAGCGACGACCGAGAAGCCTACTCAGGAAGCTCCGTCAGAAGGCGACGCTCACGCAGAAGGAACGGCCGAGTCCGACAATGTCGTTGATCCGGCGCTGATCGCAGCTGCGCGACTCAATCCGCGCGACCCCTTCGACGGGACATCTTGGGACATTAACTTGAAGGCCGTGCCCACCCAACCAACGGTGGCTGCACCCAAGCCTCGACCGACCCCTCCTCCGATGAAGGGAATGGGCGGATCGGGCTTCGCGCCGATGCCAATCGGGGGCGGAGTTCTACCTAGCGTTGGAAACACCGCAGAAATTTCAGGTGGAAAACTCCCTAGTATTGAAGACTTCCCGTACACTGTAGCGGGAACCATGGTTGGAAACCGTTCCTTCGTGCTCCTCAAAGATGCTTCTGGAAAGCAGAAGCTGGTCTCTGAGGGTAGCGCGATCGACGGCGACAGCCGGGTGATTTCGGTTTCGAAAGGTCAGGTCACCGTGAGCCATCGTGGCAAGACGAAGACCTTCCGAGTGGGTGGGAATCCCAGCAATGATAAGAACGAGGACAAGCAATGAATAGAGCTTTACTCGGCAGTTCGCTAATGGTGCTTGCGGCCATGGCGACTGCCCAAGGCAAGCTGACCGACGTCCAATGGACGAAGGAAAGCAACGGACTGAAAGTCGAGGTTTCGGGCGAGAACCTGACGCAGCCCAAGATGATCCGCGTTATGGGCGGAAAGTCTTACATGCTGGAATTCTCGGCTCACCTCATGGGCAAGGCCAAGAAGGAGACGGTCAACTCCGCAGGCGTCAACTATGTGCAAACCGCATGGTTCAGCGCCAAGCCGCCAACGGTGCGCGTTCATCTTCGGATGAGCGATCCCGAAGCCGGTGTGCGAGTTGACAAATCCGACAAAGGCTGGACAATCCGAGTTGGCGCCGCGGCAACCGCCCTGGCTCAACCGGCCCCAAAGACGAACTCTGAGCTGAAGATCGGAAGCATCGAGCTTCCCGTCAAGGCCACCGTAGCGTCGCTCCTTGATGGTGATCCCTATGCCACCAAGAAACCCGCTGCCAAGACCGAAGTGAAGACCGTCAACACCAAGGCCGCTCCGAAGCCGGAGCGGATACATCAACCGGTCATCACGCCAAACTCGACCCCGCAGAGGGGGTCCCGAACGGTCACGCTCGACATGGTCAACGCCGATGTCGTGCAGATCCTCAAGGCCCTCGCCATGCAGGCCGGAGTCAATATCGTCACGTCGCCCGAAGTGAAAGGCACGCTGACGGTCTCACTGACCAACGTTTCAGTTGAAGAGGCTCTTAACCTCGTCACCACCCTGGCCGGCGTGAAGTATGCCAAGAGCGGTTCGACCTATGTCGTTGCCGCCAGCGCCGAACGACTCAAGAGCTTCCCCAAGGTTGAGGATGGCGCGGAAACCCGCGTTGTGCCCATCTACTCAGGCGAGGGAACGCAGATCAAGGCGTCCGTGATGAAAGTTGTCCCGATGGACGGCGCTCGCGGTAGCTTCGAGCTCGTCCTGCCTTCCGAGGAGATTAGTGTCGAACAGAAGACAGCCGTTGGGGCTGCGTCTGGCGACGCGAAGTCGGGTAGTGCGGCAGGCGAAGCGACCACGGTCGAGCAGAAGACCGGCGACAAGAATGCCAAAGACGCGTATATCGTGCTCATCGGTCCGAAGTCGCAGCTTGATATTCTGGAGCGAACGGTCAAGCAGGTCGATGCGCAGATTTGTGACGCACTCGGCATCGAAGTGCCCACCTCCAGCGCGATCATTCGCGAGGTTTACACCCCGCGAGGTACGTCGGCAATCCAACTCCTGCAAACCATTGCCGGTAAGGGTTACGACAAGTCGTCGCCGAACTCGGCAAAGATCGGCAGCGTTGACGTCATTGCTTCGCCGGAGCGAACGATCGGCGAGCAGACGCTGACGATGCGCGGTCGCGCTCATGAAGTCGCTGACCTTTTGGCCACGCTTCAGGCGCTCGACACCGTTGCCGGCGGCGACGGAGAATATGTGCTCTATCAGGTGAAGCACCTCGATCCGCGAGGCGTTCGCGAGGATCTGCTTGCGCAGTTCCCCGGCCTCCAGGTCTCGATTCTGCCCGGCGCGGCGAGCAATCCTGCGTTGGCCCAAGATCAGAGCCAATCGAAGCAGACGGCTGAATTCAAGAACGATCCTAACTCGCAGGGCGGCGGCGTGAACGGCGCCGGCGGTGCGGGCCAGCAGGGTGGTCAAGGCGGTGGCAACACCGGTGAACTCCTCGAGCCCGACAAGGGCGAAGTTGCGGGTATCGCGCTTCCCTTCCGCAAGTTCGAGCAGTTCGCGTTCCCGATGAAGATCATGCTGCGCGGTAGCAAGTCGAAGATCGACGAGGCCATGAAGTACCTCAACACGATCGACACGGCACCGAAGCAGGTGGCGATCGAACTCCGCGTCATGGATCTCCGCAAGGAAGATGCCCAGCGCGTCGGCCTTGACTGGAACATCCTCACGGGCGGAACCGTTCAGACAATCCGAGTGAACCAGGGTCGCGGTGATACGGCCGCAACTCCGGGCACTTTTAGCGGCACCCTCGGCTTTGCTGGCGGAGCGCTTGCGAATGTCCTCGGCACCCTTGACCAACTCGCCAACGACACGAACCTGATCGCCCGGCCCAATCTCATGGGTGTGGATGGGCGTCAGAGCGAGATCTTCGTGGGCGACATCATTCGCTACATTGAGAGCATCCAAGCTTCGCAGAACGGAACGACCATCACCTCGAAGGTGCTGCCGGTCGGCGTCCGCCTGGCGATTCTGCCTCGAGTGGGTGGTGATGGAAGCATTACTCTCGATCTTCGCCCGGTTGTGAGCACGCTCACCGGCTTCACCGCCGTTCCCGGCGGAGGCAACCTCCCGCAGACCAGTCTGCGCGTTGCTCAGAGCACGATGAGCATCAAGAGCGGCGAGACGATCGCCATTGGCGGTCTCATCCAAGACTCGGACACGATCAGCAACAGCGGAATCCCGATCTTGAAGGATCTGCCGATCATCGGCAAGCTGTTCTCGCGATCCGAGAAAAACAAGCGACGAAGCGAGATCGTCCTGTTCCTCACCGCGAAGGTGGTGGATGAGAACCGCAAGGGTGACGAAGCTCAACCCAAGCGCGAAGATCCGAACCGCATCGGCGGATAGCAAGCAAGGACAGTGTCCTCGTTGAAAGGAGAACGGGCCTGGTCGATATCGACCGGGCCCGTCTTTACAAGTAAGGCTCCTCAGACTTACTTGCGTCGGCGTCGAGCGAGCGCGGCAACGCCAAGACCGAGCACGGCCATGGTTGCCGGCTCAGGAACGGCCTGGACTTCAAAGTTGTCCCAGACCACCGAGTTTGGAAGGCCCTGGTTGAACTGACCACCCAGAGCGGTCGTCGAACCGACGACGTAAGCAATGTTGTTGCCCGTCACGGTGAGCGATGCCCAACCGGAAGTGAAGTTGTAGTAGAACGACTGCTGGTCGACCAGGTTGTTGCTGGCATCGTAGGCCGACAGAACGACGAAGTCATCGTCGTCAATCCCGTTGTCGCCAAAGAGGGCGCTCACCGAGAACACGTTCTGGCTAAAGTCCACGCGGACAGGCGCCCAGTTGCCGCTGACACCACCCGCAATCACTGGCGAGCCCTGCCAGTTCATGACCGTCAGGGTTGAGTTCACGCCACTAGCGGTGGCCGTAAGGCCATTCACCGTTTGCGAGACCTGCGGGTAATTGCCGGACGTGGCGTTGTTGAAATCAAACAGCACGGCCAACGACGTCACCGGGGTGACGGCGAGAGCCAAAAGAATTAAGCGCTTCATAAATCCACTCCTCAACGTCCAGTATACAGGGGTTTTATCGAATCATTACCCGCAATTGTGCTGGGAATGGCGAATTCCCGAGTTTGTCGGGTTAAAATACGAGGCCGTTGTCTAGACTCCCTGCGCTCCGATATCCGAACTACCGCAGGTATCTCGCTGGCAATTTCCTATCCAACACGGGCACCCAGGTCCAGACGGCCGCGCTCGCCTATCACGTCTATCTCCTCACGAACAGTTCGTACGCCGTAGGATTACTGGGGCTGGTGCGTGTCGTCCCCCTCTTGATCTTCACCCTCTTCGGTGGCGTACTCGCCGACCAAGCCGACCGGCGGCGCGTGATGCTCGTCACCCAATCAGCCCTCGCCTTTTGCTCGCTCGTGCTCGCCCTAACCGAATGGAACGGCTCAACGACCACCAACATCATTTTCGCAATCGTCGCCATCTCGTTCATTGCCGTCGCCTTCGACGGCCCCGCGAGGCAATCGCTCGTCGTCAGCCTCGTGCCCGCTGAGCACTTCCCTAACGCCGCCAGCGTCAATGGCATCGCGTGGCGAATGAGCGATGTGATCGGCCCCGTGGCCGCTGGCTTCCTCATCGCCGCCGGTCCTTGGGGGTTGACCGCCTGCTACGCGCTCAACGCGGCGAGCTTTCTCGCGGTGATTTATGCGGTTTGGCGTTTGCCACCAACCCCTCCCGCCGGTGGCGACACCGAGAAACCAAAATCTGTCCGCGACGTCTTCCGCCAAATCGGCGACGGTTGGCGATTTGTCAACAGAACCCCACTCATCCGCCACGCCATGTGGATCGACTTCTGGGCGACGCTGTTCTCAACCGCCGACGCCCTACTACCTGCCCTCTCCAAGATGCTCAATCTCGACTCGAAAGGCTACGGCATGCTCGCGGCTTCGGCGGCAATAGGTGCCTTCATCGCCGCGGGCGTGCTTGCGTACCGACCCACCATCAACCACCAAGGCCGTTGGGTGGTCGCCATGGTCGGCGTGTACGGCATCGCGACGGTGGGCCTTGCCTTCAGCCCGACGCTGGCGGTTGCCGCACTCTGCCTCGCGGTAACCGGAGCTGCAGACATGGTCAGCACGGTTATGCGCCAAACGATCCGCCAGCTCGCCACGCCCGACGCAATGCGGGGCCGAATGACCTCGATTTCTTCCCTTTTCTTTATCAGGGGACCTCGCCTTGGCGACTATGAAGCGGGCACCGTCGCCCGGTTCACCGGCGAGCGCGCCTCGATCGCGATCGGCGGATTGGCCTGCACGGGAGTGGCGGCAATCTGGAGCCGAGCCACCGCCCTCCGTGACTACCAGCACGAATCGAGAACCAGGGCGTGATATGCTCTTGGCATGTTGGCCGCCGCATTGCTTAGCCTCACGCTCGCCCAGACCGCAACGATCAAGGTGCTCGTCGTGGGCTACTACCCGGTTGACGGCGACCAGATGGACCGCAGGGCCACCTGTGACGTCGACGGTAGCTACGCCGATCTCAAAGCCAAAACCACACGCTTAACGCGAGAGGCCTGCAAGGCGCTCGAAGATGGCTCGCGCTTCCGGGGATACAAACTCCCCAGCCCGCCCGCGCTCCGCTACGAAGTGGTAGGCGAGATCGAGTTCAAGGAGGCCATTCCGACCCGGCCCAAGGTCGGCAACAACCCACCTCTTCCCGATTACAACGCGATCATGAAGCGCGCCGACGCCCGGAAGTGGGTCGAGGAGAAGGGCGTCCAGGAAGTTTGGATGTGGGGCTATCACGGCAATAACGGCCTCTGGGAGTCGAACATGGCCAGCCCGACGGGCGACATCAGCAACTCGGATCGCGACCCCAACGACCTCCCGGTCTTCAAGCGCACCTACACGGTGTATCACTACAACTACGGTCGCGGCCTTGGCGAGATGCTGGAGAACCACATGCACCAGTTCGAGCACTTGCTCAACCATGTGGACGGCCGCGAAACCACCCCGCCCGAGAAGTGGAATGAGTTGCTGTTCTGGGGCAAGTTTGTGGGAAGCGACTACAGCCACAAGATCGTAACCAACCCCGCCCGCTGCGGCTGGACGCACTACGCTCCCAATAGTGAACGTGACTACGACTGGGCCAACCCGCGTTATGTGGAAACCGACATCGAAGACTGGCATCCCGATAAGATCGGCAAGACCCAGCGCATGAATGCCGATCGCTGGGATCGTGACCCCATCAAGTGGCGCATCTATTGGATGCAGGCCATTCCCGGCCTCGGACACGAACTCACCCACAAGGGCCAAAAGCTCCGTAACTGGTGGAGCTTCAAATCCGATTGGGATCGTGCGAAACGCGAGAAGTGGACGCTGGTGGAGTAAACGACGACCACGAGGTCGCCGGTTTGCTTTTCCCAGCGCTTAACAACAGCCTCGAAACAGCCGACGCAGACTTCGGACGCTACTCCTTGGCCAAACCTCGATCGAGGAGCGCCCTCGCAAACACGCCGCCGATGACCGTTCGGCTGTGCATGCCTTGGGTCTGTCCCGTGCTGACGTCGTACCAATCCGTAAATGGCACCCGGCTCGGGGTTTCATTCAGAAACTTCGCAAGGGGACGGATCAACGCGTAAAACTGAGCTTGGGTCGGGGCCAACGAAGCCGACCAAACGAGCCAGTCGGTCTTCGTGAAGTTCGCGCGATTGTCGAGCGGGAAGCCGAAAGTGCCCGCTCGCTCAGCGTAACCCTTAAGTTCGCTCTCGATAATCGCATCGGGAAACAGATCGTAGCCCAGCAACCTATCCCAGTAGAGATTGTATTTCTGGCTCCACGTGTTGGGACGATCAAACGCCAACCGTGTCATCGGTGCTCCTCCGGCAAGCTTGAGCCATTCGCCCGCCCACTGCTTGGCCAAAGCGGCGTCACCAGGATTTGAAACCTGAGTCTGGTCACAGATTTCGGCATACGCGCGAAGCGCAAGGATCGCCTTGATGCTGAGATTGGCATTGCGGGCAAGGTGACCCGTGAAGTCGTCCGTACAGAGCTGTTCACCCGGATCAAGACCTTCCTTGCGGAGGTAACCCGCCCACTTGGCCAAGGTTCCCATAAACGGCTTGGCGAACGCGGGGTCCGTTCGGCCGATGGCGGCGATCATCAGGAGCATGTTCGCCGACTCTTCAACCGGCATCTGATTAGTCTCGTCTCGCTCGCCGCCTCCGTAAACCTGGCCGTTGCCGAGCGGATACGTGCCGACATCGTGGGGCGCAAAAGGAAACTTCCAGCGGGGCATGCTCGCATATTCGAGAATCGGGCGAACTTGGGCCTTCAGCAGTTCTGGGCTGAAGAGAAGAAAAAATGGCGCCGCCGGAAATGTGACGTCAACCGTGCCCATGCATCCATTGCTCGTGTTCTCCTTCGAGAACATCAGCACGTCGCCATCGATATCCTGGACCAACCCATGACCCGCAATACACTGTCGGTAGGCAAGGATACCGATCGCCGCGTATTCAGCCCCACCGCTCTTCGTGAGCATCGCTTCGATCTTGGCGTCAAACTCTGCCGCCTTCTTTCTAACTTCGTCCGCCGACGTCAGCGCCTCCGTAAACATCGCCGAAAAACCACGCTCGTCACGATTCCAGTAGGGTCTCAGCGGCCTTCGCAGCCACTCCAGAGCAAAGCCTTCGTCGATGCCAATCGCGAAGGTCGCGGGTTCCTCCAACTGAGCGGTCAGCGCGATCACTGGCCAGTTGTCGTTGGCCGCCCGCGGGAAGTTCACATCATCGGACAACGGTGAGGATCCGTTGACAAACGCTGTGCGCACGTCATGGTGACCGCCGATCCAGCCATCATCACCTCCCGCAACCACGAGCGAACCCCAGTCAAGCCGAGTCCAGTCGCCACTTCGCGATAGGGGTTTACTGTCGGCTGACCGCAAGGACAGAGTCTCGCGGCCCGCAACGCGATGACGCCCGGCCGTCACCCTCGACGATGCGTTCTCAACCACCCATTCACCGGACCAGTCTACGTACGCCTCAACACGATGCGCGCGACCGTCAAGCGACCGCTGAGACAGATGCAGGTACGTCACCGGACGGGCAAGGACTTCGAGATCATCGGCCATCAACGGGGAGCAAAACTCCGCGCGGAACTCGACCCCGCCCCCCTGAAACGTGTAAATGGAACGCGTCGCCGTGACTTCCAGACGAGTCTGCTCGAGGACGGGAGGAGCCTCGGCCCCGGCAACGCCGGGATTAGGCCCCATCCAACGAAAGGGCTTGCCGTCAATCCGAATAAGCCCCATCATCGCATTGTTGCCACCGGTCCAATGACTCGGCCAGCGATCGGTGAGTCGGTCGGCCATGCTCCAGGCGGAGATGTAAGGACTATGGGTGACCAGGGGCACCGCTGGCGGACGAATCGGCAATCCGGCGACCGAGAATACGGCAAGCGCAGCAAGCATTGAGCGAGGTTACCTAGCCCTCAGCCCCCGCTCGTCAGCAACGTTCGGACGCGCAACACTGCGATGCCACGACTCGCGCACGCCATCCACAACTCGTAGCCAAACGGAACCCGCTTGACCTCCATATCCGTGATTCCCGCGTGCGGAAGTCCGCCCCATTGCATCTCACCATTCGGCGGGGCCGGGAAGTTCGAGGAAAACCTTCCATCCCACGAGCACAATCCACGCTTGGCGACCAAGTAGTCCGAATCGTATTGCATCCAGACGCGACCATCTGGGGCCACCGCCAAGGGCTGGACGTATTGACCCGGGAACGGCCAGCCTTGATCGTAGCGCATCATCGTATAGGTTCCGTCATTACAGTTGAGCCGAATGAGCGCTCCGCCCGACCCGCCAGCACCAAAGGCGACGGTGCAGCCAATCCAGACGATCCCGTTCCTTCCCGCGGCGAGCCCGCTGAAGGTATCACTCTGTGGATTCAGTTCAGGGAAATCCTCGATGGTCCGAGCGAAGAGGGTTCCGGTTGCGTCGGCGCGCTTAACCTCGTGGCCGGTGGCTGCGTAGACCGTTCCGGCACGGCTAGGGTCATTCTGGATCTTATTGCCCCAAGCCGTGATACCGATCGAATTCCAGGACTGACCTATCCGCACCTTGAGGTCGAAGTACTCGCCGAGTGCCCATACTCGGTTGAGGGAGTCCTTAGCAAACCCCTTGATGGTCGACGTACCGCCCCAGTCGTTCCACTGGGTGCCGTCATACTCGTGCACAGCGTCGTACATCGGATTGACCACAAACTTGCCGCCAGCCAGCCCGAGCACGGACTGGCTATTGTCCGTCGGGAACGGCCAGTCGATGCCCTTGCCATAGTGGGAGTTGTTGATGCCGGTCCAGCGCACTCCGTCAAACTTCACCATCCCGCCGAAGCCAGGGCCCGCATTTGCGCACGCATAAACGTTGCCCGCCGGATCAATCGACAAGTCGTTGTTCCAGAAGTCGTATTGGCTGGTGTTGGTCACGCGGAAGCGCTCCCAGAGTCCCGTGGTCACGTCGCGGCGACTAGCACCGCCCGCTCCTGTCGTCCAGATATTGCCCATCGCATCTTCGGCAATGTCGTACATGTAGACCGAGTTATAAGGCATACCCAATGAAACCCAACTACTTCCATTGAACCGGTACACCGTGCCGCCGCCGTCCACGACGATCGCTTGGCCGGGCAAGGTTGCGCGAATGGCGGCCGCTGAGTTGGCGATACTGTCAAAGGGCGCTTTGGGCACGTTCACCCACGTCCCATCCGGGCGTCGGAGATCGAGGCGCGACTCAAAGAGAGTCGCGTTGGTGTATCGATACATCCATGTGTTGCCAGCCGCGTCCGTAGCGTTGTTCCGCACCAGCGTCGCTGGGTTGTTGTCAGCGGCGGGAAACACAAACCACTGCATCGTCGTGCTGTCGAGTCGTGCGACCTCTGGCCCGAGCATCGTGTACACGTAGTAGCCGCCGCCGGGCTTGGGCTGAATAGACAGCGGTCCGTCGCCGTACTGGCTTGGAAAGTTCAACCAGGTGTTGGACGAGGGTGTATAGCGGGCCAGCCCTCCGAAGCCCCAAACTGTAGAGTAGGACGAGAACCACACGGTACCGTCCGGCGCGATCTCCACACCACGATTCCAGCCGCCCGGAATCGGCGAGTTGTCATCACCAAACCGTCGAAGCGAAGTTGGCCCAATCGCAGGGTCATAGAGCAGACCGCCACGGCCCGTCGCCATCCACATGCGACCCTGCGCGTCCACATCGATGTCGGATACGCGCGCCGTTCCCGTCCGCTCGGGGTGACCAATGACCGGATAGTCAACGTTGGAAATGTTGACCCAGCGATCCTCAGCGCGCAGATACTTGGCAATGCCACCCTCCTCAAACGAAGCGTCGTAGCCACCGATCCACGGATTGCCATCGCCCGGAATGTGGATCGCTTCGCACCAATCGCCTTGGATGCCGGTGTTACTCGGCCGGTAGTAGCGCCACGAGGTCACCATCGGCCCCTGAGCGGATACCACTCCGACCACCATCAAGCAAAGAGAAGAAACGATCCAGCGAGTTCGCATCACTTTTTATTGTGCAGTCGTTCTTGCCAAGAAATACCGAATGTCCATCAAACTTGGGACAGCTTTCCCTCACATTCTTGGGCGCGCATGCTAAGATCGCCCATGTCTGAAAACATCTCACGGCGAACCTTGATGGTCGGAATGGCGGCCCTCCCAACCCTGAGCTTTGCCCAAACCGCCAGCCAAGGACCGGTCGAGGGGCCGTACGAGCGCACCAACGTGCCCGGCTTCAAGCCGAGCTGGAGCAAGCCGATCGTCAGCCGCCTTATGGTTCAAGACTTCGTCATCTTCGCCCACTCCGATCTGGAGCAGGTCAAGAAGATGCTTGACGCTGAACCGGGGCTCATCAATGGCTTTGTCGATTGGGGCGCGGGCGACTGGGAATCCGCACTCGGTGGCGCGTGCCACATGGGTCGCCGCGACATCGTCGAGTTCCTTCTCGAGCGCGGCGCTCGGATGGACATCTTCTGCGCCGCGATGATGGGCCAACTCGAAGCGGTCAAGGCGTTCCTCACGCTCCAGCCTAAGCTGATCGACGCCCGCGGACCGCACGGATTCAACCTTCACTTCCACGGTCAACTTGCGGGCAAGGACGCCGACAAGATGGTCGAGTATCTGCAGTCGGTGAAGAAGATCGAGCTCCGGCCCAACCCCTTCGTGCGCGGCGGCGGGGGCGGTTAGCAACGGACGGGGCGCGCGAAGAGTATCCTGAACTATGACTCGCCCTTCGAAAAAAGACATCAAAGCCGCCGTCGACAAGCTCAAGGCCAAGCCAGAGGGCGGCAACGCGCCTGAGCAACAGGTCGGCAAACTGACGCCCAAGAAGGACACCAAGCGCATCCGCAAGCAAGGCGTTTAAGGTCGGTTGGTCGGCGTGAGCTTGTCGACCACGATCAGGCCGTCGAACCGCTGGTTCGGATAGAAGGTCACGCGCCCGCCGTTCTCGGGCTCGTAAGCGGTGATCATCTTGGTCATGGCCGTCGTCGTACTGAACCACGATTGACCGGATGGGAATCGGTTTTCGATCCCGTCCGGAGCGAACTCCCATGGCTTGGTCTGCCCCGACCAATGCTCGCGCCATTCGCCCGTTCGTCCGAAGAGGCCAAGGCCAAAGACATCCTTCGGCCGAGCCTGCCGCAGGTGATCACCGACCACCTTGAAGCCGATCCCCCGACCGATGTGGCCGTTGTGCGCCCAAACGATGACCCTGTCCTTATCGATTTGAGCAAGTAGGTTCTCGGCCATGACCCGGTCGCGGGCTTGAAACCGCTGGATCTGAGTCTGGCCAGCCGCACCCTGATAATAAACCCGCAACCCCGCAAATCCTCGGCGGAGGATCGCGAACTTGGAGGCGTCAGCCAGTTCGGGACGAATCTTCTCAAGTTGGGCTTGAACGGCCTCGAGCCACCGAACATAGTCGGCTTCCGCCTGGGCATACGCGGCCGCATCGGTCGAGTGCAGAGCTTGATACTGATACGGCTCGCCGAGACGCTGACGAATCTGAGCTGCCAGTTTAGGGCGATAGGGTGCCACCGCGTCGTGCGTGTAATCCAGGACCTCGGTGGCTGAGAACTGCGGGTCGATGCCTATCACGCGCAGCTTTGGTCGTGACTTGAGATAAGCAAACAGCGGCAGCATCTCGCGCCACCGCATACCGCCACTCATGGTCGTCACCATCCACTCGCGGTCGGTGAGTTCATTGCGGCGCAAAGCGGCCATCCCGGTTTCCATCATGCCCGCCTCAATCGCGAGAACACTAAAGCCGCGTTTCTCGTGCAGATAGCGAACGAGCCGGAGCTTGAGTTGATAGAACTCAGCCGCGCCGTGCGTGGCCTCGCCGAGCTCAACAATGGTGCGCTTGCCGATCGCGGTGCCGAGCGGAGCGAGGTCTTGGTAGTCCTCCCCGACCAGCTGGATCGGCGTCGCGACGGCCAAGAGCAGTGCGATAGCGAGCATGGGCGGAGTATGTCGGATGTTGCAACTGGAATGTTGCTGAAACGACGTCAGATTCCGGGATTCAGCAGACGCGCCCCGCGATGCACACTCACCTCTGAGCCTTCTGCAAAGAGCACAGACGCGGGCTCTTCGCTCCCCAGAAATCCCCATTCCGACCCGTACACGTCCGCAAAATCAACTTCGATCATGAACCCACCGACCGAGCGGTGCCGCCATTGCGGATGGTCCACACGATACTCGTCGGTCCGCGTCTCTGAACGCCGGGTGTAGCCCCAGTAATGCTCCGTGATGAACTCCGCATGGGAAGCCGGAGCCGGTAGCGTGGGGTTCCCCAGGCCGTCGACGGCAACTCGGTTCGAGCGGTCGGGACGCGACCAACGGTATTCCTGCCCCCCGCCCTCGCGGCGCCACACCTCATAGGGCTCGCCGTACACCGTCCTCGCCACCCACGCGACGAGCGGTCGCGGCACGATCTCTTTGATAAAGACGACGCCTCGCCGATCATCCCGCCGCACGTAGAATCGCAGGTTGACCTCGATAAAGTCGCGATGCCCAGGAAAAGCCAGGCCCCGGACCCGCGTGTTGAGGAACTCAAATGCAACCAAGCTAACGTAGGTGTGCCCATCGTGCGCATCGAGTTCCACGCCGGCGGGAACATATCGCCGCAGTCGATCCGGATCGATCGCGTAGTTCGCAAGGATCAGGTTTTTCGACTCCGCCGTGAGAAACGGACGCATATCGGTGTCTTACCAGATGGTGTAGCCTTGGCCTGTGATTCGCATCGAGCGCCGCGGGATTGAGGTGCTGCCCGACTACGAGCAAATCTCCATTGCGTTTGACGTGGAGACTCGGCTGAGTCTGCCTGCGCTCAAAATCGGGCGCTTCGTCGAAGACTCCGTCGAGCCATTCGTCAAGGACTACGATCTCAGCGAAGTTGATCGACCAACAGCGCTCCCCGACCGCCTCGGCGCCGACCGCCTGCTCATCTGGGTGGCCTTTCATGAGGACGACCTCGTCGGAGGCGCGATCCTCTACTTGCCGACCGATGATCAGGCGATGCTCATCGACATTCGCGTCGAAGCATGTTTTCGCAGGGGCGGCATCGGGAGGCAAATCATCGGAGCCGTACGCGACGGGGCCGCGCAACGCCAGATCCCCTCGATCGAGATCGAAACCCAAGACACCAATGTGGCCGCCTGCCGGTTCTATTCCAAGCTCGGCGCAACCCTGATCTGGATGGAACCCAACGGCTACCCCGGATTCTCCGATGAGGCGAAGTTGATTTGGAGCTTGGTGGCGTGAAGCGTTTGCAGTTAGCAGTTGGCAGTATGCAGTTCAAGAACGACCTCTGCCAACTGCGAACTGCGAACTGCTAACTTGCCACTCCTCACGCTCGCTTTAGCCCCATAGGCTAAGCTATGCACCATGCCGAAGAACGTTGGACGACGAGATTTCTTGAAGATTGCCGGGGCGGCCGCCGCGACCGGGATTGTCGGCACCGCCGAAGCGCTCGAACAGGCGCGCCCCCAGAGAGGTAAATCCGTGGCTGGTTTCATTGCCCCCAAACTCGACACCGTTCGCGTCGGCATTATCGGCCTCGGTGCCCGCGGCTCGGGCCATCTTGCCCATCTGCTCCGCCTTGAGGGCGTCGAAGTCCGCGCGCTGTGCGACAACCACAAGCCCACCGCCGACCGCGCGATGGCCCAATGCGAAAAGGCTGGCGTCAAGCCGGTCATGTACAACAACGGCGACAACGACTGGCGTCGCATGAATGATCGCGACGACCTTGACGCCGTGTTCGTGGTTACACCTTGGGACCTGCACGTGCCCATGTGCGTCGATGCCATGAAGAAAGGCAAGCACGCCTTTGTCGAAGTGCCGGCCGCGCTGACCGTCGACGAGTGCTGGCAGCTGGTGGACGTCGCCGAGCAAACGCAGAAGCACTGCATGATGCTGGAGAACGTCAACTACGGCCGCGAGGAGTTGCTGGTCCTGAACCTGTGCCGGCGTGGCGTCCTGGGTGAACTGCTTCATGGCGAAGCCGCCTATATCCACGACCTCCGCGGCCAGATGCACGAAATCGAGCACGGTACCGGCTCTTGGCGCACCCTCGAGTACACCAAGCGCAATGGCAACCTTTATCCGACGCACGGCCTCGGCCCCGTCGCCCAATACATGAACATCAACCGCGGCGACCGCATGGACTACCTATCGTCCATGAGCTCACCCGCCCGCGCCCGCGAGATTTACGCCCGCGAGAAGTTCCCCGAGGGCCATGACCGGCGCAAGCTCAAGTTCGTTTGCGGCGACATCAACACGACGATTGTGAAGACCGTCATGGGCAAGACCCTGATGATCCAGTGGGACGAGCAGCTTCCCCGCCCCTACACCCGCCACAACCTGGTGCAGGGTACTCGCGGAGTGTGGGGTGGCTTCCCCGATCGGCTGGTCGTCGAGGGGCGAACGCCTTCGACGCACGACTGGGTGGAAGGAGACGGTCTCAAGTCCTGGTACGAGCAATACGAGCATCCGCTTTGGAAGCGGATGGGTGAGGAAGCCAAGAAGAACGGCGGCCACGGCGGCATGGACTTCTTGATGCTGTGGCGGCTCATTTACTGCGTCCGCAACGGCGAACCGCTGGATCAGGACGTTTACGACGCTGCATCCTGGTCGGTGATTACGCCACTCTCCGAGCTATCCGTCGCTAATCGCGCCCGATCGGTGGATGTGCCCGACTTCACGCGCGGCCAGTGGAAGACCATGAAGCCGCTCGGTATCGTCGAGTAGAGCCTACGGACGGGTAGCTCGCGTGACCTACCCGTCCTTCTTATTTAGCGCCTTGAATCCCTCTTCGATCGTCGTCCGCTCGGCGGCGGTCATCTTGGGGGCCGCCTTCTCTAAGAGCTTCATGAAGAACGCGATCTCTTCGGGAGCATAGGGGCAACCCACGTTGCTCGGCTTCTTGCCTTCGGCGGCGGGCATGAGTGAGTTCACGATCGTCTTGCCGGTCTTGGCGTCGACAAAGAAGAAGTAGGGGATCCCCTGATCCTTGCCGCCTTGCGCTTCCATGAGCGCCGCTCCTCCCGGATTCTCCAGCGGCTTCTTGTCCCCATTTTCTAGAACGACCACCGCGACCGATTCGAAGTACTTGCTCCAAATCGGCTTCACGCTCGGGCTATCGAGCACTGACTGCATGCGGTGGCACCAGCCACACCACGACGCCGTGAAGCGAACGAACACCGCCTTGTTGGCAGGAGCGGCTTTGCGCTTGGCCGCATCAATCAAGCCCTCGGCCGACGGCGGTGTCTGCGCACCCACCATCGCCATCATCAACAATCCCGCGAAAACGAGCGACTTCTTCATTGCGCCGTTATACACGGGATTGGTTTGGATTGGTTTGGATTGGTTTGGATTGGCGCCTGTTGGCCCGGGTTGGGGCGGGTTGGTTCGGATTGGGGAAGTAGGCGCGGGTTTAGAGGTCACGAGCTTGCGAGTGACGAGGCCCCGCGCGAAGTATCCCCGGACCCGGGGGTTCGCTTACGTTCAGCCAATTCCATGCAAACCCGAACTCACCCGCACCAACCCGAGCCAATCCGTGCCAACCCGAACCCTCTAGTAATCCCGAATCGATGAATCGTCGCTTCCAATCAAACGTGCGCCGCGCTTGAACGTGAGGTAGTTGAACAGCCATTGGGTCGCCACCAACACCCGATTCTCGAACTCGATGAGCTGCATCAGGTGGATGACCGACCAAATCAGCCATCCGAACCAACCCCACACGGCAAGCCCAAAAACCTGACCCACCGCCGCATTGCGACCGATCACTGCCAGACTGCCGAGATCGCGGAAGCGAAACGCACCCGCGTCCCGCCCGAGGTCACGCGCTCGGACTACATCTGCCACGTGTCGGCCCATTTGCATCGCCACCTGTGCCACGCCGGGTAGCGGCTGCGGAAACACCGCCAAGTCGCCAATCACGAAAATATCAGGGTGTTCGGGAATGTGGAGCGTCTCCGTCACCTTCAAGCGTCCTGCACGATCTGTTTCGGCACCCAGCGCCTCCGCCACGGTAGCTCCAAATGCGGAGGCCTCTACCCCCGCCGCCCAGAAGATGTTGTCCGCATGGAGTTCACTCGTAGTCTCACCGGTAGCCAAGAGAACCTTCCCCTCCTCGACATGAACGACGCGGTGACGAGTTCGAACCGAAACGCCTAGCCGGGCCAAACTCTCCTCAGCCCGGGCGGCCAGCCGATCGGGAAAGCTCGGCAGAATCCGGTCGCCGGCTTCTACAAGGAAGATCCGAGCTTGGGCCGGGTCGATTGAGCGATACTCACCGCGCAGGGTTCTGCGCGTAAGTTCGCCTACGGCGCCCGCCAGTTCCACTCCGGTCGGGCCGCCGCCCACCACAACAAACGTGAGCGCTCGGCGTTGCGCCTCGACATCGCTGCACGCTTCCGCCCGCTCAAACGCGGAGAGGACCTTGCGGCGAATCTGCAACCCCTGCTCGATCGTCTTCAGGCCCGGCGCCACGTCCTCCCAGGCATCCTGCCCGAAATAGGAGTGGCGCACCCCAGTCGCAATGACCAAGGTGTCATAGGGGAGTTCCTCGGCATCGGTGATGAGGACTCGACGCGAACTATCCAGACCGGTGGCCTCGGCCATCAGCACGCGCACATTCTTGCGGCGGCGAAACACAGATCGGATCGGCGACGAAATGTCGCCGGGGCTGAGCCCACCGGTAGCCACTTGGTAAAGCAGAGGCTGGAAGAGGTGGAAGTTGCGGCGATCGACAACCGTGACTTGGTCGCCCCGTCGGGCAAACGCCTGAGCGGTGGCGAGTCCGCCAAACCCACCACCAACCACCACCACCAGCTTCGCCATGCCACCGGTATACCGCGAACCGCACTAGCTCCTGGGCACAATGAACACCACCACAACCTCGGGCGGGTACACGGCAACACCTAATGTCGGAGGCCCGGCCAAGTAGCGGTGGAGCTTCTTCTGCGATGGTTGATCCGTGGCGGTGAACTCCATCTCGTAGATGCCGTTACAGTTGGGTACGAGTTTGTCAGCTTTCAAGATGAACTGGAACCAGGTGTTGCCGCTCTGGTCTTTCACGCTCCGCGTGAACGGCACGTCGGCGAGACTGATAGTTTGGCTCATCCTGTTCAGCGACTTGCTCGCCTTCGGAGGGTACAGACTCTCAACGGTGGATCGGGGCTTCCAGTTTGGGTCGGGTGTGAAGTCGCCCGTGTCATGAAGCTTGTAGGTCGCCGTTACCGAGCTGATCTTCCGCGATTTCGGGTCGTACCGCCCTTGGATTGACAAGTTGCGAGTTGCCGTGCTAACACTCGTTCCCGTGCGAGACGTGCTGGTCTTTTTCAGCGGGCCGACATCCAACGTGAGCATGAACTCGGTTCCCGACCAAGTCAACTGGGGTGCCGCGACCGGCTTATCGTAGCTCTTCGCCAGATCCATGATCGCCCGAACCGTATTGGTCATGCCATCCCCATTCGTGATCGTAAGATAGCTGCTATAGCCGCTCTTCATGTTCGGGTTGTCATCCGCCTGAATCTCGGTCACACCAGCCAGTCGGACCACGATCTGGGTCGACTTCTGCAGCTCCTTCAAGAGATCATCTGCGGGTGCGCCCGCCCACTGAATCTCGGAAACCACCGGAGCACTCTCATTCTTTGCGGCAAGTTCTAAGCTGGCGATCCCGAAGGCTTCAAACATGTTCCCGGCTATGGTGGGGAGCACGTATTCGGTGGTCGTCACGGGAATCGTAACGGCATTGCGGGAGCCTCCCTTACCCGATAGCGCACCAGGCGTTTGATCGGGCCGGAACCGAAGCTCCTGGACCAAGCGGACCTCGCCGCCCGGCAGCCGTCCGTAGATTCCATAACCCCAAAGCGCATCGCCTGGCGGGACCCCGTTGAGCGTCGGCAGGGCCCACTTCAAGTGGTAGCCGTCCGAGGCGGAGACCGACTCAAACGTCGGCGGCGGAACCAGCCGATAAACATAGAGTGGATTCGTGCCGGATTCCGCGCCCTTCGCACTCGACAACAGAATCGGGAGCATCACCTCGCCCGTATCCCAATCCTTCGGCGTGGCCACCACGCTGTATTCCGTGATCACTTCCCCTCGGGTGCGATCATCGCTGGAGACCGCCAAGACCGCCGCGCCCTTGGGTTTGAGCACCGAGATCTCTTCGTCGAGCAGAGGCACACGCCGCCGCACCACGAGCGGGCCCGTGGGCGTACCCGCCGGCACGCGCACCGTCAAGGTCCGTACTCCGAGCGCGGGCGTTGGCGGCACGTCAACCTTCCCCGGCTTCAGGTTGTTCATGTTCGCCGACTGTGCCAGTTCGGTGATCGGCACGGGCCATCCGGTCGCGACTTTGCCGCGACCATCGTCGGAATCAACTTCCTTATCCAGGCTGTCCTCCCGATTTGTAAAGGAACGGACATAGGCCCGGAACTGTTGCGCAAGCAAGTCAGCGGGAACCGCACCCGCCGCAAGCGATCTCAAATCCTCCGCCCCGTGCTGATGATAGAGATACTTCGGGAACGACCACAGAACATAGCCGCGTCGATCGACCGGGTCGAACCCTTCGCCCTGCCCCGTGCCCTTGAGCCCATTTTGCAAGACCGTTCCCGCGACGTTCCAGCCGTTCATCGTCAGCCCATCGTTGGCTCCCGGCCAGACGAGCGATTCGACGGCAACGCACACCGCTTCCTCTCCACCGAGAAACTGCTCTTTGTAGCCGTTGTGCTTCGCTACCGCGTGGAAGTATTCGTGGGCCATCGTCGCCCGGACGACATTCGAGCTCGCTTTCTCGTCCGTCAGTAGTTCACCGTTGATCTTAAGGAACGCGCCGTCGTATTCGCCGGCGTTTTTTTCGCCCGTAGGCAGTTTGTCGACATCGCTTGTGACCAGAACGACGGTTTTGGGCGGCGGCTTCAGTCCGTTCCTGTCAAACCACTGCCTCGTCGCCGACAACTCAGTGGTCAGGTTCAAGACAGCCGTCGGCACTTTCACCGAAGCGATGTCTTCCAGATTAAATTTCTCGCCCGCCGGAAGTTCGATGGTCAGAGTGTTGGCCTCACCCACGGGGGCCCACTGATCCGTGTCCTTGATCCACGCTAGGATGCGGTTCGTCTTCTTGTGAACGAGCACCGTCGCCTGCCCTTTCGCCTTCACCTGCTCAGGCTTCCAGTAAACGCTAAAGCCCTCTACCGGTATCGGGCCGGCAAAGCCCCGCTTCATGAGCATGTCGTATTCGGCACCACCCGCGAACCAACCCACGAGCCCAAACACCGCGAGCACTGCCACTGCCGGCGCCGTGATCGCGGCCCCTGTGCCGACCAAGGCAATGCTGGAGATATGGAGAAGGGTCGCCCCGGTCAACCCATACGTGATCGACCCCACAATTTTGTGACGCTGCCTATCCATGCCGAACCATCCCTGATTCGAAAAGTGGTTCGTCTTGGCCGTGAGCGTTCGGGTTGCGGGATTGAACTCGCTCGGATGAATCGTCCACAAGTCGCTCGTGACTTGGCCCACCGCTACGACGGTCGACGCATCCATCGTTGGCGGAATACGATAGCTAAGGGTTGCCGGTCGCGCAAGAAGGCGCCCGCCCGCCTCGACTTGGATGATCCGACCGTTGTTGCCCGAGTTCACCTCGCTGATCTTCACGGTCTCGGTGCCCATCAAGGCCCCCGCGGGGAACGTCACCTCAACGTCGCCAGTGGTGGCCACGACTCGTCCGCCTTCCGGCCCGACTCTTGCCTCGCCAATGACCTTCGCGGGACCTGTGGTTGGCTTCTGCCCCTCTAAGACCTCGAGTTGTTGCGCAACGCGATCCGCGAGGTTATCGCCTGTAGTGGCGGCCCACGCCGACTTCGCTTGCTCAAAGTTGAGTTTTGCATCGAAGGTCGTCGTTCTACTATAGCCACGCCCCGCGGCGCTGTAGCTCAGCACGCCCACAGGCACATCGGGGCTCGCCGCCTGCTGGGCTTCGCGGAGCCGAACCGCGGCGGCGAGCGTATCGTCCAAGTTATCGGCGACCGGGAAGAACACATACAGTTTGCCACCGGTCTGCATGGAAATGGTCTGGAGCGCCTTCGTCATTCTTAACCGGAGGGCGGACGACACGGTCCCAGTATCGTCAACGACCACCTCCGTCGTCGGCCGCATGGGAGCCACGGCAACCACGCGAACCGAGCCCACCATCGCGGGGTGGATGTTGTAGTTCTTTCCCCACGAGTCATCGCCCGGATAATCGCCTATCCACAGCGGATCACGGGAAAGCGGCGCCTTGATGGTGCCGACCTTCGTTTCGCCCGCGACGGTCAGGCCAACACGTTCGCCTGTACGCTGGACGATGATTCGCTCCTCGTTGGTAGAGATCGGCTTGGTTGAGGTGATCACTGTCCAGCCCGGTTGCCAAACCTGGAAGTTGACTTTCCGGTCAGGTCCAATATTCAGGCTGTAGGAACCCGTCGGCGCAGCGTTGATGCCGACGCTATCAAGAACGATCCCCGGCTTGTCACACTTAACCACGAGTTCGATTCTGAAATCGCCACCGGGTGGTTGGACGGCAAGCCGATATCCTTCACTCGGACTCTTGAGGACAACCGTTTGACCGAGTTCAGCGTTGGCTTGAAGGAGAGAAACCAACGCAAGAAGCGTGATGGCACTCATGCTTCAGTATTGCTGAAGGCCCCAGCTTTGCCGCGTCCCCGTTTTTGCGGACAGAGTTCTCTAGACGTCCCGCTCTGAATACGCGGTCAGCCACTTTGCGTGGCTCAGGCCCGAGTTGTGCGGCCACTGTAGCCACTGGTTCGTGCCCTCAATCGCCTCGACGATGTTGTTGGCGATCACCTCGATGTCGGCTAGGCTCCAGAGCTCGTTCTTCAGCGTCTGGTTCGCGTGCGGGTAGGCGATGTGAGTAGCGTGAGTGTAGGTCATGCCCGCCATCGGCGGAATCATCATGCCGTACACGTTCAGGATGCCCAACAGCCGCGAGAGCACGCCCTTTGCGCCGACGGCGTGGGCGGTGACGATTGCCCCGGCCGGCTTGCCCAGCCACATGGTCTCGCCCTCGGTGGCGGCGGTCTCTTCGAAGAACCGCTGCATCGGCGAGCCCCACGAATCCCAGTAGGTGCCCGACCCGAAGAGGAACCCATCGGCGGCTTCGGCTTCGGCGACGATGCGCTCCAGCGTGGGCTCGCGGTTGAGTTCCAGGTGGGCGACCTCCACCCGCTTGCCAAGCGACTCCTCGGCAAAGGCGAGCAGTTCGGCGGTGTTCCCGCCCCGCCCTCCGAGGGAACCGTTGATGATGAGCACTCGCGCCATGGCTCAATTGTGGCGTATCCTCTCCGCCATGAACCTTGAATGGAATGGCGTGGTGCTCACGATCTCGGACCGCGTGTCGCGGAGCGAAGCCGAAGATCGATCGGGGCCGATCCTCGCCGAGGGTCTGAAGGCCAACGGCGCGGGCTGGGTCGTGCAGGACAAGTGCTCCGACGACATCGCCAAGATCAAGGCGATCGTCGAGCATTGGGTCATCCGCGACGCCGACCTGCTCCTGACCACCGGCGGCACCGGCATCGGCCCTCGCGACCGCACTCCCGAAGCGATTCGTCCGCTCCTTGACCGCGAGCTACCCGGCATCGCCGAGGAGTTTCGGCGGCGGAGCATGCTGGTCACGCCCAATGCGATGCTCAGCCGCGCGTTTGCGGGCGTCGCCGGGCACACGCTGATCGTGTCGCTCCCCGGCGCACCGGGAGCTTGTGAAGACGCAGTAGAGTATCTGTTTCCGACCCTACTTCATGGCATCGCCATGATTCGGGGCGGGGATCACTCGTGAGGGTTGGTGTGTTGGATTGTTAGCGTGTTGGATTGTTGGAATCTGGACGATTGAAGCTAACAAGCTAACAAGCTAACAAGCCAACAAGCCAACAAGCCAACAGGCTAACAAGCCAACATGCCAACAAGCCAACAAGCCAACAAGCTCACGCCTCCCGCATCGGAACCCGCACCCCATGCTCAGCGGCAAAGCTCTCCGCCTCGGGATAGCCGGCATCGACATGCCGAATGACGCCCATACCCGGGTCGGACGTGAGGACCCGCTCCAGGCGCGCGTCCATCCGATCCGTGCCGTCAGCCACCACCACCATGCCCGCGTGCTGCGAATAGCCAATCCCGACGCCGCCACCGTTGTGCAGCGACACCCAAGAAGCCCCGGCCGCGGTGTTCACCAAAGCGTTCAGCAACGCCCAATCGGCAACCGCGTCGGTGCCATCGCGCATCGCCTCCGTCTCGCGATTCGGCGAAGCCACCGAGCCGCAGTCCAGATGATCGCGGCCAATAACAATCGGCGCTTCCACTTCCCCACTGCGCACCAACTCGTTGAACGCCAGACCCGCCTCGGCGCGCTCTCCGTAGCCGAGCCAGCAAATCCTCGCGGGCAGACCCTGGAACTGAATCTTCTCCTGCGCCTTCGCCATCCATCGTCGGAGCGACTCGTTGTGTGGGAACAGCTCTAGCACCCGCGCATCGGTCTTGGCGATATCCACCGGATTGCCGCTCAGCGCCGCCCATCGGAAGGGGCCCTTGCCCTCGCAGAACAGCGGCCGGATGTATTCGGGCACAAAACCTCTGATGTCAAACGCATCGCTGACGCCCGCCTCAACCGCATACGCTCGGATGTTGTTGCCGTAGTCAAACGCGATCGCGCCTGCGTCCTGCAGGTCCCGCATCGCGCGAACGTGGACGCCCATCGACTCAATGGAACGCTTGACGTAAGTGTCGGGATCGTCGCGGCGCAAAGCTTCCGCATCGCTCAAAGACAACCCAGCCGGCACATAGCCATTAAGCGGATCGTGGGCACTGGTCTGGTCGGTAATCACGTCGGGCACGATCCCACGGCGAACCATCTCGGGCAGGACCTCGGCGCAGTTGCCCACGAGACCCACACTGATCGCCGGGCGGCCTTCGAGCATGGTCATGGCCTCATCTAGCGACCACGCGATGCGATCACAGTAACCCGTCTTCAGCCTCTTCTCAATCCGCGAAGGATCGACGTCGATGCCGAGGAATGCGGCTCCGTTCATCGTCGCGGCGAGAGGCTGGGCGCCGCCCATGCCGCCCATTCCACCGCTCACGACCAACTTGCGAGCAAGCGAGCCGCAAAAGTGCTGGTCGGCACAGGCCGCAAACGTCTCGAACGTCCCTTGCACGATGCCCTGCGAGCCAATGTAAATCCACGAACCCGCCGTCATCTGGCCGTACATCATCAGACCGCGGCGCTCAAGCTCATTGAAGTGCTCCCAGTTCGACCATCGGCCCACGAGATTCGAGTTGGCGATCAGCACTCGCGGCGCGTCTTCGTGGGTGCGGAAGACACCTACCGGGCGACCACTCTGCACGAGCATGGTCTCGTCGTTGGCCAGCGTCTGGAGCGTCCGAACGATGGCGTGGAAAGACGGCCAATCGCGCGCGGCCTTGCCCGTACCACCGTAGACGACCAAGTCTTCGGGTCGCTCGGCAACCTCCGGGTCGAGGTTATTGTGGAGCATGCGCAGGGCGGCTTCTTGATGCCAACCACGACAGGAAATCTCGGCACCCATCGGTGCCCGCAGCGACGTCGTTGTCATGGCTCTATTATGGAAAGTTTGCAGTTTGCCGTCTCCCGAGCCAAGAATCCCAAGTTCCAAAGGCGCAAGCCTCGTGTCGTTACCAGGTGGATTTAACAATCCAAGCCGGGTACCTTCTTGGAATGCGCCGACTTCTTACCTTGGCCGGACTGTTGATGGCGGCGCTGGCGGCCCCACAGCTAAGGGTTGCCACGTGGAATCTCTCGAACTACACGGGCGGTCGCCATGCCGATCTAACGACCGCCATCTTCGGTAGCTTCGAGGGTCGTCGCATGCAACCCGATGTCATCGCGACCCAAGAGTTCTTCTCGCAAGCGGCCCAAGATAGCTTCCTTGCGATGCTGAACGCGGGCCCGCTCGGCCCGATCTGGCAAGCCGCTCCTTATTGGAACGGGCCAGACTCGGATAGCGCATTCTTCTACCGCACCGACCGCGTTGTGCTGGTGAATAGTACGGTCATTTCGAACGGCGGCAACAGCCCGCTCCCGCCCCGCGACACGCGCCGTTTCGACGTGGTGCTCCTCGGCTATAGCCACATCGCCCCCAAGATTGCCATCTACGCGTGCCACATGAAGGCAGGTACCGCCGCCAACGATCAGTCCCGCCGTTTGGCCGAAGCCTTGGCGGTCCGAACCGATGCGCAGAACCTTAGTGGTTTCGACGGCGCGCTCGTGGTCGGTGACTTCAACCTCTACACCTCGACCGAAGACGCCTACGTCAAACTCACCGGCTCCGAGAGCAACAACCTGGGCCGGTTCTTCGATCCGATCAGTTCGCCGGGCGATTGGGATAACAACTTTGCGTTTCGCTATATCCACACCCAAGACCCGTCGGGCTCAGCGGGGATGGACAGCCGCTTTGATTTCATCCTTGCGACGGAGCGACTGATCAACGGAAGCGGGCTGGACTACATCGGTCAGCCGACCACCCCATACAGCACCGTCACCTGGAATGATCCCGCGCATAGCTATCGGGCATGGGGCAACGACGGCACCAGCTTTGATAATCCGCTCACGATCATTGGCAATGCGATGGTCGGACCAACGATCGCCCAAGCTCTTGTGAATGCCTCCACGGTCAACGGCGGCCACTTGCCCGTGTTTCTGGACTTGCGAGCTCCTGGCGAAATCGGACTTAACACGGCCACGCTTGACTTCGGGACGGTGGTTGAGGGTAGTCCCGAATCGCGCTTGCTTCAAGTCTTCAACCGCGCCGAAACCACGCGATGGGGTTCGGGCATTGCCAACCTCTTCTATCAGTTGGGGGCGACGAGCGGGTTCAGCGCACCCGGCGGCACGTTCATGGATGCGGCCGGTGGAGGTTTAAACAACCACGCGATCGGCATCGATACGTCAACCCCGGGCGTCAAGACCGGAACCCTCACCGTCACGACCACCGGCGATCCAGCTCATCAACGTACTGTCGCGCTCACAGGACAAGTCGTCCCCGATCAACTTCGGCCGACTACGTGGACGCTTGAGCGTGGGGCCCTCGTTTCGGGATCTCTCGCAAGCGTTTTGGCCAGCGACGATCAACGACTGATACTCCAATATGCTTTTGGCCAAGTCGACGGCATCCGCGCAGTGTACGAGTTCACCTCGCCCGTTCCAACGTTCTCGACGCTTACAACCAAGGTCGAATCGCAGACCCAGCAGAGCCTCGTCCAGTTCGTGGATCTCTACGATTTCACGGCAAACCAGTTTGTGCAGGTGGGGTCGTACCTCCCTTCAAGCACCGACACCGTTCACAGCGCGATCGCGGCTAACCCGGCTCGGTTCATGCACCCGCAAACGAAAGCACTGCGGTTGCGATTGCGTTACCGACTCTTCCAAGCGTCAACAGCCCCGATCCCCTTCGTGAGGATCGGGATCGACGCCATCGGCATCGAACTCCGCTAGGGCTTGCCCTTCGCCCAGTTGATCACCTCAGGCGTAAGCGAGTGCGTTGACATCGAGATATGTCCAGACGAGGAACGTCGCTCCGCCGACCATGAAGATGGTGCCGAACTTCTCAGAGCGGCTGCGTGCGCTGAGCACACCCAAAATCAGCCCGATTGCGCTGCAGGCCAGAGTGCAGATCAGCGCTTCTCGGTAGCATGCGTAAAGAGGCTCGGCGGCATGTCTCCCCCGTGAATAAGGCCCGTAGCTTTGAATCCAAACGAACACGGGCAGAGGCGCGAGCGCGATCTCCGCGGCCAGTCGGACTCCCGTGACCCTAGGATCGCTACCCCACCAAGCCCTCGACCACTTGCCGCCCATACCAACATTATAGGGCCGGGCGGCAACTGACTCCGCTAAGGCTTACTCTTCGCCCAACTGAGTTCACTGGTGTTTCCCGCGCTATCGGTGGCGGTTGCGGTCATCCATCCACCCGGCTGGTTCAAGAGGTTCGCGTTGAAGTTAGCCTTGCCCGTGCCGTCCGTCGTGACGTTGACTGACCCGACGTAGTATTGGCCCTCGCCGTACTCGCTCGGATCGCGATCGTTGCTTGAGTAGAAGTCGAGCACGTAAGACGTATTCGGCTTCGCGTTCAGCACACCGATGACGTTAACAAACGATCCGTTTGGAATCGCCGAGTGGATATCCGGGAAGTTCGACAGGTCATTCGGCCCGCTATCAGCATCGAGGTTATCGTTCATCGTCACGCCGGCCGCGTTGTCGTTGCCAAGCAGGTTGATCCCAATTCGGCGGTTATTGTAGATCGAATTCATTCGAATCCGATTGCGAACCGCCGTTCCACCAACCACGACGCCATTGTTTCCGTGGGTGATCACGTTGCCGGCTGCGGGCTGTGTCCCACCAATCCAGTTGTCGGCGGCGGTCAGGCCGATCACGACGGCGTCGTTCACAAACGGAGCCGCCGCGTTCTGTGCATTCAGGCCGAAGGTATTGCCTTGCACCGTGTTTCCAGTCGAGCTCCAGATTCCAACCCCGTTCGCGCAGTTGCCAAACCGGTTGCCAAAAGCGGAGTTGCTTCCGCCAATCTGGTTGTTGTTCGAGTTGTTGTGGATGTAAACCCCTCGCCATGCAACCTCGCCCGCCGTAACCCCATCAGGTCGGAATCCAATCAGATTCCGCTGAATGATGTTTCCACTCGATCCGTTGTTGATCGCGATGGCCTCGCTGTTTGTTTTCGTGATCACATTGTCGGTCACGCGGTTGGTCATCGCGTTCTGATTCAGGTACACGCCAATTCCGGTGATCGGAGCTTGCGCCTGCTGATTCGGCGTAACTCCGATCCAGTTGCCCACAACAAAGTTGCCCGTGGAAGTCCAGATCGAAACGCCGAACTGGGCATTCCCGAAGACGTTTCTCTGCGTGCTCTGCGAGCCGCCGATGAAGTTGTTATTCGCCCCGTTGCTCAGCACCACCGCTTCGTGCGCCACCGGGGCGGGCGTTCCATTTGAGTAGAAGCCGACCCAGTTGCCATAAACCTTGTTGTTGGTCGTGTTCGCATTCCACAACGAGATACCTTTGGCCGTGGTGTTGCCGATCACGTTGGCGCTGCCGAGCACGGTGCCGCCGATCGTGTTGTTCCTCGAGCCGTTGGTCATCACGATGCCATCGCCCGTGATCGGCGCGGAACTGTTTCCGAGTGTTCCGATGCCGATCTGATTACCCTGGATAAACCCGTCACGCGTGTTGTTCCAAAGACCAATGCCGTGCGATCCGGTGTTGCCGATGTAGTTTCGCTGGTCGAACGTCGTGCCGCCAATCCGTGGCCCGACACAATCATCAAGATAGATGCCGATGCTGGTATTGCCTGCATTGCCGCGATTCGCGTTGTAGCCGATCCAGTTACCCTGAACAAACGGGATGCTGACCCGCCAAAGACCGATACCGTGGCCCGTGTTGTTCGCGATCACGTTGCGCTCGCCGGAGGTGATTCCCCCGATCTTGATGTTCGATCCATCGGAAACAACGATCGCTGTTCCGCCATTGCCGACCGCCGAGACGCCGTTGGCTCCGGTGCCAATCCAGTTGCCCGAGATCGTTACGCCGGTGAGCGTCACGTGGCCCGCCCAGATCGCGCTTCCCGTATTGCCCGAGATGATGTTCCGCAACGCCGCCGTGTTACCGCCAATCGTGGTGTTTTTAGGAGCAGCTGGAGCTTCCGCTGGCGCTTGGATGGTAATGCCCGTCGCGTTCGGGAGAGCCACGTTACCGGTTCCGTCGACTCCGATCCAGTTACCCTGAATAAGCGTCGAGTCGGTGCCCGCACCCCAAAGGTCGATGCCTTGCAGTTTGTTGCCGGAAATCGTGTTGTTCTGAATCTTCGTGCCCTTCGGGCCGTTAACGATCGAGATGCCATGGCCCTCGGGCGTAAGGGAGGCGGTGCCCGCTCGATTAGGGCCAATCTTGTTGCCGAAGATGAACGTGTTGTCGGAGTCGACATCCCAGACTCCGATTCCGCGATACTTGTTGCCGCTGATGAGATTGCCACGGGCGACTGTCCCACCAATCCACGTTGACTTCGCACCACGGACGATCGACACCCCTTCGTTTTGGTTGCCCGCTTGCGCCGTGCCGTCAGCGCTGACACCGATGTGGCAGTAATCAACCACATTGTTCTGGTTGCCCGGGCCCTCAATGTAGATCCCGCTGCCCTTGAAGTTCTGAATGCCGACCGACCGGATGATGTTGTTCGAGCCCCTCAAGATGTGGACGCCGGACACGTAATCCCCCGCATTCGTGCCATCAATGACCACTTCGGGGCCGCTGGTGTTGAGGTCACCCGTGTGAAGCATTTGTGTGAAGCCATTGAGCGTGAATCCGTTGGTCTTGACGGAGGGCAAAGCACTGGCCGGTTGGAACACCGCCACGCCGCTCGTTAGGCCCCCGCTGGGCACGTTAAAGCGCGGATAGTAGCTCGGAAACTCCTGCCCAAAGACCATCGCCTCGCGCAGACTGCTCGGGCCCGTGTCGCCAGTGTGCGTGATGATGTGTGGCCACGGCACGTTGGGCGAAACTTCAATTTCCAGCAGGAAGCTCGTCGCGTCGGTACTGACCACCTTGAAGCGAACGCCCTCCGCAATGTCCTGATACGTCTCGCCGACCAGCAGAGGATCGGTGGCCGTGCCGGAGCCCGGCTTCGTGTCCACGACCGTGATCAGCCGGGGCCAAGCACCCGCCTCGTCCACCTTAGAAACCACGACGTAGCCGGTCATGGGCTCACCGTCATACCCTCCTGGCGATCCCTTGACGGCCTCCAAGGTGTAGTAGCGCCGAGCATAGCCGTCGATAAAGACGCGCGCCATGAGGTTGCCGAGAGGCGGCCCGTCGGACCGACGATAGATGCGCACAAGACGGTTGCTGCCGGGATAGGCATGGTAAACGCGAGAGTTGTTGATCCAACCCGCCCACCACTTGTGCCACACGTGATAGTGTTTGCCGACTGAGCCAAACGTGGGATCGGGGAAGCTCGCGTGTCCCATCGGATCGTAGGGCGAGCCATATTCACCCTCCGATGATCCCGCATGGCCAAAGCCCAACGAATGCCCCATCTCGTGCGCCATCAGGAACTGATCCTGGCTAAAGCCATTGAGGGTGGCTCCCCACACCCGGCTCTCCCCATCGAGCGTAAGGTAGATGCCACCCCCAAGGCCCCAGATTCCACCTCCGATGGAATCGTTGATCATCACGTTGATGCCGTAGAATTCTTTGAAATCGACCTGAGCATCGACCGCGGCGGTGGCGTCGGTGAGCACCATGGTGAAGTCAAGTCGACCCGCCACCACATAGTCGTTGTAGGGCTTTGGAAGGGTAACCCAGTTGATCACGACGGTGCCATTGAGGTTCATCGCGCCGTAGGTGACGTTCTGAAAATAGTGGTTCAGGCCCGGCTTAACATTCGAGAACAAGGCATCATAGTGCGCCTTAGGCTTCGGCTCGTTGAGTCGATCCGCAAACTTGGTCATGATGACCACATAAGGCTTCGCGCCTAGCTTGGGCTCTCCGGGGCCGAGGGAACTCTTCGTCTTCGCCACAAAGTCGGACGTCCGCTTGAAGCCCTCGGGGCGCAATCCCTCCGGAATGATGCTCAGTTGGTGTACGGTGTGGTAGCGACCGACCGCCGGAGCGGTTAGGGCGGCGCGCACGTACTCGCCCGACCAGCGGCTCAGGTTTCCGATGGACGCAAGCAGGCTGGGAGTCAACTCAATCTGGTGTCGCACACCATAACGCGTCGTAAGCCGAACCACCGGATTACAGTCCGCTTGATGCTCGTGCTGCCCGCAACTCCACTCAAGGCTCAGCGCACCTTCGAGGATAGGGCCGGACGGTGGCTGATACGGCGTCGGAATCGGGGCTTGCGCCATCGCCCAAACACCCAAGATCAGAGCTAGGAAAATACCGGTGAGTCGTGTCATGATGCCGTTCACAGTTTACAAGCGACCCATTACATGGGCATTAACTTGCATCCTGAACACGATTGTAACGGACCAGTGTGAAAATGTGGAGATCAGGCCGCGCGTGTCGCGGAAGATTGACGCAAACCCACGGTGAGAAAGATCTCACCAATCGAGGTCGCGACGGGCACCACGACCGCCGGTAGAGCCAAGTCGTGAATCTCAACACGAGATCCCTTTAGAATAGCGGGCGAACTGAACTCAATGTTGATCCCGGCTTGCCTGAGTTCCTGGTGCGCCACCCGAGAAACGCGATGGACCAGCCCGGCAAGGGCGTTCGCCGCTACTTGGTCAAAACTCTTGACATGCTGAATGAGGAGGACTGAAGCCAAACGATCGGCGGCCACGAGACCCATGCCAAACATGACGACGCCCGAGAGTTCACCGCTGACGCGAACGAGGACTGTCACCTGACAAGCCGTGTACGGCTGAGCCAATATCGCCAGAGGCCCCTTGGCGGGCTCTTCCTCCAAAACGGAACCCACGACGGAGAACGTCGCGCCAATCCACGGATTGATGGCCTCAATCGGAATCGTCAAAGCGCGCTCCTGTGGGGCCAAACGAAGCTCACAAGAACCTCGTTCAGACGGTCAGCCCAGACCAACTCAAACGGCGCAACAGGACAAAAATGCATGCGTTTGCCTCACCAACCTGATCCATCTCTCCCATGGCCAGCGATCCAAACCTAGTTTGATTCTCGGAGTCTATGCCCGTAAACCCTAGGATGATCGCGTGAAGACTAGGCCTTTTCACAGGTTCATGCAAGTCGGGTACACCGTGGGGGTGATCTCGACCGCAGAACTCCTCAAACTCTTGATCCCGAACCTCGACGCTGTACGTGGTTCGGATCTGGACGTCACGTCACCCATCGACGGCACCGTCCTCGCCTCGCTCAGGCCCGATACTCCCGATGAAGTGCGAGCGAAGATTGACCGTGCTCACACGGCTTTCCTTGCTTGGCGGAGGGTTCCCGCACCTCGCCGAGGCGAACTCGTGCGCCGCTACGGCGAAGCTCTCCGCACGCACAAAGAGCAACTCGCGCACTTGGTCACTCTTGAGTGCGGCAAGATCATTGAGGAAGGGCGCGGAGAGGTCCAAGAGATGATCGACATCTGCGACTTCGCGGTCGGGTTATCGCGCCAGCTCTATGGCCTCACCATCGCCAGCGAGCGTCCCGATCACGTCATGCAGGAGAACTGGATGCCGCTCGGGCCCGTCGGAATCATCAGCGCGTTCAACTTCCCGGTCGCGGTTTGGTCGTGGAATGCCGCGCTTGCTTTGGTGTGCGGCGACTCGTGCCTGTGGAAGCCGAGCGAGAAAACTCCGTTGACCGCGCTCGCGTGCCAACACCTCTTCGAGCAAGTCTGCGCCGACTTCCCGGAGGCACCGGCCCACCTGAATCAGATCATTCTCGGCACAGCTGAGCAGGGCAACGTCCTCGTAGAAGATGCGCGCGTACCGCTCATCAGCGCCACCGGCTCGACCCGCATGGGCCGGATCGTCGGTCCGAAAGTCGCCGCCCGCTTTGGGCGCTCGCTCCTGGAACTCGGCGGTAACAACGCGATCATCGTCACCGAGTCGGCCGACCTGGGGATTGCCATCCCGTCCATCCTGTTCGGCTCGGTTGGAACCGCCGGTCAGCGGTGCACCAGCACTCGCCGCGTCATCGTCCACCGATCGCTCTTCGACAAGGTGTTTGACACGCTGAAGCAGGCTTACCTCCAGATTGGCGCGACCAAGATTGGCAATCCGCTGGAGTCGGGCACGCTCGTCGGTCCGCTGATTGATGGCGAGGCCTTTGCGTGCATGCAAGCCGCGATCGAACGCATCCGTCCGGTGGCGACCGAAGTCGTCGGCGGAGAACGCGTACTGGCGGACACCGGTGGCTACTACGCCCACCCCGCCATCGTCAAGCTTCCCGGAACCACGCCGCTGATTGACGAAGAGACCTTTGCGCCGCTCACCTACGTGATCCCCTACGACACGCTGGAGGAGGCCCTCGCGATCCACAACTCCGTGCCCCAGGGCCTGAGCTCGGCGATCATGACCACCGACGTCCGCGACGCCGAGTTCTTCAAGCAATTCAGCGATTGCGGCATCGCCAACGTGAACATCGGCACCAGCGGTGCTGAGATCGGCGGCGCATTCGGCGGTGAAAAGGAAACCGGCGGCGGCCGAGAGTCGGGGTCGGATGCGTGGAAGGCGTACATGCGACGCCAGACCAGCACCACCTACTACGGACGCTCGCGTCCCGCCCTGGCTCAAGGCATCACGTTCGACGTTTGAGCGTAGAATGGCGGCATGAGCCACCAGTTTGAGACGCGCGCCGTTCACGCCGGGATCGAACCCGAGGCGACGAGCGGCGCCGTCATGACGCCGATCTTCCAGACCAGCACGTACGCCCAAGCCTCGCCGGGCGAACACCAGGGCTACGAGTACTCGCGCACCGATAACCCCACGCGGACGGTGCTTCAGGCTCAACTCGCCGATCTGGAAAGTGCAAATCACGCGTTGGTGTTCTCCAGCGGCTTGGCGAGCATCGATGCGGTGCTCAACACGCTGTCGGCGGGCGATCACATCGTGGCGGGCGATGATCTTTACGGCGGCACGTATCGCCTGTTTACTAAGGTCGCCGAGCGGCGAGGGCTCACGTTCAGCTTTGTGCGGGCGCAAGATCCGGCGGCGGTGGACGCCGCGATGACCGATCGGACCCGACTCGTGTGGATTGAAACGCCGACCAATCCGCTCTTGAATCTGGTTGACATCCGCGCGGTGGCGGACGTGGCCCACGCTCGCGGGGTGCTGGTGGGGGTGGATAACACGTTCATGTCGCCCTACTTCCAACGCCCGATTGAGCTCGGCGCCGACATCGTGATGCACTCGATGACGAAGTATCTGAACGGGCACAGCGACGTGGTGATGGGGGCGCTGATGCTGCGAGATGCCGATCTGTATGGGCGATTGAAGTTTCTGCAGAACTCCATTGGCGCGGTGCCGGGGCCATTCGATTGTTGGTTGGTGTTGCGAGGTCTGAAGACGCTCGCTTTGCGGATGCGGCAGCATGCGGCAAACGCGCAGATCATCGCCGAGTGGTTGGAGGCGCACCCCAAAGTGGAGCGCGTGATCTACCCTGGCCTACCGAGCCACCCGCAACACGAACTCGCCAAACGCCAAGCCGACGGTTTCGGCGGGATGATCACGTTCTTCCTTCGCGGGGGCTTGGAGGAATCGCGACGGTTCCTCTCGGCGGTGCAGTTGCACACGCTGGCGGAGTCTCTGGGTGGCGTTGAGAGTCTGATTGAGCATCCCGCGATCATGACCCACGCGTCGGTACCAGCCGAGGTTCGCGCGGAGATTGGCCTGACGGACAACCTGATCCGGGTATCGGCCGGGATTGAGGCAGCGGAAGATCTGATCGCGGACTTGTCGCAAGCGATGGGGGACTAGGTTGGGTTAGCTCGGGTTGGACTGGTCGGATCGGTTGGTCGCGTCCAACGGGTCACGTCGGTACGATGCAACCGGCGACTACCTATCCGAACCCGACAACGCCTTCAGCGTGAACCCGCCCTGCACGCCATCGCCAACGTCGTACATCCAATCGACGACATCGCCCTCGGCCACACTGATCGGGTCACCCTGCTTATGGCCCTTGTAAAGGCGTGGCTCCAGATCCAAGATCCCGTGGAACCTGCCACCTTCAAACCGCTCCACACGAATCCAAAGGTGCTCCGGTCCTTGCGGCGTCTCGAATCGACCCGCGACCGCAAACTTACCGTCCTTATGGTCGGTCAGCGCCGCCTTGAACTTGGGTAAGCCCTCCTTGGCGACCAAAACCGCCGCCGCAAGGTCGGGATTGCTCTCACGCGTGATCTTTCCGCCATCGACGGTTGTCTCAGGCGCACCCGACGTCATCTGCTTGGCAAACAGCCCGATCGTCACTCCGACCACGACGACCGCCGCGATCCACACTATTGGATTCCTCACACCGAATCGTACGTTGGATGGGGCTGATTTGCCGCAGATAACCAGTCCGCAACCTCAATCACGGGGGCGACCCACGCCCGCTGACGAACGAGCCACCTCGCAAACATGCGCACTGGCTCCACATCGGCCCGCGGTCCAAATGACAACACCAGCCACGATCCTTGCGACAGAGCAATCTGGGTGACCAACCCCAGCCCCACCGCATCCATCGAGTCGCCGCGATAGCACACCAGGTCTTGCGTCGCGACCGGCGCATTGAATCCATCATTCGGCGTGCGGACCGTGTCGTAACACGCCCGCAAGACGCCACCCGCCAAGTCGTCGTTGAGCCGAACGATCGTGCGGTGGATCATCTGGGGGATGACGGGGAGACCCGATTCGCCGGTGAATACCTTGACCAGAGGGAGCGCCCCGGAGTGCCGCCGATCAAACATTCCGAGCAACAACCGCTTCATGGACTCAACCTCGTCGACAACGACCTCGGGAGGCATCCGGGCGATGAGGCCATCATCGTCAGTGGCCGCCGCGAGGGCGAGGTTGCCAAGCTCGACCCCTTCGTTGGCCAAGTCTCGACTCGCCGCCAGATGATCCAGAAACGTCGGGGCATCCAAGTACAACGTGCTCCGCACGCCGAGGTCCGCCAAGAACCTGAGCGCATCGAACTGGGCCGGTGTCCCACCGTCGAAAGTAAGAGACACCGCCGCAACCTTGTCGGGCGGCCACCGAGATGCCATATGCTACTTATCATAACGTTCCACGAGATCGCGTCGCCGCGCCAAAGGCGGATTGCTGGGCTTGACCAAGCCAAAGCGTTCGCATCCCGCGTATAACAAAAGCACCCCATGCCGCCTGAAGCCGTCGTTGAGAAGTTGAAGACCCTTCCTGCCTCGCCAGGGTGCTACATCTATCGCGACGCCAAGGGCGACGTGCTCTACGTGGGCAAGGCGAAGTCCCTTAAGAACCGCGTCCGTAGCTATTTCCAGCCCTCCACTCGACATGGTGCTCGGATCGCACGAATGGTCAAGCGCGTCCACGACATTGAGACCCTCGTCGTTGACTCCGAACTTGAGGCCCTCGTCCTTGAGTGCAACCTCATCAAGCAGCATCGCCCGCCGTTCAATGTGCGGATGCGCGACGACAAGAGCTACCCCTACATCACCATCACCAACGAAAGGTTTCCGCGCGTGCTCTTCACCCGGCGGGTACGCAAAGACGGGGCGCGCTACTTCGGGCCGTACACGAGCGCGTGGGCCGTGCGCGAAACACTCCAGCTCATGCACAAGGTGTTTCCCCTGATCCCGTGCGGCAAAAGCTGGTCGGGTCGCGAGGAGCAACGACCGTGCCTTTACTATCACCTTGGCCAGTGCCTCGCGCCGTGCGCTGGCATGGCCGACGCTAAGGCGTACAAGGAGGTCTTGCAGCAAGTTCAGCAGTTCCTCGACGGCAAGGGCGAAGTGCTTCTGGAGTCGATGCGTGCCGAAATGCAAGCCGCCGCCGAAGCGCTTGACTTCGAGCGCGCGGCCAAAATCCGCGATCAGCTCCAGTCCATCGACGCCGTTATGCAACGGCAGAAGGTGCTCAACACCGATGGCACTGACCAGGACATCATCGCCGTCGTGAAGGACGACCGCGGCGCAGCCATCCAGATGCTCTACGTCCGCAATGGCAAGCTCATCGGGCAGCGTCAGTTCTTCCTGGATGGGGCATCGGAAGCCCCGCCGGCGGAGGCGGTCGGCGAGTTTGTAAAGCAGTATTACGCCGACGCGCCCGAGGTACCGCGCGAGGTCTTGCTTCCCGTCGAGATCGAAGAGCGACAGATTGTCGAGACGTGGTTGCGCCAACGCAAGGGCTCGGCAGTAACTATGGCCGTGCCCCAAGGGGGCGAGAAGTTACGGCTCGTCGAACTTGCTGCGCAGAATGCCGAACAGGCGCTCTCAACGTTCTCTGCCGAGTTGGCTGAACGCGAGGCGTGGACGGAGCAGGCAACCACCGAACTCCAAGAAGCCATCGGCCTCGCGAGTCCGCCGATGCGGATCGAAGGCTACGACATCTCGAACATTCAAGGCAAAGCCCCCGTGGGCTCGATGGTTGTGACCGAGAATGGCGAACCCGCCAAGGCCGAATATCGGCGGTTCAAGATTCGCTACCACCCCGAAGATCCGAACGACTTCGCGATGATGAACGAGGTCATCACCCGGCGGCTCAAGGCGGCGCTCGACGGCGATGAGAAGTTCACGAAAATGCCCGATCTCATCATGATTGATGGTGGCAAGGGCCAGCTCTCGGCGGCCCTCGCGGCACGCGACTCGATGAAGCTCACGGTGCCGATGGTTGGCCTAGCCAAGAAGATGGAACTGATCTACGTGCCCGAGCCAATCGAGGAAGGCTACGCCTACCGAGTGGTGGAATTGCCGCTCCAGTCCCCTGGTCTGTTGTTGCTTCGGCGCCTGCGAGATGAAGCGCATCGGTTTGCGCTCACGTATCATCGCAAGCTGCGCGACAAGCGATTCCATGGCTCGATCCTTGAGGAAATCCCCGGCGTCGGACCGCGACGCAAGCGAATGCTGCTCCGGACGTTCGGCTCTCTAGAAGCGATCCGGAGAGCGAGTGTAGATGATCTCGCCGCCGTGCCCACCATGACGCGCATGCTCGCTGAGCAAATCCGCGAGTACCTGAAGGGGGACGAGGAATGATTCGGGTCTTGTGCTTCGATCTCGGCGGCGTGTTGGTGCGGATCACGCTGGATATCGCCGAAGCCGCCGCGCGCGCGGGAGTGGTCATCTCAGGTTCGCCGGGCATGTTCATGGACTATCCACCGTTCATCGAGTGTCAAGCCGGGCGGCTGTCGGAGCCCGAATATCTGTCGGGCCTGGGCAGTGCTCTGGGTTGCTCGGCGGAGGAGGCATTGGCGGTGCATAACCACATCCTGGTCGAACCTTACGACGGCACCCTCGAACTCATCGGGACGCTCGAAAGCGACGGCGTGATCTGCGGCTGCCTGAGCAATACCAACGCCCCGCATTGGCGCGAGATGCGCGAAGGGGCGCGGTTTCCTAATGTCTCTCGACTCAGCGTGGCCGTAGCGTCACATGAACACCGGATGGAGAAGCCCGATACGGAGATCTTCGAGCGCTTCCGCGAACTCGCGGACTGGCCCGATCCAGCCGAGATCGCGTTCTTCGACGACACGCCACTCAACGTTGAGGCTGCCTGCAGACTGGGCTGGCAGGCCTGGCTCATTGATCCGACGGGCAATCCCGCCGAACAGATGTGGGAGGCGTTCAATGCCTCGTAGGACTACTAGTTTTATAGGTTTGAGTTGCCGATTTCACACTTTCCACATATACTGATTCTCAGGCGCGCCAGTTTTCGAATGGGCGCGTTCGGAGGGAATCATCATGAACATGAAGCTTATGCTTAGCATGGCGGCTCTGACGGCAACGATGGTTGCGTCGGCGCAGCGCATGCCCACCGTGGACTACACCATCTCGGGTTCAAGCGGCAACTGGACGCTTGACTTTAACGTCACAAACAACTTCTTCTCGGGAGAGGGCAACCTCTACTTCTTCGGCGTGCTGTTAAGTGCTCCTGGCATCGTCGGTTCACCTGCGAACTGGGATCCGAACATGTGGCCGTCCTGGGATAACTCGCCCTACGGCGGGTCGTCAACGATCTACAACAACAACTGGATTAACTTCTCGACCGTCAACGACATCACGCCCGGAACCTCGCTCAGCGGATTCCAGGTCCTGGTGACGGATCTGAACGCTCCGACGAGCGTCCAGTGGTTCGCCTTCGCCTACAATGGCGTCTACGGTGGCAACGACTTCTTCAACAACTCGAGCAATCCGGGCTTTGAAGGCATCGCCAACCCCGTGCCCGAACCAGCAACCATGGCCGTGCTTGGCCTAGGTGTCGCAGCGCTCGCGCGTCGCCGACGCAAGTAGTCCCAGAGATACTTCCCGGAGAACTTCCCTCAAGACTCGCAGTCTTGAGGGACCTCCATTGGCCAGAAGATCACCGGATCACCTGGCTTGAGCTGCCCCATCCGGTCGCGACTCGCATCCGTGAGGATCGCGGGCTTCGCGTAGCCGCCAATCGTCGGCCCGTCCGGGCCGATCAGGATCGGGGTCCCGCCGACTGTCAACTGCACCGTTCCGATGACCTGCGGCTCGCTCGGCAGCGCCCCCAAATCGGGAAGCGGTATCGGCTCACCTTCGAGCCGAATCCCCGTGCGATCCATCGTCGCCGAGGCCTTCCACTCACGGCACAGGAGTTCGCTCAACAACTCCGCCTGCGGTCCCGGCAACACCCGTAGTGGCCCGTCAAGCGTCGCCAGAGGATCCGCAAGACGCCGCAAGGGCAAATCACCAGATCCAACCAACCGATCACCCCGCGCAACCGCCACCCCCGACACCGAGCCCAACCACCCCCCAGCCGGCCCCGCCATCTGCCCAAGCGCCAGATACGACCGCGACCCGCGGGTGGGATACCCCAGCGTCAACACCTGCCCCGCGCGAAGACGCACCACTCCCTGACCCTCGACCGCCTCCCCGTCCACCAAGATCGGCCGCTCCGCCCCAACGATCACCACCGACACGTCAGTCTCCGCCACCGCGATCAGACCGAACGGACCCACTTCCAGTGCAACCGAGCTCTCCGCCAGCCGAGCCGCCCAGCCAAACGCCACCCGGTCCATCGGCCCGGCAT
>CAZPHD010000024.1:0-18251 GCA_964586225.1 uncultured Fimbriimonadaceae bacterium
CCTCCGACAATCACGTCCCGAAACTCGCCTCGATTCAAGTAAACGACTCGGTGAGCGAGTGCGTCTAGCTCGTCTTGGTCGGTCGACAGCAGAACGACGATCGCTCCCGCCTCCGCCGCGTGGGCGATCTGGGTGTGGACGTAGTCGGTTGCGCGTACATCGAGGCCTCGGGTGGGGTTGACGGCAACGAGCAAGTCCGGGACCTCATCCAGCGAGCGGGCGACGACGACCTTCTGCTGGTTGCCGCCGCTGAGGCTCGAAACGGGGTCGGCGACTGCGCCTACCTTGATCTCAAACCGCTCCACCAATGCCCGTGTCCACGCCCGGATGGCTCCTAAGCGCAAGATCGGCCCGAACCGCAGGCTGCGCTGCCGATGGCCCGTGATCAGCAGGTTGTCCCGGAGGCTAAGGCTGAGGGCCAACCCATCGGATTGGCGATTCTGCGGGATGTACGCGATGCTCGCTTCTTCAAGGTCGCAGTCCTTGATGTAGATTGAACCGGCGACCGGCCGGCGTACTTGCGCGAGAGCTTCGGCGAGTTCAACCTGACCGTTTCCGTCCACCCCGCCAATGCCGAAGATCTCGCTACGACCGACCGTGAAAGAGACCCCGCGGACGGCGTGCTCGCCGCGGTCGCCGCGAACATGGAGGTCCGTCACATTGAGTCCTGGGTCAAAGCTGCCCGGCTTAGGGATGCGTGGCTTTGGAAGTTCACCCACCATCCAGGTTGCCAGTTGGGTTTCATCAACATCTGACATGGGCGCGGTTGCGACGAACTGCCCCCGCCGAAGCACCGTCACCCGATCGGCGATGGCGAGGACCTCGCTCAGCTTGTGCGCGATGAGAACGATCGTTCGTCCACGGGCCCGCAAATCACGAAGCACGCGAAAGAGGTCGGCGACTTCGTTCGGCGTAAGCACCGCGGTCGGCTCATCGAAGATCAGCACATCCGCTTCGCCGCTCAGTGCCTTGAGGATCTCAAGCCGTTGCTGGACCCCGACAGGAAGCGACTCCGTGCGCGCGCTTGCGTCCAACTCCCACCCAAGTTCTTTCGCGAGCCGAAGGCTAGGTTCGACATCCTTGAGAGGATGATGCCCGCGCCACGGCGAACCCAGCGAAGCGAGAGCCAGGTTTTCAGCGGCCGTGAACGCCGGGACGAGCGCGAAATGCTGGTGCACCATGGCGATCCCTCGTCGCCGCGCTTCAAACGCACGGCCAAAGGGAAGCGCTTCATCACGCAGGTAGCCCTCGCCATCGTCAGGCGTGACAAACCCTGCGATGATGCCCATGAGCGTTGACTTGCCTGCGCCATTTTCGCCTAAGACGGCGTGAATCTCGCCGGGCATAAACTCCACCGACACCCGATCAAGCGCAATCGTCGCGCCGTAGGCTTTCGAGACTCCGCTCAGCGTCAGCGACTCGCTCAAGAGCCCTTAGAACTCGTCCTTTGGCACCGTTAGCGCGCCCGACATAATCTTCGCACGCTGCTCCTTAACCTTCGACAGGACGGCAGGATCTAGCTTGTCTTGAAGAGCAGGATTCACGACGAAGTCAATCGCGCCGGCATCCATACCCATGAGCACGACGCTTCCCTTGAAGCTCCCGTCCTTAACCGACTTGGCCAGGCTAAGAAATGCAGGTCCGGCGACAATCGTCGCCGACGCCACGACGGCTCCGCTCGGGTTGTCATTCTGGTTGAGATTCGCTCCGAAGGCCCAAACCCCCTTCTCTTTGCAAGCATCAAACACGCCTTGTGCGGCGGCATTGGCCTGGTGAATGACAAAGTCCGCCCCTTCCGAGATGGCGCCTAGCGTGGCTTGCTTTGCCTTGGCGATGTCCTGACCGTTACCGGTGAACACCTCGATCACCTTGATGCCCGGCTTGGCGGCTTCGGCACCGGCCCTGAAGCCCTTAAACGTGCTACGTATGCTGGGGACGTCGTCAACGCCAATCATCGCCACCGTGCCCGTCTTGGACGAGAGTCCGGCCATGTAACCTGCCAAGTAGAAGCCTTGCTCAAGGTAGAACCGGAACGCGCCGACATTATCGGAAGTCTGACCGCCCGAGCTGCTCACGAAGACGGTCTTCGGAAAGTCCTTAGCCACTTCGATGGCGGGCTCGTTGTATTCAAATCCGTGGCCAAAGACCAGCTGATAGCCCTTCTGGGCGTAGCTGCGCATGGCGTCTTTGATCTGGGTGTCCTTGGCTTCTTGGTTGCTCACTTCGGCGCTGAGATCCTGCTGAATGGCTTGGAGCCCATCAAACGCCATCGCCGACCAACCGGCGTCGCTCACCGGTCCGGGCGTCAGAAGAGCTACCTTGAATGAACCAGACTCGCCCGTTGATCCCGGCGCGGGGCTCGATGGCCCCGAGTCCTTTGCACCTCCCGTGCAACCGACAACCAGCAGGGCAACAATGGCCCCGAACCACGCAATTCGCTTCATGAACGTAGTCTACGCGAGGCACGGGGGTCTGAGTTGGCAGTTGGCAGTCCGCAGGGCGCAGTTGGTATCCTCCTCGAATGCGTTGGATCGCGGTTGCAATCAGTTTGTTTGGGGCGATGACCCTAGCTGCGGCTCAAAAGGAGCTTGTTGGTCGAAAGCAGTTTCCGCAGTTTCGTGCGATGAGCGGCCTCTCCGGATCAACTTTTCCCGTAGGGAAGGATGGTTTGCCCAGCTACGAAGGCGCGATGGCTCTCTCCACGCCGATTGCATACTCGCTCACGAAGTGGAGCTTCGTCGCAGGGCTGGGAAGTCTCAGCTTTGACACAAGTCTGCGCTTCCCCGGCGGCCGCGAGAACCAGCGCCGGACCAACGGCACCGCCCAGTTTATGGTGGGCGTGCCGCTCGGTAGCGCGGGCGATCTGACCGTGTCGTATATGGTGCTGAGTAGCATTCTCGACAACGCACTCAATCTTCAGTTCACTCCCGGAAAACAAGAGGGAAAGGTGCGCTACTCCGTCGGCGTGCAGGACATCGGTGGCGGGGGTGGTTCCGCAGGTGAGCAGCACCCGAACGATGGTGAGACCAGTCGTAGCTTCTTCACGGTCTCGACCTACGAGATCTCGCCCGGTACCCATGTGTCGGTCGGCACGGGCACCAACCGTTTCAAGTCGATCTTTGGCAACGTCTCGACCACGATTGCGCCCAACGTCAAAGGCACCCTCGAATACGACGCTTTCAACTGGAATGTCGGCATTTCCTATCGCATCGGCACTCTGGGTCGCCTCTCAAGCGAAACCTATGACCGACCAGCAAGGACAGCCGACGCTCAGCTTTTTGTCGGTTTGGTGCGTGGGAAGTTGCTGTTTTGGGGCCTGAATATCGCGTTCTAAGCTTCGTCGCGAGCGCGGAAGACGTCATACTTAACCGTGGACCCCGCCGAGCATTGGATCGCCGACGAGTCGCCGAAAGAAGAGTGTGGCGTGATTGCCATTCACTCCCCGGGCCGCGAGGCCGCCCGTCTTGCCTTCTTCGGCCTTTTTGCGCTCCAACATCGGGGTCAGGAGAGCGCGGGCATCGCCGTCAGCGATGGCGGACTCGTGCGAATGCACAAAGACATGGGCTTGGTCAGCCAGGTGTTCGATGAAGCTGTCCTGGGGACGCTTCCGGGCACGATTGCGGTTGGCCATACGCGATATTCCACCACCGGCGCGAGCGTGCTCCGCAATGCGCAGCCGATCTTCTGTCAAAGCATGGTCGGTGATATCGCGGTTGCCCACAACGGAAACCTGATCAACACCGTCCAGTTGAGGAAGGAGCTTGAAGCCGAGGGGGAGGTCTTTGACTCCAGCAGCGACAGCGAGCTCATTGCGCGCCTGCTGGTGCGGAACATGCACCTTGGCCCCGAGCACGCGGTGGCCGCGGCAATGCGCCGTCTGAAGGGCGCGTTCAGCTGTACCGTCTTGGTGCCCAACATGGTCATCGGCTTCCGCGATCCCAATGGCGTTCGGCCGCTTGTTGCCGGAACGCTGCCCGAGGGCGGGCACATGCTCGCGAGCGAGAGTTGCGCGTTTGCGCCGGTCGATGGAACAGTCGTGCGGGAGCTTGAACCGGGCGAGATGGTCATCATTGATGACGAAGGCATGCGGTTTGCCCAAGGTGCTCCACCCGAGCGCAAGGCCATGTGCCTTTTTGAGTTCATCTACTTCGCCCGTCCCGATTCCGAGATGTACGGCACGCTGCTGTATTCGGCTCGCGAGCGGATGGGCGAACAGCTTGCTGCGGAGCATCCCGTCGAGGCCGACATGGTAGTCCCCGTGCCCGACAGCGGCATTCCGGCCGCGTTGGGCTACTCGCGAGCAACGGGCATCCCGTTCCGCGAAGGCATGATGAAGAGCCGGTACATTCACCGCACGTTCATCGCACCCGACCAGAAGATGCGCGAGCGCGGGGTGCGCATGAAGTTGACCCCGTTGGAGCCGGTCATTCGAGGTCAGCGGATCATTCTCGTCGACGATTCAATTGTGCGCGCCACCACGACCAAGCAGATCGTGCGACTCTTGTTCGAAGCGGGCGCGGCGGAGATTCATGTCCGCATCACGGCGCCGCCCATCAAGTGGCCGTGCTTCTACGGCATTGACATGTGTTCGAAGGAAGAACTCGCGGCCGCGCGAATGACGCTCGATGAAATTCGTGAGCATATCGGCGCGACATCGCTGGGCTACTTGTCAATCCCCGGCGCGGTGAAGGCGGTAGGGCGACCCGATGGCGAGTTCTGCCTGGCCTGCTTCAATGGCGACTATCCTATTGAGGTGCCCGAAGAAGTTGAGCGGCATCCTTTCGAGGGCGGCGTCGACTTGGGACACATCGCGGCGGTCAACAAGAGCCAACCCGAGCTCATCCACGTTGATTGATGCCCCGCAATTTTGCGGTGTTTGCGAAAAAGTTCTTGACATTTCGACAATCTTCCACTAACATGAGAACAGCACTCCTGCTGGGTGCTTTCGGAGGGAGATCATCTCATGAACAACATCATGCGGAACTCAGCCTTTGCCATCTTGTTGATGGCGTCGGTTGGAGCGTCTGCCAATCTATTCACCAACGGTGGCTTCGAGACGGGCGATCTTACCGGCTGGTCGGTGAATCCGACGGCCAACGGAAAGACGAACGTTCAGGACGTCCAACTTTTTGAGACGGTGCTTGGGGTGCCAAGCTTGGCCGCTCACTTTCAGGTGGGTCAGGTCACGTTCACTTCGGGCGTGCAAGAGGGTATTGAGTTGGTCCAGCGATTGAACTTGACGGCGGGCACGCTGTATCAGTTCAGCTATAACGTTGCAGCTCGAAACACGAACACTTCGGGAAGCAATAGCCAGGGCGGTATCTTCACGGCGGTCGTCAACAGCACCTTCGTCGGCGCGTCTTGGGCAGCCGGTTCGATTTCGGGGGGAACGACGCTTCGAAGTTCAATCACCGGTTCGTTCACGCCGACCACCACAGGCGTTTACGATGTGGGTGTTCGCATCACGCGACCGTTCACGGCACCGACGAACATCAACCAGTACGTCGACAACGCCACCGCCGTGCCAGAGCCTGCCACCATGGCCGTCCTCGGTCTCGGCCTGGCCGCGATTGCTCGACGCCGACGCAAGTAGGCTGTCGAAGACGAACAGCCCGTCGCTCGTGAGGGTGGCGGGCTGTTTTCGTCTGTTTGGGTAGGTCGCGGTGTCTAACCCTTCATGAGCGTGCGGAAGTGGGCATGGCTGGTTCTTGCAGCGACGGTGTTGGGGTGCAGCTCTTCGAGCGATCTCATTATTGAGAACAAGACAGCGCGCTCGATCCAGGTGACCGTTGTCGAAGGCGGAGCGACGAGTCCAGCGTGGCGAGGTCTTATCGAAGCGGGCCATGAACAGCCCGTTTGGAGCGGTTTCGGTGGCACCAACAAGCTGAGGATTGAAGTCGATGGTCACGTTTTCCGCTATCCGCCGCTCCCGAATCCGCTGGCAAATGCAGGTAGCGGCGGAGGAGTGGCTCGTTGGAGCTGGGATGGGAGCGCTCCCGAATTTAGGGGTGAGCGAAGTTCGAAGGTGACGCAACTGGTGACTCGCCTCATGCTTCTAGGGGGCGCCGCCCTTCTGCTCTTCATCGTCTTACCGGTGTGGCTGATCCAGCGATATTGGCACCGTCACTCCTGACGAAACTTCAAGGGTCCTGTTTCGTCTTAGCCAATGATGGGGCGGGGAAGTTGGGTTTTGGTGGGCGTCGGCGTTGCGCTCATCGCCGTGGGCGGTGTGGTCTGGAGCAAGCGCGGGCCCAATCGCCCAACGAAGACTTACGCGCTCAGTAGCGACATCCTGATCCACGGCAACCAACACCTCCGCGAAGTCGCGTTTACGTTCGACGATGGTCCGCGCCCGGAGATTGTCCGCGAGATGCTCAATGTGCTCGGCAAGTATCGCGCCCGGTCGACGTTCTTCGTGGTTGGATCGATGGTGGAGAAGCATGCCGCGATCGTGCGCCGAATGATGAACGAGGGCCACGAGGTCGCCAACCACACCTACAGCCATCCGCGACTGGCGGGACTCACTGAGGAGCAGATTCGGGATGAGCTAGCGCGGTGCGACAAGGCCGTGTTCGACGCCACGGGCGCACGCACAAACCTTTTCCGGCCCCCAGGCATGAGATACGACGACACCGTGCTCCGCGCGGCCCAATCGCTGGGCTACGTCACGATTCACTGGAACACGGCGGCCCAGGACTACCAACCACAACCGCCCTCCGAGATCAGTCGGAAGATTCTGAAGAGCGTTCGACCGGGAAGCGTGATCCTGCTCCACAACCACCCCGACACGCTCGCGGCGCTCCCAATGATCTTGGATTCGCTGACCGAGCAAGGCTACCGATTTGTCACCGTGTCCCAGATGCTCAGTCGCTTGGAGCGTCCGGTGGTGGTCAAAACCAATGCTTATGGTGCGAAACCGCCGGCTCTGATCGAAGTGAAGCCGAAGGTCGTCGTCAAGCGATCCGTACGAAGAGTGACGAAACGCCCAACGACGACTCCCGCGCCGCCCGCAACCGCCGCGCCGCGCGGCCTCGACATGCCCGCCTGGAACTAACTAGCCACGCGCCTTGAGTAGATCGCGAATCTCGGTGAGGAGCACGACGTCTTCGGCTGGAGCCGCGGGCTCTTCAGGAGCCGGCGGTTCTTCGCGTCGCAGCTTATTCACGGCTTTGACCATCAAGAACACGGCGAAAGCGGTGATCAAGAACACGATGACGTTGTTTACGAACACGCCCCAAGCGAGCACAGCGCCTTCCTTGCGGGCCTCTTCCAAGCTCGTGGCCGTCTGATTGGCGAGCGGGATGAACTTGTTGCTGAAGTCCACCTTGCCGGTGAGGAGGCTGATGACGGGCATGAGCATGTCGTCAACGATGCTTGACACAATCTTGCCGAAAGCGCCGCCGATGATCACACCGACCGCGAGGTCCATCACGTTGCCGCGCTGGATAAACTCCCTGAACTCTTTGAGCATGTTGGTGAAGACGGTGCGGGTGGGCGGTTTGGAGTTGGCAGTTTGCAGTTTGCAGTTGGCAGTAAGAGTCGCCTATCACCCGTCAAGCCTCACTCGTCAGTCGTCACTTTGTTCGTTCTTGCCCGAAAGCCCAAGCTGGCGCTGTTGATGCAGTAGCGCAATCCGGTCGGCTTGGGGCCATCGGGGAAGACGTGCCCAAGGTGGCCGTGGCAATTGCCGCAGAGCACTTCGATGCGCCGCATGCCGTAGCTGTTGTCGGCGCGCTCAATCACTTTGGATTTGTCCACCGATTCGTAGAAACTCGGCCAGCCGCAGCCGCTGTCGAACTTGGTGTCCGAGACGAAGAGGAGTTCGCCGCAGCCCTTGCAGACGTATTCGCCGGATTGGTGGTTGTCCCAGAACTCGCCGGTAAATGCGCGCTCGGTCCCCGCCTTTCGCAGGACGTGATACGACTCGTCGTCGAGTTGCTCTCGCCACTCGTCGTCGGTCTTAGTGATGGCAGGCGGTGGGAGTTCGCGATCCATGGTTTGATTCTACGGCGTGTTAGCGCGGGTTGGCTCGGATTTGCTCGGATTAGCTCGGATTAGCTCCGACACCAGCCGCTCGACTTCCTGGGCGGAGGCGGAAGTCACCACGCTCGGCATCAGTCAGCATTGGGTCCACTCCATAAGTGCCGCCCTTCTCAGGCGTAGGAAGCTGCGGCCGACTCCGCGAAGGCTGATCTAAACAGAACCAGAAGTTCCCCGCGAAGCGGAACGTCTCGGGCGCGGTTCCCCCGCCGACATTGACCCCACCACTCGCCCAACTCCCGCTATGCCAGACGACAATGTTCTTCTCGAACACTCCATTCCGGCTCGGCACGAAGCGCGGCGCGGTCGACTCCTGTAGGATACGCAACGCCCACCGCTCGGGGCGATAAATCGTGTTGTTGCGCACGAAAGCGCCGTCAACGCCCACAAATGCAACCGGCGATACACCGCCCACAAACACGCATCGCTCAACGGTGAGATTCTTCGCCTCATAGCTGGCATCCTTTGGGCGGAAGAACTCCAGCCCTGTGCTGCCGCCGAGATTCACGCCTCGATGGCCGGGACGCTCGAATCGCGAGTTCAAAATGCGGATATCTGACGAGCCGCCTTTGGCTTGCACCCCATTGTCGCCGCCTTGGCGGAAGGTGCTGTCGCGGATCATCCCTCGGTGGCAGCCGACCATGTCGATTGCCGAGCCGCCCCAGCGCTCGATCGTCGCGCCGATGACTTCGAAGTCGTCCAGTCCCGATAGCTTGATCCCGTCGTGGTTGCCCGTGGGCAGATCGCTGACTTGGATTCTTTCCAAGCGCACATGGTGCGACGAGCCGGGCTTCAGCCCATCATCAATGTTCAACCCATTGGACTTCGCCCCTCGGAACTGCAAATCACGCAGGTGCAGATGGCTGACGCTCGAAAGCTGCCAGCCGATGAACCGGGGTGCCGAGGCCGCCGACTCGCCGCGGATAACGATCGGCCGCTCCTGAGTGCCATGGCGATCTTGGCCAAAGAAGGACGCCTCGTAGGTTCCTGCCGCGATGACGATCTCGGTTCCTGGCCGCGCGCGATCAAAGGCCGCGCGAAGCTCGGCCAAGCTCGTAACTCGTACGACATCCGGATTCAGCAAGCAGGCGACGAGCAAGAGGCTCATGCGCCCATGCTACTCGAACAGCCGCGAGAACGCATACGCCGGACCCCACTTGCCCCGCCGTCGGAGCCAGCGAACAAACCCCTTCGGATCAAGCCAACGCACCGCACCAAGCAACGCGAGGCCGACGCCAAACGCCCGCAGGAGAATCCATCCAACGTCCTCGGTCGTGCTTCCGGCCGCGAAGAGAATCGCGCAAACGATGACGGTCGGCAAGAGAAAGCTGGGTCGTAGCAGATCAAGGGCGGCCTTCCAGAATGGCTTACGCTGGATGCGATCAAGCACTTCGGGCCGCCTCGTGATGCGCTCCGACAGTTGGGCGGCGAACCGATTGCGCCGACCCCAGGCCCATGCGGTGACCGTTCCTCCGGCGATGGCGTAGGTACACGCCACCGCGATCACACAAGCGATGAGACCTGGGGTTGGCACGTCGAACGTCCGCTGAACCCATCGGGTGACGGCGTCGAACGCTCGCTGCAGGTTGTTCCCGAGAAGGAGATACTGTATGAGGAGCCCCTGCAAGCCCGCCCATGAACAGGCGATACCCCCGGCGAAGAAGGCTCCGAGCCGGTTCCAACCAAAGACGCGATACATGGCGGTCGCCAAGATCCCTTGCACGGTGATGGCCAACATCGGCCCCAGGCGGCTCCCGGAAGGTGACAGTGCCTTAAGCCCGGCGGAGATCGTCGACACCCATACCACCCGTTCGCGCCGCTGCAACTTCTCGGCAGCGATCGACATCACGATTACCTGTGTGCTCGCCATGACCAAGCCCGTGACCGGGAACTTGACCGTGTGAAGGGCCGAACCCACCGTCGCTTCGATGCCGCCCGCCCCGGCGCCGTAAATCCCGACGCGCTCCCAGTCGCGGAGTTGGTCGAGAACGGCAAGAAGCTTAGCTTCGGCGTCGGGATCATCGGATCGGATGACCACATCAAACGCCTTGCCGAGTTGCGCGGGCATCGCCTCCAAGGCGCTCTCCCGAACCGACATCACGACAATCGAAGCATTTGAGGCAGCCACGAGCGGCCAGATGGCCATGTGCCCCTTCCCTTCGGCCTCCCAGCGACCAAACTCGTCCAACAGAATCACATCCGCTTCGATGCTGGCGGCCCATTCGTGCAGGCGATCAACAGTCGATTCGACAGCTGAATAGCCGCCCTCTTCTTTGCGAAGAAGAAAGGGAAGGGTCTCGTCGGCGCGGATCAGATGCAGAGCATAGGTATCGGCCCCAACCCGCTCCTCCTGGCGCGGGCCGCCCTGCTGGAGGAACCCGTCTGCGTTGGGAGTACGCGCGGCGAGTTGGGCAAGCAAGGTGGTTTTGCCTGATCCAACCGGTCCCGTCACCGCAACAAGGAGCATGCGGTTAGCTTATCGCAGGCGTCGGGCAGGAAGTATGCGCGAGATCATGTTCGCAAAAGAAAATGGGGCCGGAAGCCAACTTCCGACCCCGTTCCAAGCCCGAGAGCTTAGTTGTAGACGTTCGTGATCGTGCCGGCACCGACCGTACGGCCGCCTTCGCGAATCGCGAACTTGGAGCCCTGCTCCATGGCGATCGGCTGGATCAGCTCGATCGTCATCGTGATGTTGTCGCCGGGCATGACCATCTCGACGCCCGCCGGGAGGTTGAGCGTTCCGGTGACGTCCGTCGTTCGGAAGTAGAACTGCGGTCGGTAGCCCGTAACGAACGGGGTGTGTCGACCACCTTCTTCCTTCGAGAGGACGTAGACCTCAGCGTCGAACTTGACGTGCGGCTTGATCGAACCCGGCTTGGCGCAGACCATGCCTCGCTCGATGTCCTTTCGCTCCACGCCGCGCATGAGAAGACCGACGTTATCGCCCGCTTCGCAGTAGTCCAGCGTCTTGCGGAACATTTCGATGGCGGTGCAGACCGTCTTGCGGCTTTCTTCGCGGAGACCGATGATCTCGATTTCTTCCATCGAGCGAAGCTGACCTCGCTCGACACGACCCGTCGCAACGGTGCCGCGACCGGTAATCGTGAACACGTCTTCGACGGCCATCAAGAACGGCTTGTCCTTGTCGCGCTCAGGCTGCGGGATGTGCGAGTCGACGGCGTCCATCAAGTCGAAGATCGGCTTGAACGCAGGATCGTCAACGGATGCACCACCGGCGAGGGCGTCGAGCGCCTTCACGGCCGAGCCCTTGATGATCGGGCAGCCCTTGAAGCCGTACTTCTCAAGCAGGTCGCTGACTTCCATCTCGACGAGCTCGATCAACTCAGCGTCGTCCACAAGGTCGACCTTGTTGATGAACACGACGATGTAGGGCACGCCGACCTGACGAGCAAGCAGGATGTGCTCTCGCGTCTGGGGCATGGGGCCATCGGTAGCGGACACGACCAAAATCGCGCCGTCCATCTGAGCGGCGCCGGTGATCATGTTCTTGATGAAGTCGGCGTGACCAGGACAGTCGACGTGCGCGTAGTGGCGGGTCTCCGTCTCGTACTCCTGGTGGGAGATGTTGATCGTGATACCGCGAGCCTTTTCTTCCGGCGCGTTGTCGATTTCGTCGTAAGCGACCTTCTTAGCGAAGCCCTTGAACGCGAGGGCGCCGGTGATGGCGGCCGTCAGCGAGGTCTTGCCGTGGTCGACGTGGCCGATCGTCCCAATGTTGACGTGCGGCTTGTTTCTTTCGAATTTTGCTCTTGCCATTGCTGTTCTTTTTGGTCCTCTTGTGAGAAATGGCTCGGTGACGCCCGAAGGCTCACCGCCCACCCTCGACCTGCAGCCGGAGTGGATGGCCGTTGGGAGATTGTACCGTCCCGCGCGTCCGTTGCGCAAGCCGTCTCATCTTGTTGATAAATGCGCAGATTCCCTCTGATCGGATCGCACAAATCGCCCGATACGTTAACTGTAAGAGCGGCGAGTTCAGGGGTACCCTCAGGGCAGGCGCGGCATTCTTGCCGGGTCCAACGTCTCAGCAAAGGGAAGGGTGCGCCGAGCTTAGCGATACGGACATTCGGCTCGACGTAGAACCCAATGAGGTTTTCGGACGTCGTACAGGCGGATTCGGCCTGTGACCCCGAAGCCAAGGTGAAAGAAAACAATCCATGTGGCAACGCTTTACGGAAAGAGCAAGGAAAGTCGTCTTCTACGCACAGGAAGAGGCGCAGAAGTTCGGTGAGGGATACGTCTCCACCGAGCACCTGTTGTTGGGTCTTGTGCGGGAGTCGGACAGCGTCGCTGCGCGGGTTCTCGAAAAGCTCGGTGTGAGCTTGAACCGAATCCGAAGCGAGGTGGAGAAGCAACTCCCCCGCGGCGATGCACGCCAGAACCAAGACATGACGCTGACCCCTCGGGCGAAGCGCGTCATTGATCTGGCATACGACGAGGCTCGCAACCTCAATAACAACTATATCGGCACGGAGCACCTCCTCCTTGGCCTCATCCGAGAGGGTGACGGTCTTGCCGGTCGGGTCCTCGCCAAGCTCGGCGTGGAACTCGAAAAAGCCCGCCGCGAGGTTATGGCTCTTCAGGACACGGAGACGCAAACCAAGTCGTCCGGGCGAAGCAGCTCCAGCCCAGCCGGTACGGCTACTAAGACGCAGACGCTCGACGAGTTCGGCCGCGACCTCACCGATCTTGCCCGAGAAGGCAAGCTCGACCCGGTGGTGGGCCGACAGCAGGAAATCGAGCGCGTCATGCAGATTCTTTGCCGACGCACGAAGAACAACCCGTGCCTCATCGGCGAACCTGGCGTTGGCAAGACTGCCATCGCTGAGGGCCTCGCGCTCCGAATCGTGAGCGGCGATATCCCCGACCTGCTTAAAGACAAACGGCTGGTCGCGTTGGATCTTGCCGGCCTCGTCGCCGGGACTAAGTATCGCGGCGAGTTCGAGGAGCGCATGAAGAAGGTGATGGAGGAAGTGCGAAAGGCCGAGGGCCAAGTCATTCTCTTCATTGACGAGCTACATACGCTCGTGGGTGCCGGTGCCGCCGAGGGTGCCATCGACGCCTCCAACATCATGAAGCCAGCTTTGGCGCGAGGTGAACTCCAATGTATCGGAGCCACCACTCAAGACGAGTTCCGCAAGTACATCGAGCGGGATGCGGCGCTTGAGCGGCGGTTCCAGGGCGTCAAGGTCCGAGAGCCATCGGAAGAGGACGCCGTTGACATTCTCAAGGGCCTCCGTGAGCGCTACGAAGCGCACCACCAGGTCGAGATCACTGATGACGCAATCAACGCCGCGGTGACGCTGAGCCAGCGGTACATCACGGATCGATCCCTGCCTGACAAAGCAATTGACCTCATCGACGAAGCCGCCAGCCGGGTGCGACTCTATCAGAGTCTGCCGCCCGAGGACGTTCGACGCGATCGGGTGCGCCTGACCAAGCTACGCAGTGAAGTCGAGCACCTTGAAAAGCGGGTCAACGAAGATGACCGGACGCAACTAGATGCGCTTCAGCTCAACCTCGAAGAACTTGAGCACAGCGTGAACGAGCGCGAAGAAGTTTGGGCGTCGCGAGAGATGGTCGAGCCGATCGTCAGCGAGCAAGAGATCGCTCAAATCGTCCAGTCGTGGACGGGAATTCCGGTGACGAAGCTGGTGGAAGCGGAAACGCAGAAGCTGCTTCGCATGGAAGACGACCTTCACGCGCGGATCATCGGGCAGCACGACGCCGTCTCGGCAGTGTCGCGAGCCATCCGGCGTTCGCGAAGCGGTCTCAAGGATCCGAAGCGACCGATGGGTGCGTTCCTGTTCCTTGGCCCGACGGGTGTTGGCAAGACGGAGCTTGCGAAGGCTCTCGCTGCCTACCTGTACGAGAAGGAATCGAACATGGTGCGGATCGACATGTCGGAGTACATGGAGAAATTCTCCGTGTCGCGGCTCGTCGGGGCTCCTCCGGGATACGTCGGTTACGATGAGGGCGGCCAGCTCACCGAGCAGGTTAGGCGGAACCCGTACTGCGTAGTGCTTCTCGATGAGATTGAGAAGGCGCACCCCGAAGTGTTCAACATCCTCCTGCAGGTCATGGAAGACGGTCAGTTGACCGACAGTCAGGGCCGCACGGTGGATTTCCGCAACACGATTATCATCATGACGTCGAACGTTGGCGTCCGCCCGATCGAGATGGACAAGGGTCTCGGCTTCCGTGAAAAGAGCGAAGACCCGAACGATCCACGCGTCTACGAGGCGATGAAGAACCGGATGATGGAAGAGATGAAGAAGCTCTTCCGCCCCGAGTTCCTCAACCGCGTTGACGAAGTGATCGTGTTCCAGCACCTTCGCCGAGAGGAGATTCTGCGAATCGCCGATCTCTATCTGAAGCGAGTGAACGAGCAGGCGGCAACGCTTGGCCTGACGCTCGAACTCAGCGACGGAGTGAAGGATATGCTGGTTGATCAGGGCTACGACCCGAATCTCGGCGCACGACCGCTCCGAAGAGCCGTGCAACGATATATCGAGGATCCGTTGTCGGAAGAGTTCCTGTTGGGACGCTTCTCAAGCGGAGACACGATCGTCGCCGATCTCGACGAGGACAACAAGGTCTTCTTCCGACGGAAGGAAGACGAGGGCCCTCGAAAGAAAGAGAAGCAACTCGTCAAGAACTGAGACTGAACTTGAGAACGCCGCCAGATTCGCTGGCGGCGTTCTTCCAATTCAGGTCATCCCAGTTCGGCCCTGAGAGGCATTGAGGGCTGCGCTCCAGGGCGGGTCACGGAAATCGAAGCCGCGGCGATCGCAAAGGGAATGCACTCGGAGACTTCGTAGCCCTCAGCGAGCCCAACCGCCAAGGCACCGCAGAACGTATCGCCCGCCGCCGTCGTGTCCTCCACTTCCACCGTGGGGGCAGGGAACATCTCCATTTCGCCTTTGAAGGAGTAGAGGGCTCCCTTGGATCCCAAGGTCAGGATGACATGATCAACGCCCTGTTCGTGAAACCACTGAGCGGTAGGAGCATAGCCCCCGGATTCGTGCAGGGTGATGCCCGTGAGAATCTCGGTCTCATGTTCATTGGGCACGATCACATTGATGGATCGGTAGATCGCGTCGGGCAAGAGTTGAGCGGGGGCGGGATTCAGGATTCGCCAGGGGACTTCCCGTACGAGCGCTTCATGAAAGCATGAGGCCACGGTCTTGAGCGGCACTTCCATCTGGGCCAACACGACCCGTGGGTCTTGCGCAAGATCACCAAAGGAGCGCCGCACATCGGCGGCGTGGAGCTCGCTGTTGGCGCCTGGGCTCACAATGATCTGGTTGTTACCGGTGGCATCGACCACGATCATGGCCACGCCGGTCGCGGAAGGTGTGCGCCAAATCGCCCCGAGGTTGACCCCCGACGATTCCAGCGAGGAAAGCAGGGCCTCGCCAAAGGCGTCTTCGCCAAGCTTGGCCACAAGCCGAACCTCACCACCCAACTTTGCCGCCGCGACCGCCTGATTTGCCCCTTTACCGCCGGGGTAGGTCTGAAGATCCTCACCCAACACCGTTTCCCCTGCCAAGGGAAAATGGGGAGTTCGAACCACGAGGTCCATATTGGCGCTACCGCAGACGAGAATCACGCGAAAAGTCTACTCCCGGGCAAAAATCCCTTGACGAAAACGCAAAGACCCCATATACTGTGAAGACGATTCCTCAAAGGAGGCGATATGTCTTGGCGAACGAAGGAAGATTTGGGTCTCGAGCAGATTGCGTTGCTCCATGATCATCTCAAGGTTGAGGACTACTGGAGCGTGGACATCCACCGCGGCTTCATGTGGTGGGCCGAGGACTTCGCCCAGAAAATCTGGGTTGATGTGGGTTTGTTCCAGAATGCGCAGAACTTCTTCCGGCTTCATGCCGAAACGGAGCTGCTGCGCGGCCGCGGACGCGCGCAGAACTTCGACATGGCCCTAGCCGACGAAATGAAAGACGCTCGGCTGAGCGCCGTGTGCTTCGACAGTGACCGCGACATGTTCGTGTTGCACTCCAGCGTGTATCTGAGTGGTGACAACATGGAGTGGTTGCCGCGTTTGTTTCTCACGGCGGCAGCAATGCAGGTCGATGAAGCGCATGTGCTCGGTCACGATCTCGCGAAGTCGCTCCACGCCGTGCCCGCGTCGTCGGGCCACCCCGATCATGGCTTGAGGTCAGAGCCAGCTCCAATCCAGGGTGCGATGGAGAAGACATTTGCGCCCTATGGTCAGCAACCGAGTCGATGGATCGGTATCGAGGAGTGGAAAGAGACCGATTGGGCCATGGAGCGGCAGGCGAGCTCCTTCGAGTCGGACCACCAAACTCACTTGCGCGCGTTTTTCCCGTGGCCGTTTGGCAATGGAGCCGTTAAACTGGACGTCACGACGGAAAATCCACATCCGAAGCTTGGAAATGGGCTCAACATGGTGCTCCAGTTACCCCTCGAAATGAGCCCAGAAAAGTGTGCGCACACGGCAATGGCCCTCAACAATCTGGAGCGGAAGGAATGGTTGCGCTGCCAGATGATGGGCTCGTGGGGATACGACCAAGGCAAGCTGCAGTTTGAGTGCTTCGTGCCCAACGTCGCGTATCACGAAGGCGTGCTGATGAACCTTGCACTCAGCATGGCGATTCGCGCCCAGTGGGTCGCCGATCAGTTCGCGATCTGGTTCCAAGCCGCGAAGCACTAAAGGCCAGTTTTGGATTTTGGATTGCGATGGTCTAATCCAAAATCCAAAATCAATTCCCCGTCATACTCAGCCAATGGCGCGAACTCTCACCTGCTACGGGGCCGCACAAACCGTCACCGGCTCTCGACACCTACTCGAAGTCAACGGCAAAAGGATCTTGGTGGACTGCGGCATGTTCCAAGGGCCCTCGGAGGTGCGGGCGCGGAACTGGCTCCCCTTCAATGTGCCGCCCTCGGACATTGATGCGGTCGTTCTGACCCATGCCCATATGGACCACATCGGGTTCCTGCCGAGGTTGATGCGCGACGGCTACACGGGCCCAATCTACGCCACCGGCGCCACCGTTGCGCTCGCAAAGATCAGCCTTCCAGATTCGGGACGGCTCCAAGAAGAAGAAGCGCGGCACGCCAACAAACACGGCTACACCAAACACGCCCCCGCACTCCCGCTTTACACCGAGCGCGACGCCTATGCCGTGCTGAAGCAGATGAAGAAGGTGCCGTATCGGTCGTTCTTCCCCCTCCCCGGCGGCCTTCAGTGGCAGTTTCTGCCCGCCGGACACATCATGGGGTCCGCGTTTGCCGAAATCTACTTCGAAGAGGGCGATCGCATCCTCATGAGCGGCGATCTCGGCCGCTACAACACGCCCATTATCAAAGATCCGGAGCCTTGCGACTTCGCCGAGTATCTCATGATCGAGAGCACCTATGGCGATCGCCTCCACGACCGCGAGAACACGCGCGAAACCCTCGCGCAGGTGCTCCAAGATGCCTTCCAAGATGGCTCATGCGTCATCGTGCCAAGCTTCGCGATCGGACGCACCCAGGAACTCCTGTATCTCATCCATGAACTCCAGGATGCGGGGGAGTGCCCCCGAATTCCCATCTATATCGATAGCCCGATGGCCGTCAGCACCACCGATGTCTATCGCGAGGCGCTCGATGAGCATGACGAGGATTTTCGCGCCGAAATCAGCGAAGGGCACCTGCCGCTCGACCCGGCGGGCGTGCAGTTTGTGCGTGACCGCAACCAATCGAAAGCGCTGAACTCGACGCCGGGGCCGATGGTGATCATCGCCGGAAGTGGCATGGCGAACGGCGGCCGCGTCGTCCATCATCTCTATCATCGCCTTCGCGATCCGCGAACCCGCGTCGTGTTTACCGGTTACCAAGCCGAGGGGACGCTGGGACGCCGCCTGATCGAAGGCGAGCCGACCGTGCGCATCTTTGGCCAGGAAGTCGAAGTCCACGCCCAAGTGGAGACCCTCAATGGGTTGTCGGCGCACGCGGATCAGTCGGAGATGCTGCAATGGCTGAGCGGCTTCCGCACGCCTCCGAAGATGACCTATATCGTTCACGGTGAACCGCGCGCGCAAGAGGCGCTCCAGGCCAAGATTGCCGCCGAGCTAGGCTGGAATACGACAATCGCGATCGACTCCCGCACGTATCCGCTGTCCTAAGCCAGCGCGCGGGCATCCTAGTGCCTGAGCGGACTGCAC
>CAZPHD010000024.1:18351-40213 GCA_964586225.1 uncultured Fimbriimonadaceae bacterium
GAGTGGATGAGCGAGCTAGACGAGTGGATGAGCGAGCTAGACGAGTGGATGAGCGAGCTAGACGAGTGGATGAGCGGACTGCACGAGTGGATGAGCGAGCTAGACGAGTGCCTGAGCGGTCTAGACGAGTGGATGAGCGGCCCCGACGAGGGGGCGTTAGCCGCCGGTAATCGGGATCGTCTCGCGATCGGCCGGTGTTTTGGTGGCGACGGTCGAACCCCAATCGTTGGCGATGGTGATCGGCGTTCCGAGATCAACCCAGTGCCACAGCCACTTCGCAGGATTGCCGTCGCGAAGCAGCAACCGCACGCAGCCGTGCGAGGCCGGGCGTTTGGGCACGGACGGGTAGCCGTGCATGAAGTAGCCGCCATAGATTTGGATCGCCCACGGCATGGGCGAGTTGTCGTACTTGCGCGAGTAACGCATGCGGCTCTTTTCCGGACCCGCAGTCCAGGTGCCGTTCGGTGTCGTGTAGCCCTTGCGCCCGGTTGACACGCGAGTCTCGATGATGAGCCGATCGCCCTGGTAGCCCCGCAGAAGCTGTTCGGTCTTGTTGATCACGACGCGCTTCGGTCCGACGCGGACGATAAAATCTCGTCCTTCAAACCAGATGGGAACTTGGCCCTCGGACATGGAGCCCACACCGACGCCGAGGCTAGTGAGTGAGCGGAGTTTGACGAGGCGCGTGCCGTCGAAGAGCGTGCGCGGGGTTTCGATGGCGTTGCCATTCACGTAGAATCCGCTCTCATCGCTGGTCATTGTCCAGCCGAGCTTGAAGCCGAGGTCCTTGATCGGCAGGTAAGTGATTCCCACTTCATCGGCAAAGGTGACGCCGTGCAGCACGTCAGCCTGCGCATGGGCCGCGTGCGCACACAGTAAGGCGAAGATTCCGAGGCCTGCTCTCACGATTAACATTGTCGGCAGGTGGCGGGCAGGCCTTACCCCCGGTTGGAGATAGGTTCACCTTCCGGAGGAAGATCGAGCTTGCGCAAGATCAAGATCACGGCATCGCCATTGAGGGTTTCTGCGTGGTTGAGGGTTCCGATGACGGTGCTGGTTCGGCCGGTTCCGGTGACCAGCGGGATGCCGCTGGCGTGGCCCATTTGCATCCGATGCGGATCACGCAAGTAGTTGAGGTGATGCATTCGATGGGCGTGCTGCAAGTTTTCGGGGATGAACCGATCTGTTGACATCCCTTCAAGCTGATGCTGCGGGGTCTCGAGGAGTTCCGCCGCCTCGGTATTGCCGAATCGAATTCTGCTGTCCCGGCCGATAATGAGCATCGCTTCGGGTGCGGAGTCCATGAACTGCCTGAGCACAGAGAGTTCTCGCTTGAGCATCTCGGATCGCTCTACGAAGGTTTCCAGGTCGGCCTTGAGTTGCGCCACATTGACCTCAGCGATGGATCGTACGAATCCAGCGACGAGTTCCGCGCGGGAATGGGGACCAAGCTTCGACCGGATCCGCAGCCAGTAGGTGAGGACCGTCGAGGGCGCTATCCCAAGTTCCGAGGCGATGCCCTTATCGGTATGGCCCTTCGCGGCAAGTTCGAGAATATGCCGTTCGCGCTGCGAGAGTGTTTCGGTCATACGATGTCCCTATTTTTGCGTACATGGGCCGTGCGTTGCTGGCGTGTCCTTGGAAACTGGGACAGACAGGGCGGTCCTTCTGAGAAGATACTTCGAACAAGGCCGGTCGTCAGGCCGGGACCCTCCCTCCCGGTTTTGGGCCGGCTCAGTGTTTGTTATCGGCCCTTAAGGAAACCTCGCCAATCCCAATCGCACGGATCGTCACAGATTCGGGCGGCGTTTGGGGGGACGATTCGGCTCGCTAGTTGTGCTACCAGCAGAGAAACATCGGGCCGGGCGAGAAACTCGGGATCGCCGAGGTCGCGCGTCCGGCGGCATTGTGGGCAAACGGCACCGAGATTGATTGGGCGATTACAGGCGGTCCGTAGGTGCTCCACGAAGTCAGCAGGCTGTCCGCAGTGGTGACAGGCGTGCTGATCGCGATCCAGAACTTTCTCGATGATATTCTGGCGAAGCTCCTTGAGTCGCTCGGGGTGGCCGCCGCCGAGCAGCGCCCACAAGACATGCCCCATCGTTTCCAGTCGCTCGACGGGTAACGGACTCTCGGCGGCGATGGCCGCTCGGACTTGCCGAACGAAGCCCGACTCCTCACGGCACCGCTCGCCACAATACGGCGAACGGGGATTGCCGCACGCTTTGCCGCAGGCAGGGCAGCAGTCGGCCGTCCACTCCTCAGCAACAGCAGGTTCCCCAGCGAGAACTTCGGCGAGCACGGATCCGCGGGGCAGGCCCTCGAAGAATCGTGCAGTTCGCACTTGCCAGTCCATGCTGTATTCTAGAACTTCGAGGAAAAAAGAATGAAGTGCCTTATCGGTGTTGTGTTGCTTGCCTCTTTATGGGGGTGCGCGCCGCCCAAGGATGCTTCGACGAGCGTCCAACCGACTGCAAGCGATCCGCTGGAGGCGTCCTTCTCGGGGGCACCCAATGCCGCCGAATGGCTGATGAACACGAAGCACACCCTGCGCGGTTTATCGCCCGAGCAAACCGTTGCTGTCCTGAGTGAACTGAACCAAGCTGGCATCGTCGAGATCCGGTTGGGCGATGTTCAGGCTGATGCCGCGGACCCCTCGTTCAAGAGTGCCGGCACCGTGATCGTGCAGTTCCCAAGCTCCGAAGGGGCTCGCAAGGGCGCGTTCGACATCTTCGCCCGCCGCAATCTGCCCATTCCCGACCAAGGGCAGAAGTATCTCGAAGTCGAAGTGGCCGTGCTCGCGCCTCAAACGCCAAGCCCATAATGGGCAGATGCTTCTCTCTGGACTGGTTCTTGGGGTCGTGATCGGACAAGGGTCGCTGAAGGCGCAGCCGTTTCCGCTCGGTGATGTCAAGTTGCAGGACGGCCCATTTACGGTCGCCCATCAAGCGACGACGCGTTACCTGTTGAAGATTGATCCGGATCGGCTCCTGCACAGCTTCCGCAAGCATAGCGGGCTCGAACCCAAAGCTCCGATCTACGGCGGGTGGGAGAACATGGGCTTGGCGGGTCACTCGCTGGGACACTACCTGACGGCGTGCGCTCAGGAGTTTGCGGCCACGGGCGATGTACGCTTCAAGGAGAAGGTCGACTACGTGGTCAGCGAGTTTGTCGCGTGTCAGAAGAGCCGTCCGGATGGCTACCTCGGGGCGATGCCCGATGGTGATCGCGTTTGGAGCGAGGTCAAGCGCGGCGAGATTCGGAGCGGTGGCTTCGATCTGAACGGTTTATGGGCGCCGTGGTACACCCACCACAAGGTCTTCGCTGGCCTCCTTGATGCCCACGCCCTAGCGGGAAGCAAGGATGCGTTGGAAGTCGCCAAGAAGTTTGCAGATTGGGCGATTGAGACCACCAAGGACTTGACGCCCGAACTTTGGGAGCGTATGCTCGCCTGTGAGTATGGTGGGATGAACGAGGCGATGGCCGAACTCCACGCGCGAACCGGCGAGCAGAAGTATCTTGACCTAGCCCGCAAGTTCTACGACAAGCGCGTGCTGGACCCACTTGCGAAGGGCGAAAACAGCCTGCCCGGCAAGCACTCGAACACGCAGATTCCCAAGATTGTCGGGCTGGCCCGGCTGCACGAGATTACGGGCAACGAGCAGGACCGGAACACCGCACGGTTCTTTTGGGACACTGTGGTGCGCCACCACACTTACGTGATTGGCGGCAATAGCAACCACGAGTATCTCGGCATGCCCGATGAATTGAGCGATGCCCTCAGCAGCAACACCGCCGAAACCTGCAACACCTACAACATGCTTCGCCTAACGCGGCATCTGTTCATGCAGGATCCCCAGGCCGAATATGCCGACTTCTATGAGCGCGCCCATTTGAACCACATCCTCGCCAGCATCAACCCGGAGAGCAGCATGGTGACCTATTTCATGCCTCTCGGAAGCGGCACCGCGCGGGACTACAGCAACGAAGAGCACAGCTGGACTTGTTGCCACGGCACCGGTCTTGAGAACCATACAAAGCACGCCGATAGCATCTACTTCCGCCGAAACGACGAACTGCTCGTTAACCTCTATATCTCCAGCGAGCTGACTTGGAAGGAGCGTGGCCTCAAGTTCCGGATGGAAACGAAGTTTCCGGAGAATGGCCGCGTGAAGATCACCGTGAGCGGCGCTGGCGAGTGTGGCGTCAGCTTGCGACATCCATCGTGGGCGGGGGGTTCGCTCGGCCTAAAGGTAAATGGGGAGTCGAGCGCCGCGCCGAGCAAGCCGGGGGGCTACCTCAGCCTGTATCGCGCATGGCGCGACGGCGATGTGCTCGAGTTCGAACTACCGATGACGCTTCGGACTGAGGCGATGCCCGACAATCCCAAGCGAGTAGCTTTGCTTTGGGGTCCGTTGGTTCTTGCGGCAGACTTGGGGCCGCGTCGTGGGGACGCCCCGAGGATTCCCGTGCTGGTAACCGACGGCAAACCCATCGACGAGTGGCTGGTTCGCGAGGGAGATTCGATGCTCTGGAAAACGCAAGGCGTTGGACGCCCCAGTGAGCTGACCTTCCGGCCGTTCTATGACCACGTGCGCAACCGCTACGCGGTGTACTTCGATGATTTCACGCAAGGCGAGTGGGACAAAGCCGAGGCCGAGTTCCGAGCCGAGGAGGCACGCCAACGCGATCTGGAAGCGCGGACGGTGGATTCCATGCGCATCGGCGAGATGCAGCCCGAACGCGATCACGACCTGAAATCGGAGCGTAACGACGTCCGTCAGGCGAACGGTCGGAGTTTCCGTACCCCCATGGGTGCCGGTTGGATGGAGTTCGACATGAAGGTGGATTCTGCCAACGACAACGAACTCGTGATTACCTACTGGGGGAACGAACGCACTCGGCCCGACTTCGAAATCTTGGTCGACGGCCAGAAGGTCGCCGACGAGAACCTGGCTGGGAAGCCGATGAACCGATTCTACGATGTGGTGTATGCGCTGCCCATTAGCGTCACGAAAGGGAAGGACAAGGTGCGGATTCGCGTGCAGGGCAAAGGAAACGCCTGGTCAGGATCGCTCTCAGGGGCAAGAGTTGTCCGCAAGCAAGGCGAGGTAGGTTAGCCGTAGGAAGCAGTGGCTTCTCGGCTTTGTTCTCCTCCTCGCCGGCTGTGGATCCTCCGGCTCGGACACATCGTCCACGACCTCGCCGGACACACCTTTCCTGGACCAGACGAAATCAGGCGTGCTGCCTCAGCAAGAGTGGAATCGCGAGGTCGTGTCAAGGCAAGGTGGCTCAATCCGCTACCGAATCGAAGCGAACGGCAAGTTTGCCTTGACGATCTTGACGGATCGGGCATTTCGAGCGATCCAGGCACGGGACATTTCGAAGGTGGTACCGAGCGACATCTTGCAGACGAGCGACCATGACGGAGCACATGAGGGCACGATTCAGTTGCCGGCCGGCTCCAGCTGGTTCATGATCATGAACGCATCGGGCTCCCCGATGGATATCAAGCTGACGTGCTGGGAGGCCCAATAGCGCTAGGGCTCAACCAAGAGCACGAACTGGTCAAGGCGTACCTGCCACTCGCGCGTGGGTAGTCTCAGGCGGTTCCGGAAGGTCGCCCGCAATCGAATCGTTCCTTGGCTCATGAATGCGGGTGCGTTGCTGATGGTGATTTGGGTGGCCGCAAAGGTGGTCGGAGCAGGCCGTGTATTGAGATGGATCCATTGGCCCGTTAGGGGGTTGCGGATTTCAAGCGTTTGAACCAGGTTCATCTGGTTTACAGATGACCAGAGAAGCAGTCGCACGGAAGCGGGTGCGGATGTGGGAACCGGCACGACAGTCTCAAACTGGGCCGTCGGTCCCACGCCAGGCTGCCATCCGGGACTCGCCTCGATCGCATCTCCGTCTCGGCGGAACAGACTCTCCAGTGAGCCGCCAACCTGCGCTCCGTTATTCCACGTGATCGAGAGCGGGCGTTCAATGGGGTTCAGAATTGAGTTGATATAGACTTCCGCCTGGCCTGTTCTCGTATCTGGATAGACCGGCAGAACATTCTTGTACGTAGCGGCTATGCCCTGATAGTCGCCAAGGAACTTGGTTGATCCGGTGTTGTGAAACGAGCTATCCCACGATGAGGGCGTCAGCCGGAAGCGCGACGACCACGTGACTCCGTCGTCGTCGCTGTAGTAGTAGGTCTGGTCCCAGAGGCCCGGTTCAACGCCATCCGTCTGGCCCGGATTCAGGGCCGTGTCCATCGCAAAGAGATGCAGACGACCATCGGCTGTGAATTCGATCCAGGGGAAGATCATGTCGGAGACCTGGTTCAGCGGGCGAAAGGGCATCCTTTCGGGATCGGCCCAACTCTCACCGCCGTCGCTGGACCTTACGAGGTAGAGATCGAGATTCTTCTGGCCGTTGACAATGTTCGTCTGGTCGACGTAGAGGATCACGATCTCGCCGGTTACCGGACTGACGGCCATCGCGTTGTTCGTGAAGTTTCGAAATGTCCCAGGAATGCCGTAGGTCTCCACTCCCCACGAGGTCATTCGCGTAGCGGGCTGTACAGGGGCCGTCCAGGTTTGCCCTCCGTCCATGCTCTTGCTGAACTTGATCCCCCAATAGCCATCCCAATACGTCAGATAGAGCTGGCCTTCGGTGCCAACCCTCGGTAGGAAGCCAAATCCTGTGCCCAAGCTTTGCGGCGGAGTCCACGTTGAACCGAAGTCATCGCTCCATATAACGCCTTCGTTGTAGGTGATGTAGAGACGTGTCGTATCGGGCAGATTCGGACGTGGGCCAGCGGCCATCCAGCCTTTGTCTGGCCATGAGCTGGCTGCGGCCACCTTCGAAGGGCCAAAGGCATTCTGACCCGGAATCTTCTGGGCAACATAGATGCACTTGGCCCTTGAGATACCGCCGGCAAACAGGGTGTTGGTCCGCGCATCGTATGCCGTCATGGGATCGGCTTCAAGTGCATCCTGAAACCCTACTGGGGCCCTGAGCACCAGATGTGCCCAGGTTTGGCCACCGTCAGAGGTAACCCCGAACGAGTTGGTGATTGTTCCGTCGGTTCGAAAATCGACAAAGCCCGCCAGAATCTCACGGCCATCAAGCGTCGCGGCTCCTGTGGTCTCGCTCGCTGATTTGTTCAGCGGATCGAGGGACACGCGCGCTTGGGGCGAGATCACTGGATCTTGGGCCCCCGAAAAGGCAACGGCAAGCAACGCGATGAGCCATCCAGATCTCACGGCTGCACTCCGTCTTCCAGGAGGCGACGGAACTGTGGTGGCACCTTCTGTTGGCGTCGGTCTGCTTGTTCGAGATAGTGTTTCGCTGCCTTGCGCTCACCCTGGTAATAGGCGCAGATCGCCATGCGGGCAAAGAGGTCCGGGTAGTCGGGCTGCGCAGCAATGAGGGCTTCCCACGCGCCAATTGCGCCGGCGTAGTCTCCGTGCTGCTGGGCAGCCACCCCCAACAAGAACTGAGCGGAGTAGAGGTTCGGGTCAAGCCTTAGCGCCGTCTTGAGGGCGGCTGTGACGACCTCCGGATCCCCCTTCACCATCAGCGATCGTGCAAGACCCTCGTACGGCAGGGCATAGGTTGGGTCTTGCAGGATCGCATCGCGAAAGAGCCCAGCGGCCTTAACCGGTGTGTTGTCGACGGTGAGCGCTAACTCGGCCGCCTTCATGGCTTTGACGGCCCTCATCCGGTTGGTGAGCGGGCGGCCTGCAACCCGAACCCCTTGCGAATCGAACGTCAAGCCCGCCAAGGCCGCAGCCATGCGATCGACGCTTTGCACTGGCGGCATCTGAACATCGCCTCGATCCGCCAGTCGAGGTTCCGATGAGCATCCAAGGAAGCAAACCATGGCTCCCAGGACAGACGACTGAAGCGAAAAGCGCGCTTTCACACCCTTATTATCAACCAGATTCCGCTGAAATCCAATAGACGCGATCGGGTTGAGCGTCTGTAGTAACATAGGCGCAGGGGAACCGCTATGTCGATCCGAGAAGAGATAGATCAGTTTAAGTCGGGGCTGACGACAACGATGTCGCCCTTTATTGAGGACGCTGTCGCCAAGGGCATTCTCTACATCCACCAGCCGTACGATCTCTACAGCGAGGAGAATCACGAGTCGTGGCGCAAGTTGTACGCGCGGATGGCACCTCGGTGGGAGCGATATGCCAACGACAAGTTCCTTGAGGGCATTTCAAATCTATGCCTCGATCCGCAGGCCGTGCCCCGGTTAAACGATGTCAATCAGTTCCTGGAGCCGCTGACCGCGTTCAAGGCGAGGGCGGTCGCGGGTTACGTTCCCGCGTTCATCTTCTTCGACTGCCTCCGAAACCGTGAGTTTCCGACCACGATCACGATTCGACGCAGCGACAAGCTCGACTATCTCCCGGAGCCCGACATCTTTCACGACATCGCTGGGCATGTCCCTATGCACACGGACAAGGCGTTTGCCGATACACTCGTGCGGTTTGGAGAGGTTGCGCACACGGCGGCCGAGATCGCGCAGAGCATCAAGGATCGCGACGAACAGACGCGACGGGTGAGTTCGATCATCAAGGCCATGGCGCGCTTCTTCTGGTTCACGATCGAATTCGGCCTGATGCGCGACTCTAAGCGAGGAATCGCCGCCTATGGCAGTGGCTTGCTCAGCTCCTATGGCGAGCTGGCCTACGCCATCGATTCGCCCGACGTCCAGCGCTATCCGATCCAGTTGGAGTGGGTGATCAACCAGTATTTCGAAATCGACCACTACCAGCCGTTGCTGTTTGTGGCGGATTCGTTCGATCATGTGTTCTCGCTCGTTGACGAGTTAGAACAGTGGATGAAAGATGGGAAGCTGAACAACGTCTCGCCGGGCGAACCGGAGATTGGCGAGGCCGACCTGCGTAGCTTCCTCGAAGCGGAGTATCGGTCGGTGTGACCGTCCTTAACCGTCACTCCGCCAAATGCGCTTTCGATACTGCAATCCGCCCTGGAATCGGGCCAAACGGATGATCACGTAGGGGCTCGTTGCCGTTGCGCGCGTTCGCTGACCCTCTGCGGGTGCCTTTTCCAGATAGTGCACGATCACCCCACCGGGTACAGCTTCGAGGCGATCAACAAGAACGTCGTAGCCGGTCGTGCCGCGAGTGCCCAGGTGAAGCACAATGAGCATCTCGGAGGTCCAATCGATGTCGCTTGGAACGCGACCGCCAAAGCCGAGTTGACTCCAGTACGATTCGAGCTCCTGGGCCGAGGTGATGGCGCGCGTGAGTTCCCGAGCCCCGCCGCCGCTCGTCTCGTGGATGTAAGTGCGCCAGCCAAACTCGTTCGCTGGGGGAGCCTCGACGCCACCTTCGACACGCTTGCGGCCCTCAAAAACAAAGTTTCCAACTGCGTTGGCACGCTCGACTCGCACAATCTCAAACGGCGACGTCATCACGCTGGTTGTGAATCCGCCCGGAGCTGGTGCATTCTCGACGTAGCTGACCTTGATTTCACCAGGGCGTACACGCTGGACGGATTGGATAATTACCCTGTACCCACCGCTGGTACGGTTCCCTAAATGAACGGCGATCAGCAACTCTTTGTTGAAGTCCACATCGCGGGGCGCCCGGGACTCGCCGGTCGACTGTTGCCAATACGTATCAAACGCGCCTTGGTTCTGGATCACCAAGTTCTGCGCCTGGGTGATGCGCGACTGGGTGCCTTGTCGATAAGAGCGCCAAACGATGCCGTCATTGAGTCCGCGTTGACCAAAGCCAAGACCGCTCAGCAGCAGGGCCACGCACGCCATCACCATTCGAGTTCGCATATGGATTGGACGATGACCGCGTGAGGATGTTACGATGCCAGCTACAATTCGAAGCATGGGAATCGTTGCGCTACCGTGGCCGGTCATTCTCGGCAGCGCTTCGCCGCGAAGGCGTGAGATCCTGAGCCGAATCGTCCCGGAGTTCGCGATCGACGCTCCGGACCTCGACGAAGACGCCTTTACGTCGCCCATCCCTTGGCAAACCGCCCTTGATCTCGCTCGAGCAAAGGCCAACGTCGTCGCGAGTCGTCACCCCGATAAGGTTGTCCTAGCGGGCGACACCGTGGTCGCTATTCCGATTCCTGGCGGCTATACGCAGTTGGCGAAACCCGTAGATCGGGCCGACGCAATTCGTATGCTTGGGCTCCTCGCCGGTATAGAGCACCTCGTCATCACCGGAGTCTGCATCCGTTGGCCGGGCGGTGTGAAGTCCTTCGAGGTGACGACCGGCGTGACGTTCCACCGCTTGACTCCTTGGGAAATCGAGCAATACGTCGATGCGGGCGAATCGATGGATAAGGCGGGTGCCTATGCCGCGCAAGGTCGGGGAGCGGCAATTATTGAGCGTATCCGTGGTTCAATGTCCAATGTGATTGGACTCCCCGAGGCCGAAGTACGGGCCGCATTGGGCGAGCTTGCAGGTGAACCCGTCGCATGAATGTCCCGCCGTTTATCCCGGCCCAGATTGTGATTCCCGGCAACGTGGCCGAGGAGAGGTACGACGTTCGGGTGGCGTTTGTTAAGCGGGTGGCTATGCTTCACGCTGGGTCTGTGGGCGTGGTGCTCGCGCTCTCACTGACCTCGTGGGCGGCCACTGTTCCGTTTTCCGTTGGATTAGGGGCTTTTCTGACCGGCCTTCTGGGCTTGAGCTTGGTTCGAGGACTGGTCAAGCGGTGGCGGCACGAGCAACGGCTGTCGGCGATCTTCGTGCCGGTCGTGGTTGGCGGCCTGGCAGTCATGGTCCGGTCGGCTTCGTTTGATTCAGGATATCCGCTCTGGGCTTTCGGGTTACCCAGCCTGGGGCACGCGCTCTATGTTGCGGCTTGCGGGCGTGACCTCAGCTTTCTGGGCATGTTCGTCCTGGTCGCGGCAGGCTTGTCGGCGTTCGTGCTAGGGGCGTCCTGGCTCGATCCCGCCGAGCAGCCGTACACCTTGATCTGGCTTGCTATGGTGAGCTACACAGCGTTTTTCACCTATGACTTAGCGGCGATTCAAACTCGGCGGCGTCTGGGTGAAGAGATGGGAGCGGTGCTCGATCTGTATCGCGATCTGCTGAACTTCACGACCTACCCGGTGCGGGTTATCCAACACTGGCGACGCTATCGAATCTGGTCGCTTCGCTAGGACTTGACTACATCAAAGAGCACGCCACCTCGGAAGACCTGCGTTGGCCTGAGCTTGCCTTGCGCAACCGCGTCGGCAAGGAAAACCTTCCACCGCGCCTGAACGTCGCCGATAAAGTTGTTGCGTTCGTCTTCGGGAAGGGGAGCCGGCTGATCGCCGAGCCCCATGGCACCAACCCAACGCCGGACGAACTCGGGATCGCTCATTCGAAGGTTGACGTAGACGCGCTCGATGCCTTGTCGTTCAAACGAGGCGATCAAGTCGTCCGCGCTGGTCATCTCGGCGTAACCCATCTCCGTCGAGTGGCCATAGCTGGCCCACACGTAGGGAACATCCAGATAGAAGCCGAACACTTCGTCGTAGAGGGCGACCTTGCTGGGGCTCGAGTTGATAGCTTGGGCGGCCTCATAGAATCCGAGCTTGGCACTGAGATACTCGTCGGGTGACGTGGCGCCCAAGACAACGCGCACGCGGTCGGGATCCAGGAGCATCTGTTTTGCCCAATACCCTGTGACCATGCCCTGCACCGCGATCAGGCCGGCAACAATGACCGTCCGTTTGGGCGACACCGCCCATGCCCCGAGCGCCAATGCAAGGACCGGCGCGAAGCTCGTTGCGTAGCGGCTTTGCTGGCTGAGCATCGCCCACATCAGCAGGCACACGGCCAGCCACACCATCGCCGGAGCGAGCTCTCGTCGACGCGTGCCGAGAGCTCCCATAAAGAGACCGACCATCAACGCCATGCCGATCACGCCGAGCGGATTTCCGGTCGCGCCGCTCGCCTGACCCCTGTCATCCACGACCAGCGTCTGACCTGGATTGATGTATCGGCCCGGCTGGTAGGCCATCCCCAGCACCGCGTGGGGAATACTGAGCGGGCCGTCGTTCGGCACGCCAAACGTCTTCTGCTCGTTGCGATAAACGTCGGCTTGCTTCTGGTCCCAGTTCTTGCCGCCGAGCCGCTCATAGAAGAACGGATAGACCGGGTTGCCGGTCCACAGCGCGTTCTTGACATACCACGGTCCGCCAACGAGCAGAATAGCAAGCGCGGACAGGCCCATCGCCTTCAGAGCCTCGCCACGATGCGGAACTCGCATGGCTAACACAACGCCCACCAATGCCACCGCAATCGCCGACTGCAAGCCCGTGTACTTCGTGCCGATCGCGAACGCGATCATCAGCGCCCCGGGCAACCACGGTTCACGATGAGTGATCGTGCGCAGGAGGAGGTAAGCCCCTACGCCAGCATACAGCCCGTGCGCGACATCGAGGTATCCACTCCCGGTCTCCCAAACGATCACCGGGGCGGTCGCAAACGCCGCTGCGGCAAGCAAGCCTGCTCGCGGTCCCCACGCTTGTCGCGCAAGACCAAAAATCGTGACGATCCCCAGCAACGTGAAGCCGAGCGTGAACGTCTTGGCTCCCGCCTGTCCGCCCCACACGAGCCCCCACAAATACAGGTTGTCAACTGTGAACGGGAAGTTGCTGTGGTGGATGAACGTGACGGGGTGGATCTGTCCCGCCTGGAGCCACATCTTCGGCACGGCGAGGTGGTACGCGATCGTGTCCCAGTCGAGCGCGGTGCTCGGCGCCAGCGTGCCCACGATACCCACCACGATCGGTAGAAGTATTGCGGCGACGGCGATCCACTCGGGTCCTTCGGGGCGGCGACCAAAGATTCGCGGCCGATCTCGGACGAGCTGAACGGCCCCAAACAGCCCGAGTAGCGCGACGACCGCGATGCCCCACTTGAGCCCTCCGGGAAGAAGTCCGATAAACAGCGTGAGGAGCCCGACCGAGCCAAGCCCGATCATGCCGGAGATTCCGAACTCAGCCGCTGGATGGTATTCCAGCAACCCATCTTGCTTGTAGCCGCTGGATGCATCGTGCCTGCGGGCGCCGCGCGTGCCCAATCGCAACAACCAGCGGCCCCACCCGACCATGGCGAGTGTGAATACGAGGGTGATCAACATCCCGACCATGAGAGCGAGAGAATACCGCTAGCCGAGTTCGAACATCCGCGCCGCCGTCTCCATGTCCTTGTCGCCGCGGCCACTTAGATTCACAAGCACACGCGTGCCGGGAGCGAAGAAGCCCGGCCGTATGAGCGGGGCAAAGGCATGCGCCGACTCGAATGCCGGAATGAGACCCTCAAGCTCAGCGAGCCACCGGAACGCGGCCATCGCCTCGTCGTCGGTGACGGCGATGTACTCGGCGCGGCCTGAATCCTTGAGGAAGCTGTGCTCAGCCCCCACGCCCGGGTAGTCGAGTCCCGCGCTGATCGAGTGCGTCCCCAAGACCTGGCCATCCTCGTCCTGCATGAGATAGCTGAAGCTGCCGTGGAGCACACCGGGCGTGCCTGCCGTTAGCGGAGCCGCATGCGCGCCAGAGTCCAGGCCGTGTCCGCCCGCTTCGACCCCGAGGAGCCGCACCGAAGGATCATCGACAAAACCCGCGAAGAAGCCGATCGCATTCGATCCGCCGCCGACGCAAGCAATGCCAACCTCGGGAAGAAGTCCGTATCGCTCGGTGTATTGGGCGCGGGCCTCGTCGCCGATCACTCGCTGGAACTCGCGAACCATGTACGGGTAAGGATGGGGCCCGGCGGCGGTCCCGATGATGTAGTGGGTGTCGCGCACGTTCGTGACCCAGTCGCGCATCGCCTCGTTCAAGGCATCCTTCAGGGTCTTCGTGCCGCTGCTGACGGGGTTGACCTTCGCGCCTAGAAGCCGCATGCGGAACACGTTGAGCTGTTGGCGGGCGCAGTCTTCCTCGCCCATGTAGACCTCGCATTCGAGGCCAAACAATGCGCAGACGGTGGCCGTGGCAACGCCATGCTGTCCTGCGCCGGTCTCAGCGATGATCCGCTTCTTGCCCATGCGGCGCGCGAGGAGCGCCTGCCCAAGGGCGTTGTTGATCTTGTGGGCGCCGGTGTGGTTGAGGTCCTCGCGCTTGATAACGATGTCGAGGCCGGTGGCTTCTGAAAGGCGGTCCGCGCGGGTGATCGGAGTCGGCCGACCCACGTACTCCTGCAGCCGCTGGGTGAACTCGGCCCGAAAAGCCGGATCATTCCACGCCGTATTGAACTCATTTTCAAGTTCGTCGAGCGCAGGCACCAGAGTTTCGGGGACGTAGCGTCCGCCAAACTCACCAAACCGGCCACGGACATCAGGAATCATCGCCATCAGACTTATTGTGACGCCGAGGTTCGCCGCTCGTGTTCGGCGAGCATGAGCGTTCCTCCTGCAACAAGGCCGGGAAGGAGGAGCACGTTGACCAGCGGGATCACCGTCAGCAGTCCACTCGCCACCGCGAACGTCGCCGATCCGCGTACGCCGAACGCGCGTCGGGCTTGCGTTGGGAAGAGGATCCCGCGGCGCAGGTAGGGTGCGGCGGTGTAGTCATAAAGGCAAAGCCATGCTGCAAGGAGCACGCCCGCCAGCGGCAGCCAAAAGCAGCCGCACGTAAAGAAGAAGATGGCAAGCGCGAAGATGCCGCGCGTCAAGGTATCGGTGATGAGTTCACCCTTGGTGAGCCGATGCTCAGGTGGATTCGCGCTGACCTCCTTCTCAATCTCGAAGCTCAACTTCTCCCACAAGAATGAGCTGAGCAGACCCGAGATAGCAGCAAACACGATGCCCGCGAGGAACCACCACAGAATCGCATAGCCGATGCGCAAGAGGGCTCCACCGACCCACGAACCCAAACCCCACTGCGTGAGCGTCCGATCTCCCCAGGGCACGATCAGCCAGTAGCCCAGCCCCATGATGGTCAAGAGGATGAGTGCCGAAATTGCCATAGGCCGCCAGATGAACGGCCAGAACCGGCGATTCCCGAAGACCAGAGCAATGCCTTGCGCGATGTATTGCACGTAGGCTGTTACGAGAGAGACCGCGTTTCCGATGCGGAAACTCGCGTGCGATTTCAGATTTCAGATTGATGATCTAAGATTGAGGGCACGGTCAGCCGTCCCCAATCTAAAATCAATAAATCTGAAATCTGAAATCAGAACTGCTTAGTGCTTCTTCAGCTTCTTCGCGACGCTCGGAGGCAGCAGCACCGTATCGATCACATGGATGACGCCGTTCGTTGCCATCACGTCTGCCGTGACAAGGCCGCTCTTGTTAAAGGTCACGTTCTTGCCCTTTATCGTGACAAGCAGGTTCTCACCCTGGACGGTCTTCGCTTGGAGGCCGTTCTTTAGGTTCGTCGAGAGCACCTTGCCGGCGATGACGTGGTAGGTCAGCACTTCGGTGAGCAACTTCTTGTCCTTGAGCAAGGTATCCACGAGCGACTTCGGCAACTTGGCAAACGCCTTGTCTGTCGGCGCGAAAACGGTGAACGGTCCCTTGCTCTTAAGCGTGTCCACCAGCCCGGCTTCCGTCACGAGCTTGGTCAGAGTCGTGAACTGTCCAGCACCGACGGCGGTGTCGACAATGTCCTTCTGGGCAAACGCCGAGACGGCGAAGGCAGCGGTGGCGAGCGTGGCAAACATCTTCGTCAGTTTCATGAGAGGTCTTTGTCCTTGGGGCTCCTTCGAGCCTTAACGCATCATTACGAGATGATATTTAGGACCGTCAGCGCATTTCTGACATACTTTGCAAATGACCGTCACCGAAGCTCTGCTTGACTCGTGGGACCGTCAATGCCGGATGCTCGACAACCTGCTCGGCATCCTGACGCCGGACCTCCTTGAGGCGAAGCCGAGCGACGATGGTTGGACGGTGGCGTTCCACCTTGCCCATATTCATGGCACGCGACGTTACTGGCAGATGCACGCGACGGGTAGCGAGAGCCCGGTTGGGCCAAGTCTCTACACCGTCCAGGGTGACGATTACATTCCGTCGCACGATTTGGAAGCGATTCGCGCTCGGTTGAGCGAAAGTGGGGCGTTGGTGCGGAGCTGGGTTGCCGAACAGATTGAACTCGGTTCGCAGCAGGTGGGCAACTACGACCATCCGGTGATGTACCTCCAGCACATGATTTGGCATGAGGGGTGGCACTATGGGTTGCTCATGCTCGCGCTGCGTCTTGCAGGGCACGAACCCTCCGAGGAGTGGGAGTGCGCTCACATTTGGGACTTGTGGCGCCTTCCAGATTAGCGGTCCGGCCGTGCGAGTCGCGCTTCGACACGCGGAGATAGAGCTTGAAGCGCTGGCAAAAACCAGCCAGCGTCCTCGTGACTTGAACTCACGGATTGCGAGATGAAACCGTGATTGTGTTCGTCTCCGGATCGAAGTCAACAGCGACACCCAGTGCCTCCGACAGGGCGCGGACCGGGGCGTAGCTGACGCCAACCTCCACTTTGGCACCGTCAATCGTTTGGCCGTTGACCACCAGTTTCAGTTCCCGCTTGCCCGGCAAGGCCCACTCACGGGCGTCGTCGACATTGCCCCCAACCGACACGTGGAGGTGCGTTCGATGCGGATTCGGCCCCGTATAGGTTCGCCAGACCCAGGCACGTGACGAGGCCACACCGCTCATGATCTGGCCGTTCCAAATCAGATACTTGATCCGAGGGTCGCGGCTTGCTTGCAACGCCTTGGCGATCTGGTCGCAATCGCAACCGCTCGAGGGGTTGTGGGTGATGTCGAACGCGCACACGACTCCATTCGCGTTCGGGTTGTGATCGCTCGTTCGTGAGGCATGGGCGGCATCGCCGATGGTGCCATCATGGTGCTTGGTTCGGCGCGGCCAAGCCCGGTCAACTTGCGCTCGAAGCGTGACAAGACTACGCGCCAATCTCCACGTGGATCCCTGCATATTTGGTCCGCAACTCGAAAAAGAAAAGTCAACCCTTGGGCTGTGTCAGACGTCCTATTAGCCATGAAACGCGCTTTCATCGTGGTGGCCGCCCTGGCCACATTCGCCCATGCCGGTCAAGACGGCTATCCCCCAATCGTCTCCGTCAAGCAGTTCTATGCTGCCAATGACTTCCGCGGCAAGAAGGCTCCCGAGTTCTTCGTTGAGAAGTGGCTCACGGCGAAGCCGGACCTCAAGGGCAAGATTCTCTTCATCGACTTCTGGGCGACCTGGTGTGGTCCTTGCGTCCAGCTCATTCCCAAGGTCAACGAGTGGCACGCGAAGTTCGGCAAGGACGTCGCCTTCATTGGGGTGAGCGATGAGCCCGAGGACACCGTGAAGAAGTTCATGGCGGGTAAGAAGATGGACTACGCGCAGGCGCTTGACTCGAAGAAGACGATGAGCAAGGCGCTTGGCGTGCAGGGCATTCCGCACGTCATGATCGTCACTCCTGATGGCATCTGCCGATGGCAGGGCTGGCCGGAACGCCCAGAAGACAAGCTCACTGAGGCCACGATGAACCAGATCATCGCGGCCTGGAAGAAGAACAAGAACTAGCTCCAGCGTGACTTCATCGAGGCGTTCAACACCCAGCGTGTGAACGCCTCGTGGTCGTATTGAGAGGGCGACCGAGCCGCAAGGATTCCGTGCTTTAGTCGATCCAGGGGCCGAGCTTGCCGCCTGAGCGCAAACCGCGCCGCGCGGATCCGCTCGCGCAAGCCACTGCTTGCCCTTACGGTTGAGGTCGAAGTCTCCGTCCACTTCGCGGCGTAGTCGCTCTGGATGGCGGGAGCCTCGAATGGCTTCACCGCCGCCGTCTTGCGGGCGCGAATGAGCATCAACGTTGGATGGGAGTTGACCAGAGTCACTCGACGCCCCAACTCGGCGGGGTCGCGAACCTCGAAGACTTCGGACCGGTCAGAGCCTTTGCTCGTTTGCTCGTAAAGAAACACGCCCTCAAGTTCGAATCCGTTCTCGGCCGAGAACATGCGGAAGATCAGCTCGGGTGAGAATTGGTAGAAGCCATGCCCCAGGTGGTTGTTGGCCGTGGTCACCGAGATCAGATGTCCGCCGGGGCCAACGAGTTCCATTGCGTTCGCCCAGGCAACGCGAACGTCAAAGACATGTTCAAGGGTCCCGCCATCAAACACGAGTGTGAACTGGTTGGCGAGCTCCGGCGGGATGGGCTCATTCAAGCTGTGAACAATCGTCGCCGATTCATAGTCGGACGCGTCCATTGAGTCGACCTGGTGCGCTCCCAACCACGTGAACAGGGATTCCGCGTAGGGCATGGAAGCCGAGATCGCGTCGCGCTCGAGTTCACTCAGCCCAAGGTCGCGAAGGGCAAGATCAATCTCCCAGGGTGCGCAATGGAGGTTTTGTCGGCCCAGCATCAAGGTTCGTTCGAAGCGAACACCGGTCTGCGCTGCCAGCATCAGAAACCGCAGTGACGCCGCATCAACCCCCATAACGCCATTATGGCGTGACCAACGAGCCTGCAAACTTGGCTAAACTAGAGCGGCTCTCGATGGGGGCTGGTTGAGGAGGATGAACCCTTGGCGATGACGATTGACGACCTCTTGCGCGACTTGGTCAACAAGGAGGCAAGTGATCTCCACTTGACGGCGGGGCAGCCGCCGGTCATGCGCATTCACGGCGAACTGACGCGGATGCCCATGGACCCGCTATCCGAACCGGAACTAGAGAAGCTCTTGTTCGCGATCGTAAACGAAGATCGCAAGAAGCGGCTGTACGAACAGCGCGAACTGGACCTTTCCTATTTTGTTGAAGGTGCCGCTCGCTTTCGAGTCAACATGTTCTGGCAGCGACACCGGCTCGGGGCTGTGTTTCGCGTCATCCCCTACAAGATCAAGTCGATCGACGAGCTTCGGCTACCCCAGATCACGAAGGAGCTTTCCCTGCTCCCAAGAGGCCTGATTCTCGTCACTGGACCGACCGGTTCGGGCAAGTCGACGTCTCTGGCCGCGATGATCAATCATATCAACATGAACTCGCGGGCGCACATCATGACGATCGAAGACCCGATCGAGTATGTCCACCAGGACAAGCAGTGCATTGTGAATCAGCGTGAGTTGGGAACGGACACCTTTGCCTTCCACGAAGCGCTGCGCCACGTCATGCGGCAAAACCCAGACGTGATCCTCGTCGGTGAGATGCGCGATCTCGAGACGATCCAGCTTGCAATCACGGCGGCGGAAACGGGACACCTTGTTCTCTCAACCCTGCACACGGTTGACTCTGCCCAAACGATCGATCGTATCGTTGACGTTTTTGATCCGGACCAGCAGGCGCAGATTCGAACCCAACTGAGCGTCACACTTCGGGGCATCGTCTCGCAAACCCTGCTCCCGACCAAGGATGGCAAAGGGCGCGTTGGTGCCTTTGAAGCCATGGTCGTGACGCCGTCCATCCGAACGCTGATTCGTGATGGCAAGACCCACCAGCTGTATAGCGAAATCCAAACCGGTGCTGATCAAGGCATGCAGACCCTCGACAGCGATCTCTTGAGACTGGTCGAGAACGGCACCGTTGAATACGAGCAGGCGATCGCCAAGTCGTCGATCCCGCTCGAGTTCACGAGAATGGCCCAGAAGCGGGGCATTGTGGAGGCACCCACTCATGCATGAACGAATCGAACGCTTGTTGCGACGAACCGTCGAAATGGACGGGTCAGATCTTCACTTCAAGACGGACACCGGCAAAGTCTACGTCCGTGTCTATGGCGAGCTGGTTCAACTTGAAGATGAGCCGCCGTTTCCAAGCGACGAGTTTCAGAAGGCGCTGTTCCAGATGTTCTCCGAGGATCAGCAGAAGCGCTACTACAAAGAGCATGATCTTGACTTTGCAACCGAAGTCAAGGGGCTGGCGCGGTTCCGCGGAAACGTCTATCAACAGCGCGGATGCACCCAGGCTGCCTTTCGCGTGATCCCGTACACCGTCAAATCGATGGAAGATTTGATGCTACCTGCGGCGGTCTATGACTTCATAACAAAACCACGTGGATTGGTGCTTGTGACCGGACCCGCCGGTTCGGGCAAGTCAACATCGTTGGCATCAATGATCGACCGCATAAACTCAACGCAGTCGAACCATATCGTCACCGTCGAAGATCCCATCGAGTTCGTTCACGAGGACAAGATGTCGCTGATCCACCAGCGCGAACTTTACGAAGACACGCTGACGTTCTATAACGCGCTCAAGTACGTGCTTCGGCAAGATCCCGACGTCATCCTGGTCGGCGAAATGCGCGACCTGGAAACCATCCACCAGGCCATTACCTCGGCCGAAACCGGACACTTGGTCTTTGCGACGCTCCACACGGTCGACGCCGTGCAAACGGTTGATCGCATCATTGACGTGTTTCCGACGCACCAGCAGCAGCAGATTCGAATGCAGTTGTCGGTCAACCTGGTCGGCGTCCTTTCGCAGACGCTCGTCAGGCGGAAGGACGGCCGGGGACGGGTGGCCGCTTATGAGGCGTTGGTTGCCACGAACGCCATTCGCAACCTGATTCGCGAGAACAAGAGCTATCAAATTGGCTCAATGATTCAGACGGGCATGAAGCAGAAGATGCAGAGTTTGGACCAGTCCATGGCCCAGCTCGTTGCGAAGGGCATTATCGACCTGGAAGACGCTCGCGCGCGGGCCAAAGATCCCGGTGAGTTCATGCGTCTGGTCGAGCTTGGTGAGAATGCTTACCTGAACTCGCAAACGCCCGCACCTCCTCCGGGCGCTGCTCCGCCCGCGACCGATGCGGCGCCGCAACCAGCCACACCGGCTCAACCCGGCGGCGTCCAGCGCTGGCGTCCGGGTCAGAAGTAGACGTCATGAAGGGACATGGATTGCCGGGGGCGATGCCGCGCCCCCTCAACGTCACGATGGTCGGCGCGGGCAGCTTCTTCACGAATTCCGTGCTCAAGGATGTCGTGCTGATTCCCGAGAGCCAGGGCGGCGAGCTTCGGCTGGTTGATATCGACGAGGAGCGTTTGGCATTGGCCACTCAGCTCATGCAGAAGACCGTCGAGGCCACCGGGCAGGCCGATCGTTGGCGCGTACGTAGCTCGTTGGATCGTGCGGAACTGCTGCCTGGGACCGATTACATCGTCAACTCGATCGAGGTCAGCGGGCTCGATTGCGTCCGCTTCGACAACGACCTGCCGCTTGAGTTTGGCATCAGCCAGAACATCGGCGACACGATTGGTCCGGGCGGGCTCTTCAAAGCGATGCGCACGGTGCCGGTTTGGCTTGAGATTCTTCGCGATGCCGAACGGATGTGTCCCAATGCGCCGGTCTTGAACTACACCAATCCGATGAACGTGATGTGCCTTGCCGCACACCGGGCCACGAGGATGAAGGTCGTTGGGCTTTGCCACTCGGTACAGGGAACCAGCCGCAAGCTCGCCGGCTTCACGCCCTATCCGGTTGAGCAAGTGCAATGGCAATGTGCGGGCATCAACCATTTGGCTTGGTTCACGGAGTTTTATGGTCCCGATGGGGAATCGCTTTATCCGGGGTTGATGGCTCAAGCTCGCGACCGTGATAGTGACTTTGCGAAGGCCGAGCCGGTGCGCAGCGACATGATGCTCCACTTCGGGGCCTTCATCACCGAGTCCAGTGGCCACCTCAGCGAGTATCTGCCGTATTACCGCAAGCGGCCCGATCTCCTCGCCAAGTACACCGACACCGGATATCGGGGCGAAGAGAGCTTCTACTCCGACAACTGGCCCCAGTGGAGAGCCGACCAAGACCAGTCTCGCCGAGATATGATCGCGGGCTCCAAGGCTATTCCGCTTGACCGAAGCGAGGAGTATGGCGCCTGGATCATTGAGGCGATTGAGAAGAATGCGCCCATCACCATCTATGGCAACGTGGCCAATGAGG
>CAZPHD010000024.1:40223-44878 GCA_964586225.1 uncultured Fimbriimonadaceae bacterium
GCATTGAGAACCTGCCCGCGGATGGGTGCGTCGAAGTAGCCTGCTTGGTCAACCAGAACGGTGTGCAGCCGACCCGATTTGGCCGCTTGCCGCGCCAAATGGCCGCGATCTGCGACTCGAACATGCGCATGTTTGACTTGGCTGCGGAGGCGTGTGTTAAAGGCGACGTTGAAGCGGCCAAACATGCGTTGATGCTCGATCCGCTCAGCGCCGCCTGTTGCGCACCGGCGGAACTGTCCGACCTGTTCGACCGCATGTTTGAGGCTGAGAGACCTTACCTCGACGCCTTCTTTCGTGCGCAAACCCGGTAATTCGCTCCCGTCAATCTTGCCGGTTGCGTGTTATAGTGTAAAGGAGTTGCGCCGCTGTGCGTCGGAGGGTTGTTTATGATTTCAACTTTGTTGAGCTCCATGCTCGTTGTAGGCTTCGCCGGAGCCGACATTGATGTTGTGACCAAGCGCGTGGGTTCCTCCACTGAGCTTGCGATCGTGGGTGGGCAGACGTTTCATCGCACCCGGGACCGCGTTGCCGGTCTCCGCGAGATCGCCGTGCCGGGAAGCCGCACGACCTTGTTCACGTGGAATGAAGTGGGTCGCGGCGGTTCGAAGTCCTTCTACGCAATTTCGACGGATGGAAAGTCGATGCAGCGTGTGACTGAGAGCGACATCACCATCGATCTGAAGTACGCCAAGTTCGATCCGCTGGTCGCGACGCCCATGGTTCCGGCCGAACTTCAAGCCAACCTCGCAAACCGCATGTTCATCGTGCAGTTCGAGACGCAGCCGCTTGACGAGTTCCGAAATGCAATCGTAGCCATGGGCGGCGAAGTGTGCCACTATCTTCCGCACAACGCTTACGTGGTTGCACTTCCGCTCGGAGCGGAGGATCAGGTGCGAGCGCTGGACTATGTTCGGTGGATCGGCTCGTATCAGCCGGCCTACCGCATTGAGCCGGAAGTGCTCCAGCTCATGAACCGAGGCGAGCTCGGCATCAAGGACTACTACATCCAGATCGCCAATCCGAGCGCAGAGCGCAAGACCGAACTGGCAACCCAGATTCGGAAGCTGGGTGGGCGCGTGATTGAGAACCCGGCCGAGGGATCGCTCATGCTTGTTGAACTGACGCCTTCACAGGTTCCCGGCGTCGCGCAGCTTGACGGCGTTCTCTACTTCGACCGGCGCACTGAAGTAGGCAATGACGGCATGGTCAACGTTCGCGCGACGAGCGGAGCCAACTACGTCGAGAGCGTCGCCGGCTACACAGGTCAGGGCGTCATCGCCCACGTCATCGATAGCGGTATCCGCGCAACCCACGATGCGTTCGACATGCCGATCAACCGACTCACCGTACGGACGAACCACTCGGATACGAGCCACGGGACTTCCTGTTCGGGCATCGTCTTTGGCAATGGAACGGGTAATGCCAGCGGTCGGGGAATGTTGCCAAATGGCAACGGCGTGTTCACCCGCTATCAGACGAGCGGTTGGACCGGGCGTCAGGCATGGACCCAAGACACGGTCAACATCTTCAACGCCGTCGTCGAGTCGAACTCGTGGGGCGATACCCTCACCGGATCGTACACGACGATCTCGGCGCAGATGGACAACATCATCTTCGCGACCGACTTGCTCATCTGCCAGTCGATGTCCAATGCCGGAACCAACACCGGCGTACGACCGCAGGCATGGGCGAAGAACATTGTGTCCGTGGGCGGAGTCTTCCACCAGGGGACGCTCACGCTGACGGATGATCGATGGTCAAGCGGGGCCAGCGTTGGGCCGGCCGCAGACGGCCGAATCAAGCCCGATCTCTCGTTCTTCTATGATCAGATCTTGACGACATCGAACGGCAGCGATACGTCGTACACCGGCAGTTTTGGTGGCACGAGCGCAGCGACTCCCGAAACGGCGGGAACCTTCGGCCTGTTCTTCCAAATGTGGTCAAACGGCATCTTCGGCAACCCGGCGATGGGCGGCTCAGTCTTCGCAAATCGACCGAAGTCGACGATGGCCCGCGCGTTCATGATCAACAATGCCCAGCAGTATGTGCCGGGCGCGAACGGGAACGACATCACGCGCATGAGGCAAGGTTGGGGATTGCCCTGGCTCCAGCCCATCTTTGACAACCGCGATGACGTGTTCTTCATCAACGAGCGTGACGTGCTCGCCAACCTGCAGACCAAGACCTATCGGCTGTTCGTGCCCGCCGGGACTCCTGCGCTGAAGACCACGATGATCTATCTGGACCTCGCCGCGGCAGCAAGCGCAAACCCGACGCGGATCAACGACCTGAACCTCCGCATTACCTCACCGTCGAACGTCGTTTACAACGGCAACGTTGGGCTTGCGGCCGGTGTTTGGTCTACTTCGGGCGGATCACCCGATGGGCTCAACCCGGTTGAGAACATCTTTGTTCAGAACCCGCAATCGGGTGTCTGGACGATTGAGGTCATCGGCGCGAACATCAACACCGATGCCCGACCCGAGACGCCGGGTGTGACCGACGCCGACTTCGCTTTGGTGGTCACCGGGGCCGACGCGCAGGCGCCGATGACGAGCTTTGCGGTTGGTGATGGCGCAACCTTTACGGGGAATCTTGCGAGCCTGCATCGCAGCGACAACCAGAGTCTGACGATCTTTGAACCGACGACGGCTGAGTTTGGAGATGATCGTCGCGTGCTGTTTGCGGACACGACGGTGGCGACGGCAACCTCAAGCGAGCTTCGGATCGGCTTCGAAGCGCGAGCAAACACGTCGACCACGGCGATTGCTCGAGTTGCGTTGTTCAACAACACGACCGGCCAGTGGGAGGATGTTTCTGCGAACCTCGCGATTGGCTCCTCCGACTCGACCCACGATATCGTGGTGCCCAACGGAGCTCGCTTTATCAACGGATCTCGCCTCGTCCGAACGAGAGTGACGTTCCGAAACTTCTCGTCAAGCTCCTCGACCGTGTGGCAGCCGATTATCGATCAGCTGAGGATCACGCAGTTCCAGCCGTAAGGTTGGCGTCTGGATCTTGGACTATGGGATGTGGCTACGGCCACATCCCATATTTGCGTTAGCGGTGGCTCGGGACGAGCTTCCACGTGCCACCCTCGCGGACGAAGAACAACTCGCGCTGGACGAGGTTGCCGTTCAGCGTCCCCTCAATCATGCACTTAGCCCTTTCGCCGTCGACGGTCTCGTTTGTGATTCGGGGCGACTCAAGAGCATCGATCGTGCGAAAGATGGTCTTGCTGGCCAGATTCACCGCGTCGCGGCGGACTTCCGCGAAGTCACTCTTGCCGCGAGTGATCGCCTGCATGTCGCTGGCCACGCGATCGGCGGCGATGAGGCCCGAGAAGCTCTCCTGGTTGCCGGCTTGAACAATCGACAACGCGACATTCGCGACGTCCGTCGGTGAACTGTTCGCGGTGACGCCCGTCGGCACTGGTGCAGCCGTCGTGGGCGCCTCGGTCTTGGGGGAGGACGAGCACCCGGCGAGGGCGAGCACGAGGAGCGTGCAAAGGAGAACTCGTTGCATCGCCCAAAGGCTACCCGACGCAGTTTCGCAAGCAAAGTGCCTATCCCTGTCAGAGCTCCACGCGATAATGAGCGCATGGCTAAGCACAGCGTCTGTCACATCGAGTTCTACGTTTCCGACCTCGCCCGCGCGCAAACCTTCTATGAGGGGCTCTTTGGCTGGTCGTTCCGGTCGTTCGGTCCCGAGATGGTCGTGTTTGGACATGGCGATCAGCACATTGGCGGCCTCATGCTGAGCGACGACCTCCGCCCCGGCAACAGCCCCAGCGTTTGGTTCGATGTCGACGACATCGACGCCATGACCGCCAAGGCCGAAGGTCTCGGCGGCAAGCTCGCATCGGCGAAGCACGAGGTGCCTCATGTGGGGTGGGCAGCGGTGGTTTCCGACCCCGACGGCAACTCGGTCGGCATGGTTCAGTTCACCAGCTAACCGTTCGTGCTAACATACTTGCCGGGCGTCTGTCCGTTGGCACTGCTCTGGGCCGCGGCGACGCCCGTTGGCTTGCGTCGGTGCCATAATCCGCCATGCCTCACAAGATCGCGGTCCTCGCCGGGGACGGTATCGGGCCGGAAGTGACCGCCGAAGCCGTCAAAGCGCTTCAGGCCACCGGAATCGACTTTACGTTTGAAGATGCGTTGATTGGCGGTTGCGCCTATGACGATGGCGGCCATCCGCTCCCGTCCGCGACGCTTGACCTCTGCAAAGCCAGCGACGCGGTTCTGCTCGGCGCGGTAGGCGGACCCAAGTGGGACCAGGTTCAGCCGATCACCCTGCGACCCGAGGTCGGCGCCTTGCTGCCGCTCCGATCTGAGCTCAACCTCTACGCCAACGTGCGCCCGGCGAAGACGCTCCGCGCGCTCATGATGGCGAGCCCCCTCAAGGGTGATCGTGCCTTGGTCGATTTGATTGTCATGCGCGAACTCACCGGTGGCATCTACTTCGGGCAGCCCCGCGAGCGCCGGAACGACGGCAACACTGCCGTGGACACCTGTGTCTATTCTCGCCACGAGGTTGAGCGCATCGCCGAGCGTGCGTTTGCGATTGCGCGCACCCGACGCCGCGAGATCGTCAGCGTGGACAAGGCCAATGTGCTGGAGACCAGCCGCCTCTGGCGCGAAGTCGTCACCGAG
>CAZPHD010000025.1:0-2895 GCA_964586225.1 uncultured Fimbriimonadaceae bacterium
GACCTACGAAATGGAGTTCATCCGCACGGCGGGCGGTGCCCCTCAGAATCTGATCAAGCGAGAGTTTCGACCCACGAAGGACGGGTTGATCGTTCGCTCGAATCTGGGCACAGGTTCCGATCTGGGTCCAATGGGCCTTTATCGCCACCCCGCCGACATCCCCATGCCAACGCCTTTCAAGGCCGTGATCGGCGATATCGCGTGGCTCTCCGGCAACTGGGCAGGTGCTCGCGGCACCAACGGAGCCATCACGTTTGAAGAGCGCTGGAGTGCCCCCAAAGGAGGGGCGATGTTGGCCACAGCGCGCACCGTCAACGCCGCCGGTCGGATGTCGGCATTCGAGTTTCTGCGCATTGTCGAGCGCGATGGGGGGCTGGTATATGTGGCGCAGCCGGGCGGAAGCGCACCGACCGAGTTTGTGCTGACGGAACTGAGCGCGAGCAAAGCGGTATTCGACAATCCTCGCCACGACTACCCGAAGCGGATGATCTACGAGTTGTCTGGCGGCAGTCTCACCGCCACGATCGGATACATCAAGGGCGGCACTCCGCGGAAGTTTGAGTTTAAGCGCGAAGGCGGGTAGCGGTTGGCCCGGGTCCAAGGAACGCTGATCCTTGTCTGCGGCCTCCCCGGATCGGGGAAGACGACGTTCGCAAAGCGGCTCGAAATCGAGCGGAACGCCATCCGCATGTGCCCGGATGACTGGATCGAGGCCGTGCTCGAGGATCCCAACGACCGACGGGAGAAGGACCGGTTGCGCGACGCCGTCGAGAACCTCCAGTGGGACGTCACCAAGGACTACCTGCGCAAGGGGCTGACCGTCATTCTTGAGAACGGGTTTTGGGCCGAGGAAGAGCGCACGCAATACGCAATGGAGGCGCTGGAGCTTGGCGCAAGGATCGAACTGTACGCGATGGACTCCAGCGACCTTGACGAGCTTTGGCGGCGGATTGAGCAACGCAACTTGAGCCTGCAATCGCCGACGTGGGTCATGCGGCGTGAAGACCACGAACCGCATTGGAATGGGTTTGAGCCACCCACGCCCGACGAGATCGCGTTCTACGATGACGGCGGCATCATCTTGTAGCCGCATGATGGTTCGTGCGTGCGGAACGACCCTCAGGCGCGATGCATCCTGAGGCTACAAACGGGAAAGCCCAACCTCAGGCACGATACATCCCGAGGCTACAAACGCGCGGCTTGCGGTGTCCTCAGGCACGATACATCCTGAGGCTACAAACGGGATTTGTGCGTGATTACGGCGTGATCGTTAACGTCGTCGTCCTCTGCACCGAGCCTAGCTTGGCGATGACCGTCAACGTCCGCGTGGTGGTCACCGGAAGCGTGCTCACCGTGAACGTCGCCTCCCGGCTCCCCAGTCCAATGCTCACAACCGGCGGCACACTCGCGACGGAGCCATTGACGCTCAGCGCGACGAACAGCGTCGTGGCGGCGTCACCGGTTAGCCTGACGAGTCCCGTCGAAGTCGCCCCTCCCTTCACGGTCGAAGGCGAGACACTCACCGACAACAGAATCGGGGCCAGCACGCCCAGGTTCGCACTTCGAGACGAGCCCGGCGCCGTGGCCGTGATCGACGCCGTGAGCGGAGAAACCACGGGAACGGTCGAGGTCAAGAACACTCCCTGGATCTGCCCTTCGGGAATGGTCACAAAGGCGGGCACCGTCACCGCCCCATGATTGTCACTGAGGTTGACCCGCGTGCCTCCCACGGGAGCGGGCTTGCTCAGGATGATCGTGCCCGTTGAGCTGTTTCCGCCGACGACGGTCGTCGGGCTAAGCACCAGGCTCTGAACCAGCGGCCCCGGCTGTATGGTGATCGTGCCGATGCGCTGCGTACCTCCCAGCTTGGCAATCACGTTGCCCGTGAAGGCGCTACTCACGACCGAGGCGTTGCCGGGAAAGGTCGCTGAGGTCTGGCCAGCCGGAATGCTGACACTGGCGGGCGTGCTGAAGATGGACAGATTGTCGGAGAGGGCAATCGTCACTCCGCCGCCGGGCGCTGGACCCGAAAGCTCCACTCGCCCCGTTGTCACATAACCGCCATAAACCGGGTTCGGCATGAACGACACACTCGTGATCGTCGGACCCGATCCCACCGTGACGACAACTGCATCAAAGGCAGGCGTGTGGATGCCGTTCTCGCTTCGCAACATCAACGTGTAAACGCCGGCGGCACTAAACGTTGCCGTCGTGGTCGCGTTGTTCGGATTCGAGAAGCTCACGCCGGTAGGTCCGGAGTAGCGATACCAGTTGGGATTCCCGTTCGTGACGCTGCCGTTGAGCGTGATGGTTGCACCGACGCTGGTGGTTCGGTCGGCGCCGGCGTTGGCCGTGGGCGGGTTCGGAGATCGCGGTCCCTCGTTCTCGCCCGTCGTCTGAATGACCTCGAAGTCGTTCACGTCGATGTTCCACAGATCATTGAAGCAACCAGCCGGCCAGCGATCGTCCGGCGTAATCGACGTTTGGAAGAAGTTGCCGTTGTCGGCGACGATCGCGCCATATTTCTTGAGGGCACGGGCAACGGTCTTCGACTCGTGCGACCACGTTGTCGGGATCACAAAGCTTGCCTTTAGGCGGAGCCGCTGACCCATCGCGGGAACGTTGGGATCGGTGGTCGAAGGATTCGACGCGTGGTGCCGCGCCGGATAGATGTACTCCCGTCGCGTGTGTTTGACGACGAGGCGAAGCGCATGCTCGATCTCGCCGCGCTGCACTTCATCGTAGCGCACAAGGGCCGGGAACATCGGGAGTCCGGCGGCGTCGCCCGAGGTCCATCCCGCCGGCCGCATCGCGGTTGAGTTGAGGTCGAACTTGGCTCCGTTGGAAGCTTGCCAAGCGCCGTTGGCGAGTTTCTTCATCTGCCAGGTTTCGTAG
>CAZPHD010000025.1:2905-44866 GCA_964586225.1 uncultured Fimbriimonadaceae bacterium
TCGTAGAGATTGCCGTTGCCGGGTTGCACGACCAGGCCGTGGCGGTCGCCGCCCCAGTTGTTCACATCTCGCTGCCACTGGTCGAGGGTTTGTCCCTCGGTGTTCACGGGCCAGAGCTCGATGGGTTGATTCGCGGGGATAGGATACGGCCCGGGGTCGGATTCGTCGGGATAGGTGATGAAGTCGATGGGGATCAGCGGCTGGTTGTTGGGAACCAGCACGAAGTTCATCTCATAGAAAGCGCGGAAGTTTCGCCGGTTGCTGGCGAGTTCGCTACGAATCATGGCGATCATCGCCGCCGAGTTCGAAAGGAGGGGACGGTTCGTGATGACTTCGTTCCAAGCGCTGTTCGTGGGAAACACCTGCATCGTGCTGAGGATGCTGTCGGCCTGGGGGGTGTTGAACAGGGTCGCGACGGTGGGTGTTTGCAACACGCCTAGGATCCGACCCGCGTGGCTGATACGCTCGGTTGAGCCCAAAGAAGCCGCGCCGACCAGCAAGATCCAGGTGAGTCGTCTCATAAGGTTATGGCGTGGGTATTCCACGGGATCGTTCGCGTTGGGCCCGTATGTTGTCGGGGCCGGTAGCCGTACGCGGAGGTTCCAGGGACCGCGTGGAGCCTGTAGCCGCATGATGGTTCGTGCGTGCGGAGGTTCCTCAGGCACGATGCATCCTGAGGCTACAAAGAAGAAGGACTTCGATGCGGAGGCACGGCCCTGGTGGTAATGTAGGCACATGAGGTCGTTCAAACCATCGTGGGCGTTCGCAGGCTTGCGGGTTATCGTGGCCGATGCCCAAGCCGGTTTCGGGGACCGATGGGCGGGGATGTTTAGCAACCCATGAGTGATCGCGATCAAGTTGCCGCGTTGATTCGTGACGTTATCCAGCAAAATGATCGTCCCGGAAATGCGGAAGCGGACCGACTGTGGATCAGGCAAGCATCGCTGCAGCTATCTCCGGAGGTGTTTCAAGAGATCGTTGAGGTCGTTCGGGAAGAGTGGCCCCAACTTGAGGAGCATACGAGAGCAGCGGATTCGTACCAGCGAGCACTGCGGCGAATCTTTAACTTCCGATCGCAGACACAACCCGACCTTGTCGATACGGTGATCGAGCGTATCATGAGAGTCGAGCAATGTCAAACGCTAGGACTAATCCTAGCATACTCGGCATCATCAGATCTGCGGCGGCATTGGTACGAGTTTGCTATCGCCGCACAGAGCGAAGTGGATCCCGATGAGGGCTGGCTTTACATTCCATGCCTGGCGCTCGGATTGGCGTGGCCCCCGGGACCAAGCTTAGAAGCGTCGGCCTCAGAGCTGATTGCGAAATATCCACGTAGTGATGTGGCATGTGGATTTCCAATAAACTATCCATGGGAAGATGAAGAAGAGCTAAGAGACTATGCCTATAACGCAAAGATTGAGGCGTACTTGGGACTCTACTATGTTGCGAAGGAGCTCCGCTCTTGCACAGCCTGGATAAGACCAAATGCAGATGCTGGGAGGCTAACCGAAGCGGAGGTCATCGAAGAGTTGCTCCGCCGGCGCTTTTGTCGAGACCGCGAGCTTGTTCGGCTGGTCGTCAAGCGGATTGCCGAAGATCCGAGGCTGGACCCGCTCGCGCTACAGTTGGTGTATTACATGCCGTTTGAGGAAGCGACCTCATGGCTGATTTCCAAAGAGCCAGAGCTGGGCGAATGGCCGGATTTCGCTCAAAGTCAACACCGCAGGGAAGCTTCAATGCGTGGTTTGTGAGCGTCACGGAAGGTCGAGCGTTCCGGCGAACGTCGTCGCCGTTTGGTGGCTCGTGTGTGCGCAGGTTCCTCAGGCACAATACATCCTGAGGCTACAAACTCCACGTAACCGCTAGCGCAGGTTCCTCAGGCACGATACATCCTGAGGCTACAAACTCCACGTAACCGATAGCTACCAACACGAGAACTCGTGGCAATACTTCTCCCACAACGCGCCCTCGGGTGGGGGTGGCGTGGACGTCGGCGCGAGGATCGCGCGCTGAAGCTGGATCTGCCCGGCGTGGTAGGTGTCGTGCTGCATCACCGTCCCGATGAGCTTCCAACCCGGCCACATCGCACCATCAAAGCGAGGTCGCTCCGCTTCGAAGTCCTCTACTGCCGACCACGACTGCATCCAATACGCGTGCGCCTCGTGGAGCCAACCCACGACGGCGTCGAGATCGGGCCAAAGCGCGTCGATTTTCGGCGACAGCTCCCGCCAGCGAACCTCGGTATCGCGGAATCCCACGCTCGCATAGATGATCTTGCCGTTCGCGACGTGCGCGATCTGGCTGAGAATGGAGCCTTCGGAGTGCAGATACTCTTCGGGTTGGAGCTCAACCGACGCCCACGCGAGCTCGGGCGTGAGGCCATCGAGCGACTCGAGGAGGCTCTTCCACGCCATGTCGGAGAGGTGGATCAGGGCATCGCGGCTGGTCATGGCAAGGAATCTACCTTGTCGGGCGGGGAGCAAACGGAATGGCCTTTGAACTTCAGCACAGACTACGGACCTCCAATCCCATTCAGTAAGTGGGAATCAAACTGTCTAAGAAACCACGCTTCATCGCCGTCTTGCGCAAACGCGACGAGGTCCTCCAGGATGCGAGCCAACTGATAATATCGGTGGGCCTCGGTTGATACTGGAACTCGTCCATAGCCCGACCAGAACGCTGACTCTTCTTGTGCACCGTGTTGGCCAAGGATCCCTCCGTCAAGAAAGAAGAGCAGATCGCACTCCCGGGGAGCCAGCCGAGCCCGATCCCAGTCCACGATCCACACTTTTTCGCTCGCCGTCACGATATTGCCCACATGGAGGTCAGCGTGGCAGAGGACGTGCTCAAGGGGTTTTCGAGCCAGTTCCTTCCCCCGGAGTTGAACTTCACCTACGATTCGATCAATCTGCTGGCGATGGGCCGCAACTGCGGCGGCCAATGGCGATGTCGTCATTTCTTCCGTTCCGTCAACTCGAAAGGGCTCCCGCTCCAGGTAGCTCGTCGGCCCATTGTAGTTATGGACCTGCCTGAGGATGTGACCGACCTGCTCCCAATGCTCGAGTTGGAGCGGCCGCTCAAAGCCGTTCTTGCCCTCGATCAACTTATAGAGGAGCGCGTAAGATCCGTCCGAGAGTCTAAGCGTTTGGGTTGGACCCAATACTCCTGAGATCCTCGCGACGGCCGAGAATTGAACGCCTGGCGGTAAGTCTTTGCGAACTTTGATAAACGCGTCGCCAAATCGGAAGCTTCGTGCGAGATTGTCAAGCCCCCCTTCGACTGCTACAAGGTCCGCACGGACACCCAAGTGAAAGGCGAGTTCCTCACTAATCTGCCCCAGATCAAGCTCGCATGCCATGCCGTTTAGAAATGCACTCCCAAATCGCCCCAGCAGGTCTGCAGAAAGTCGAGCTGGTAGGTGTGGCCGGTGGCGTGGAGCGTGGGCAGGTTCATGATCCAGGTCATGGGCGCTGACCAGCCCTGCCCCGAATCCAGCCGAAGCTCGACGTCTTCCGCGGTCAAGGTGCCCAGCGCTTCCACGACCTCCGCCGTGTTCGCTCGGAAGGCGGCTTCGATCTCAGCCAACGTGGTCAGCGCGGCTTCCGCCTGGGCGGTCTTCGCCAGGTGCTCTTCGACGTTCTGGGGCAGATGTCGCTCGCGGATCATGGATGCGAAGTTCCCGGCGGTGACGGCGGTGTGGGCGGCAATCTGGAACGCGCTCTTCGCAGTCGGAGTCGGTGCCCAGTTCAGCTTGTCTTCGGGAACGAAGGAGAGGACCACCAGGAAGTGCTCCATGGAGTCGACGGCGGTCTTCTGGCAGAGCGCGATGAGGTCGTGCATGGGCTTGATTTTGGCGCGTTAGACCATTTGGGCGCCCTGTCACAAGCGGTCCCGGTCCGCCAGATCGGGCAAGCCCCGAATTTCTGACCAATACTCCCGTCGGACATCCTCATCGATCCAAACCGGCTTGTTGCTTGCGTAGAGCCGGTCGCCACCGTTGCGCTTGCAACCTGAAATCCAGAACTGCTCTCCTGTCTTGACGTCGTAGTAGTTGGCCTTGTAACCGCCCTTCAAGCTTCTGAACTCGCGGCCCGCGTAGTACAGCGTCGCACCTGTCTTCGACGCGGTGACACGACCAATACGTGCATCATCGCTGTTGAGCTGGTCCTTCCGCTCGATATACATGATTCGCCCTTTCCGCTTAGGTGGATTCTGCATGGTCGCCTGATATACCACTTTGCTCGTCAGCGCAACCGCCTCGATTGAGAGAAGCTCGCCAAAAGCACTTTGACGCCTACACGGCCTACCAAGAGATCGCGATGTACCTCGGCTCGGCCCTCGCCATGACGGATGACAGCGCGCGAACCGTCGGCAGTGACGAAGTGATCGCCCGCGCTAAGGGCTTCGGACCGGAGAGCTTTCGGAGCTCATCGCCCAGCGTGAAGAAGTCGCGCCGCAAAGAGAACCGGGCGCGCAAGAAGGGTGAGGGCTAAATCACGACATGTGCTACTCGATTTACCTGTCGACGGATTGCCCGCGGGATTTGGCGGCGGAGTCGTTCGTGCATCTCAGGTTCGAGAAGCCTCTCGACGAAGAACTCAAGCCAGCACTGAGGCACCCGCATCAGTGGTTCTTGACGAGGCGCGAGTACGGCGGCTGTAGTTGCCACTTCCGGCACTCGGAATACGATCCCAGGTTTGACCCGCCCCAAGACTGGATGCCCGAAGATGAGGACGATGTTCTGGCCACCCGCGAGGCGTATCGGGTCTTTCGAGGATGGGTCGCCGACGGATACCAGCTTGACTTGATCGACGTATCGGACATCAACCAGCATGAGACTGACTTCAAGAACCTCCTTGTGCCGCTGTCATCCATTAGCGAGGAGTCCTTCCGGTTTTTCTGGGGCTACCACTTTGACTTCCGGCCCTAGCGACGGGTCATAATCCCCTCGAAAGTTCCGGGAGGAAACACCAATGCACACACTACTCACGGCCGCCCTGCTGGCCACCACGTTCGCCGGCTCCAGCCAAGAACCCATGATGCCGCCGCCACCCAAGGAGCTGAAAGCCCTCGGTTGGCTACTCGGCGACTACACGTCCGACCTCAAGATGTTTGAGCCCGGCAAGGCCGAAGGCAGCCCGAGCCCCGGCACCGTAAAATCGACGATGTCGATGGGCGATATGTACATTGAATCGCGCTTCACGGCCGACATGGGGGGCATGCCGATGACGGGCCTCCAACTCACCACCTACGACTCGGCCAAGCGCGAGTATGTGGCCTACTGGTTCGACAGCATGTCACCGGGCGTCCTCGAACTTCGGGGCCAGCTCAAAGGATCAGTGCTGACGCTGGTCAGCAAGCCGGCGGCGATCCCGGGCATGCCGGGTAAGCACAGTTTTCGCGCGACCAGCGGGCTGAAGGGTGCTGGAAAGTATCTCTTCCGACTCGAGATGAACTCCGGCCAAGGCTTCTCGAAGATGATGGAAGGGATGAACACGAAGTCGTAACGACCATCGATGTCGCGTCAATCGACAGAACGACCTCGCTCAGACGAAACCCACCGAGCTACTGACTCGAGGTTCGATTCGGCCATCACCTGACTGACCCCACCCCTTTCATCCACCAAAGCGAGGTAGGTGGCTTCGTCGGCGTATCCCATGATCACGACGAGCTGACCTACCTCATTCTCAAAGCGGTAGAGGGCTTCGACTCCAGGTACCGCACGCAACTTGGCCCCGATCGCCTGAGATTTCGCGCGCCACTCGGCCCCTCGCCCCGGCAAGGCTTCCCATTTCGATACCACGATGAACATGGGGCTACGTTACCCGTGGAAGTAGAATTGGGGCGATGCCCAAGTTCCTCGTCTCCATCCATCACCCGGACGACTACGATCCGTCGATTGAGGACGCAACCATGACGCGGGCGATTGATGACCTTAATGACGCCATGGTGGCGGCGGACATCCGACGGTTCGTCGGCGGTTTGCATCCGGCTCGCGAGGCGAAGTCCATCGCTGTCAACGGCGAGGTGAGTGACGGCCCGTACCTCAAGACCTTTGAGCATGTTGGAGGCTTCTGGGTGCTGGAAGTTGGTTCGACGGATGAGGCGGTGGAGTGGGGTCGTCGGGCTGCCGCCGCCTGCCGAGTACCGGTTGAAGTCCGCCAGATTCATTGATTGATGCGTCGGGCATCGGTGTTATCAAGCTCGCTCAACATGCGGCGAACTCGGCCCGCGATGTCGTCTCGAATCTCGCGGACGCGCTCAATGGGCTGACCGGCGGGGTCGTCGAGCCCCCAATCTTCGGTCAAGATGAACTTTGCCGGACAAGCTTCGACATCCACCCCGCAGCCCATGGAGATGATCCGGTCGGCTTCGTCCACCATCGCCTGGGTGAGGAGCTTGGGGGCATGGCCGTCCATCGAGATGCCGAGCTCGGCCATGGCGGTAACCGCCATGGGGTTGAGCTCCTTGCCGCCCATCGTGCCCGCCGACTGCCCCACGACGTCGAGCCCCATCTCGGCGGCTATCGCATTGGTCAGGGCCTCGGCCATTTGCGACCGACCGGCGTTGTGCACACAGACGTAGAGGATGATCATCGGCTTGGGTGGATTATGGTGGCTGCGCCGGACCTCTTGAGTTAAGATAAGGTTGCAGCGGTCTACGAGCTCTTCGCGCGGTACAAGACCCCCGCGCGCCTCGTTGGGAGAGTGGGTCTAAAATGAGCGCATGCTCGCGTCTGCCGCTCTTCTCGCCCTCGCTCTCACCCAAGATCACGCCTCCGGCGGCACCCTCAAACTCGAACAAGCGGCCTACGACGTCCTCAGCTACGACATCTCGCTGAAGATCGACCCCGCGAAGAAGACCCTCAGCGGCACCACGATCATGGATGCCAAGACCGTCATCCCAACCGCGACGATCCTCCTTGACCTCGATGATCCCTACACGGTCAGCCGAGTGACCGACGGCACGAGCCCGCTGCGCTTCGACCGGATCAAGGGCGCGATCCGCGTTTACTTCCCTGCTTCGAAGCAACCCGGCGACCCGATCCGCGTGTCGGTCAGCTACGCGGGCACTCCGCACGTCGCGAAGAACGCCCCGTGGGATGGCGGCATCATGTGGGCCAAAACCCCGAGCGGCGCGGACTGGATTTCGGTCGCCCTCCAAGGCGCGGGCGCCGACCTCATCTTCCCCTGCAAGGACCACCCCTCTGATCGCCCCAACAAGGCCACCATGCGGCTGACCGTGCCCGAAAACCTAGCTGCCATTGGCCCCGGCAAGCTTGAAAAGACGACGATCAACGGGGACAAGACAGCCACCTTCGACTGGCACATGCCGCTGCCGATCAACAACTACTCGCTCGTGTTCAATGCCGCGCCCTACGTGCTCGTTGAGGACTCCGCAAAGTCGGTCGGCGGCCAAACCGTGCCGATCCACTACTACGTGCTGCCCGAGAACAAGGACAAGGCACCCAAGCTGATCGAAGAGCAGAAGAAGTATCTCGCGTTCATGGAGAAGTATTGCGGGCCATTCCCGTTCCGCACGGTGAAGCTGGGAATCGTTGAAACGCCGCACCTGGGCATGGAGCACTCGACCGCGATTGCTTATGGCAACCGTTATCGCTTTGCTCCGGATGGTTACGACTGGCTGTTGCTACACGAGTTCGGCCACGAGTGGTGGGCGAACTTGGTGTCGAACGCCGACTGGCGCGATATGTGGATTCACGAGGGGTTCCAGAGCTTCCTCGATACGTTTTACATCGAGCAGATTCGCGGGAAGGAGGCCTACTTCGCGGGGATGAAGGGGCGGCGGCAGCGGGTTCGAAACGCGGCACCGGTGGCGCCCCGAGCGGAGACCTCGAGCGAGGCTTACGGCGGCGACATTTACGACAAGGGCGCTTTGGTGCTGCATTCGCTGCGGTATCTGATCGGGGACGAGGCGTTCCTGCGGTCGGTGCGGCGCATGGCTTATCCCACGCCGGAATCGGAGAAGTGGACGGATGGTCGGGCTTTGCGGTTGGTGACAACGGATGACTACCTGACGATCGCTTCGCGCGAGGCGGGACGTGATTTGAGTTGGTTCTTCGAGGTTTACGTGCGGCAGGCCGCGCTACCCGTGTTGAAGTCGACAGTGGCGGATGGGGTGTTGCGGTTGGAGTGGGAGACCCCGGAGGGGCTGCCCTTCCCGATGCCGGTGGATGTGGTGGTGGATGGCAAGACGATCCGAGTGCCGATGACGGAGGGAAAGGGGTCGGTGAGGTATTCGGGCGCGGAGCCGGTCGTCGACCCGAATGGTTGGGTGTTGCGAGGTTAGGCCATTCCAGGCCCAACGGGCCGTGATGTCACAGCGCAGGGCAACGCCCTGGATCAACGGGCAACGCCACCGCGCCATCAATCCCACACGTATCGTTCGTCGTATTCGATGCCCTCATCCGCGAACATCTGCCGGAGTTCATCGGCAAAGCTCCGCCTGCGGTGGTGCTCCTCCTGACCCTGAATGTAGGCAACAACGCGATCCGTGTGACCCTGGCTCACCGAAAACGCTCCGTACCCGGCCTGCCACGAGAAGTTCACCGGCCCTTTCGTCTTCAGCCACTTCGAGGTGCTCGACTTGGCCTTCTCCACGACTTGGGCAAGGGTCATCGTGCGCGACATTCGGAACAAGATGTGCACATGGTCTTCCACACCTCCGATCTGTAGCACCGGGCAATCGATGTTCCGGAACAAGCCACCCAGGTAGGGGAATAGCTCCTCGCGGATTTCTCTTGTCAGAAATGGCGTACGGTCCTTTGTGCTGAAGACGAGATGGATCAGGACATTCGCGAGCGATTGCGGCATACGACCATTGTATCGCGCCCCTTCAGGGCGCCCCCGGCGTAATCGTGTTCCATTTGTCCAGGGCGTTGCCCTTGGCTATGACATCGTAGGCCCTTCGGGCCTCAAACGATCTGCAGAACCCAATGCCCCGCGCGCCGCGTCCCAATCACATGCTGGCCCTGTGCGGCGCCTTGCTCTCCGGATTACTGATCGTGCTCGCACTCCCGCTTGGCGAGCAGAGCTACCTTGTCTGGATCGCCCTCGTGCCGCTCCTTCGAGGTTCGAAAGGAAAGGGCTTTCTCGTCGGCTTCGTGCTCAGCCTCGTCGCGATCTTCTTTGCCGCGTGGCTAGCGAAGACCGGCATCTTCTATGCGAACAAGAACTTCGAAGAGTCCGAGGGCTGGCTGTACACCGGGTTCGGGCTCTTCGGCTTTGCCTTCGCCCTCTCCGTCGCGTTCTGCGCCGATAAGAAGATAGGCACCAAGCCTCTCTGGTGGCTGGCGGCGCTCGGCGTGTTGCTCGAGGCGTGCTTGCTGATCGAGCTACCGGCGCATCTGGCGCTGAGCCTGTACCGACACCCGATTGCCTTGCTGCTCGCCTCCGTGGGTAGCATCTGGCTCCTGTCCTTTCTCGTGTGGCTGGGCAATCTGTGGCTCGCGCAGTTGCCGATCAAGCGAGCGATGGGCTTCGGTGCCGCACTCATGGCGCTCACGCTGGTGTCGTCGTTCGTGACCTTGCCGGGATCGGGACCCAAGGTGCTCGTCGCCGCCCTGCAAACGGCCGAACTTGATGACCGTAGCTTGGAATCGAGCCAGCAAAAGATCGCCGAGCGGGGCCCGCTGCTGACCGTCTGGCCCGAGTTCGGCGGTATGGTCATGGCGGTCGGAGGTGATGCAACGGCGCTCTCCGATCTTGCGAAGACATCTTCCCCGTTTGCGACCTCATTCCGCGACGCGCACGAGCCGCTTCCCCACAATGTCGCGTCGGTCTTCTCAGAAGCGGGCGAAAGCCCGCGCTACCAAAAGCGCAAGCTCTTTGGCGGGGAGAAGAAGATGCATACGGCGGGCTCAACTCCCGTGGCCGCCAATCTCCGAGGTCACGGCGTCGGCCTGAACATCTGTTTCGACTCGTGCTTCCCGAGCATCATGCGCGAGACAGCCACCATCCCTGGAGTGAACCTGATTGCCTTGCCCACGATCGATCCGCCCTCGACGCACTACTTCGTAGCGGGCATCCATGCCGCGTTCACGCCCTTCCGAGCCGCGGAGACGGGCCTGAGCATCGTCCGCGCCGATGGCTACGCCTACAGCATGATCGTGAACAACTCGGGTGCGATCGTTGCCGAAGCAGGTGTGGGCGAGGAGATTCTGTTTGCCGAGGTGAGCGCATCCCCGCGCAGGGTTCCCGCTCGTTGGCTCGGCGATGTAGTGCTGTACGGTTGCGGCGTGCTGCTGGTTTGGGGGCTGGTGCGCGGTCGAAGGGCAGGCGGTGAGGTACCCAAGCTAGACTCCTGACATGGACCTCGCGGATTGCGCTAGTTCAAACCCCGCTGATTCCGAACTGCTTATTGTGCAGGCGAATCTCGTAGCCTACGCGAGGCAAGGTCGTGACCGGTTGACGCAAGCTGTACTGTCTGTCGCACCGTCGATCATCAAGGTCGACCGTGCCGAACTTGACGAGGCGCTCCTCTGCAGCGACATCCAGTGGATCATCGCTACCCTTGGGGTTGGGATTTGGATCCCTGGCTTCCCCGAAGCCTACAACCTTGGTGGCCTACGTTACGGCAAGGTGATTCTCTGGACCGATGAGACACCCGACGGACGACACATCCGTGACCAAGTGCTTGCCTTCTTCGTCCAACTTCAACTCCCCTTGCTCGAGGCGGGACGAGTCTATGAAGTGCCCCAAGGCTGGATGGGCGAAGTCGCGCAGGTGAGCGAGATCGCTGAGCGGACCGAGGCACCTGAACTTTATGGCGAGCTACCTGAGCGGTTCTATCCGCTTCGTCACCAACCAGTTGTGCATGCCGATCTTGCCCACTCGCACAAATCCCGTCCGGTCAAAGAGCGACAACGTCGCATTGAACAAGAACGACGCCGATGGCTTCCGCCCCGTCGTATCCGCTGGAAAGCTCTCGACCACCCCGCCGCCCTCCCGCGCGATCAACTCCAGAGCCCCGGCCAAAGCAACCTCAGCCACGCCGCGCTTGCGATAGTCCCGATCGACAAAGAAGCAGGTGATGCGCCAGTCTGGCTCGTCCGCGACGAACTCCTTGTAGCCCTTCTTGTAGTAGATCCGCGGGAGCTCATCGGGACGGCCATACTGGCACCAGCCCACCGCGTTGTCGCCGTCGTAGACCAGCGCAGCGCGCGCCCGACCTTCGCAGACCAGGCCGTGCTTGACTGCCTTGTTCTGCTCTTTACTGCCCGTGCCCTTCTGGTGGAAAGAGAGACACCAGCAGCCGCCCCAAACCCCGCTGTGCTTCTCCACCAAGCGGGCAAAGTCGTCCCAGGTGTCGAGGTTCAACGGCTTGACGGTCAGTTCCATTGGGTTACCTGGCGTCCTCGTAAGCCTTCAACAGCGTCGCCATGTCGATCTTCACCATCTCCATCATCGCGCCGAACATGGCCTGGGCTTGCGCAGGTGTGCCTGCCTTCATCTTGTCGCCGAACCACGCGGGTTGCACTTGCCAAACGACACCAAATCGGTCGGTCAGCCAGCCGCAGGCGTGGGTTTCGCCGCCATCTCCAAGTTTCTCCCAGTAGTGGTCAATCTCTTCTTGCGTGTCGCAGTTGATGGTGTAGCTGCTGGCCATCGTGAACGCGCACTCGGGGCCGCCGCTGATGGCGAGAAACTCGAAGCCGTTGAGCGTAAAGGTGCTGGCGAGGTGCTTCCCATCGGGCCACCGCTCTTCAAGCTTGAGCTCGGAATTGGGAAACACGGAGAGGTAGAAGGCGACCGCTTCTTCGGCACCTTGGTTGAACATCAGGCTGGGGGTAATGAACGGCATTCGCGAAGGATACTGGAGTTGGGCTGCTCGTCAGGACCGTGCAGACTGGTCTTCGAATGCATCGACCAAGATGTCGCTCAGATTTGCCCCCGCCAAGAAGCACTTACGCTGCGCTGTCTTCACCAGCGCCGGATGACCACACAAGTACACGCGATAGCCCGTGAGGTCATGATGGTCGGCAAGAGCCGCATCCAACGGCGAGCCGACCCGGTCGCGCGCATCGGTCACCTCGTCCGCACAAGGGACGTAACGCAACAATCCCAGCTCAGCCAGACGCGTCAACTCCTCGCGGAAGTACAAGCCGTCCGACGTCGCTGAGCCGTGATAGAGCGACAACCCCGCCGGGTGTCCGTGATGGAGAGCGTCCTGAATCACGCCCCAGAGCGGGGCCAAGCCGGTCCCCGAACCAATCAAGAGGATCGGCTTACCATCCCCACGACAGGTGCACTTCCCGAACGGACCCTCAACCCAATGCAGTTCACCGATAGGCATCGACAGCAACCGCGACGACATCGCACCATCCGGAATCAGCCGCACGTGGAACTCCACGTCAGGTCCCAGGATATCCGCAATGCTGTACGAGCGAACCAGATCGTCGTCCGTTCGCAGACGCAAGCACTGCCCACGCTTGCCCTCGAAATCCTCGACCTCAAATTTGACTCGAATCACGCTGGGCGACAAGGGCTCGCGTGCGACGAGGCGGGCCGCCCGTGAAGGATAGGCTGCTTCACTGGGCATCGTGACCTCACCGATTCCCTCCGCCTTTGCCTGGCACGCCAAGAAGAAGCCGCGATCGACGAGCGTCTCGTCAAGGCTCTTGGTGCTCGGCCCCGGAGCTTCGCCCGGCTTTGTACAAACGAGGCACCGCTGGCAAGCGCCAGCTCGGCAACCGTGATCGAGCGACACCTTGTGCCTGAGAAGCGCGCTGAGGACGGTCTCGCCGTCCTCAGCCTCGATGGTCCTGCCTTCAAACAGGAACTGCGGCATCCCTTAGATGCGGCCCATGACCGCCCCACGCGTTGACTCGGCGATCGCGGCAACTTGCGCGATCAGTTCGTCGGCGACGCCCATATCGGCAAGGGTCGCGCCGAGATTCTCGACGATCGCGTCGAAGTGGGAGTCGTCCATCCCCATCTTGAGCAAGTGGGCGTGGCCCTCTTTCATGTCGAGAACCCGTGTAGTTGGCGGGACCGCCAAACGCCATCGTGAGGAACGCCTTCTGCTTGGTGGCTTGGCGATCCATGTCGACGCCTTCAAAGAAGCGATTGACCCGATCGTCGGCAAGGACGCGACGATAGAACTTATCGACCGCGGCGTTGACGGCGTCGGAGCCGCCGAGCTGTTCGAACAGCGACGCATTGCTTGTGTTCATGTCCATAGGAATATCCGCGCCCCCTTGAGTTCGCGTCCCCATGAGTCTGCTTGGGCTTGAACCTGAGAAACATGATCTACATCATGTTTTGCGGAAATTGTGCGTGCGTCCTTTAATCAGGTGATGAAGGGCTTCTTGGTCTTGATCTTGGCGCTCACCACGGGCCTCTGCAACGCTCAGCACCAGGCGGAAGTGCTCGAGCTTCTTCGGAGCTCCGATTGGGAGAAGGCGCGGTTGCGGTTCTTGCTTGAGCGGGACTCGCTGATGCCCGATGTGATCGGGGCGTTGAAGCACGAGGACGCCAAAGTGCGAGCGCGGGCTGCAGAGGCCCTGCGAGTGGTGGACTCCGAGGGGCCGCTTCGGCAGGACCCAAAACAAGGACTCGGGAAACACCGAAAGGCCGCCATCGATGCGTTGCTTATCTCCGCGAAGGACCCGGTCGCCGAAGTGCAGCAGGAGGCTATCTGGGCGCTTGCCTATCTTCTGAGAAACCGAGAGTTCGGCCACCACGGTGATCCTAGTTCCAGTCCAAAGGAAGTTGAGCCGATCATCAAGCTCGGCAAAGACACGACGCCGGCACTCACTCGGCTCCTCGCCGATGAAGCCGAAAGGGACGATGCGCTACACGGCGCGAAGCTCGCCGCTTTGCGCGTGTTACGAGCTACCAAGGATCCCCGAGCACTAGAGCCTCTGATCAAACTCGTCAAGCAGGCCGAAGGATTTCTCCTCTACAAGGGGATGCTTACCTTGGCGGAACACGATGACCCACGCGTTGCGAAGGCCGTTGTCGACGTCATTGATCGCGAGATTTCGGGCTACGGGCCGATACCCAGCTGACGATCTCGGCGAACCTCAACAATGTCGTGAGGACGGCGCCGGTGACGATCCTCCGCGCCAAGCTGGTTGCGATCAACACGGTCGGCACTACAATCATGGGCGGGGCACCCCTCCAAGGCACCGTGTACCTCGATGGGAAGGCGGCAGGCTCGGGGGCCGTAGTCAGCCTGACCGACAACAGCGCGTTTGTGACGGTGCCGGCGACCGTGACGATTCCCGCTGGGAGCAAGCAAAGGGGCTACACGGCGGCGACATCGGCGGTGACTTCCAACCAGACTGTAACGATCTCGGCGATGTTGAACGGCATCACCAAGACCACGACGTTCACGTTGTCCCTACCGATTCACGGCATCCTGATCGCACCGGATGTGATTCCCAAGAACTCGGTGTCGTCGGGGATGGTGTTCCTGAGCCATCCGGCCCCGACCGGAGGGGTGACGATCACGCTCTTCAGCGGTGCCCCATCCCTGGTCGGAGTCCCGCCCTCGGTGTTCATTCCCGCCGGAGGCACGAGCTGGGCGTTCACGATTACGACCGGGAACGTCGTTTATCCGGTCCTCGTGGGAGTGTTTGCCTCGTACAACGGCTCGACGAAGCGCAAAGACGTTGTCGTTGTGCCTTAGCCCGGCTGAGATTCTCTGAAGGATTCGCACTGCTGACGTGTCTTCTCCTATGAGGTGCGCAAGATGACGGTGGCCGTGCGGCGATGGTTGAAAGTCACAAGTTCGGAAGGGGTGAAGCTCACGCCGGACGACGTGTGGCCATTGCGTCACCAAGCCTTCCGCACCGCGCTGGCGATTGTCGGGCAGCGAGAACTCGCCGAAGACATCGTGCAAGACGTCCTTGTCAAAGCCGTCAACCATGGCGAGCCCGTGCGGCATGTCGAGGCGTGGCTGCGGACGCTCGTCGTCCGCGCATCGCTCAATGCCCTCCGCCGACCATCCTCGCAAACGCTTACCTCTGACCTACCCGGCACCGAAACCTTTGAGGACTCCATCCTCGTTCGCGCCGCCCTCGAGAAGCTCTCGCCCGAGTCGCGCACGATTCTCGCGCTCGCCTACTTCGAGGGCCTGAGTCACCGCGAGATCGCCGAGATGCTCGACATCCCCGAAGGCACCGTCGCCTCGCGGCTGCACACCGCCCGCGCCGCCTTTCAAAAGGAGTGGAACCGATGAATCCCCAGAACGATCCCCTCGCCGACTACTTTGACTCCCTTCGCGATGAGCGCCTCTCACCCCACGCCGAGACGCTACTGAAGTCCCGGCTTGCCGAGCGGCGCGTTGGCCGATTCGCCCTCGTCGCCACGCCCGTCGCCGCGATGGCCTTAACCTATGCCTTCCTCCTGTGGTGCGCGAACCTGGGCCCGACGAATGTGCCCGATGTGGGTCCGAGCCTGTTGGAGCACCAAATGACGGCAACCGGGCTCGCCCCCGAAGCACCTGGCGTTGACCTCTCTTCCCGATCGGGACGGGGAGCATGAGTCTGTCGCGCGCTCTCCTCATTTGCGGCGCGGCCGTGCTGGCGTTACTGGCCGCCCTTCCCATGACCCGCTGGGTGGTCCAGAACCACCTCGACATGATGGCCGGGCGCTACCAGCTGTTCTCGTCCGAATCCATGTGGAACAGCGGTAACGACTTCTATTCCGATCAGCTCGAACGCCTTGAACCGTCAAGCGCGGATGCCGAGTTCATTTTGGCGTGGCGGAAGGGGCCCGCCGATGTGCTGGCCGTCGCCCAGCGGCAACCCGAATCACCCGCGCTTTACGCCCACGCCGCCCGCGCCGCATCGATCAAGAAAGACCATGTCGTTCGACCAAACCACGATCCCCTCGTGATTCAAGCGGCCAAAGCCGGCCGGAACATTGATCCCAACAACGGCTACTTTCACATGGTGCTGGCAGGCGCTCTGGAGGCAAGCGGCGATACCCAGGCCGCGCTCGCTGCCCTCGCCGAGGCCAGTCGTGCGCCTCGCTTTGATGGCTACTGGACCGACCACGCAGAGCGTGAGATCCGGGCGCGCGAGTCCCAGTTCGGCTACCGCGGCGAATACGTTCGGCTGTTTTCCTATGCGGGCATTGTGATGCCCGAATTCTCAAGTTTCAACCTGGTCTGCGAGGCCGTCCAGAAGCAGGACAGCCTGGAGGCCCGCCGCCACCTGGCCAAAGCTGGCTTGCTCATGGTGCGGGAGTCGGACACGCTCATCGGGACGCTGGTTGGACGGCGGATGATCACCTTCGCGATTCTGCGGCAGGGCGAGAAGCTGAGTCGCCTGAAGGTGGACGAACGCGATGCGGTGTTTAAGGAACGGGCCCTGGAGCGCGATCGCCAAGCCGGTACCACCGAGTTCACCGATGCCCTCGAACAATCCGAGTTTACGCAGCAAGTCCTCCGCGACTTGCCGGACGACACCTGGATGTGGAACCGATGGCCGACCGTTTATGCCGCGTGTGCGCTCGCGACCCTGGGTCTGCTCGTCCTCACCTGCTTGCTCGCGGTCCCCTTGGCCAAACGCGAGACCGGAGCAGGGGTAGAACGCGCAATGCCGCATATCCTTGCCTTTGCCGCCTGGATGCTGGCGCAGTTTGGCCTCACCCGCTTGCTCGAGACTCCGGGATCGGAGGCGGAGTCCATCGTCGGACTGCTGATGCTGCTGCATTGGGTGATCGCGGCCGGATACGCGGAGTCCCGATGGGGTCGCCTGGGCGCCGTCGTCGCGGCGTCGGTGCATGCGCTGATCTCGATCGTTGCTTCGATTCCCTACGTACCCCTGGGGTTCGGCATCGGCCTCGCGGCGGCTTCGGTCGCAACGCTGGTCGGGATCACTCGCATCGAGCCGGCGCGGCGGGTGCAGTTCGGAACCGCCATTGGCGTGTCGGCGAGCCTGCTTGCGCTGATTGTGGCGAGTTGGGCGCCCGTGGCGGGAATCCCCGCTGCCGCATTCTTGGTCGGTCTGTTGGCCACTCGCGCCAAGCTCGCGGTGCCCATGTTGGTGGTGGTCGTCGCGGCCCTCGGCTACCTTGTGATCACGATGACCCGAACCCAATCTGACCCGATTTTGAGCCTGCTTGGGCTTGGAGTCGGGATCTTTGCGGTCGCGTTCTATTGGCGAAAGTCGCTCACCGCCCAACCGCTCACGCCCGTGCTTCTCATCGTCTTCGCGACGATCGCCTACGTGATTGGCGTCGGAGCCGAGCTTGGGCAAAACGGCAAGGACCGGGTGATGCTTAAGAACTACTTGAACGAAGCTGATCGGGCGCGGGAGAGGGCTCGGTGAACCCGTGGCATGGGCGTCCCGCCCGTGCCACGTGAGAACCTCAACCCATCACTTCGACCATGCCGAGCGACCGCATCTCGGTCATCTGACCCGTCGCGGAGCGGACGAAGCGGTAGCCGAAAAAGTAAATGCCCGGTTCCAGAGGCAACTCGACCGGGCCGCCAAAGGCGGCGAAGCCTGTGCTCTTATAGAACTTGGTGGGTGAGCGACGCGGGTTCGGTAGCTTCTGCATCATCAACTCGGTGAGCACGCCCGCCGAGTTGGGGGAGGACGCCGTGAACCTGACGCCCGTCGCGGTCGCCTCAACGCTGAGCACGAGATCATCACCGACGAAATCGGAAGTCGGAGGGGTCCGCGGCACCGAAGCCAAGCTTCCCAGACCCTCAGAGAGCCCTGCGGGATCGCCGTAAATCGGCGAGTCACCCAGCTGCAGCACCTTGACCGCGAGGCCGAGAAATGCGGTTTGCGCGCGCTGCGAATAGTGCTCGAGCGTCACCGAATCGACCCTGATCACCTTCTCCGCATAGGCTCGCCAGGCCGCGACTTCGTCATAAGTTAGGTCGTTCCACACGGTGGAAGCCTGCCGCATCCGGTCATTGACCGCCTGAATCGCGGGCACCTTCGGATACTTGTACTTCGGGCGGTGCTTGGTCACCAGGCCCTGCCGAGTGCGCGTGATCACCTGGTCGTTCATCCGCCCACTTACTTCCTGAAACGCCATGCTGAGTCGAGCGCGTGCCATCTACCGATATGATCGGCATCTTCTTGACTCGTCTCTAGCTGCTCTCCGATTTCTCACTGACTTCAACGCCGTTAAAGTCAGTGAGAAGTCAGTTTGAAAGATGAGAAGAGTCAGGTAGATTCCCCGTGCCTTGCCCATGCCCTTGAGACTTCCGGCCCAGCCCCTCCGTGGGCATCGCCTAACATACATCCATGACCACGCGCAGCCTGCTTCTCGCTCTCGGACTCGCCAGCTTTGGCCTCACCGGATGCATGATGGGATCGTTCGGTTCGGGGGTCAAAGGCTCCGGCAAAGTGATCTCCGAGGATCGCAAAGTCGAGGCCTTCACCGGCATCACGCTGCGGGGTGCGGGCGACGTGGAAGCCAAGATCGGCCCCAAAACGCAGGTCGTGATTCAGGCCGACGACAACCTCGTGCCGCTGATCGTGACGCGCGTCGAGAAGGGCGTGCTCATCATCGAAAACAAGGAGAAGATTTCGCCGACCAAGTTCCGGGTGGTGATCGAGACGCCCAAGCTCGATGAGGTTGGTATCGAGGGTGCGGGTGACATGACGGTGAGCGGCCTGAGTGGTGGCACCATCGCCGCGAGCGTGGCGGGAGCCGGCGATATCAACCTAGCGGGCACGGTGGACACGGCGACGCTCAGCATCGAAGGCGCGGGCGACGTATCTGCGTTCGACCTTGCGGCGAAGTCGGCCACTGCCACCATTCGCGGTGCGGGCGATATCAAGGTATCGGCCTCGCAAGACCTGACCGCCACGATCGAAGGCGCGGGCAGCATCCGCCATCGCGGCAACCCGAAGGTGGTTTCGAAGATCAACGGCGTCGGTTCGATCACCAAGGAGTGAGCCTGCAGTAGACTCAGGCGGAATGCAATACCGCCGCATGGGCCGATCGGGCCTCAAACTGAGTGCGCTCTCTTACGGGTCGTGGGTTAGCTTCCACAACCAAGTCGACATCTCGGCCGCCGCCGGGCTGATGCAAGCCGCCTACGACGCGGGCGTCAACTTCTTTGACAACGCCGAGGTTTACGCCCGGGGCGAAAGTGAGGTCGTGATGGGCGAAGCCTTGAAGCAGTTGGGCTGGCGTCGCGGCAGCTATCTGGTGTCCACCAAGTTCTATTGGGGACTCCACGACGGCCCCAACGAGAAGAACACACTGAACCGCAAGCGGCTGATGGAAGCGATGGACGGGTCGCTGGCGCGCTTCGGGCTTGACGAGATTGATCTGGTGTATTGCCACCGTGACGAGCCCGAGACGCCGGTTGAGGAGATTGTGCACACGTTCCACGACATCATTTGCGCGGGCAAGGCGCACTATTGGGGTACGTCGGAGTGGTCGGCGACTCGGATCATTGAGGCATGGCGGTACGCCGAGCGGCACGGCCTGCATCGCCCGGTGGTTGAGCAGCCGCAGTACAGCCTTTTGGAGCGGCGCAAGTTCGAGGGCGACTTGTCGGTGGCGCTGGACCATTGCGGCCTGGGGACCACGACCTGGAGCCCCCTCGCGAGCGGACTGTTGACCGGAAAGTACAACGATGGGATTCCCGAGGGCAGCCGCATGGCGGTAGCGGGGATGGAGTGGCTCCAGAGCATGATCACCCCCGAGCGGATCGCCAAGGTGCGATTGTTTGGTGACGTGGCCGGGGATTTGGGATGCACGCAGTCGCAGTTGGCGATCGCTTGGTGCTTGACGAATCCGCGCGTGACGTCGGTGATTCTGGGGGCGACGAAGCTCTCGCAGCTGCAGGATAACCTGGGCGCTCTGGAGGTGGTTTCGCGTTTGGATGAGGGCGTGCGCACGCGGCTGGACGAGATCTTTGGGGTGTAAGGACTCCGGACTCCCCCTCTCCTCGAAGGGCTATCGTCTTCGAGGGGAGGGGGTTGGGGGGTGGGGAGAGTGCCCTGCTCGCTGAAACCTATGCTGACACGACGCGGTACCGACTTCAAGATGGAAACAACCGACACTGATCGTCGTCTCGGCGCCTTGGTTTGTTTGGCCGCGATTCCCGCACCGTATGCGGGGCCATTGATTGGGCTGGTGGTCGCCGGACGGCGGCCGTTCGTTCGCTACCACGCCGTCCGCGCATTGGTGGGCCAGCTCATCGCGGGCATGCTGACGTTCATGGTGATCGCGACCTCGCTGTCGTTCACCGTTTACCAACTCGTGCAGACGGGCTTCGACCTGTCGCAGATCAACTGGTGGCAGGTGTTGTTCAAGAGCGTCGCGGTTTGGCTGGCGCTGGCCTTGTTCGGGCTTTGGAACACGCTGACTTCCCTGCGCGAGGCCTATGCCGCGAACCAGGGCGTTCTGCCTCGCCGGATGGGCATCTCCGACCGCATCGCCGCCCGTGTGGCAGGCCTGCCAAGGGGCACGTGAGATGGGCTTGAAGGTCATCCTGCTCGTGGTCTTGGTGTTCTTTGTGGCGCTCGGCGTGCGATTGGTGCTGATGGCGCGGAAGGATTACGATCGCCTGAAGTCCGAGCAGGAGGAGATGGAGTTTGAAGAGCGCCTCGCTCGTGAGCGGAAGGAAGGGCGCCGCTAGATCTCTCTGGTGTCATTTCTGCTGTCAAACCACCCACCAGACAACAAAAAAGCCCCTCGAAGGGGCCGATTTCAACCTAGATCTTGGTGGACCGTGAAGGACTCGAACCTTCGACCCGCTGATTAAGAGTCAGCTGCTCTACCAACTGAGCTAACGATCCACGCGACGGCACATTATACCATTCACATCAGCGCGGTTGAAACAGCTCAATCGGGTTACCGGAGGGGTCCTCAATCAGCAGCTGCGAGCCGCCCGGGCCCGAAATCACTTCACTTCGGAGCGCCACACCGAATGCGATCATCTGATCGGCAAGGGCGGCCAAATCCGACACCTCAACCACAACCCGGTTCCAACCACCTGGCACCGGCAACGACCCATCAGGCATTGGGCGAGCTGCCGAAGTCTCAGGCCCACTCAGCCACAACTCCACCGAGCCACGCTGAACAATCGCGAACGCAGGGCCCCACTGCTCCACAATCTCGAATCCGAGCACGTCGCTATAGAATGCCAGCGAAGACGCCACGTCGTTCACCAAGTATCGAGTCGCCACGACGGAAAGTATGCTCCACAACGATGAATGTCCGACGAGCCACCGCCCTCGACGCCCCCGCCATCCAAGACCTCATTCGAACCGTCTACGGCGAGTACGGCTTCTCGTGGGATCCCGAAGGCTATCACCGAGACCTCTACAACTTCGAAGAGCATTTCTCAGACCCGAACGGAGCTTATTGGGTTGCCGAAGAGGATGGGCAGTTGCTTGGCGGCGGCGGTGTCGAAGCGTATCCGCCCCACGCGGGCGAAGAGGGGACGCTCGTTGATCGGGGCGATGGCCTGCTTGTCTGCGCCGGGGCGGATTGCGAACTGGTGCGGATGTATATCCGGGCCGACCAGCGCGGCCGCGGAATCGGCAAGCTTCTGGCGAGCGAGATCATCGGCTGGGCTCGAACACGCGGCTGTAAAACCATGGAGATTTGGAGCGACGTGAGCCTGACCATCGCCCATCCCTTCTATCGTCGTTTGGGCGCAGTAGATATCGGACAGCGGGTGTGCAACGACATTGATCAGGCGATCGAATATGGGTTTGTGCTTCGCTTAGCATAAATTTGGGTAAGACTGAACCTTGTGAGAACGACGGTCGATCTTCCAGATGAGCTGTTTCGGAAGGCGAAGGCGAAAGCAGCCTTCGAAGGCTGGTTTGGGCACTAGAATGCCTCTTGAGTGAAGCGGAATCCTTCGGCCACGGTGACTTACCCGTCCCGCCGATTCCAGGTGTCGGCAAGCCGATTCGTCTGAGCGGCGCGGATATCGAGCGACTGCTCGTCATAGAAGAGACCGACAAGTACGCTCGCTCGTGACCTGCCAGACGTGAACGTCTGGGTAGCCGTCTCGGTGGCAGATCATGTGCACCACGAACGCGCTGTGCGCTACTGGAGACACGAGGCCGCCTCGGTCGTTGCTTACTGCTCGGCAACCTATCTTGCGCTTCTTCGCATGTTGACCATGACTTCTCTACCGAACACGTGCGGCTATCGCCAACCGACGCTCACGAGCGGGTGTGGCTTGCATTCACATCCAAGCGTTTCGGTAACCGCCGAACCTTAAGACACGCTCGTTCAGTTTGCGCACTTCGTCGAAACAGGAGTGACACGACCCAACGACTGGTCGGACGCATTTCTTGCCGCCTTCGCGATCGCGGGACAGTCTCTGCTCGTCACCTTTGACCGCGACTTCAATCGCTTCGTCGGACTTCACTTACTTCATCTGGAGGATTGAGGCTCAAGGGGTTCATAATCAACCCATGAGCCAGCTCGAAATCGTCGAGGTCCCCGAGTTCGTTGCCTTGGTCCGCCGCGCGCGTTGCCGCAATGAACAAGTCGCCCACGAGATCGGTCGTCTCTACGGCGAGATCATGATGGGCAACCCCGACGCCGAGTTGGCGGACGCACCGTGCCTCTTTTACACCACCTGGGAACCCGAGTTCTGCGAAATCGAGGCGGCGCTGCCGGTCGATCCGGCGAGCGTTCCCCATCCCGCGAGCGAACTCAAAACGTATCCGGCGTGCCGCGCGGTCAAGTGGGTCCACGTCGGCCCGTATCAGAACCTTCATGAGGCCTGGATGTATCTCTGGGATGCGATTCGAACTCGAGGGCTCCAGCCCAGCGGCCAGGCTCCTTGGGATTGCTACGTGACCGACCCCGGGGTCGTCCAGAACCCGGACGAGTTTGTCACCGAACTCTACGTGCCGATTCTGTGAGATAGGATGGTCTCTACTCGGTAACCTACGCGCATGCTGTCCATGATCATGTCCATGGCCCTCGCTCCGCATGCATGGGTGTTTGATCATCCCGATCAATGGACCCAAACCGCAGAAGCCACAAACCTCCTCCAGGAGGCGGGGTTCGTCGTCAACAGGCTCACCCCAGAAACGGACATCGCCTCGTTGCCGAAGGGTCTGATTGTGCTCGGCAGCTTTAGCTGTGAGGCCCCGGGAGCCGACGGCGTGTTCAAGAATCCAGCGCTTGCCCCCTGGGTTCGCAGAGGCGGGGTTCTTGTCCAGTTCACCCAGGCCGACCAAAACGAGGCGACCCCACCCTTTCTTCCCGACGGACTGACTGCAGCAAGAGACGATGCCGACTTCGGCACGATTGAGGTGACGGAACCCAGCCATTCCTTAATGAAGGATGTCCCCGAGCGGCCCACTCCGTTCCACGCGACCCGAACAACCTGGGAGACGTTTCGCCACCAACGCGGCTTCCAGGTCTTGATGACCGCCGACTGGGAAGGAGCGCGACCGGCCCTCATGACGGCCAACGTGGGCGAAGGCGCAATCGTTTTGAGCAGCATCGCCCTCGACAAAACTCTCGCTCCGGTCGAGGGCAGATCAGCTGCCGCGGATGCGTCGTTTGCCCGTTTCAGATCGACCTTCTTCCGCAACTTGAAGTCCTGGGTCGAGCGTTCCGATCGGGAACCCCATCAGCCCACCGTGAGCGGCATCGATCTCGCCAAGGTGACCCCAGGTAGCTGGAGCCTCGCTGTTCTGCCCGACACCCAAGTGTACGCGGAGTCCTTTCCCGGCATCTTTGATGCGCAAACGGCCTGGATCAAGCACAACGCGAAAGAGCTCGACATCAAGTATGTGCTGCACCTCGGAGACATCACGAATCGCAACACCGCAGAGGAGTGGTTGAACGCGTATCGCAGCATGAGTTTGCTCCACGGCACCGTGAGCTACGCGCTCGCCCCCGGAAACCATGATTACGGCCCCGGCGGAAACGCCGCCACGCGCGACACACTAGTCAATGACTCCTTCAAGTTCGATGCCTACATGGCCCAGCAGCCCAACATCGGCGCATTCGAACCCGGCAAGATCGACAACACATTTCACCGCTTCGAAGCCGGCGGCAAGAAGTGGATCATCATGTCGCTCGAATGGGCCCCGCGCGATGAAGCCGTCGCATGGGCTAACGAGGTCATGACGCGATTCGCCGACCATACCGGGATCCTGATCACCCACGCCTACATGTTCAGCGACAGCACCCGCTATGACTGGTCGAAGGGTCGGCAGTCGTGGAATCCTCACGGCTATCAAACGCCGGGTACCAAGAACGACGGCGAGCAGCTCTGGCAGAAGCTCGTCAGTCGACATCGATTTGCGATGACACTGAATGGACATGTGCTGAACGACGGGACTGGCTACCTCGAGTCCGTTGACCAGCGAGGTCGACGCGTTCCTCAGATTCTCGCGAACTACCAAATGCGCCCTCTCGGCGGCTCGGGATACCTAAGGTTGCTGGAGTTCCAACCCGATGGCAAGACCGTTCGAATGAAGGCCTACTCGCCTGTGTACGACCGATACGTCACGCGGCCGGATCACAGTTTCGAGTTCAAGATCAGCGATTAGCCCAAAACTTTGCGCATGACCACACTCCGGTAGGTCTTCCCTTCCCACTGGTGCTCGCCGATGGGTTCGTAGCCCATTCGCAGATACCACTCCACAAGGTGATGCGCCGGGATCGCGGTGTCAAGCGCTATCGTGCGGTAGCCCAGGTCCAGCGCGCGACGCTCGAGTTGCTCAACCAGCATTCGCCCGACGCCCTGCCCTTGGACATCTGGGTGAACGGCCACCTGATTGAGAGCGACCTGTCCCAAGTCGCGATAGAACTTACACGAGTCGTAAGGGTCGGCAAAGGTGATCGTGGCCGTCCCCACCAGCGCTCCCTCGGCATCAAGAACGACCCAAGCCTCGCCGTCCGCACACCGTTCGGCGGTGACTTCGAGGTCCTGGTCTACGCCGGTGTAGTTGAGGCCCAGCCGCCCAAGCGCGGCGTACGCTCGGTGGATCAACTCGGTAAGTTCGCCGAGGTCGTCGGTAGGCTCCAGCGGCCGAACTTCGAAGCTCATCAGGAGATTGCGGCGATCCAGCCCTTCAGATTGTAGTAGCTGGTCATGCGACCGATCTTGCCTTCACGCTCTTCGGCAAAGATCCCGGCGCGGATCGAGTAGCGCTGCCCCGTAGCTCCAGGAAGACCCGCATCGGTCGCGATGTACTCGCCATCAACGATGAACTCGGCCGCGCCACGCGTGCCGTTGCCCAGGACGACGAGGTCGCGAATCTGCTCGCGATAGCAAGAGTCCATATGCGCCTTGAACGTGCGGAAGGCTTCGAGCCCAACCTCGGTGCTGCCCTCGTTGATGTCGTGCTCAATCTCGGGGTGGAGCGTAGCGAGTTGGCCTTCGACGTCGCCCCGGTTGAACGCGTCGAAGTAGGCGGTAATGAGCGATTCGATGGAGCTCATGGGAAGAAGATGGCTGCCCGCCAAGGATTCGAACCTCGATTAACAGGGCCAGAACCTGCCGTCCTGCCATTAGACGAGCGGGCAGCTCGATTGTAGATTATGGCACGGGTTGGTGGGGATTGGCGCGGGTTTGCTCGGGTTAGCTCGGACCGTAGTCGACGGTTGGTTCGTACCGGCGTGAAACGAAACTCAACTACGAACCCGAGCCGAGACTTTCATGAGCAGTTCCCACCGCTCGGCGTCCGACATGGTCAGCCACGCCGCCACTTCCTTCCCCGTTCGCAAACACCCGCTGCAGCGCAAGCTCTCATCAATCCCGCAGCGCTTCACGCACGGCGAAGGGCACGGCAACGGAGGCTGTTCGGGACGATCGGTCACAAGAAGTGTAATACCAGATCGTTTGCCCGCGAGAGTCGGCTATCATTCGCTCATGAGAACCCGCGCCACCCTGCTCGCGCTCGTCGCCGCCAGCCTCATGAGTGCCCAGTCTATCAAGTCTGAGCCAACGGTCTACGTCACCACAAAAGGCAAGAAGTATCACGTAAAAAACTGCAAGCTCAAATCGGGCTCAAAGGGCATCAAGCTCTCTGAAGCGAAGAAGCAAAAATACATGCCGTGCCAAGTCTGTAAGCCGCCCAAGTAGCGCTAGCGATCATCGCACATGGTTTGTGAGTTCAGCGGTCCGGTTTGGTATTGGCGTGGCCCCGCGCCGTTCTATTTCGTGACCGTGCCCGAAGCGCACGCCGCCGACATCAAGGCTTTGGAGCGACTCGCAACCTACGGCTGGGGCATGATCCCGGTCGAGGTCAGCATCGGCGGCTCAACATGGAAGACCTCGCTTTGGCCGAAGGACGGGCTCTATATCGTGCCCCTGAAGACGGTCATCCGCCGAGCTGAAGAAATCGACGAGGGCGATGTCTTGAACGTGCGACTGCGCGTACTCCTCGGCGATCCCGCGTGAGCTATGCTTCCACGTATGATCGTGGACGCTAAGCCGGTGCTTGGATGCCGGAGCCTACGGACTTGCTGGCGGCCCCGGTTCATCGCAGACCTGAATGGCAACACGTTTGAGGAAGTTGCGCCGCCGGAGTGGGCTTTACGGTGGCCGTAACGCTCTCACCCCACCCCCCGACCCCCTCCCCGCGAAGACGATGGCCCTTCGCGGAGAGGGGGAGTTTCGGAGTCCCTAGGTTCGCTCTCGCGGGGCGCGGCATCGCCAAGCCTCGATGAGCAGGTCTTCAAGCTCGCTTGCTCCAATCGCTTCAAGCCGGACCAGCACCGCCGGGTAGCCGTTGTAATGCGGCTCGGTGAAGAACACCGAGTCGTCCGACGCAAGCAGCATCTCCTTGGCCTCAAGGTTCGGCACCATGACCGCCAACACCCCGTCGTTGACAACTTTCGCCTTCTTCGGGTGCACACGCTCGGCCCAGCACCATGCGAAGCCTCGCACTTTCCCCTTCACGCTCACCCCAAAGCCGAACCGACCTTCAAGCTCGACCGCGCCGGGTAGCTTCGCGCACATCTCGCGGATTTCATCATGCGTCACCATGGCAGCCGGAGTATAGCCACGGTCATTCGCCCTCGGTGGTCCGATCATGGAAGACCCGTGGAAGGGTCGTGGAGGGGTCGTGACCCTACCACGACCCCTCCACGACCCTTCCACGACCCCTCCACCAACCTAAGACGGAGGGGGCTATCGCGGTGTCCAACGGTAATCGGCAACCACGATGCGGTGGTCGGAGTGCTCGGTCCGCACCACCCTTGAGCGCACGCACGCAACCTTGGGTCCCGACCAGATCTGATCAATGCGGACGATGCAGGGATATGGGTTCAGGCACTCGCGCCGAGGCCCCGATCGTGAGGCCAACCCACGCGGGCCAGACCGTGAAGGCGGTGGCGAAGTACGGACGAAACAGGTAGATCGCGGTCAACCCCAACAGCCACCCGCCCGACACTGGCCATGGTAGCTGTCTTCGAGGTCGGTCGGACGTGCGCCACTTCATGGCTTCGGAGGGGCGAGATCGATTGTAAAGGGTCGATCTCGATCACAGACGAGCTTGCCGTCCTGAACAAACAGCTCGGCGGCCTGAATGGCGGAGGTTTTGGCGGGTAATGGCATGAAGCCATTGACGTCGGGAAAGTTCTGACCGTAAGGGTGCGTGAAGTAGATGATGAACGCTCGGCTACCGGACACCACAACGTCGGCATGCTTGCCGATGGCACCGTCGCTGTTTCGCCGGCCGGGTTTGTCCAGAATCTTTCCCTGATACGTCCACTGGTTCAGATCAGGCGATCGGTAGACGTCGAGCCCGCTATCGGGGTCCTTGATGAGCCACTTGTGGCCGCCAAAGTCAAAGACCTTGGGGCCCTCTCCGTAGAGCTTTGAAACACCGGGATCATCGGCCACAACCCACGATTTGAGGTCTGAAGAATCGACCGCATAGGTCTTCGAACCGTGCCCCTCGTCCTTAAACCACATCCGCCACACTCCGCTTGGAAGTTGAATGAGCGACGGGTCAATGCAGTAGTCGGACGGTAGCGAAACTCGCTGTTGGAAATGCCAGGCGTCCAGGTCCTTTGACGTGTATTGGTAGATGTAGCGGTGGCCGCCCCAGTTTCGATGCGTTTCCGCGGCCCCAGGGACGTAGCTGACGAACAGGTGGTACGTGCCATCTTTGGCCCGAATGACGTCGGGTGCCCAAAACGAGTAGCCTGAGTCGGTCGGCTTCAAGTTGGCGATGCCTAGGTAACTCCAGGTCACACCCCGGTCTTTAGATTCCGCAATCCCGATCTCGGTGCCGTGACACCAGGCCACGCCCGGCTCCTCGGCCTTGGCTCGACGCTGGGTGTAGTACATCCACCATGCCCGGCGTTTCGGATTCCACACCAGCACCGGATCTGCCGCTCCATCCCAAACGGGATCGCGATACAGCGGGGCGGGGGTCGACATCAGAATCAGCGTCGTGAGCGCGATGGAGATCATGTTTGGTTTAGAGTATAGCGGTCGGAGCCTAGAGTTCTGAACTATTCTATTGGGCACGATGCCGACCCGACGCGATGTTCTGAAACTCGCCGCCAGCAGCATGATGACTGGCTCGATCGGTCGCTGGCTTCCAGGTACCTCCATGCAAGACGCAGTTCCCACTCCCGCTCCCCACGTCGCCGCCTTCGAGAACCTCGCCTTCGGCATGTTCGTCCATTGGGGACTCTATAGTCAGATCGCCAAGGGCGAATGGTCGATGAACGTCCATGGCATTCCGCGTGAGGAGTACATGAAGCGGATGCAGACCTTCACGGCGAAAGACTTTGACGCCGTGCAGCTCGCGCGAACGGCGAAACGCGCGGGGATGAAGTATCTCACGCTCACAACGCGCCACCACGATGGCTTCAGTCTGTACGACACCCAGGGACTCTCTAAGCTCGACGTCACTCACACCCCTGCGAAGCGCGATCTGATTCGCGAGTATGTGGATGCCTGCCGGCAGGAAGGCATGGCGCCCATGCTCTACTGCACAACCCTCGACTGGAGTGACGACCGGTTCAAAAACGACTGGGAGGGCTATCACAAGTATTTGCAGGCGAGCATTGAGCTTCTCTGCACGCGCTATGGCAAGATCGGCGGATTCTGGTTCGATGGTAACTGGAGCAAGAAGGACGCCAACTGGCACGAGACCGAGCTCTACGCGATCATCCGCAAGCATCAACCCGACGCGATCATCATCAACAATTCGGGGATTGACGCGATGGGCCGAGGTGGCCATCCCGAAGTGGACAGTGTCACCTTTGAGCGAGGGCGACCGACGCCTCTCGATCGCAAGGGCGCGAAGAAGTACGTCGCCGCTGAGATGTGCCACACGATGAACTTCCACTGGGGCGTGGCTGCAAACGATTTCAACTACCTATCACCCGCGCATGTCATCGAAGAGTTCTGCTTTGCCCGGCGAGCCGGAGCGAATCTGCTGATGAACATCGGACCCGAAGCCCAAGGAGCGATCCCGGCTTACGAGGCGGCGGCGCTGTCTCGGGTGGGAGATTGGATTGCGATGCACGGCGGGGCCGACGGCGTGATGTATCGCGGCCGCCCAGTCGGCATCACGGCGGATGGCGACGACTTCGCGCTGGCGTTGGGAGATGAGCTGTATCTGTTTGTGACCAACTTGACGGCGACGAGCAACACCCAGGTGCACGGTCCGAAGGGGAGAGGACCGGGAGCGCGAAAGTTCGCAGGCGTGAAGGGCGAGTTCAAAGAAGCGGTGTGGATGGATAACGGGGAGTCACTGAAGTTCGCGCAGGATGCGGAAGAGCTGACGTTGCAAGCGACTGGCTACCCATACGGGACGAACACGGTGATTCGGGTGGCCAGGCTGAGATAAAGCGCTCACCGAACAACACCGATCAGCGCCGACTTCCCTTGACTATCGATTCTTCGGACGCGGGGCCCAAGATTCTGCGAGCCCTGTAACTTGGTCTCAAGAACATAGACATCGCGGCCACGGGTCGCGACTCCGGTTGCAATCCAGCCATCTTGGCCGCGCGATACGACCGAAGGGCGCTCACCCGCGTAGCGAAGAACCTGTGCGGTGCTCGCGTCGGCGATGACCAGCGAGCCGTCGTCCGAGACCGCAAAGCCCCAAATCTTGCGCTCTCCAGTGCGCCCCGCGTACGTGGGCTGCGTCGCTCTTCCCGGAAGCGCTAGCACGGTCCGGATCTCACCCGCGAGCGACAGTGACCTGATTCGCGGGCCGTCGCAAAAGTAGAGCACCTCGGTCGAATCCCATGCGTAAGCAGACGGCGTGCCCATCGGCGACTCGCCTTGCGCCAGTCTGCCACCGTCTCTGAATGTGGCGATTCCTCTCGAGTCAGGCCGCACAAACTTGCCTGTGCGCCAGACAATCCTGCGTCCCGACCGGTCAACTGTGAAGCATGAGGAATCTCCCGCGAGGTCGTTGCCGAGCTTCCGAGGAGGACGACCGTCGACAAAGATCTGGTAGTGCGAGGCGTACCACGTGCCGCCCCGCTCGGCGACCGTCTCGGCATACAGCTTTCCGTCGGCTCCGCGGAAGAGCCAGTGGCAGTGAAACTCTGTTGCAAGACGCTGTGGTGCCGTGCCCGGCTTGAACAACCAGATGCCATTTCGGACGGCATCTCCGGTGACGACGGAGCCGTCATCGAGGACAACGATGCCATTTCCAGGATGGCACGCGGCTAAGGAGACGCCTAAGGCCAAGAGCAGCACACCCACAGAACTCCGTATCATCGCCGTACAATACTCTAAGACACGCATGAACGAACTTGCTCTCATCCGCGCTGAACTCCTATCCGTCCGGAGCGATCTCGCCGAGGTGTTCCCGCATTTGACCGATGACCTCCTCGATTGGGCGCCTGCTCCAGGCATGCGCACCGTACAAGGTCAGTTCGTCGAGATCATCTCGACCGAGCGCTCGACTGTTGGGCGAATCACCGGAGCACCGCGACGCGAGCCCGACGAAGAAGATGCCCCGCTCTGGGCGACGAAGTCGGTCTCGGGGTTGATCGACTTACTCGAAGAGACGCGCGCAGCCACACTGGTCACTCTTGAGTCGACTCCCTTGGAAGTGCCGGTTGATGTGCATCCTGCGTTCGCGAAGTACCTCGGCCTGGACCCGGTGCCGGCCTCAGAGCTATTCAGGTTCATCGCCCGGCACGAGTCCTATCACGCCGGGCAGTTGGTGTCTTATCTGTGGTCCCGCGGGAACGATCCCTACAACTGGGACTGACGAGCGCCTACTCCGCCATCACTTTACGAATCCAGTCCATCATCACCTTCGTGAAAGCCGGATTGAACTTGCCCCGTGAGTAGCCGCGCACGGCTTCCAGCTCATTCGGGAAGTTGTGGAAGAGGTGGTCCGAGTTCGGAAGCGTCATGCTCTCGCCCTTGCCAGGCTTGGCCTTGTTCACGATATCCGCGATCAGCTTGTGGTCAACATCATAGGTCACGAAGTCGCTTGCCCCCCGAACGGCGAGCACCCGGGCATTCACCTTGCTCCAATACGAAGCAAAGTTGATTTGGCCGAGTTGCCGCCAGAACTCAAGCGTCTTGCCGTTGAACTTGCCGCCGGGCATGAGCGCATCGACATAGGCAGCGAGCTCAGGATGGGACTTTTTCACATCCTCGGCGGTCTTGTTCTCGAAGAAGATCTGGCTGATGACGCGGGCCCCGATCCGAACTTCGTTGTCAGCGTCGATGTAACTTCCGCCACCCGCGATGCCTTGCCAGCGAAGCGTGTCCAGTAGATATTCGTGCCAGGTTCGGGCGGCAACGCCGTACACCACAAGCCCCTTGACCGGAATCTCGCACGCGATCATCGGCCCGAACGAGCCGCCCATGCTGTGCCCAAAGATGAACACATTGTCGGGATCGACCGCCGCATGGCTCTTGATCATCTTGAGAGTCTGAAGATAGATGTCGATCTCGGTCTTGTAGTCTAGCTCGGCAAACGGACCGCCCTCGCTGTCGCCAACGCCCGGCTTCTCGACCCGCACAACGACAAAGCCGTTCTCCGCAAACTCATGCAGAATCGGACCATCAAGACTTGAGACATCGCCCGTACTCGTCGAAAGCGTAAAGTCGTAGGACACCGGCGAGAAGCCCTGGATGAAGAACAGGGCGGGATGCTTGCCCGGTTTCTTGGGGGTGGTGATGATCGTTCGCATCTTATGCCCGTGGCTAACGATGTGCGAATAGCTGACGCTGTAGTTCGCGGTGCCCGGATCGCGAGGCTTCTCCACGAACGCAGAACTGAGCTCGATCGGCTTGCCTTCACGAAGGACCTTGAAAGTTAGCTTCTGACCGTTAGGGATATTGCGCAGATACTCGCCGACGGAGCCACCGGGGATGGCTGGCTGCTGGTCGATCGCGAGGATGATGTCGCCCGGCTTAACTCCGGCCTTGTCGCCCGTGAGGCCTGGCACAACGCTGGTCGCGGCCAGACCCTCGTTTCCGGGCAGTTTCAGTTCTATACGCCGAGCCGGGTCAACTAAGGCAAAGGAGACGCCCAGGGCACCACGTCTTGGCAAGTCATCCACCATGGGGATCGTGGAAGTGAAGAGTTGAGCGGACAGAGCGAGCAACGAAGTCAGAACCATAGAACACCTATTTCAAAGTGTAATATATCCGATCATGGGAGGGTGCTGCTCCGTCGGCGCCACAATGAACGATCCGTCACATGAGAAAGCTTTCAAACCTCGAACACACGGTCCTCGGTCTGACTTGGCTTCGCCAACCCTGCACGACATACGCGGTTATGAAAGAACTGAGCGGATCGGCGTCGAGCTACCACAAGTCTCGCGCAGGGGCGGTGTACGCGGCGATGCGACGCCTTCAGGAGTTCGGGTTCGTGATGGTGGCTGGGACGGGCAGCCTTTCGGTGACAGATGATGGCGTTCGTGAGTTGCGCGATTGGATGCAGCCGCCAGTTCCGCAAGGTGACATCACCTACACAGTAGATCTCATTCGGCTACGCATGTTCTTCCTCGGCGTTCTGGATGAACCTGAACGAGCCGCATTCATCGAGAGCTCGATCGCGGGGCTGGAGCAGTTCCTTGCCGAGTGCGCCGGGTTGATTTCCCAGAACGAGGCCATCGGCGACTACTACGGGGTGCTCGCAACGATCTCCACCATCATCGAGACTCGCGCGCGGATCGAGTGGTTGTGCATCGTTAAGCAGTTCTTAGATACGCCCATGCCAGACGGCGCCTGGGCGGCAACAGCGTTCGCGGCACTCAAGCTCGAACAGACGTAGAAGAAGCATGACTCCCCTCAAACTCGGGCATGTCCACCTCAAGGTGGCCGACCTGGAACGTGCCGTTGACTTCTACACGTCAATCTTCGGATTGCGACTGGAAGAACGGCTGGAAGGCTTTGCCTTTCTCAGCGATGGGCTGGTCCACCACTCGGTCGCGCTTCAAGAAGTCGGTCCCGAGGCCCCGCGTCCGCCATCGTTCTCGATTGGCCTCTATCACGTTGCTTTCGAGGTCGAAAGCGACGTGGCATTTCGCGAGTTTGAGGCCCATCTTGTGCGCCATGGGATTCGACACCACTCGGTCGATCACGGTATCTCGTGGGCGACCTATTTCCGCGATCCGGACGGCAACGGTTTGGAGGTGTACGTGGACCGGCGACAGGCCAGCGGCGGACGGCTCGCATGGCAGGGCGAGAGCATTTCGACTCTGAATCGGGTATAATCTCCGCTCAGGTCGAGTTCAGCTTATCGCTGAAGCGGGGGACCCATATTCGAAATGGGGTGTATCCAGAACTGGAAGAGCCGCACCGGCTCTAACCCGTCAGCTAACCTCGTAGACCGATATCAAGAGCGTGCCTAGGCTCGCTCCATGACCTACGCATAGGAGGTGAGATTATGCGTATGCTATCGTCTGCCGAAAAGAAGTTCGTGGACACCCTCGTTGAAGGGACGCGGGCTCTGATCGTTAATAAGGAGATGACGACTCGTCAAAAGGTCTCCGCGCTCCAGCGGGCCGTCTCCGGTCACGCCCAGCAGGCTGTGCTCCTGCGAGCCCAACGCAATGCGCAAGCCGACGTGCTTCGGATGAAGCAGTTTGACCGGCTGATTTCGTTGCGTGAGGAAGCGGCGGGATACCTGGTGGCGACCGCCAAATGGCTCGCGTCGCAAGATCGGGGTGAGCTGTCGCTGGATCAGCGACCCCAGATGTTCGCGGTGCCGCGGTGGCAACCCGAGCACTTCGCGGCGTAGCTTGGCTTGGCCCCCATCCCGGGGGCCGAACTCATTTTCGGGGTCGTAACGTAACCGCGCCGGTCTGCTCGCTGTAGGTGTACGTCCAGCCCCACTTCGCCATCAGGTCCTTGAGATAGACCATCTCGACTACCCGCTCGGGGCTCCACCGATCGACGCCCGCGCGCTTGATGATGCCCCGACGCAGACCTTCCAGGCGGTTCGAATCTCGCCTTGGAAAGAGCAAGCCCAGGTGCTCGACCGGGAAGAGCACGTCGCGCGGATCCCCTTGAGGATGTACAGGGCTCATCGGCGGCTCAATTCGCTTGCCGTCAACAACGTAGTGCCAGTGTCCGTGATACACCTGAAAAGTTAAGTCGAAGGTTGGATTGAATCCGGTGAAGACTGTAGACGCGGTTCGTCCTGACGTTCGCCAGTTGGCGGGTCGAGTCCCCTCGAAGATCATGGGTCGCTGGTGCTTGGGCAAGCGAGACCAGTCGACGGTGATCTCCGCGCGGTCGATCTTGCCATGCCAGGTCGCACCGGTCTTGAGGATGTAGTCAACCGACATCTCACCCCAGGCGGCCACACTTGGTGCAGCATCATAAGTGACCTTGACCTGGCGGGTCTGCCCCTTTTTGAAGGCGACCGTCTTTGTCCAGACGGCAGCATAGTCGAACTCATCTGAGTTCTGGAGCTGCTGAGCAACCGCGACGGCCTTGCCATCCACCCAAGACTTGAAGTTGGTGATGGCCGGGCGAGTCTTGCTACTGGAGTGGTCGGGGAATCCCATCACCACCGAGATCGCGTTGCCGTGGTTCCTAAAGACGAAGTCCACCGTGATCTTGGCCGCATGCCCCATGCTGATGTGCACCCGCTCGCTGACCATCTGAACTTGGCGGCTCTTGGAAAAGTTGAGCGCCGATCCGGTTTGGGCCATTGACCCGTCGTTTGCGTATCCAAGTGCAAACGTCACAGCGAGCATCATGCCTCTATTGTAAGGTGTTCTAAATCCAGACGACCTAAATCCGCTATCATGGGTTCGGAGCGGCGATGGACCCCTATAGCCTGCGTAAGCTTCACGAACGCCTGGACCGGATTGAGCAAAGGCTCGACCGACTTGAAGGTCGCGAGTCCCCATCCAACCCGATCCCTGCTGAAACTCCTCCCCCGCCGCCGCCCGAGGCCTTCGTGACCCCGCCCCCGGTCTTTGAGTTGCCCAAGGTAACGCAACCCTCACAGACGAAGTCTCCCCAAGCGTTCGATGAGTTGCAGTTGGGGGGTCGCGTACTACCCATCGTTGGTGGTGCCGTCTTCTTGCTTGGCATCGCTTTCTTGATCGCGCTGGGCATCTCGCGAGGCATGCTCACGCCGCAAGTTCAGTTCTTTGGCTCGCTCGCCCTGTCGGTCGCCTTTGTCGTGTTGGGTGCCGTTAAGCGCGACGAGCGCGAGGGATTCGGTCAGGTGCTTTCCGCCGTCGGTTCGGGTGGGTTGTACTTGACGGCGGCTGGCGGCCATGTCTTTCATGGCCTGTATGGTTCGAGTGTCGTTGTGATCTCGTTCATCTTGCTCGGGCTCGCAAACCTGGGCTACAGCCTGGGTCGAGGCTCGCTTCCCTTCTACGGTCTCGGCGTCGCGGGTGGACTTGTGGGCGCGGTCTTGCCCCTGTCCGAGGGCCAGTGCGGGCTTCACGCCGGGCTGCACTTGCTGATCATGGCGACGGCCGGAGCGATCGCTTGGCGCAAGGCGTGGTTCGCGCCGTTGGCGCTCACGTGGCTCTTAGGGGGAGTCCTCGCCCTCCAATGCTTCAGCGTCGCCGGCGATCACGATGTGACCCGGATGCTCCTTATCGGCGGACACACGCTCATCTCGGCGATCGCCTTGGCCGCGGCTAGCCGATTCGAAGCCCGCGAAGGTGAAGGACCGGTAGCGCTTCCGGCGGTCGTCCTCGGCCTTGGCGGCTTGGCCATGATGTTCGTGCAGCCGACAACCGCGCTGCACCTGGGGGCACTGGCGTTAGCCATCGCGGCGGGGGCGTCCACCTATCTGATGCCCGGCTCGATGGTACGCGGCCACGTTGCCGCCGCTGCTTTCTGCGTGGCGGCAATGTTAGCGCCGTGGGGTAACGACGCTAGGTTGACTGCATTTGCGCTGGCCGGACTCGGTGCCGCGGCGGCCATCGTGGGGTACCGCAAGGCCCTTGATCTACCGAGCTTCCTTTCCGCACTTCTCGTTGTGGAAGGCGTCGCTGCCATGCAGGTGGTGCTCCACGGACCCCAACAAGACTTCTTTTTGCGGGTGATCAATGCCTTTGACCGACCCTTGGCGCTGCAGATGAGCGGGGCCCTGGCCGTCGCGGCTTTCCTTGCCTGCGGAGCCCTCAGCAAGGTTCGCGGTAAGACCGCGGGCAGCATAACGCTGGGCTTAATCACCCCGCTCATCGGCTATTTGGCTTACCTCACGTTCATGCCGTGGGACGTGAGCGGCGTGTTCGCTATTCCCATCGGGCTCGCGTTCATGGTCATTGTCTTTTCGGGTTTCGTTCGGCAAACCGAAGACCCTACGGCGGTGGTTTTGGCATGGATCGTGGCCACGGCCGGAACGCTCATCTTCTGGACCGGTGTGCTCACGGGTCGGGAAGCCATGCTGATGCCCTCGCTACTCCTAATGCTGGTGGCGCTCTCAAGCTTCTTGGCGGTCACGTATAAGCAAGGACCCGAGAACATGCGGTCGGCATCCGATCTACTCTTTGGATTCCTGGGCGGTAGCCTCATCGCGAGGGTTCTTTTCGAAATCATCAGCGCCCAGTCGACGTTGCGTGCCTCGGTGGCGGGGACCATCGCGCTGACCATCTGGCTGGTGGCTCTCATGCTTTGGGCGGGCAAGCGCCCATCGTCCGCAATGATTCCGCTGGTTGTTGTTTATGCCTTGGTGACGGCTCTGGCTCACCTGTCAGCGCTTGAGAAACAAGCAACCTGGCTCGACGCCGCACTGTTCACCGTTGATCTTGTTTTGATTGCCGTGTTTTCGTGGGTCATGCGCGCCAACGGGGTGAAGCCGCACCACGCCTATTGCATCTCATCGGCGATTGGCTGGTTGCCATTCTTCTTCTTGGGAGTTAGCATCTTGGGTGACCTGACCGGAGCGATGTCGCACAACGGCGCAACGACGGTGACATGGACGATCTATGCTGCCGTGATCCTCGCCATTGGATTTGCGCTCAAGGAGTCGGGACCGCGATTCCTCGCACTCGGGTTGTTTGGCATGACGCTAACCAAGGTGCTGCTTGTCGATTTGGCGGCGCTTGACCCCGTGATCAGGATTGCGGCGCTGTTGCTGTTGGGACTGGTGATGATCGGTGGCGGGTATGCCTACGTGCGGTTCATGAAGCGCGATCCCTGAGAGCGTGCGATGCCGAGCGCGTCAACGCTGTGACATGTTCAACCGCAGAAGAGCACGAGTCCGCCCAAGCTGCTGACTACCTTGAACTCCCCACACGCTAGGCTGGGGAGTTCAGCACTACTCTTTCTATAACATGGTCGAAACACGGCGATCAACCCAACTAGAACATTCCCACGTAGAACCTAACCTTGTCGATTCGATACGTCCAGTTGCTGCTAATGGCAGGGCCAGCCCGTTTGACCCAAATTCGACACTTGATCTTCCCAGTCACCGGATGCACAAACGCAGACGCGTCATCTAAACGAGTGATGTCAACGTTGGTATCGGTGTTGCCGAGAGCGGTTTCGCTAACCGTTACCCAAGAGTTGTTCTGGGTGTTAAGCACTTGGAGTTGTTGGTTGAATCCCGTTAGCGAGATCGCGGATTCGACCTCCAGGTTGAGGTAGATCGGGTCGCCAGGAGGCACTGTACCCTCAACCGTCATCTGAATCGGGGGATCCGTAAGGGACAATACAAAGAACTGCCTAGCGCGCAGATAATCGTTGTCAGACTGGAATAGCGAGGCAATCGTCCCACCTGTCTGCTGTCCACGCTGGAAAGAGATCGCGTCCGGGACCACTACCTCATTCTCGAAGATCCTGACACTATCGATCACCGACGCACGATCACCAACATCCGTTCCGCCTTCGAATTTGAGAACGCCATCTGCAGAAGACGGCGTGAACGGCTTTGAAGCGAAGTTGCGCCAAACGGGATTTGTCTGGATCTGAAACGGGGCAATTTCGGCACCGTCGTAAAGAACCCGCACGGGCTGCGCGACATCCGCCCCGAGCCCACCGTCTCGGCGCATCATCCACCACTGAACGTGATAGCTTTTACCAGGTACGAAGTCACCAACTCTCTGATTGAATGACGCGCTCCGCTGAATGTAGGCGTACTGCTCACCTTCAAATGCGGAGCTACCCCAAGAACTGTCATTATTGGCCATACCGCTTGTGCCGAGAAACTCCCAAGCAGTCTGAATGCCGCCCGGATTTGCTGCATACTGATTGAGGCCGAGAGGTGGAAACTCAAAGCCTGGGTTGGCAGGCAGCCCGTAAGGCGGGGGAGGCCAACTTGCGATTTCAACATCATCGATCGCCGTAGCTCGGTCGAATTCATTGTTGGTTCTTAGTTCAATCTCATGGGTTGTGTTCGTTGCCGTGAACCAGTAGCTAGCATGTTGAATCCACTGCTGTGTTGCAGGTGCGACCCCAAGCGAGATGGGAACTCCATCCTTGAGCACCTCGATCGGTGCCCCAGGGTTGTTGTTCGGGCGGCGGTGAGCCCAGTAGGTGACTCGATACTGTGTTCCAGGAACGAACCCTGTTACCACTTGTCGAATCCGACCTCCATTGCCTTGCGACTGAAGGAACGCATACTGCACACCGATTGACCCGAGGTTCCCCAAACTGTGTTGCCATTGGCCATGCCGGCATTGTTTAAAAAAGTCCATCCGGGAATCCCTGAGGGACGGTACTGCCAGCTATTCGAACCAAACAGGGGATTCTCAAAGCTACTGTTTGCAACCTGGCTGAACGATAGCGAGACTGCCGCAAAGGCAAATAGTGAACTTAGATGCAGCTTCATTCCTGCAGTATACAACGGGAATCCAAACATACCAGCTCATTGTTGAAGATTCTTACAGCGATTTTTGTCATCCGCTTGATTTCCACCCTGCTTCGTTGATGACAGCTATCCTGCCAAGTCCTGGTTTGGCTTCCGAGCACTGGCTTGGCCGGTACGGATGCCAACTTGATCGGTGGCGGGTATGCCTACGTGCGGTTCATGAAGCGCGATCCCTGATCGGCAAGCCGAGTTCTTCGAGTTCGCGGCGGTGGTGGCTTTGCCACGTCAGGATGGCGACGACGCAAACTCCGACGATCACTCCTCCGGTGAGCCCCTGAGTGGCACCGAGCCCGAGTCCAAGGCGTGCGTAGTCAATGTTGTCTTCGGGCTTGAAGCCAAAAACAGCTCGGTAGTAGTCGGGGGCCATGTTCCCAATCAACGATCCGACCAGGGCACCCAGCGCACAACCACCGATGGCGGAAATCCCGCAGAGCCCAAGCGCTTTGCCGGGCGTCATAGGTCACCGCGCTTGGAGAACCGCGCGTCAACACTCCACGGCCCGCCGCCAAACGCCCACACGACCACGCACGCAAAGCACACCATCACTGCCGCGACGCCGCCATTCTGCGCGGGCCAGGTGCCGTTGGGCTGATGGAACTGGAAGTAGGCGACGGCCATGGTTCCGGACATTAGGAACGCCGCCGGGCGGGTGAGCAAGCCGGCCATTAGGAGCGCACCCCCGATGAGTTCCAGCCAGCCCCCGATCCAGATTTGGCTCCAAGGCGTGAGGACCTGCCCGTCCGGCATGCCTCCCAGCCAGCCGAAAATCTTCATGCCACCGGCCTGCAAGAGGATTAACCCGGAAACAACGCGCAACAAGGTGAAGCTGATCGCCTGCGGAAGCCGCCACTTCACGTCTATTTCATCCATATCCTACTAACGATTGGCACCCGCTGAGAATCACCATCAATCGCCAAAGAATCTCTCGGGACCCCTTAGGATTACCGGGCAACGTGCCGATACCACTGATAGGCCGAAGAACACTCGGCTGGATCGCCAAGGATCGGTGATCGCATCGGCACACGGAAGCGCGGCGGAGAACCACCGTGCAAATACTCGACAACCTTTTTGGACCGCACGCAAAGAACCTGGAACGGGCGCTCGACCGGACGACCCAGCGGCATTCGCTGCTGACGGAGAATCTGGCGAACGTCAACACGCCGGGCTACAAGCGCAAGGACGTGGACTTCGACATCGCCCTCGAACAGGAGATGAACCGAGGTCGCGACGCCAGCAGCCCCCGCGTAGACCCCGGTTCGATTCGCGTTGACGGCTCTTCCGTGGACCTCGAAACCGAAGTCGCCTCGCTGGCTGAAACCGAGCTTCGCTACCAAATGCTTACCGAGATGACCGCGCGCTACTTCCGCGGCCTCGAGAATGTCATCAGGGAGGGTCGCTAAGTTGATCGGTAAGGCGATGCGCATTTCGGCCTCGGGCATGACGGCCGAGCGCTTCCGAATGGACGTGATCTCATCGAACATCGCGAACGCGAACTCGATGCAGGTCAAGGGCGGAGCCGAACCCTACCGCCGACGAGATGTCGTGCTGCAATCGGGCAAGGACGGCGTCGAGATTCGCGGCGTGATCCAGGAGCCCACGGAACAGCGACCCTTCCGCCGAGTCTACGATCCCGGTAATCCCAATGCGGTGGACGGCTACGTCACCTACACCAATGTCGAACCCATCTTCGAGATGGTGAACATGATGGGCGCCTCTCGCGCCTACGAAGCGAACGTCGCCGCCTTCAACTCGGCAAAGGCGATGTTCCGCAGTGCCTTGAATATCGGACGGTAATCACCATGAGAATCCACAACCTCGGACAGAACCTGACTCCTGGCCTCGATAAGGTCAAGGGCGCGGCCGAGGGCAACGGCGACGACTTCGCCCAAACGTTGATGGACGTAATCAAAGAGGTTAACCAGGCTCAAGCGGACTCCCGCAACCTGCAAAACTCGGCGATTGCGGGTCAACCTGTGGAGCCTCACGATCTGATGATCACGATGGAACGCGCCGGCACCGCCATGCAGCTTACGATGCAAGTGCGGAACAAGATGCTGGAAGCCTACCAAGAGATCAGCCGAATGCAGATCTAGCCTGCTCCCCAGGGTCTTGGACTAGACCATGGGCGCAATGTTGTTAAAACTGAGAACTTGGTGGGAAACCGCCGACCGAACCCAGCGTGCCGTCACGCTGTTCGGAGGCGCGTTCCTCGTGATCTTGCTGGGGGGCACCTTCTTCTTCGCCTCGCGGCCCAAGATGACGATGGCTTTTGGTGGGCTGTCGCCGACCGACGTCGGAACCGTTACCGCTGAGATCCAGAAGCTCGGCATCCCGGTCGAGTTCGACAATCAGGGCAATGTGATGGTGCCGTCAAGCCAGGTGGCCGAAGTTCGCGCCAAGCTCGCCGTCGCCGGCAAGCTTCCCTCCTCCGCCCATGTCGGCAACGAGGAACTCTCGAAGCTCGGCATGATGAACACGCCCGCCGTAGAGCGCGAGCGAATCAAGTCGATTCTCGAAGGTGAACTCTCGCGATCGATTGAGCAGATCGAAGGCGTGGGCACCGCCCGAGTTCACATCACCCTCGGCGAACGAACCGCGTTTGCCGCCGAAAAGAAGCCCGCCACTGCCAGCGTCGTCATTCACGAGAAGTCAGGTGGCGTCGACCAAGCCAGCGCACGCGCCATTGCAATGATGGTTGCTAACGGCGTCCCGGGACTCGAACCCGCAAAGGTGTTCGTGGTTGACAACGCGGGCCGAGCTCTCTATGACGG
>CAZPHD010000026.1:0-44035 GCA_964586225.1 uncultured Fimbriimonadaceae bacterium
CGGGGAGAGGGGGCTGGGGGGTGAGGGGCCAACCACCCGCCGAATCTTCCTGTGCTACAACGTCGTCAGCGGCTTCGACGACGACTCCCCAACGGGTCACAAGGTGCCTCTCTATGACACCAAGTGGTTCCTCGTGGACCACGACGGCCAAGCCATCGAGGAGGGCCTCGCCGCCATCCACGAGGCCATCAAATGCGCCGAAGGCACCGCTCGCCGCGTCGAACTCCCCGAAGCCGAACGCACCCGCCTGCGCAAACGCGTCGAAGAAGACCCCATCGCCAAGCACCGCTTCTTGGCGCGCATCAGTGCCGACTATCCCGACCAGTTGGTCTGTTGGATGGAGCTCTAACCCATGCCGATCACGCCCGAACACCTCAACGGATTGACCACGTTCGAGCAGCTTGCCAAGCTGTTTGCCGATGAGCTATGCTGGCCGAGACCCGATTGGCCGACCTTCAGGCACGTCGCCGCCCTCTATGATCTTACTGCCGGAGACATTCCCGGCGTCGAATCGTTGGCCGCTGTCGAGAAACTCAGCGACGATCAAACCTGGGGCATCTTCCTCGTGGACTTCGGCCCCAACGAACTCAAGCGCCAAGACCTCCGCCGTATCCTCCATCGAGTCGCCGACCGCGCTCGCCATGCCCACTCGAACCCCACCTGGCCCTACGACAACATCCTCTTCGTTTGCCGCTCGACCGTACCCGAGGGCAAGCGCACCGCCCAAGAGCGGGACCTGCTCTGGACCTTCGCTTTTTACACCGGAAACGACCTTGCAAGTGTAAGGCTTCGCACGTTCGGCTGGGATAACCCCGATGAAGCCCGCACCGCGGTCGAGAACCTCAACCTCCTTGCGTGGATCAAGCAACTGGAATGGTCCGAAGCTTGGCGTGTCGAGAAGCTCACGAAGGCTTTCTTTAAGAAGCTGAGCGATCTCTTCTTCGAGACCCTGGACACGGTGACGGCTCAAGCCCCCGACTTGACCGAGCCGCGACTCTTCGTTCAGATGCTCTTTAACCGCCTTCTATTCGTGCGGTTCCTCGAAGAACGGCGTAAGCTCCAGTTCCGAGGTCAGCGGGACTACCTGAAGGCCCTTTGGAAGGAGGCTAAGAACAGCCCGCAACCTATGTGGCCTACGCGCGTTAACGCTCTATTCCAAGCCCTGAACAATCCTGCGGGTAGCGAAGCTCACGTCACGGGCGAGCCGCTCATTGATGTCGTCCCCTACTTAAACGGCGGCCTCTTCGACGACGACCAACGCTTCGTTGATCCTCGTATCAAGATCCCGCCCGCGTTCTGGGAGCGACTTCTGGGCGATGACGGTCTACTTTACGCCTACAACTTCACCGCCGAGGAGAGCACGCCCGAACACATCCACGTCGCGATCGATCCAGAAATGCTCGGTCGCATCTTCGAGCAGTTGACCATCGCCAAGAACCGCCACGATACCGGCAGCTACTACACCCCGCGAGACATCGTGCAGTTCATGTGTCGCGAGGCGATCATCAACTACTTGGTGGGCAAAGGAATCGACGAGCAGGCCGCTCGGAAGCTGGTTTACGAACACGACAAGACGGGAATTCCCGATACGCAAGGCGATATCGTGTGGCAGGCCCTCCAAGATGTCAAGATCGTTGATCCGGCGTGCGGAAGCGGTGCCTACTTGCTCGGCATGCTCCAAGAGCTTTTCGCGCTTTACAACCTCTTCAATCGCCCGTATCCCAATATTCCGCTTGCCGACCAAGAGCACCAGCGCAAGTTGCATATCATCGAGAACTGTATCTACGGCGTGGACTTCCAAGCTTTCGCCGTCAATACCGCCATGCTCCGGCTCTGGCTCACCTTAATGGTGCAGGACGAGAGCCCCGTTCCCAAGGCTCTACCCAACCTCGACTACAAGATCGAGGAAGGCGATTCGCTCATGGGTCCCAACCCGCAACACGCACCCAACGCGAAGCTTATCGTCGGAAAGGACAAGTCGAGCACCTCTCAAGCGACCGCCGACTTTGGCGAGACCTGGGATCTCATTCGTCAACTGCGCGACCTTCGGGAGAAGTATCAAAACGCTCACGGTCCCGACAAGCCCGTTGCAAGGAGAGCGTTCGACAGCAAGCTCAAGCCCCTCCGTAAGGAGATCACGGGCAGCGAAGACAAAGTGAAGGGCGCGTTCGATTGGCGAGTCGAGTTCTTCGACGTGTTCCTCGACGACCCTGCAAAGCGGCCCAAGGGCTTTGACATCGTCGTCGCCAATCCCCCCTATGTCAATAGCGGTGAGTTGCTACGGGCTCAGGGAAAGGACTACAAGAATCGCCTGATCAAGGCGTACCCCGAAACTGCCAGCGGCAATGCCGACCTCTTGGTCTACTTCGTGGATCGAGGCGTTCAACTCCTTGGCGTGGGTGGCCAACTCGTCTTCATCACGAGCAACAAGTGGCTGAAGGCAAGCTACGGGCAGAAGTTACGGTCCTACTTCGCCCGCCACACGCTCGTGCATCACCTGATCGACTTCGGTGACCTTCCGGTGTTCGACGGCGTCATTGCTTACCCTTTGATCACGATCGCGACGAAGACGGAGCCGGCATCGGTCTTCGGCCGGGCAACCGCGACACGGTTCACTCCGGTCAGCTCGCTCAAGCCCCCGTTTCCCGATCTCAGAGCAATCATCGCGGAGTGGGGAGGCGATCTTGCCCCCGATGCCCTCGCCAAGGATGGAACGTGGCGGCTGGAGGGTGGCAAATCCGCTGGCCGGCTCTCGCAGATGCGATTGCGTTGCATACCGTTGGGTGAGTTCGTTAAGGGTCCCATCTATCGCGGCCTCGTCTCGGGATTGAATGAGGTCAAGATCGGCAGTGATGGGCGTATGTACGGCAAGAGTTTGCCCGAAGGAGTCCGTGCCGTAGCGAAGGAGGGAGTTTTCGTTATCGGCCCCGACAAGTATCATGAGTTGCTCCGTGCCGACTCCTCGCTAGAGCCTTACCTCAAACCTCTGATTACTGGACGAGATGTGGACCGGTGGACGCTGCGTAACTCATCATCCTGGCTGATCTACGTGCCTTGGGATTTCGCATTAGAGAAACACCCAGCCTTGGAGGCACACTTGCTGCGCTTTAAGCCGCTACTTGCTGATCGGGTTGAGGCCCGTGAAGGCAAACACCCGTGGTATTCGCTTCAGCGTTTCAACGCTGACTACTTGGCGCGGATAGACGAACCCAAGATCGTCTACTTGAAGATGCAGGTGCGCAGCGCCTTCGCGTTTGACAATGATGGAACGCTTCCAAATGACGCCTGCTTCTCAATGTTCGACCCAGATCTCTTTTTGCTCGGAGTCTTAAATTCGGCAACGTTCTCGACGGAGATTGAGCGGGTGTGCCCGCCAATTCAGAACGGCCGACAGTTGCTCTGGGATCAGTTCAAGAACGCGCTCGTGCCAAAGTGCGATGTCAAGACTCAACGCGAAATCGCCGCCCTCGTACAAGACATTCTGACCCGTAAGGGCGCCGTGCCAGATGCAGACGTAAGCGATATCGAGGCCGAGATTGACCGGCGAGTTGAGTTCCTTTACTTTGGCGAAGGCGACTCTTACGAGGACGCGCTCGCCAAGGACGCTGCCGAAATCCGCACCCTGCTCCGTCCCCGCCTTGAATCCTCCACGCTGGAGTTCAAGGAGACGCTGTGGCATGACGTTCGCCTGAACACCGTTCACGGTGATCGCGTCCTCGACGTCGCCAAGGCAATCTGCGCAATGCTGAATCGCGACGGCGGCTCCGTCCTGATTGGCGTGACCGACGACGCCGAGATCGTTGGGATCGAGCGCGATCTGGAAAAGCTAGAAACGCTCGACAAGTTCCAGCGAAAGCTCCAAGAAGCGTTCGGCGTGAAACTCCGCCCAGATCCCACCGACCTGGTCCGCGTTCGCTTTATCCCGGTCGATGGAAAGACGATCTGTCGCGTAGACGTAAAGCCGGATGCCTCGATGATGTTCACCTTGAACGACAAGGTCTACGTCAGGCGCGACGGGGCTTCGGTGGAGATGTCGCCGATGGATACGGCGCTCTGGTGGGCACGACGGCAGAAGGGAGAAGCGTGATTGTCGAGACGCCGCGCGTGGATGTTCATTGACGAAACGTCGAACATCGGTGCTGGGGGGTCGCTTGAAGGCGCGTCCGCACTCGTGGCAACGAAGAGGGGCCGACGGGAGCTGGCCAGGATCCAACGAAAGCTCGAAGCTAGGTTTGCCGCCTGGGGTATCGATCCCGGACTAGAACTCCACGCCGAACGGTGGGTTCAACGACGCAACCTCTTTCCTCCTGCCTGCCATCCCGGCATCCGGATAAGAGCGCTACGAGAATGCTTGGAAGCCATCAGTAAGTGCCGTCATGTATGGCTTGTTCACGTCATGGTTGACCACTCGCAGCCTCACCCCGAGGGATTTGATGCCCGATCCGCGATCTTCGAGCAGTTGTTCCTCGACTTTGAGGTGTGGCTGAACGGTTGCAAACAGGGATTCGTCATCTTCGACCAGAACGCACCTGGCCCGGTCATCAGGATGCACGAATTGCACAAAAAGCGCGGGAACCTGCGATCCATGCCCATGCCGCCAAAGCCTTCCAGTTCGCTTGACCACTTTGAGTTGAGGGTAGCCGATCTCTGCGCATACTTCGTTCTCCAACAGTCATCGGCCGGAGCCACACAGATCAACAAGGCAGGAGCCCAGAACGAGATCGACGTAGTGAGCGGGCGCAACCTCCTCCCTTCGTCTCACGGCGGAGTGCGGATTGTCTGGCTATAAGAAAGGGCCCCGACTTGCGCCGTGGGCCCTGGAGGTCCATCACCTTTCGGGTCTAGGACCTGATAGTATTATACATCGGCATACTGCTGGAAGTTCCCGAGCATGCCACTCGTCTGAGCGCCTAAGGGCGCACACGTGATAGAAAAAGAACGAACATGGACCCCTACGCCCAAGACGTCCTTCTCGTCTACGCCGAGCTGACCCAGGCGGCCCGCTATCGCGGCATCACCACCTATCAGCGTCTCGCCCACATTCTGTGCCTCCCCGTCACGGGCAACCGCTTGGGCCAGGAGTGCAGCCGCATCCTTGAGCACATTGCCCGCCTGGAAGAGGCCGCTGGGCGCCCGATGCTCACCGCCCTCTGTGTGACCACGGAGGACCTTCCCAGCACCGGATTCTGGCCCCTCGTCGAAGAGTTCCGCGGCCTCAAGCTGGAGGGCACCGCCGAGCGCCGGAAGTTCTGGCAAGAGGAACGCGAGCGCATCTACACCACCTGGAAGCAGACCTTCTACACGAAATCATGAGCAGCCAACCCACCCCCTTGGTCCCTCTTGGGCCCGCCCACCGTCTTTACGAGTCAGGTACGCTGGCGAGCCCAGCGTTTCGATTCCGCTAAATCATACGTCAAATGAAGGGAACAGCATGAGTCAGGCAAACACGCTAGAACTGGTAGCAACGCACCTGAGGAAGGGAAACCCGATCCCCGACAATCTGCTTGTGCAGATCGGGGGAGCCCACCTCTATTACTGCCGCACGGACAAGGAGTCGGCACCCTTCGACGGAGGCGACATTGGTCGCATCGGTCTGATCTTCCTAGTTCCTGAAGTCGACGCCGCCGGCCAACTCCAGATCCGCCTATGGGGGATGCGCATCGGTTCAACCCAAGACGGTGAGTCCTACCGTGCCGACGAAAGGACCTGGGAAGGGTGGGGTGCCCTCTCAGCCGACGATGGCCAACTCGAAATCAGCTACATCCTTCAGGACGTGAATGGCGCACGCCTCGCCGACGAAGCGTTGAGCCCGAACGGCAACCAGGGCGACTGGAAGGGCGAGTTCACCGCCATCGGCAAGGCCGGCGAGCAGATCTTTGGCACCGTCCAACACATCCGCTGGGATAATCGCGATCGTGTGGCCGATGCCTTCGAAGGATTTCCGCTCCGGTACCGTCGGTTCCTACCGATAGAAGTGATCAGTGCTTGGGGAGAGCGGCTCTACGCGGCTTTGCCCACGGCTGAACAAGCGACGGAAACAGAACCCGTTGTCCTCATCGATGTCGTGTCAGGTCAGCACGTCCGAACAACTGCTGAGAACAAGTGGACGGCACTCCAAGAGTTCAAAGCGACAAACTCGCACCCCGCGGTGTACGAGGTCACCTTCGGACCGCCGATACCCGTTTCGTTTGGGGTAGGCCCGATCCGTTGAACGTGACGCCCACCTTCGACGACTTCCTTATTTTGACTGCGACGCTCCTGCTGGAGGGTCACGACGGCAAGTACAAGGAAGTGGAGATGCTGTTCGACACCGGCTTCAACATGACCATCTCCCTCACCGAGGAGACCGTAGCTGACCTTGGGCTAGACCCATTTGACGACACCATCACCAAGAAGGTCAAAACCGCCCAAGGTGAAGCGTCGTTCCCCGTGTGCTTGGTCGCGGTCGTCAAAGAGGGCGTTCGTGTCAACTACGAAGCGATCATCAGTAACATGGATGCCCTCGGCAACGAGTTCTTCCGGGGCTGCACGATAACGTTTACCGTCGAACCCGGCGCGAACATCCAGATCGTCTCGCAAAGATCTTGAGGTTTCCTGAGATGAAACTCCCTGACCTTGACCCGGTCCGCCAACTTCTCGAAGCGCATCGCGCCGCGATCGTCGCTCACGGCCAACAAGCCTTCGTCCAAGAAGACGCCGCCGAAGCGCGACTCCACGCCGACCGCTTAGACCATCTGAAGGCCGCCGAGCTGGCGCTCGGCGCTCTGGAGGCTGCCTTGACATCGCTTGGGACGATCACCTCGCCGTCCGATCCTGCCGACCCCGCCGACCCGTCCGCGCGGCGTAAGGTAGTCAACCACTCCGTCATTCCCAGCGAGCTCGACGGCGCGTCGATCTTCGTCAAGGTCAAGGGCATGTCGCCGGTGGCACCCTGTCGGGCCGCCAGGTGACCGTCCTCCCCGGCTCGCAGATGGCCCTGGAAGAAACCGCCGACTGCCGCGAGTACATCCGCAAGAGTCGAGCCCAACTCATCGCAAGCGGAAAGGTGGTCAAAGACTCCGGCTCCTACCGCTTCGCACAAGCCGTCACGTTCTCAAGCCCCTCGGCGGCCGCATGCGCCATCCTCGGCCGTTCTTCGAACGGCCCTCAGACGTGGGTTACCGCCGACGGTAAACCGATCGGCATTCAAAAGCCGAAGCCGAACCGCTGATACAGCCCACGTCCCTACCCCATGTAGGCGACCCCTGCCTGCACGAACCATCAGCAACGAGGTCACATGGTCGCTCCGGCCAAGGCGGTCTATGAACTCCAACTCGCACGCTCCCTAAGCTATAGGCACTGCACTGTCAGTGAAGTCTTGCTATAATGCGACTATGGTGTGGCAGCATTCGGCTCGGCTCCTGATCCGCTTGATGAGCGCGATCTTGGTCGTGCTAAGCCTGTGCACCCCGGCGATTGTTATGTCGGCGTGTGCCGGCGGCGTTTGCGACTCACGCTGTGATATGCATCTGGTCCGCGAACCCGAGTCGTGCTGTCCCGAAACGTCAATCGCAAAGCAATCTCCCTGCCGCGACTGCAATTGTATCAGGGCCCCGATGGAGCGCTCGGCGGACCTTGATCTGGTAACCCCATGGTCGGTGCCCATACCCGTGTGCCTTCCCGATCCGAGACCCGCAACCGAACCTAAGCGGATCGATCTGACCTCTACGCGGCAGATCATCGCTTTTGCCGACGGATCGCCACCCTCTGTGCCCAAGAGTCCCCCCTCCGGACGGGCTCCTCCGAGCCTCCGAGGCCTGCTGCTCGCTAGTCGAGCATAAGCCGGGGGTATGAACTCAGACGACTCGTTACCCCGGCGTTCTCAATCACACGAAGAACCTAGGAGTAACACTGCATGTCAAGATCAACATATCGTCCCCGCTTCGGGCCCGGAAGCATCGTCATGGTTGTGGGGCTGGTTGCGTTTGGCCTGTATGGCTATCTTTCTCAACCCGGCCCCGTCAAGACGAGCTATTTTGAAGCTGACGCGAGCGGCAACCTTAAACTCGTCGATCGGCCTTCGATCAGCAAGAAAAGGCCGCTCGTCCCACTTTCCCGGCTAAAGCCCGAGCCTGCGCTCATCCTTTCCCACGCCGATCATCTCAATCTGCAGCCCGCCCAAAGCGCAAAGCTGGGCGACCTTCAGGCGATATGGCTCGAACGAGAGAAGGCCTTTCAGTACCAGATCGGACATGAGCAGAAAGCTGCTGAATCGGCATCCGGGTCGCGCACCTCAGTGTCCAACCTCAAGATGGACCTCGCCGAGTATTCGCGACTGTCCGTGGAGTACGACTTGGAGCGTCAAGAGCTGTGGAGCCAGTCACTCGCCCTCCTTGACCCTTCTCAGCGGCTTCGGATTGAGCGCTACCTGACCGGAGGGAACCTATGATCCGTCCTCTTGCGACATGGGTTGCGGTGTTGCTCGCGGCCGGCTCACTTGCCCAAACGGAAAGGACTCTCGCGATCGAAGATGCGGTCGCCTTTGGCCTCAAGCACAGCCCGAGAATCGCGGCGGGCCTGGCGGAGGTCGAAGCCGCACGTGCCCTGACACGGGGAACTCGTGGCATGGAAGGGCCTCAACTGGTCCTCAACGGGTTCGCGACGCGAAGCACCATGCCGTCTGTCTTCGGGTCCGCGATGGGGGTTTCACCGTCAACGACGGTCGTGGCCCCGGAAGGCAAGTGGCTCGACGCCGGCCTCATGCTCATGGTGCCGATCTACACGGGCGGCGCTCTTTCCGCGATGAGGGCCGCCGCCGATGCGATGGAGAAGGCAGCCATGGCGGGCCTGTTCGAGATGCGGGCTGAGGTCGCGCTTGAGATCAGGATGGCCTTCCTTGAGGCTCTGTATGCGCAGCGCCAAGTCAAAACGGCTGAGTCGCGCCTCGCCGCCGCCAAGGCCATGGCCGGGAACTCGCAAGCTTTGCTGGCAGCGGGCAAGGGCATCGAGGCCTCAGTGCGCAGAGCCGAGGCTGAGCAGGCGGAAGCGGAAGCTGACTTGGTTTCGATGCACGCGGAACGGAAGAAGATGGTGCTCGAGCTCCTCCTCGTGATGGGAGAGAACCTTGATGCGTCCGTGTTACTCGAAGATTCAGCCGCCTCTCTGCTACCTCAACTTGCTTTCGAGGAACTGTTGAAGACCGCAAAGTCAAGCCGGGGCGAAGCGGTCCGGGCGAGACATCAGGTGCGAGCGGCTCAAGCTGAACGACGTGCCGCGGAGGCAGAGCTTGGGCCGAAGCTCTACGGTGTCGCCATGGGCGACATCTTTTCACCGCAAGATGGGATGGGTCGCCGGAGTGGGGGGGCGGTGGGCCTCGCGCTCAGTCTGCCGCTCTTCGATGGCGGCCAGAGACGCGCCGCATCGCGGCGGGCGCAGGCGATGATCACTCTAGCCGAGGCTGAGCTTTCTTCGGTCGAAAGGCGCATCGAAGTCGACCTGCGCAAGGCTTGGCTGGACTTGGAAACGGCTCAGCAGAGGCAGGTGTCTGCCGTGCGTGGCGAGCAGGCGGCACTCTCGGCTTACAACACACAAGTCGTGCGGGTAGAGAGTGGAGTCGGCATTCTCGTCGATCAACTCGATGCGCTCGCCGCCTTAGCTCGTGCACGCGCCAACTCTGCCCGGGCGAAGTTTGATGTGCAACTCGCGGTCGCCAAGCTCTATCGCACCGCGGGCTTAACTGGCCCGACGGAGGTGCCCAAGTGAGACTCCTTTTAACAACCCTCTTGTTTGTTCTCGCCCTCGCTGGGGCGTGGGCCCAGGTCTCGGGCTCTGCCGGCCCTTACCGTGTTTCCATGACAGCGCAGCCCAAGGTCATCCCGATCGGCAAGGCCCGCCTTACGTTTGCGATCACGACCGAAAGCGGCGAACCCGTCACCGAGCTCGAGATCCGGGCCATTGCGCGCATGCCCGGCATGTTCATGGGAGAGCGCGAGCAGCGAGCCCTTCCGGCAAGTGAGCCCGGGACCTACGCGATGGATGCTGCCTTTCCCATGGCGGGGGATTACGAGATCGAAGTCCAGATTCAGGGTCCGCCGGGGGCAGCCACCGCCAAGCTGGGGGTGCGGACGGGCCAAGATATCGGTGCCGGTGCATCCGGTGGGGGCATGAGCCTCCTCGCTGTGCTCCCGTGGGTGGTCGGCATTGCGCTTGTGGCGTTTGTGATCTACCGCGTGCGCAAGTCCGGACAGCGCGTCAATAGTCGCGCCATCTTCAACCGCGCCACCATCGGCGGCACGCTCCTCCTGATCGCGATGCTGGCCGTCGCCATCTACGCCGTCAACAACTTGCGGCGTCCAGGCTCCATGACCCCCATTGAGGCTCAGGTCATGGAGATGAACACCCCGGCCCCTCCCGGTACGACGGCGGTGGAGCTGGCCACGGTCGAACAGGGTGAACTCGTGCGATCCGCGAGCTACTCCGGGCAGGCGGTGGGCTTTGTCGAGCAGGATGTGAACCCCCGAGTAGGCGGCACGATCCTCGATGTTGAGGTCTATGTCGGCGACCGAGTCAAGAAGGGACAGGTATTGGCTCGTCTCGATACCTCCCAACTCGACCCCCAGCTTGCCGAACGAGCTGCCATGACCGATATGGCCGCCAAGTCGGTGGGCGTTGCCGCTGCCGAATACGAAGCGGCGTTGCAAGAAGTCACGGAGGCTCAGGCGGACGTTGCCGTTCGCGAGAACATGGTCGCAGAATCGCAGGCGATGCTTGAGGCGGCCAAGCAAGAGCAATCGGCCATGGCGGCCGAGGTGTTGGCGATGAAGTCAGAGCTGGCTTCGGCCGAAGCGGAAGTCACCGCTGCCGAGCAAATGGCCCGATTCAATACCGACGAGTTGGCGCGAATGAAGGAGCTCTTCTCAAAAGGAGCGATCAGCCGATCCGAACTGCAGATGGCTGAGTCTCAATCCGCGGATGCCGATTCGAAGCTGAGACAGGCGCGCTCGATGGTTCGCAATGCCGAGGCCAAAGTGGCGGCGGCTCAGGCCAATGCCCGGCGAGCCGATGCAATGGCGCTCGCGGCAGGTCGCCGCGTCTCGCAAGCCCGATCCGAGGTCCTTGCCGCCAAGGCAGCGGTACAGGCGCGCCGGAAGTCCGCTCAAGCCGCGCGATCGATGATCGACCGCGAGCGAGCGGGGGTGACGCAGGCGAGGGCCGGCTACGAGAGTGCGGCCGCGCAACGCGGCTACTCGATCCTGAGAGCGGATCGCGATGGCCTCGTCACTCAGCGCCTGGTGAGCCCAGGAACGACGGTGGCGCCGGGCCAGACCATTCTGAAGGTGGCTCAGATCAATCCGATACGGCTTCAAGCCAATGTCGCGACGAGTGATCTAGCGCGCGTAACGGTGGGCTCCAGCGTAAAGATATCGGCCGCTGGCGGCGACCCCCTCGACATCGACCTGCGCATCAGCAGCGTTAGCCCGACGGTCGACCCGCAGAGTCGCCTCGGCGTGGTTGAGGCGCTCTGGAACAATCCCGATGGCCGGATTCTTCCCGGCCAGTTCGTTACCATGAAGCTTAGCCTCGGGGAACGCAAGACTGGCCTCATCGTGCCGCTCGCGGCGGTGCAGACCACGGTAGGCGAGCCGGGTAAACCGGCGGCGTTTGTGTGGGTCGCGGAAGCGTCGGGCACGGCGGGCAGCTACCTGGTGAAACGTACTCGCGTGGAAGTCGGCATCGATGACGGCCGCCGAGTGATCATCCTTGCCGGACTCAAGGCAGGCCAACAAGTCGTAACGCGCGGGGCGGCATTCTTGCGGGACCAAGGCGAAGTCATGGCCGTCGCTCCCGCCGAAAAGGCCAAGGGCCAGGTCATTGAGATTCTGGGCGGAAGCTATGAGCCGGATACCGTGCGAGGCGAAGTAGGCAAGCCGCTGACCCTGACGTTTATTCGGCGAACCGAGGAAACGTGTGGCACCGAGGTCATCTTCCCCGACTTCAAAATCAACAAGCCGCTACCGCTCAACAAGCCAGTAACGGTCACGATCACACCCACCGCCTCGGGGACATTCCGGTTCACCTGCGGCATGGACATGTTTGACGGGAAGGTGGTTGTGCAGTGAGGCACGACCCCGTAAAGTTCGAAACGAAGCGGCACAACCCGCTTCATATGATCCACCGGTGGAGCATCGAACACCCCTACGCGATCATTGCCCTCTACGTTGGAATCCTCGCGATGGCGTGGATGGCGATGACCGGCATCATCCCGAAGCGTTTCGCGCCATACGTTGAGAGCCCGATGATTGGCGTCGTGACCATGATGCCGGGTTTGTCGGCTCAAGAGATGGAGCTGTACATCTCAAAGCCGATCGAAGAACAGCTGGTCAATCTGCAGGGTGTCCGCTACATCCGATCAACTTCGCAGGATGGTTTCTCCATCGTTGCCCTGGAGTTTCCGTACGGATCGAACATGCAGAAGGCGTTGGTAGACGTTCAGTCGCTGATGAACGTCACGCAGTCGAATCTCCCCGCGACGGGCGCCAACCTTAAGCCTTCTTTCATCGTCCCGATCGATCCTCTCAACTTGCCGATCCTGTCCCTCGCCGTTACCGGCGATGAAAGCCAAGGATGGGACCCCGTCCGCGTGCGTGAGTATGCCGACAATGAGATCGTTCGGCGGCTCAAATCGGTGCCCGACGTCTACTCGGTGGTGCCCTTCGGGGGTTACCGGCGGCAAATGCAGGTCATCGTCGATCGCGAGAAACTCGCCGCCTACGGACTCTCCATCCTCGAGGTTCGCGATGCCATCGACCGGGCCAACGTAACGCGCTCTTCGGGCACGCTGACCTCCCAGGATCGGGAGGGCGTGGTGCGCGTCGATACGCGCACTCAATCCGCTCAAGAGATTCTCGACTATCCGATCCGCCAAGTCGGAAGCGGTACGTCGAGCTCAGGGGGTGGCGCGCCAAGTCCGACCGGCATGGGCGGCATGGGGGGTGGTTCCGCTGCCCAGCCGGGGCCAGCTCCGCCGACGCAGTCATCGACTTCTTCTGCTCCACCAAAGCTGGTTTACATCCGCGATGTCGCCCGGGTCGAAGACTCCCACTGGGAAACGCGTTCGGGCTATCGGTACTACAGCAACCTGAAAGGTAAAGAGCCCACCTCAGCTGCCGCCATTGAGGTCTCCGTCATCCAGAATCCTGGTGCGAGTTCGGCTTCCGTTGTGCCGGCCGTCATGCGGGTCATCGAGCAACTCGAAAGCGAAAACCCCGGCCTCAAGTTCGACATCGCGTATGACAATGCGAGCTTCGTTGAGATTCTCTTCAACAACGTATGGCACGAACTCGGGCTCGCCGTGCTGCTCACCGGCCTGGCGGTTCTCCTCTTCTTGGGCGAGTGGCGCGGCACGATGATCGCCATGGTGACGCTTCCGACGTCGCTGGCCTTTGCCATCCTGATGATGGTCCCCTTCGGCATGACCTTCAACAGCGGAACCCTTATCGGGTTGCTGTTGTCGATCGGCCGTCTCGTTGACGACAGCATCATCGACATCCACGCGGTTGAGCGGCACTTGAGGATGGGCAAAGACCCAAAGACCGCGACGGTTGACGGCATTGCCGAGGTCCGAGTTGCGGTGCTCTCGACCACATTTATGATCGTGCTCGCGCTCTTACCCCTTGTGTTCGCAGGAGGAATCGTTGGACTGATGTTCGTCGAGCTGGTTTGGCCGTTGATCTTTGGATTGATCGCCTCGACCCTTGTCTCGTTCACGCTCACCGCACTGCTTTGCGCCAAGTTCCTTCGCCCCGAGTCGGCCCGAGATGAAGACCGCAAGCACCCCGTGCTGAAGTGGCTCTATGCGATCCTCGACCCCTTCCAGCGGGGCCTGGACCGGCTGGAGTCTGGCTATGGGCGAGCGATCGCTTGGACGCTTAAGCATCGCTTCGTCAACTTCGCCCGCGTGACCGCGATCCTCATCATTGGCTTCACCTTCTACTACTTCATTGGGAGCGAGATGATGCCGCTGGCCGACACCGGCCAAGCCGTCGGCTTCATCGAGATGGAGCCCGGAACCTCGTATCAGGGGACGGAGAAGGCGGTCGTCCAACTCGAGAAGATCATGGCAAAGCACCCCGAGCTCGAGAAGGCGAGCATCGAGATCGGCGCTGAATCCATGTTCGAGACTTGGTCTCCGTTCTTTACCGGCTATCAAATGCCGCAAGTGAGCGGAGCGGCCATGATGCTGACCTTCAGCGACAAAGACACGCGCAAGCGCACGATCTTCGAGGTGATGGACGACATCCACCGGGAGGCGTACGAGACCATCCCGGGGTTGCGACGCATCCAGATCAAGGAGATGGGGTCGGACGTTATGGCTACCGCCGCCGCTCCAATCCACGTCAACATCTACGGTCCGGATCTGAAAGAGCTTGATCGCCTGGGCCGCGAGGTTGAAGCGGTAGCACGGAAGATGCCGGAGGTCTTCCAGCCATCGCGAACGTGGACGATGGGCGTTCCCGACTACCGCATTCAGGTCGATCTCGAACGTGCGCAGTTACTAGGCCTATCCCCCGAGTCCATCTCGCAGCAAGCCTACTATGCCCTACGGGGCGGCCTGACCAACGAGTTCTACCGGCTGCCCAACTTGCGACAGAACACGATCCTCGTGAGATACGACGCCCCCGTCCGGCAAACTCAGCAGGACCTTGAGGAACTCTACATCACCCCACCAAGTGGCCCACCGGTTCCGCTCAAATCGGTGGCAACGGTCGTACAAGATGAAGCGCCCACCGCGATCGAACACGACGGGCTGCGGCGGGTGGTTGGCGTAACCGGCTACTACCGGATCGGCAACTTGCCGAGCATGGATGTCGTCATGAACCTCGTCGCCTATGCCTATGGCGGTAATCCGAAACTGGGTATCGAACCCGTGAATTTTCCGCCCGGTTACGGCATGGAAATGCGCGGTGACATGACCCAGATGATGGACTCGTTCCGTCGGCTGATGAACGGCCTAGTGCTCGCTTTGGCAATGATGTACCTCGTGCTGGTCATCCAGTTCCGGGGTTTCACTCAGCCCTTGCAGATGCTTGCTTCGTTGCCGCTGGAGTTGGCGGGTGTGTTCATCGCGCTCTGGCTCGCCGGGCAGGCCTTTTCGACCGTGTCGATCCTGGGCATCATCGTGCTCACCGGCATGGATATCACCACAGCGGTGCTCATGATTGATCTCATCATGAAGTATCGAGATCGCGGGATTCCCCGTGACGAGGCGATCATTCGGGCTTGTCCGGACCGACTCCGGCCTATCCTCATGACCGTCGGTATCACGCTGATCGTCATGATGCCGATCGCGTTCGCGCCTAAGACCGGCCTCGACGCCTATCAGCCGCTCGCGATGGCGGTCATCGGTGGTCTTGTGATGGGCACGATCCTGAGTCTGTTTGACATCCCGATCATGCACACGTACGTCGATGACGTCATTCGGTGGTTCCATCGCACCTTCTTGGGGCGCGAATGGACGTGGCCCGTCAGCGACAGTGCAGAGGATCCCCACGAGTAGGGCATGCCTTTCCAGCCAGATTGCAACTAGAGGTGGTTCACGTGACACATGGAAACAGATTGCTGACTTGTAACGTCATAGAGTGTGTGATGCGAAAGAACAAGATGGCCTGGATTCGGATGGTCTCTGTCTTTGCGCTTCTGCTGGGTGCGCTACCGGGAAGCGTGTTTGCGTCGCTCGTAGCCAACCCTGATTGCTCCATGCCCTGTTGCGTTGGGGTCCCCGCGCACCAGCCGACGGTTAAAGCTTGTGCGAGTGGTTGCGACACCAGCTCTAGCCAGCAATCGAAGTCAGCATCTCAGTTTGAGGCTAGCGCGTCAAACTGTAACTGCGAGATCGGTTCAGCACCAACCCAACCACAGCCTGTGGTCGCGACTGTACCTTCCGCCGAGAGTGCGAGCGATCCGGTATGGGCAGTCATGGCTCTTGGAACCTCGTTTCGGTTCGTCACGAGTGCCCTTTGCTTGAATCCGGGCATCCTTGAGGCAGATTCAGGTCCGCCGACTTCCCGGCCCAACTACGCCACTTTTGGCCGCGCTCCTCCTGTGCTCCTTGCGTAACAGCCTGCCTGCCCGATCGGCATGCAGGGTTCGTCGTTGACGCAAGTCCCCAATTCACAGCACAGGAAAATCAATGTTAAACACCATCATCGCCCTCGCGGCGGTGGCACTCGGTCAAGGCTCGGCACTCAAGTGCCCGGTCATGGGCAGTGCCGTCGCGGCCAACTCGCCCGTTGTCGAATACAATGGCTCACGCTTTCAGTTCTGCTGCGCAGGCTGTGACTCCAACTTCGCCAAGTCTCCGGAAGCGTTTCTGAAGACTCAGCGATCTGCAAAGAACACGGTTGGAGTCTTTCTGTTCGATCCGGTCAGCCGATTGCGGCTGGATGCGGACAAAGCCAAGGCAACGGCCGACTTTGGTTCGGTCCGCTATCCCTTCCAGTCGGAAGAGAACAAGGCGGCATTCTTGGCAAACCCCCAGAAGTTCGCTGCGGTGCCCGCCAAGGAGGCGCTGTATTGCCCCGTTGGCAAGGAGGCCGTCCCTTCCTATTCCAAGGCAAGCGACTACGTTGACCACGACGGGGTGCGCTGGTACATGTGTTGCGCCGGAAGCGGCGGGCCCTTCGAGAAGGACCCAAAGAAGTATCTCTTCGCGGGAATCGAGAAGAACATTCAAGTCGCAAAGGCGATCAAGCACGACGCTTCGCATCATCCTGCGACCTCTGACGTCAAGGTCGTCACCAAGGTGAAGTTCGGCAAATACGAAGCCGTACTCCGCGTTCCCGAGGAAGGACTCTTCGCACAGGAAGAGATCGATGTGGAGTTCCGCGTCGTCGATACGACCGCCAAGGATCCAGTCGAGGAAGGGTTCAAAGGGGTGGGGGCGATCGAAGCGACCGCCGTCATGACGATGCCGAGCATGGCGGGGATGCCCGAAGCCAAGCCCGAAGTGCACCGTGAAGGCGTACCCGGCGACTACGGCGTCGTGTTGTTCTTTCCCCACGGCGGAGACTACAAGATCGCCCTGACACTGAACATTCCGGGCCAAGGCAAGCATGACATCGCGTTCCTAGTGGACGTGAAAGACGAGCGCCCAGCCAACGTCGCCAAGCCACAGCCATTTCAACTCAAAGTTGTTGATTGGCCCGTTCATGCAATGGCTGGCCAACCGAGCAACCTAAAGTTGCAGGTCGTCGACACGAAGACCGGAAAGGTTCAGAGCGCATTCGACGTCGCTCATGAGAAGCAGTTCCACCTGCTGCTTGCCAGCAAGGACCTGAACTGGTTCCTTCACGAACACCCTGAAATGGCAAAGGATGGCACGTGGTCGATTCCGATCACGTTTCCCGCTGGAGGGGATTACTGGGTGTACGGCGATGTAGCTCCAAGCGGCAAAGGATCGCGGGTGCTTATTGCGAAAGTCAGCGTCAACGGCGACAAGCCGACGTGGGATACCAAATTGAACCTCACGACCACGGCCGTGGACGGTGGTCTTAAGGGCGAGCTTGTGACTCGCGATATCCAGGTCGGTCGCAAGACCACCTTGATGGTCAAGCTCACCGACGAGAAGACCGGCCAAGCAGCCGGCGATACCGTCAAGTGGCTTGGAGCGGCAGGCCACATGATGATCTTCCATCAAGACGGTCAGACGGTCGTCCATAGCCACCCTGCCGAAGACGAGGAGAGTGAAGCTCAGGTGAAGCAAGGCATGATCCACTTCACGGGCCGGTTCCCCAAGCCTGGACTCTACAAGGTCTATGCCCAGTTCGATTGGCGCGGCGCGGTTCGAACGCTCGGCTTCGCCATCGAGGTGAAGTAAATGGCCGCTGCCGGACCCGTGTTGCTTGTCGCGGCGGCCGTTGGCCTGTACGTCTGGTTGACCTTGCGCCGGTTGGGCGTCGGTCAGCCGGACGGCAAACCCGACTGCGGTTGTGGTTCCGGCAAGGCCTGCAAGAGGAAGGTGCGACTTTGAAAGCCACCTGGTGCCTCGCCGGTTGCCTTCTATCCGGTGTCGCGATGGCGACACCGGAGCAGATGGAAGCATTTCACAGTGCACTAAAACTTAAGGAGTCGTCGAGACTCTTCAAGTCAGAGTGCATGACCTGCCATACGAAGCCGCCGGAGCACAACCCGTTCGGCAAGGAACTCAGGTCGTCGCTGAAGGCAAGCGGAAAGGACCTCATCACCTTGCAGCTCATCCAGTCGTTGAATGCCAGCGACTCAGATGGCGACGGATGGCCCAACGCCGAGGAGATCAAGCAAGACTTCCTTCCCGGCGATCCCAAGAGCCATCCCGCCGGAATGCCACCAAAGGCCACCAATCACGAGGGGATGATGGGAGCGAATATGGACAATCCATCGGGCAAGGGAAAAAGCCTGCTCGAACAATACGTCCCTAAACACTCCTTCCATCCGCTGTTCATCCACTTCCCGATTGCGCTGTTCCTCTTCGGTGCGGCACTGGAGGTCTTCGGGTGGCGGCGCAAAGATCCAACGATGCGTAAAGCGGGTTGGTGGGCGCTCCTTTTCGGGGCGCTCAGTACCGCCATTGCCATCCCCACGGGTTTGATGGTGTTTCTCCGTAGCGGATTCCAGTGGCAAGGAACCGCGCTCATCCACTTCATTCTTGCCGTCTCCGCGACTCTTCTCATGGCCGCAACCGTGATTTGGAGGCGCAAAGGCGAGCACGAATCCCTGGCCTACTTCACGCTTCTGGGATTGGCCGCGGTTGCCGTCGGGGCGGCCGGTCATTTCGGAGCTCTGCTCGTCTACGGACCTTAACCAAGGAAACAACTATGAACATCAAATCAATCGAAACCCTGGCCCTCGCGACCCTTCTTGGAGTCGTCCTAATCGGGTGCTCATCCAAACCAGAAGCGGCGGCCAGCCAGGACAGTTCGAAGACGACCGTCGCTACGACTATCCCGGAATACAAGGAGGCCGCGGAAGTCTGGGACCGAGTCCTCGCTTGCAAAGCCGCTTTCGACCACGTGGTTGAGGAGAAGAACTGGAAGTCGGTCCATGAAGCCGCGTTCGCCATTCGCGACGAGGTACTGCTGCTTCCAGACGCCGCCAAGCCTCTGGGAGAGCACCTCGTTAGAGTGAAGGAGCAAGTCAAGCAAGTCGGATCGCTCGCCGAGCAGCTCGACGAGGCGGGCGATGCGGGCAATGGCCCCAAGGTCGAATCGCTTGCCAAGGAAATGACTGAGACGCTTAACGGGATCGCCGCGCACTTTCCCGAAGGCGCACTACCGAAAGAACCCACCGGCAAAGCTAATTTGCCCGCCGGAGGCCACGAGCACTAAGGACCAACATGAAAACACAAGCAATGTTCCCGGGCGAGGTTCGGACTCTTAGCTTTGAAATCAAGGTGAAGCGATGAACGTAAAACTGTGCGTTTTCATCGTTATCGCCACCCTCCTTGGAATAGCAACCAATGGTTGCTCGACCAAGGCCGAAACATCCCAGATGGAGAACCCAACCCAAATGACAAACACAACCGCAGACGGAACTCAAAGAGTCACCATCACCATCGACGGCGGAAAGTACAACCCGAGCGTCGTCACAGTCGAGAAGGGCAAACCCGTGGAACTGACCTTCCAAGGCGGCCAACAACTCGGCTGCGGCGGCACGGTGGTCTTCAAGTCCCTCAACATGTCGAAAGACGTGGAATCGGGAAAGACGGTCACCTTCAACTTCACCCCGCAGGAAGCGGGCGACATCGCGTTCACCTGCGGCATGGGCATGTTCGACGGCAGGGTGGTCGTAAAGTGAAGGCCCTGGTTCTTGCCGGTCTGGCCGCAGCCGCGATCGGTGTGGCCGTGATGGGCTGCGGCGGAAGCGGCAGCGCGATGGGTGGTGGTGCGAACGCCTACACCATTCCCTTCATCCCGCAGAACGACGTCCAGTACATCGACGCCATGGTGCCCCACCACCTGATGGCGATCGACATGGCCCAGATGGTGCTCGATCGGGGCTCAAACGCTCAGATCAAGGCCATCGCTCAAGCCATCAAGAACGCGCAGGGGCCGGAGATCGCGATGATGAAGAGCGTCCGCAAGACCCTCACGGGCAGCGACGTGATTCCCGCCGCGCCGATGGACTCCTACCTCGACAAGATGATGATGGACATGGGGGCCATGTCGGGCAACGCGCTTGACATGATGTTCCTGAAGTCCATGATCGGGCATCACAGCGAGGCGATTTCGATCGCCGAGCGAGCCCTCGACAACCTTGCGCGATCTGACATGAAGGCCAATGCAGAAGCCGTCATCTCGGACCAAGCCCGTGAAATCGGAGAAATGCAGGCGCTACGCTAACGACGAGTTGGATAAGCGCCAGGAGACAAACACATGACACGCAACACAACCCTCAAAGGCCTCGTTGCGACGCTCGTAATCGGCGCCGCAATGGCCCTTCCGACCCTCGCCTCCGCCCAGAGCCATGGCCGAAACCACGGCTCAAATCGCGGCGGCATCACCATCCAGTTCGGAAGCCGCTCGAACAATCACGGCTACTCGAATAATGGCTACAACCAGGGGTACTACGGCGGCTATTCCAACTATGGATACAACAGCCACCGCGCCCAGGAGCGCCACGCCTACCAAGACCACCGCGCGGCGGAGCAGCATGCCTATCGGGATCACCAATACCAGGACTGGTATAACGGGGCGTCCCGGCAGCACATGGCCCAGGAGCAACACGCCTACCGGGATCACCGTGCGGCGGAGTCCCATGCCTACCGCGACCATCGAGGAGGTGGCCACTAACCCATGACCGACCGGCCCCCAGGCTCGCTGAAACCCTCGGCAGCCTCACCGATCCCCCCGGCGAGTTCGCGGGGCCGGTCGCTTAGCTCGCTGACTCAACCAACGAGGTTGGAGATTGAAGAAACGAGGCCGTTCGTTAGACCGGCGATCTCGATGACGCAGTCCCCGAGCCCGTTGGCGGAGCCAGCGACATAGGAGGAAGAAGAAACATGCCTGAAGACTACATCCCTGCATCCGATTCTGAGTTCAACTCGTGGCAATCGAACCTGGTGACCTACGCCAGCGCAAATTTGGCCGGCCTCGGTTTGATTCTTGGCGACTTGACCCCGCTAACCACGGCGCAAACCGCATGGGCGAGCAGCTACCCGGCGCACATCACCGCCCAAGCTTCGGCTCAGTCTGCCCGCCAGTTAAAGGACACCAACCGTTTGGCCTACGAGGCCGCGATCCGCGCCTTGGTCAATCGTCTGCAAGCGAGTCCAGCCGTGAGCGACTCTGAGAAGGAGGCTCTCGGCATCCCGGTTCGCGACACGATTCGTTCTCCGATCGGGGCGCCAACCTCAAGGCCGCTCGGCTCGGCGGACACTTCGCAACGGTTGCGCGTGACGATTTCGTTCGTAGATGAACTGACGCCCACGACCCGCGCGAAGCCAAACGGAGTCTTCGGGTGCGAGGTCTGGGTAAAGATCGGCGGCACCGCTCCGCTCGATTTGAACGAGTGTACGTTCCTCGCGCTCGACACGCGCTCGCCTTACACGGCGCAATTCGACGGCGAGGACGCGAACAAAACCGCGCACTTTGTTCTTCGATGGGCGAATGCCAAAGGCGAGGCTGGGCCGATCAGCGAAACCGTCTCCGCGACAATCGCAGGATGAAATCAATGAGGAACCAAAGCGAGAAAATGGCCTGCTCTGTTGCGGGCGCCCATGGGCAGACGATCAGTTCTGAATCGGCCGCCAGCGCTGGGTTTGTCGCGATCAACTACATCGCATGCAAGCCGGACTACAAGGAGCGCTTCGAGTGCCTCTTTTGCAGCCGCGCCCGCATGATTGACAACATGCCCGGATTCCTTGGCATGAAGGTGCTCCGATGCACGGAGGCGAACGAACCATACCTAGTGGTGAGCTTCTGGACGGAAGAAGCCGCCTTCAAAGCTTGGGTGGGCTCCCCTCAGTTCCACGAAGGCCACAAGCGGGCTCTCGAAGACCTCCGGGCCTACAAGGAGCGCGGCGAAGAGCCGCCCATGACCAGCGACTTCAAGACCTACGCGATCATCGCGGCATGATACTGGAGAAAGAGATGCTAAAGAAGACACTCATCATCGCATCTGTTGCACTCGCGACAGTTGCTCTCGCCAACCACATCCTTGCCATTGGATCGTACGGCAAGGGGACCGCCGCCACCCATGACGGGCGAGTTGGATCGTTCCACTTCTCCGTCACCAAGCGCACCGCCCCTGGTCACCACCCTGCGTTCGAGGGCTCGCTTCGCTTCGAGCAACAGCAGAACCACAACGGCCCCCGTGTGCTCGTCCAGATGGGCCGGCCGGCCGCTGTCAATGGCGTCGATGGCGGCGTCTGCGAGTTCTCTGGGCCCGGCTCCCTTACGAGAGTGGTCAAGGGCCATCACGAAACCCTGCACGGGACGGTCAGTGCCAACGTCGTAGACCGACGTAACCCGAACCACACTCCCCACAATTCGCCCGACTTGATCCGAGTCCGCTTCGTGAACGCGAACACGACATTCACTTTCGACGGCACCGTTCACAGCGGGGACCTCGTGGTCTTTTCTCGCCAGGAACATTAGGAGCATCACTTACCATGCATGACCATCACAAAATCATTGAAACCTGCGAGGCTTGCGCCTCGCTTTGCCAAACGTGCGCGGACGCCTGCCGCGACATGCCAGATATGGGTGAATGCGTTGCGCTTTGTGAAGAGTGCCGCGACGAGTGCGATCGATGCGTCGCCGAGATGCAGAATGGCTCGACCCTGCTAGCTGGGACTTGTGCGGACATGTGTAAAGCATGCGCCACGGAGTGCGAGTCCCACCCGGACAACCTTCATTGTGCGGCTTGCGCTGAAGCATGCCGCGTATGCGCCACTACCCTGTCGGGGGTGGCCGCCTAGGCCTTTCGACGACAAACCCGATGGCGGGCCCTTCACCGTTGTTGAACATCGTGTGAAGCGGCTCGCCGCCAGAACCCAAGGAAAACCATGAAAAACATCCTCGACAACCTCTCGAAGTCCCTCGCCCTGCTCGCCGTGATCGGCACGCTCGGCCTCGCCCCCATGGCAATGGCCCACGAAGGCGATTGCCCCTACTGCAAGCTGAAACTGGTTCAGAACACCAAGGACCTTGACAACGAGGTCGTCTTGAAGGTCGGAAACAAGCGCATCGAGTATCGGTGCCTCTACTGCGTCATCAAGGATCAGGGCCGCTACAAAGGCGACTTGATTGTCTACGCTCCGAGCGAGAAGAAGGGTGAGCCCGTCATTCTCAAGCGCGCGGGCGAAAAGTGGACCGCTCCCGAAGGAGCGGTATTCCTGAATTCGTTCAAGAAGCACGCCGACTGCGCCGCGCTGTCTCGAGCATTCACGTCTAAGGCCGCCTTCGACAAGTACGCAACCTCGCATGGCCACACTGGCGTTAAGGCGCTTACGCTGGCTGAGTTTGCTGCGGCCGTTGCAAAGCCTGCCAACTGAACCACCGGTGTCCCGAGCATTTTGCTCGGGACTTACCCTAACGAATCAAAAGGAACGAAAAACCATGAAAGCGAAGACACTACTTGGCCTAACGCTTCTTTCCGCCGTCTCGCTCGCCCAGGAAATGCCGGGCCACGACATGGCGGGGATGAAGAAACAAACCGAACTCCCCACGATGCCCAAGGATATGCCCGCGTGGATTGAATCCCCCCGCGCAGACCACCTCTTCTACAAGGCGGCTCCATACAACTGGTCCATCGACCGCATCCCCAAGTTCGCGAAAGATATGTATGCGACGGGTGTCGGCCATGCGATGGCCTACGAAGCCCTCGTGCGAAACGAAATGGCGACGCTCGAAACGAAGACCTTTGACCAGATCAACTGGGTCTTGAAGAACCAGCCAGCCATGCCCGTGGACGAGGCCGCGATCTCGCCCACTTTCCTCCGCAAATACGGCTACCTCGAAAAGGTTTTCGACTGGGCACACATTCTCCACTTCCAGACGATTGACACATTGACCTACCCAGGAATGACCGACGAACAAAAGGAAGCAGAGATCGAGCGCTTGTGGGCGTTCTACCAAGCCCAGCCGTATGCCATTACGGGGTTGCCGATGAACATGGATTACTTGGACGGGTTTTCCTATAGCGGAAAGTTCCGCACCGATTACCCGAAGGTGAACGGCCTGTTTTGGGGCTACCACTGGCTGCAGACGGTCAACTACGACATGCTGTATCGAGTTCCCGTTAAGGATCAGGCTCCTCAATACGAAGTGCTGGGGGCGAGATATCACGAAGTCGAGCTCTACAAGACCGATCGCGACTTCATGCCGATGACCGCGGAGATGAGCCCGCGCTTCACCAAACGATTTCCGCATATTGCGAACGCCTTCGACAACCTGCATATGCTTCACGACAACGTGAATGACATTCTTGCCCAGCCAAACCTCACCGAAGCGCAAAAGCAAGAGCAGGTCAAGATTGCGATCTACCGCGTGTTGGCATCTACCCATAAGGGTGAAACTGCGGGAGAGGGAGAGGGCAAAGAGAACACCCTTCATGATCACCGACACCCGCCGAGCATGCCGGGCATGGGCTGGATGAAAGGCAGCGAGGACGACATCATGTTCATGTCCGGGATGGGCTGGATGGATATGAGCGTTTGCTCTCACTGCTCGATCCCCATGCCTGAAGGACCTGTTTGGGGAGCGACCGTCTCCGCCGAAGGGTGGACGATGATGGTGCGATGCCTCATGTGCGCCCGCGACATGGCGGGAGAAACCCCGGGCCGTGCGATCATTCGAGCCGCCACCGAAGACCCAAATCGCCTGCTCGTCATGATTTCAGATGACGAGGGCAACCTGACAAGCAACATAAAGGAAGTTGTGTTCCTTGAAAAGATGGGCGAACATCCCGAGTGCTCTGGTTGGTCGCGGGCGTTCACGTCCCGAGCGGCATTCGACAAGTACGTTTCCGAGAACCCTGAGTTCAAGGACACGAAGCCACTCAGTCTTGAGGAATGGAGCAAGCTCAACAACGGAACGCCAGACACGTACCGCAAGATTGACAAACCGAACCCCTACAAACCCGGAGGCGGGACACCCCCGCCCGCCAAAGGAGGCGGTCGATGAAACGACTCCTCATAGGTGCCGGGCTTGCCTTAAGCTCGCTCGCGCTCGCCAGCGACCACAACAACATCGAAGGGGGACGTCCGCTTCGCTTTGACGACGCTTACTCCATTGCCTTTCGCGAGCGCGCCTTCGAGTTCGGTTTGACGCTGGACACATTCCGGCGGCGCGGCCCCAGCTACGGAAACAAGACCGAAGTCAAATACGGCTTTGCCAAGAACCAGGACATTTCGGTCGCGTTCGAACCCTCCTTTTCCAGCTCCCAGCGAAGGGGTGATATCGGAAACGTCGAGATCGGCTACTTCAATGGGCTCCGGCGAGAGATCGACGACGCGCCCGCTCTTGCCTACCGAGTGGACGTCGGCCTGCCAACCGGTCGCGGCGCGAAGGGGCTCGACCTGCGCTTCCGCGGAATCGCGACGAAAGCATTGGGGCAATACGACAAGGTCCACCTCAACCTCGACCTGAACATGAACACGGACCCCGGCCGAGGCGAACGTCGTCACACCGTCGGAGCGGTTCTGGGCTATTCCAAGCCCTTGGGGTATCCGCGACGTTTCGATCAAACCTTGGTGGCGGATTTCGCTATCCAGCAGAGCAAGAATCAAGGCGAAGGCTATGTGGGGTCAGTTGGTCTCGGATTGCGTCGTCAAGTCAGTCCCCAAGCCGTGTTCGACATCGGGATTACCTCCGACATCTTCTCGACGAAGGGAGCAGAGCGAAGCCCAGTCCGCTTTGCCATCGGCTACTCGGTTAGCTTCTAATGGAACCATGAGAAAACAGCACATTGATCCCGTGTGCGGCATGACAGTTGACCCCGCCGATGCGGCGGGGTCGTTTGAGCACGCGGGAACGACGTACTACTTCTGCGGCAAGAGTTGTCTGGAGCGATTCAAGTCGAACCCCGAGAAACATCTGGCCCCTGAGCCAATCGAGGCAGCAGAGCCTCAAGATGTGCCGCTAGAGTACACCTGCCCCATGCATCCCGAGATCGTGCAGAAGGGTCCGGGCAGTTGCCCGAAGTGCGGTATGGCGCTGGAGCCGCTTCATCCCGCAGCGACGGTCAGGAAGACTCAATGGACCTGTCCGATGCATCCGCAGATCGTGCAGGACAAACCGGGCAGTTGCCCCATCTGCGGCATGGCGCTCGAACCGATGGAGGTGAGCCTGGGTGACGAGAACCCTGAGCTTTCAGACATGTCGCGACGGTTCTGGATTTCGACTGTCCTCTCGGTACCACTCCTCTTGGCGGTGATGCCTCACCTGTTCGGATTGGATATCGCGCAGTGGATACCGCATGGAGTTCTGGGTTGGACGCAGTTTGCGCTTGCCACGCCGGTCGTGCTTTGGGGAGGATGGCCGTTCTTCCAGCGCGGTTGGGCTTCGGTCGTCCACCGCAGCCCGAACATGTTCACGTTGATCGCGCTGGGGACCGGAGTGGCTTGGCTGTACAGCGTGGTTGGCGTCATCGCCCCCCACGTGTTTCCGCCTTCGTTCCGCAACAAGATGGGTGGTGTGGACCTGTATTTCGAGGCCGCGGCCGTTATCACGACGCTCGTCTTGCTGGGGCAAGTCTTAGAACTTCGAGCACGGAGCGCGACGAGCAGCGCCATTCGCGCATTGCTCGACCTTTCCCCCAAGCAGGCTCGGGTGGTTCGAGATGGAAAGGAAGAGGATATCCCATTAGAACATGTTCATATCGGTGACGCGTTGCGAGTGCGCCCAGGCGAAAAGGTCCCAGTAGATGGCACCGTCATCGAGGGCGGAAGCTCGGTAGATGAGTCCATGATCACCGGCGAGCCGATGCCGGTGAAGAAGGCGGAAGGCGACAAAGTCACGGGCGCGACCGTGAACGGCACGGGGAGTTTCCTCATGCGGGCAGAGCGGGTAGGTAGCGAAACGCTGCTGGCCCAGATTGTTAAGATGGTGAGCGAAGCCCAGCGCTCGCGAGCTCCCATTCAGAAGCTTGCTGACACCGTATCGGGCTACTTCGTGCCCATCGTGGTGATCATCGCGATCATCTCGTTTGTCGTGTGGGCGCTGTTTGGTCCAGCCCCGGCAATGGCATACGCCGTGATCAACGCGGTCGCCGTGCTCATCATCGCCTGCCCTTGCGCGCTGGGCTTGGCGACGCCGATGTCGATCATGGTCGGAACGGGCAAGGGCGCCCAGGCCGGAGTGCTGATCAAGAGCGCAGAGGCTTTGGAGGCCTTTGAGAAAGTAGATACGCTGGTGGTGGACAAAACGGGCACGCTCACCGAGGGCAAGCCCAAACTTGTCGCGGTCCAGCCCGTTGACGATGGGTCAGCAGAAGAGCTCCTAAGGATTGCGGGTGGCTTAGAGCAAGGCAGCGAGCATCCGCTCGCCGCCGCGATACTTGCGGGCGTGCAGGCACGGAACATCGACCCGAGCAAGGTGACGGATTTCACGTCGGTGACCGGCAAAGGCGTGCGAGGAAAGATCGGGTCCGACGAGGTTGCGCTCGGGAACCTGGCTCTGATGGAGGCCGTGGGTGCCGATACCGGGTCGGTTGTTGCCCAAGCGGAGTCGATGCGAAGTGAGGGACAAACGGTGATGTTCGTGGCCATAGGCCTTAAGGTCGTCGGGATTATTGGGGTCGCTGACCCGATCAAGACAACCGCAGCGGAGGCACTCAAAGCCCTCCACGAAGAGAAGATTCGGGTTGTTATGGTGACCGGCGATAGCAAGACCACAGCACTGGCGGTTGCCGCGAAGCTTAGCATTGACGAGGTCCACGCTGATGTCTTGCCCGAGGGCAAGATCGAGATCATCAAACGACTGCAGTCGGAGGGACGATTCGTTGCGATGGCCGGTGACGGGATCAATGATGCGCCCGCGCTTGCGCAAGCTCAGGTAGGCATTGCGATGGGAACGGGAACCGACGTCGCCATGGAGAGCGCGGGAATCACGCTTCTGAAGGGCGATCTCACGGGGCTCGTTCGGGCTCGAAAGCTCAGTCGCGCGACCATGAGCAACATCCGCCAGAACCTCTTTTTTGCATTCGTCTACAACGCGGCGGGCGTCCCCATCGCGGCAGGGGTGCTCTATCCGTTCACCGGCCTGCTCCTGAGCCCCATGATCGCCGCGTTGGCGATGAGTCTGAGTTCGGTCTCCGTGATCGGCAATGCTCTGAGACTCAGGAGTGCAAGCTTGTGATTTCCTGACGGCTCGCCTGGCGGCGAGCCCCCGGACCGCTAGCGCGACCCGCGTCCGAGAACAAGGGAACCGACACCTACGGCGACCCCTGCAGCACGAACCATCAGCAGGGGCCACCTCGGGTGTCGAGCCGGTCAGCAAGGTCAAGCGACGTGCATAAGAGCGATTATCGGCAAGCCCTTCGGGAAAGCCGGGCACGAGCCATCCCGGACTTTCAACGATAATCGGGTCTTATGCCGTCGCCAGAAAGCAAGGGGCGGTCGCAACTCCCCCACGCGCAACCCCGTGCCAATCGGAGCCACACCGAACCAACCCGAACCAATCCCCCAAGACCGGCTCGCATCCGCATGCCGCTACGGGGCACAAGCCATGCCCTCCGCTGGCAATATGGATGCTGAGCCTATGTCGCCCTCAAGAGTGACCTCTCGCCGCCGATCCGGGCAATGGCCGCATGGGGAACCCTTCCCAGGGGCCGACGACACGACCGCCAAAACGCGCCTCATCGCTCGCCAGGCGCCGACATCCGGCACGAACCCTCCGGCACGCTCGCCCGACGAATGATGCCGCAAGCGGGCGGCGCGGCGGCCGGCGCGGCTCCGCAGGGTCCCATCCCCATTCGCGTCCAGCGCCGGCCTCGGCATCTCGCTGACGAGGGACCCCGCCCAAGAACGCGGGCCAAGGGAGGCGGTAAGGCCCGCGGGCGGCGCAAGCGCCGGCGGCTTGGCTTGATCATGCAACCCAACGCACGTCTGGAGCGTCTTTGAACCAATACTGTCGTTTTCAGGGCAGCAATACGTCTGGACGCCTCTCAGTTCGGCGCGTAGCCCCTTCATCTACTCGTCATCATCGTCATATCGACGCCGATGCCAGTAGTCATAGCGGAGCGGACTTTGACCGCCGTAGTCTTCTTTTGCAGTCAGATAGCGATCGTAGATTCCCCGCGCGACTGCTGCTCGGAGCACATCCGAAACTAAGCAGTGATCCATGGCCGCACGTTCCACAACCCGCGCATGCGTCGCGTCATCGACCCGAAGAGCCACGATCTTATCGATGCAACTCCCTTGCCGCTCATGTCGCGGTAGCGAGTCGTATTCATGAAGCACCCGCGTCAAACTGATCCTGAGGTAAGTGCTTCGACTCAAGCCTTGCTTCCGCGCGACCCTGTCAAAGTCCTTCAACACGTCCTCAGACACACGGACCTGCAACCGATGGCAAGCGACCGCAGGCGGGTTAGCAGGCGCGGGAGTTGGTTCACCGGCCAGCCGCGCGATCAGCAAGGCGACGATGTCCCTCGACTCTTGGGGAAGTGCTTCGACTAAGCGCAAGATGCTCTTGAGTGGCTCGCCAATCGGTCCTCCCGCCGCCGACTCCAACTCTTGCCACAGTCCTATTTGGTCGGAACTTCCCACAAAGCTCAGTATAGGGCTATCAGGCTCCCTGTGCTACGAACGTCTTACAAGTTGCCTGGCTTCCTTTGAAGCCAGAATCTGGAGCCCACTCGTCTATAAGGTCTGTTTATACAGGGACGAGTGCGCCTGCAGTTCGGGCTAAGCCGATTTTAAGCTCACGACACAACTGAAAGCATCATCCGTCTCTGGTCCCTTGAACTCCACGATCAGCCCCGATTTGGATGCGTTGAGACTAAACATCCCGAGCCTTCGCATTGCGGCCCGGTTCATGCCTTGTCCTTCAAATGTCATACACTTCTGTGCAGTTCACAGGAGTCTAACACGCCGCCTCGTTCGTAAATCAAAGTTGTATTTATCAGGGATTACTGCGTCTCGCGCTAGCTGAGACTCCCCTTGATCGGCCGTCAGAGGCCACCTTCCGTAGCAACCGTGCTTATCAAGCACCCGCCCACCTGCCTACGGCCCTCGTGGTCGTGGGACGGTAGACGCTGTTCGACTCGCTTAGCAAGCGTACTTACAAGCGTCTCTTTAGGGCGTGGCCCTCCCCTGCCTGACGCGGGTGAGAATCTAGGTTCAAACACCACGCAAACCGTAGCTCGCAGCCTGCAACCGAGCCCTTCGACCATGAGTTGGTCGAGGGGCTTTTTGTTGCCCGACGCTCGCCGAACTACCGGCAAGGAGGTCCACCTTGGACTTCACCAACCGAATGGCGGTCACCGTTTCCGAAGCCGCCGAGTGTCTCGCAATTTCCGAATCAAAGCTCTACCAGCTCCTCGCTGCCCGCCAGCTCCAGTTCTTCAAGATCGGGCGAAGCACCCGCATCTCGATCACTGAACTCCAGCGGTTCATCGCCGAACTTCAGGCCGAACAGGAGTCTGCCGAGTGGAGTTAACTCCCAATCTCCAGATGGCCCGCGATCACCTGGAGCTCATCGGCACCCGTCAGCACGGATACGATGGCAAGTTCGTGTTCGTGTTGATCCACGATGCTCGCAAGGTCAAGACCAAGCAGGTCACCGCCACGCTCTCGGGCGTGTTGCCCACGCTTATGGCGTATCAGGCTAGGGGATATGGCGCCTTTGTCATTCCGCAAGCCACTCGGGGCCGGAAGGTCGCCGACATCACCTGCGTTCGGTCGCTTGCCTACGATCTCGACGACGGCCGCCCGGTCTCCGATCTGGACGACTTGCCGCTAGCTCCTTCAGCGATCCTCAAAACGCCACGGGGCTATCACGTGTATTACGAAGCATCCGAAGACGACCCGGCATGGACGGACGTCTCGCGGGTCTCGCTACTACACAAGCAGCTTGGCCGCCTGCTTGGAGCCGATCACGGAGCCTTGAACCTCGCCCAACCCATGCGGTTGGCGGGGTTCTTCCATCTCAAGGGTGAACCGACGATGGTGACACTCGAACGGCTTAGCTGGGGTTCATGCCGAACGTTTGAGGAGGTGGCTCGTTCCATCACCCATCAGGAGCCAGATGAGCCTCCGCCGGTAGCGCTTGTTTCGGGAACGATCTACCCGTTTCCGATCCTGCGCTATGTGCTTCGTCAGGCCCGCCACGCGATTCAAGTTGCCCACAAGGGCACCCGATTCGCCGTGGTTCGGCGGAGCGCCTTCAGGCTCGGGTGCTACATCCCGTATGGGCTTGACGCTGGAGTCGCCAAGACAACGATTCTCCGCGCCACCGCCAAGCATCAAGATCCCGAGCTCTCGCGAAGTCGAGCGCCGTCTCGATGCGATCATGGATGAAGGGCAAAGGGAAGGGCTCCGGAACTCACCCACCCCGCCGCCCTCTCTGGTTCGTCGCTTGGCTCGCGAGAAGTGGGCCAGCGATCTTGTTGGACGTATGCACTGGGACCGCGTGGTCATCCGCGAGGCTGCTACAACGGCACCCGACATGGAAGGCTTACGGAACGCCGAAGCAAGCCGAGCACGCTTTGGGGAAGGCACTCAGAGCCGCGGGCTACACCACGTGCGTGATTCGAGAAGGCAAACCCAAGCGGATATTCCTCCGGGGCGCTTCTTCATTGGGGAAAGAAGGGGAGGGATAACAATACGGGTCTTGTAACACGCTCTGCCGTCAACTTGCCGTCAAAAGGTCCAAACAAGGGTCCAAACCGCCGCCACAAACCAGGTTCAAATGAACTGGAGCCGGTGACAGGATTCGAACCCGCGACCCGCTGTTTACAAAACAGCTGCTCTACCCCTGAGCTACACCGGCGCAACGACCAAGAGCATACCAAAACAGCAAAACGGGCGCCACGGCTCTTGACCCGAGGCGCCCAGCAAGGTGACGTGAAGCTTACGCGCCCTTCTTCTTGCGAACGCGGGTGCGGACCAGGCGATAGCCGCCGTCGCCGGGAACCAACTTGTATCCGGCAGGCACCTGCGCGAGCGCCTTGGCCAACGAGTCGGGCATGTCGACCGACTTACGCGATCGCTTGCCACGACCGCGACCCTTTTTCGGGGTCAACGCGGCACCCGCGGCGGCGCCATCAGCGTCTGGCGAGAGCGCCGAAAGCGACTTCGGGCCCACTTCGTAAATCTCAGACGAAGACGGGAACGACAGGAAGAGGAATCCGTCTCCGGAGATCATGCGCGCCTCGATAGGCAACACATACTTCTTAACTCCGACGCGGACGGTGAGGACGCCACTTTTCGGCGTGGCTTTGAATTTCAAGCTGTTTTTAAGTGATCTGACGTTCTTCATGAACACCCCTGAAACATTAAGATACCTGAAAGTCTCAAAACGATTCGCCGTGTCCCAAATTATCTATCAACCGCGTGGTTCCTAACTTCGCCGCCGCGATGATGCGACCTCGTTCAGACCTGACTGACAGGAGTTCCATGCTAGTAGGATCAACATAGGCAACGTACTGGACGTCGAAACCAGCGGATGTCAGCAACGAAACACACTGATTAAGAGCGGCGGCAACGGTACTTCCTTGCGCAATAGACTCCAAGGCGGCGCTTAACCCCCTTGGCATAGTCGTGGCTATTTGTCGTTCATCAGTGGATAGGTACCGGTTCCGGCTTGACATTGCCAACCCATCCGCCTCTCGAAGAGTGGGCTCCAAGTGAAGCTGAACAGGGAAGTGAAGCCCGCGAATCAGCGCTCCAATCACGGCACACTGTTGCAGGTCCTTCTGCCCAAAAAAGGCGTCGGTGGGTCGAACGAGGGCAAACAACTTGGCGACTACCGTCGCGACACCCCGAAAGTGGCCAGGTCGCCATTCGCCTTCCCACCGAGCCGAAACGCCATCCACATCAACCCAAACTTGGTCCGGGCCATAGATTTCCACTACGTCTGGTACATAGACCACGTCCGCACCTGCTCCTTCGGCTAGTGCCAAGTCGGCTTCAAGCGGTCGGGGGTATTGCGAAAAGTCCTCGTTGGGGCCGAACTGCGTTGGGTTAACGAAGATGGACACTACCACATGGTCGGTAACGGTTTTGGCCTTGCGGATAAGGGACAAGTGCCCCTCGTGCAGAGCACCCATGGTCGGGACAAATCCAACTGACTGCCCGGCGGGAAGCTCTAGCTCAACGTGACTTGTCGCAATCCTCATGCCGCGTGGTCATCCGAAGGGAAGCTGCCTTCGCGCACTTCCCTCACGTAGTTCCCGAGCGCTTCACCGAGCAAGTCCCAGCCTTCTACGTAGCGCTTGGCGTGCTTGAAACGATGAGTTGTGAGGCCGACTAGGTCGTGAAACACCTGCACCTGACCATCGCATGCAGCTCCCGCGCCAATTCCGATCGTTGGTATAGGCAGTGCTCTGGTGATTTCGTCGGCGAGGGCGGCGGGAATCAGCTCCAGGACGATCGCAAACGCACCTGCATCAGAGATAGAAGTGGCAGCGGCCATGACGGAGTGAGCGTCGTCTCGCCCCTGCACTTTGAATCCGCCAAAGCGGTGCACGGACTGCGGTGTCATCCCCACATGACCCATGACAGGGATCCCGACACGCTGGATGGCTTCGATCTCCTCCGAAAACGCCCCTTCAAGTTTGACCGCTTCCGCGCCCGCTTTCGCCAACAAGACCGCGCTATCGACAGCCTGAGCGACCGAGCTACCATAGCTGCCCATTGGCATGTCCGCCACCAAAAGTGCGCGCCGGACTGATCGCCGAACCGCACGAACGTGATGGGCCATCTCTTCGAGCGTGACGGGCACCGTCGTTTCATGCCCGAGCACAACGTTTGCAACCGAGTCTCCGACTAACACCACGTCAACCTCGGACGCATCGGCGAGGGCTCCTGTCACGGCGTCGTAGGCCGTAAGACACACGATGGGAGCGGCTCCTTTCATCGCACGCACGGCAGGCGCGGTCACATGCTTAGGCATTGTGAAGCAGTATACTTGCCGAATCGTTGGTTGAGTTCAGCAAGGACCTCGGCCGCATGGCCCTCGGGCTTCACCTTGCGCCAGATCTTTGCGACGGTGCCGCCGGCATCCAATAGGTAGGTCGTTCGCTCGACGCCCATGTACTTCTTGCCATACAGCGACTTCTCGACCCATACACCACAGGCTGCGGCAAGGGTCTTCTCGGTGTCGGCGAGGAGATCGTAGTTCAGGTTGAACTTTTCAATGAACTTCGTGTGCGACTTGGCAGAGTCTGGGCTCACGCCAACCACCTTGGCGCCCTCGAACTGCGGCAGCGTGTCGCGAAACTCGCATGCTTCGATCGTGCATCCGCTGGTGTCATCCTTCGGATAGAAGAACACAATCGTCGGACTCCCCTTGAGATCGTCCATGGTGACGGTCGCACCGGTTTGATTAGAAAGCGAGAAACTCGGGAACAGCTGGCCTTCAGTGATCACGTCTCATTCTGACGTAGCAGCTACCGTATCCATCAGCATAGCCTGCATCAAGTCGCAACGCAGGACCATCCCGCTCAGTCGTTGATGCTCGACGACCGGCAACACGGTCAGTCCCGACATCAGCATCTGATGAAGCGCATCGCTCACTTCGGCGTCGGCGCCCATCGTGGTCGGTTCCCGGGAACCGTAGATCACGGCGGGCTCGTCGGCCAGGCTAGTGACATTGCCACGCGAAACCGCGGCTCGCGCGAGGTCTCCTTCGGTCACAACGGCGATTGGCGCGTTCTCGGCATCCACGACAACCAGCGCAGGGAACTGGTAGATATCCATCTTGTCTACCGCATCCCGAACGGTACTCTCGGCAGTCAACGTAGGGATGTGCGCGTGCAAGACTTCCCGTAAGACCATGGGCTGGAGGTTACCAACCGGGCCATAATCGCCGCATGAAGATCGAAGCGGCGATCATTGGCGGAACGGGTGTTGGCGAGCGACTGGGCGCGATGGGCGGGCGACCCTTCCACGTTCCCACGGCGGCTGGCATCCTTCGCGGTCGCGTGATTGAGGTGGAGGGTCGAGGCGTGTTGCTCTTGCGGAGACACTCGGCTGGCCACAAAGTGCCGCCGCATCTCGTGAACTACAAGGCGATGGCGCTGGCCCTCAAGCAGCTTCAGGTCCGCGCGTGCTTCTCGACGGCCGCCGTCGGCAGTCTGCGTCAGCACTGGGGGCCGGGAACGCTTGTCGTACCTCACGACTTCCTCGACTTGACGGCGCGCAATCAAACGCTGTACGATCGTGAAGTGGTCCACGTCGACTTTTCCGATCCGCTTCCTGCGGGTCGCCAGATTTTGGCGGCAGCAAAGGATGTCGGCTTGCCGGTGGAGGATCGGGGCATTTACGTTTGCGGAAATGGCCCACGCTACGAATCGCCCCACGAGATTGACCTTTATGGCAAGGTCGGAGACGTGGTCGGGATGACGGCATCAACCGAGGCGATCCTCATGCACGAGGCGGGCGTGCCGTATGGTTGCTTGGCGGTGGTCACCAACCTCGCGTGCGGCATCGCCGACCAACCCCTATCGCACGAGGAAGTCGTTGACGAGATGGGGCGTTCCGGTGAGAAAGCGGTTCGAATCCTCTTGCGGGCGGTGCAGAATCTCGCATGAGTGAACTCAGCCGCCGTGACTTCGCGTTGTGGCTTGCCATGACCAAGGGGATCGGTGGCCGCTCGGTCGTGCGGATTCTCGCGCGCTGCGACCTGCTGAACTACACCCCAGCGGATTTGCGCCGTTTGGTTCCGGAGGCGTTGCAGGAGGAGTTTGGCTTGAAGAAGGCGCAGGCCGAGCGACTGGCCGCACGGATGCGGGAGCCGTTCACGTCCCTGAACGACGTGCTGGAACCGCTCAACCGACTGGGGGTTTCATGGGTAACCACTGCGGACGCGCACTATCCGGAGCGCCTCGAAGCGTTCGACCCCGACCCGCCTGGCGTGCTCTTCATGTATGGTAACCAGAACCTACTGAAGGCGAAGACGGTCTGCGTTTTGAGCTCGCGCAACACCTCGCCCGCCGGGCTTGATCTCGTCGAGAAGTTGGCCGAGCAAGCGGTGCTTGCTGGCGAAGTCATCGTCTCGGGCCATGACACTCCCGAGTATCAGCGGGCCGCCGTGGTGCCTCTTCGGTGGGGAGCCCCCAGGATTCTCTGCCTGGACCGCGGGCTCTTCAAGGCACTTGGCGACGACCTGAAAGAGGAGCCCTTTAGGGCCGCCCGGCTGTGGCGCTATGAGTTTGATCCGAGAACCGACCTCGTGCTGTCGCCGTTCCGGCCGGCGGCAGATTACGTGGGTGTCAACAACCAGATTCGCGATCGGCTCATTGCGGGTATCTCCGACCGGATGGACGCCGTCGAAGTTAGCCCGGCGGGGAACATGGAGCGATACGCGCGGATGGCCCTCAAGGCGGGCCGCCCGGTGCGCGTGAGCGACCGGTCGGTGGGATATCGAACGCTTGAGCAGTACGGTGTCTCAGTTTTGAGTAGCTAGCGCCGACGGCGCCGCAGACCGAGAACTCCGAGACCAAGCGCGGCCAGAGTTGCGGGTTCCGGTACTACGGTCAGTTCCATCATGGCAACGTGATCATTGCGGCCACTGGAGCCGAGTTTGAAGTTGTCGACTCGGTCGAGCGTGTAGACATCGGCCATGGTGCGGAACGCGGTGAGTTCGACGCTCCAGTTGCCGATCGAGTGCGTCAGTCGATTGGCACCCAGGACATCATTCTCTCCCGCAACATCCAGCGTGGTGCCGCCGTTGGCGAAGAAGTCAGGAGTAGAGTCGCCGTTCCACTGGGCTCGGCCAAAAGCTGAAATGCCTGGGTTCGTCGTGTCGTTGCCAAAGAAAAGATTGACTCCCCAGAACTCTCGGCCAGCCGTCATCTCATCGCCATCGAAGAACGCGTAGATCGTGTAGGTACCCGGAGCCGTGAGATCAAGCGAGATCTGGGTACTTGCTCCGTTGCCCGAGTTGTGAAAACTGCCGTTGACGTCACCGACGGTCACGTAGCCGTTCTTGCCACCGTCGGGGCCGTGGGTGTTGTACCACCCAATCTTCCAGTTTCCAAGCTCGTCAGTTGGAAATCCGCAGATTCCCGTGAGACTGGTTGCCTGGGCCGTGCCCACCATGAGCACAGCGGCCACCAGCGCCATTGCATGAGTGCCCTTTGCCATTGTCGTTCCTCCGTCCCCAGCTGAGTGGGGTGGAGAACCGATGACTCAAGACTTGCGCCAGGGCTAGCCGATTCCGAGAATCCGGTAGCGTTGCGTGCCCGCCGGTGCCTCAATCTCAAACTCGCCACCCACCGACTGACCGACGATGCCAGCCCCAAGTGGGGAAGAGATGCTGATCATGTCGTTTGCGGGATCGGCCTCATAGGAGCTGACGAGGGTGATTTCCATCTCTTCGTCCCACTCGAGGTCAAGGAGCCGAACCTTACTGCCCAGGTCCGCGATGTCGGCGTTGGCGGGAACGCCGTCGACGACCTTTGCGATCTGAAGTAGCTTCTCAAGATCGGCAATGCGGCTCTCAAGCCGAGACTGATTTAGCTTGGCCTCGTGATACGCGGCATTCTCACGCAGGTCGCCGTGCGACTTGGCCTCGCGAATCGCTTCCGCGACGCGAAGGCGGGTCGGGCCCTTGAGATCCTCAAGCTCAAGCTTAAGCTTCTCGAAGGCGGCCTGCGTTAAGACGTGCTCAGACATGAACGTAAATTGTAGCATTGACGCATGACGGAACCGATTCGCCCGCTGCTCACGCCGGTGTCGGTCGTCATCGTGAGCTACAACACAGCCGATCTTCTGGTCAAGTGTGTCAGCGCCATCGAACCACGACATGAGGTGATCGTCGTAGACAATGCATCGGTCGACGGATCGCCAGATGGCGTGGCTGCAGCCCGTCCCGACGCAGTGATTATTCGGAATCCGCACAATGTCGGGTTCGGCATCGCGTGCAACCAAGGTATCGCCGTTGCGAAGCACGCTCTGGTGTTGCTGCTTAACAGCGACGCACAGCCGAAACCGGGTGCGATTTCGGAGCTTGCCGAAGTGTTTGATGACCCTCACGTTGTCGCCGCAGGTGGTCGGCTCCAGTTTGAGGATGGGCGTCTCCAGGAATCTGCATGCGGGCGGCTGACGCTGTGGGCCGTGTTTTGTGAGCAGACATTTCTTGAGCGCATTCTCCCCTGGTCGACGTGGTTTAGTCCGTATTGGAAAAGTCGTAGGTTGCCGAAGGGTGGTGAGGTTGAGCAAGTGATGGGTGCTTGTCTGATGATGCGCCCACTCGAGAAGTTTGACGAGCGCTTCTTTCTCTACTGTGAGGATACCGAACTGTGCCGGAGACTGCGCCGCCACGGCAAGATCATGTATGAACCCAAGGCGATCTTCACCCATGCCCTCGGGGCGAGTTCGTCTGATAATCGCTGGCGCAGCGTCGCCTACTACAACCGAGGCAAGGAACTGTACTTCCGGATTCACCACGGTCCGATCGCTTCGCTGATCTGCCTTGGCCTGAATCGCATGGGCGCAATACTGAGGATTCTTGCGGGTGGACTCATCACCGCAAAGGCCCTCACCTTCTGGCGCGTGCTGCTTGCACCGGTCAACCCTTACCCGCGCTAGAATCTGAGCATGCCCCTTCGCCTTTGGACGCTTGACGTTGCCCGCGAGCAAAACTTCTCCCAAGAGCATCTTGACCACTGGGTCGGGGTGACCGAACGGGCGGGCTACGATGCGATCGGTCTCTATCTTGAGCATCGTTTTGCCTATCCGTCAGCCCCATGGGCGCACGGCGAGGGTTGCATAACCCCTGCGATGATCGCCCAACTCGAGCGGCACCACCCCGATGTCGCCATCATCCCCTTCATCAATGTGCTGGGCCACATGGAGGGCTTTATCAACACCGAGCGCGGCAAGCGTTTTGCCGAAGAGCGGTTCGCGGGAATGTCCGCCTGCCCCTCAAATCCGGATTTCCGCCGGTTTGCTGAGGAAATTGTCGACGATGTTCTAGCCGCATTTCAGAGTCAGATCATCCATCTTGGTGGCGATGAAACGGCTCAGCTTGGTCGGTGTGCGTCATGCGCAGGGCAAGACAAGGCGTCGCTTTACGGCCAACAGGTAGGGGCCCTGTGTCAAAGGGTTGTCGATGCCGGACGTCGACCAGCGATTTGGGCAGACATGCTGCTTGAGCATCCCGAGGCGGCGCGTTACCTTCCCAAAGAAACGCTTCTGTTTGTGTGGGAGTACTTCGACGAACCGCCCGCCGACTTGCCCGATGGATTTGAGATCGTGCTGTGCCCGACGCTGCACACGTACAACTCAGCTTGGCTCAATCTTCGGCAAGCCGAAGCGAACGTGGCATCGATGCTCCACGCCGACAACTTCTGCTTGACGACTTGGGAGTACGCCATGCTGGGCAATGTCAACACTCTGCGTCCAGTGATCGAAGCGGTGGGCCAGGGTAGTGCTGACTTGCTGGAGGCTTATCAGGGTGAATCACAACAGCACGGTCGCTGGGCGCGGTTGGTGGGTGTAGAGCTTGTCGAGAGCGGCCCGACCTTCTCAGCTGGCCGGCTGCGGAACTCGCTGCGGTCCCGTCTCCTGCTCTACAGCAACCCATTTCTCGCTTCGCACATGCATGGTGATTCGCTGAATGGGCCCGACGGCGAAGTTGCCCTCAACCTCTTGCGCGAGGCGATCGTGATCGCTCCCGACTCGGACTACCGCACCGTGGCGATGATGGTCGAGAAGGCAATCGAGTTTGTGCGGCAAGCCGATGAGGCGCGTCAGGCCTATGCACAGGAGCTACCAGGAGTGGCCGTCGCATCGCTGGCGCCCTGCCGGCAGATTTTCGATGACCTCTATAGTATGGCCGTAGCGAACCGCCTCAACGCGGGTGGCTCGCGGGCGGATGAGTATCGCTGCCGCCAGGCGAAGGAGCATGTCGAGCGCGTGATGCGACGGATTCGTGACTTTGGCGCCGGGGCCCTTGGCTATCTTCCATCGTGGGAGACCATCACGGACCTCCGCTTCACGCCTCACGACCAAGGGAACTGGTGGCGGATCAACCGCTGGGGCGAAGAACTCTCGTAGGGGAGGCGAAACTTGGCTCCGACTTGGCGCAACCCTCCCAAACATCAAACGGGGCGTGAATCCAAAGACTCACGCCCCGCAGAGGAAGGCTAACTTATGCTGACTTGGCGTTGGCGGCCTTTGCAGCTCGCGACTTGCGTCGAGCGGCTTGGTTCTTGTGGATGATGCCCTTCTGAACCGCCTTGTCGAGCGACTTCGTGACGACCACGAGCGCCTTCTGTGCGTCATCGGCACTGCCCGCCTGTCGGACCTTTTTGATGTAGGTCTTTAGAGCGCTCTTCGTGCTCAGGTTCGTCGCCCGGCGCTTGGCCGATCGGCGGATGTCTTTCTTGCTCGACTTCAGGTTAGCCATAACTTAGCCCTCAGATTATACCCACTTACCGCTTGAGAATGAACTTCTTCTTTGCCTTGTCGAAGCCGAGGTCCACCTTTTTGTTGTCGAAGTGCCACACGGGCGAGCCTGAACGCTGGTAGAAGCACTGGAAGCTGCTCAGTAGCGAAGCGGCCAATCGGCGCGACGTGCGACGAACAACGTTGACCTCCGCGTGGATCGTCAAGAAGTCCGCACCCTTCGGCCAGTGGTTCATGACGGCGATCAGCAGCTGAAGCGTGCTGAGTTCCTCGGCGCCTTCTTGAAGGGCGCGAAGCTCTTCCATTCGCTGGTTGCTGATGAACACGACGGGGTCGGTCTGATCGTCCCACGCAAACTCAAAGACATTCGGCTTCGCCGTCTTTGTAAGCGTAAACACGGCACCGTTCTCAACGTTTTGCTCGTACCACCAGTCGATCAGGTTGTATAGCAGGCGTGCGTCGCGGTTGGCCCAGACGGTGAGTTCGCGGCCGTTCGGGTCAATGAACATCAACTCCTGAAGCGTCGGCTCGGCATCCAACCAGCCGGTCGGAATCTGGCACATCGGGAACGTACCGAGCTCTCGGTGGATTGACTTAAGAACAAGACGGACCTGCTCAGGCTGCGACTTCATCGCGGGTGCGATGTCCTCATCAAGGACGTCCATCGCGAGCGGGTGCAACAAGAGCTTACGGAGCGAACTGCTCAGACCGTCGTCGGACAGCTCGACCTCAAGTGGTTCGCCTTCCTCGTCGCGGAAGTCCAAGAGCGGATAGTGGAAAGGCTCCGGAACAGACTCGATGAAGTCGGGGTAGGCGCCCTTCGCTCGGAATCGATCGCCTCCGACCCACTGGATTTCCGGCTGCTCTCGCAATGCGGCCATGATGTTGGCCATGTCGTCGGGGAACGTCTTGTTGCTAGGAGTGATTTCGTAGAACTCTTCCAGTAAGCGAGTCGAGGTGACGGTCTCTTCGGAGCTGACCACACGCTGAACCATTTTAACAACATCTTGAACCTTGACTTCGATGGGTGCCACGTCCTCAACGTCAACCGACGGCGCTAGCTTATCGGCGACCTTAACGGCAGTGGTGAGCCACTTCTTGGCGTCGGCCTCCGGAATCATCATTCCGTCCGGTCCATAGATGTAGCCCAAGGTCTCAACCATGGCCGCAAACCACTCGCGACCGTCGTAGATCAGCTCGGAGCGGGGATCGGGGTTATTGAGCGATTCCCACGCCACGGCGCAGATTGCCTTAAGCGGAGCGGGGGCGGCGGCGGCAAGTGCCTTGGCCGGGGCATCGTCGGCATTGAAGTCAACATCTTTGAGCTTATTCCGCGCTTCGTCAACCTCTTCTGCGGTCACGCCGAACATCGAGTAGGCGCGCTCCTTCGTCTCGCCTTCGGCGAGAAACGCCCACGTCGAAATGGCGACAGCACCCGATGAGGTCCGAATAAAGCCGCGGTCGCGCTCGGCGACGCGATCGATCCATGATCGCAAAGATTCCTCATCACTTCGCGTGATGCGCTGAATCTCGGCGACGAGCAGGTCCAAAGGCATGGGAGCACCGAAGCGCTCGACCACCAATCTCACGATTTCCGCACTCGGGCGGCCTTGGCCCTCAAGGCGCGAAGCCGGAATCCAGCGGCGCTCGTGATAGGCAAATCGGTCGGGGTTCGAAGCGAGCAGTGATCGCACTGCCGCCAGGCCGATACCGGTCCCGGTCAACTTATCGGCAAGTTCGCTTAGCTTCATTGCGCCCTCCATCTCGGTGAGCTTCTCGAGAATTAGGCGGTCAGCGTATGCACGGGCAATCAGTTCTTCGGGCTTGAGCGTGGGAGTCTTGGCCAAGGCAATTCCTCTCATGCGCGGCGGGTGTCGCCGGGCGCATAACAGTCCATTTTGGCAGATTTGGGAGCGGAAACGCCACCGTTTGGAGCGTTTTGATCGTAAACCCCTTTAGAATTGGAGCTATGCGGATGAGGAGAGCATTTTCGCTGATCGAGTTGTTGGTGGTTATCGCGATCATTTCGATCCTCGCTGCCCTGATTTTCCCCGTATTCGCCAGGGCGAAGGCCGCCGCCAAACAAACGCGCTGCATCAGCAATCTGAGCCAGATCGGAAAGGCGATCGCCCTCTACATGAACGACGCCGATGACGTGTTCCCTCATGCCATCGACGCGAGTGATCGGGTGGCGAGTCAGATTTGGAACCACAATCCCGAGTGGCAGGCCCGCATCCCGTACATGCCCCTGATCCACGAGGTCTTGGAGCCCTATACCAAGAGCAAGGAAGTGTTTCACTGCCCAAGTGACAGTGGCGCATTTGTTTTGGACAACCACTTTCCCGACCCGTTTGTGGCCCAGCCGAGTGTTCACCGGGTTTATGGCAGTAGTTACTTCTTCCGCACGGAGATCGCCTTTCGGTTCTTCACGTCAACATCGTTCCAACTGCCTGCCAACGTCAACATCCTGTTTGATGCCGCTGGCCACTGGCACGGCTCGCAACCGGCCATGCGAGAGGATGATTCGTTCCAGACCTACCTTTACAAGTTGCGCCGCTACCGCTACAACACACTCTTTGGAGACCTCCACGTCAAATCGCTAACCTTCGACCAACTCAACGATGCCTGGGGTGTCGAACTCTAATGGGCATGATCGGGGTCGCAATGGCCATCTTGCTGGGTCAGTTGGCAAAGGCTCCACCCAAGGAGTCGCTTGAGGACCAGGTGGTTCGGCTGACCAATGTCGAGCGCCAGAAGGCGGGCGTGCCGCCGCTGAACAACAACTCAGTTCTGGAGTCCATGGCGACGTATCTCGCCGGCGAGTTGGTGCTCATGGGGAGGCTGGTTCATGCCGATCGAAGGGGCCGAGACCTGGTGTCCCGCGCTGAGATGGTCCGCTACCCCTATACATCTATTGGCGAGAACATCGCACAAGGACAGCGTACGGCTGATGAAGTCGTCAAGGCCTGGATGAACAGTAAAGGACATCGCGAGAATCTGCTCAACCGCGACTTTCGCGAGATCGGGGTGGGCGAAGCCGTTCACGCTCGCCACGGTCGCTACTGGGTGCAAGTGTTCGGATCACGGTAACGACGGCGGCAGGCAGGCGTCCTGAGGTTATGAAGCGTTTCGCAATTGTCCTCGGCTTGGCAGCAACGCTAACCTCATTCGGCGTTGCGCAAGATGTGATCGGTGGAAAGGTCATGCGGTTCCGTGTCAAGCACGCTGATCCATGGTTCATTGTCGCCATGCTTGAAAACTGGGGAGTCCAGTCTCCCGAACTCTCCACGGTGTTTGGTGCCCTGGGCGCGCCGCAAGCCGGTCAAGCGCTGAACCGGCTGTTTAAGGGCAAGTTCATCGTGAATCCGACCGACAATAGCATCCTGTTCTTCCCAGATACCACGTAGGTGCGCGAGCCCTGCACCCGCAGGATGATTGTGCCTGTCAACCTTTGCGGCGGGACGAACCCACCGCCGCCCTCATCTCATTCCCAATCCCCGTAGC
>CAZPHD010000027.1:0-35620 GCA_964586225.1 uncultured Fimbriimonadaceae bacterium
CCTGATAGGTGGGATACAGATGGTATCCGGTGGAGTTGCGCCCGATGCGGTTGCCCAGGATGTCGTGTTGGTAGGTCCAGGACGTGCTGGTGCTCCCCGCCAGGCGCGCGGAGGTGGTCAACGCGAAGCAAGATAGACCCATAGAGCGCCTCCGCCGACCAGCAAGGCAAACAGGAGTCTCATGACAATCTCGTCAACAAAGGCGTTGACGAGATACGTCCACCACTTCTTGCGCGGCTCATCGCTCACATTGCAACTCCACGAACGTCGAGCCAGATTTCATGCGCATTCCCTTAGAACGAGTGTTAGGTTTGTAGGGTTGCGGATCTGTGTCTGCGCTCGTGTGTTACAGCTCGAAGCGGGGCACAAGACATCCCCGCTTTCCGTGCATTACTTGACCAGTTCGGGGCGGGTCTCCGCGACGGCCGTTATCCCATCCACCAACTCACAGATGTCCGTGAAGCCCGCCTCGGCCAGCAGCGCATAGGCAATCGGTGTGCGTCCACCCGAGGCGCAGTGCATCACAATCCGGCGGTCCTTGGGAAGTTCATCCAAGCGATCTCGCAGGTACCCCAGCGGGATGTGGCAGGAGCCTGGCACATGCAACTCCGCCCGCTCGTTTACGCCGCGGACATCCAGCACGAACGCGCTCTCCAGGTCCTCAACCGACGCGGCATGGATCGGCTCGAACTTCTCAAAGGGAAGATCGTCGGGATGGATCCAACCACTCACGACGTCGAGGCCGATCGTGCCGAGGTCGCGGGCGGCTTCGTTCGCTTGGTCTTGCGAGTCGGCGATCAGCGTCACCGGCTGGTCGTAGGCGAGTAGCCAACCCGCCCAAGTCGTCAGTCCCTTCCCCATCGGAAGCGCGATCGAGCCCGCGAAGCGCCCTCGCCGAATGGCGGCATGGGTGCGCACGTCTACCAGCCGTCCGACGCTGGTGGTGACGCGCTCTGGATGCGGCAGATGGCCCAAAATCCGCGGTCCTTCCTTGTTCAGCCGCTTCATCTCCTTGAAGTAGAACGGCGGTTCAGGCTGGCCGGCCAGGACTTCCTGCACGAACGTGTCTTCGTTCTGGATCAGCAAGCCCCAGTTCGTCTTTCGTTCATAGCCGAGCGACGTCACGGGCGAGCCGCCGAGTGCCTTTCCGCACGCGGAACCTGCGCCATGACCCGGCCATACCAGGAGCGAACCGTCAAACGCGTCCAGCTTGCGGAGCGATTGGAACAGGGTGCGCGCGCCCGCTTCCATGGTGCCTTCGAAGTTGGCCGCTCGCTCCAGCAAGTCGGGACGACCCACATCGCCGACGAACACGAAGTCGCCGGTGAAGATCGAGTGGGGCTCGTCGCTCATCGGGTGATCGGTGAGCACGAAGCTGATGTGCTCGGGAGTATGCCCCGGCGTGTGGAGAACCTTGAGCGTGAGATTGCCGATGCGGATGACGTCGCCATCCTTCACCAGCTGGACGTTCGGATCGCTGGCGTAGGCGTATTTCCACAGGTCGTCGCCCTCGTCGCTCAAGTAGATCTTGGCTCCGGTGGCGGCGGCGAGTTCACGGGAACCCGACAGGTAGTCCGCATGGATGTGCGTTTCTGTCACGGCAGTTATGCGCAAGTTTTGCGCTTCAGCCATATCGATATACTGCTGGATGTCGCGGATCGCGTCGATCACGATCGCCTCACCCGTCACCGCGCATCCGACCAAGTAGCTAGCCTGCGCGAGTTTGTCGTCATAGAAGTTTCGAATAATCACGCTTGCACCTCCTTGGGGCATGCCTTGACTTTGGCGGGCTGATTCCACGGCAGCAGGGCGAGCAGACTCGCCATGCCGCAGATGTTGGTGGCACCGGCGAAGGTCAGGCCCGCGCCGACGAACATGGCAAGGTAGACCCAAACCGGGCTCACCGTAACGGCGAGGATCGTTCCCGCGAGGATCATCAGTCCGGCGATAAGGCGCACCTGTCGCTCCAGCGACCAGCGGGTGCAACTCGACGCAACAACCGGCTTGCCCGATTGAATCCAGGCTTGGGTGCCGCCCTCGACAATGAGGAGCTCGGAGTGGTGGTCCGCGAGAATCTCGCACGCCATGCCGGCGCGGTTGCCGCTTTGGCAAAGCAACGCCACCGGTCCGCCGCCGAGGTCATCCAGCCGCATCTCCACCTGCTCCAGCGGAATATTGGCAGCTTGGGGCACGTGGCCCGTCGCATATTCACCGGGGGATCGAACATCGATCAGCTTTATGGCCGGGTTCGACTCCATCAATCGCGAAAGCTCGTCAACCGAGATCGTGTGTCTCATGCACGAGGAGAGACACGGTCGTGCCAAAACGATTCAAACTCATGACGTGAAATCGAAGCCCATCTCTCCGGCGGAGCCGATCACCGACCTGCGCCGGGTCCCGATCGTCGAATGCGGCGAGCCGCTGGTGGACTTTATAGATCACTGCCCCGGCCTGATCATGGATCAACCCCGGTTCAACTACACCCGGGAGACCCTGGTCCGTGCGCGCGTGGCGGAAGCGCTGAACCAGGCGATCGCCAAGCTCCCGGCGGGCTATCATCTGGCGATTGTCGAGGGTTGGCGACCTCTGCACATCCAGCGCCGCATGTACCTGGGCATCTGGCAGCGGTTCAAGGAGCGGCACCCCGATTGGTCGGACACCAAGCTGCGCCGCGTGGTGAACCGCTACACAGCGCCGTTCGACTCGCCCCGGGTGCCCCCGCCTCACTCAACGGGCGGCGCCGTCGATGTGATTCTCGTCCGCGCCGACGGCTCCCCGTACGACCACACCACGCCCTTCGACCGGTTCGATCCGCATTGCTACGCGATGGACGCACGAGGCCTCTCGACCGAGGCCGCCAAGACGCGATCGATTCTGCGTGAGATCTTCGCGGGCACCGTGCTCACAAACTATCCCAGCGAGTATTGGCATTGGAGTTTCGGCGACCAGGGGTGGGCGTATCGCGGCGGGCATCCGGCCGCGATTTACGCGCCCGTCGAACCCCCGGATTACCGCCCGCATCCCGACGACGACACGGACGAACCGCTCCGATTGCTCGATGCATAATCGCTCGGCTGGTATCCTGTTATTGTTTTGAGGCCCACGAATTCCCCCTGGGGGCAAGCTTGACGCTCGCTCCGGAACTCATTGAGGCATTCCGAAGGGAGATCAGCGGGGCCACATCGGTGCTGATCGGCACCCATCTGAACCCCGATGGCGATGCCCTTGGATGTGCGCTCGGCATGTCCGCTTACCTGACCCAAGAGGGTATCGCGAACGAAGTCGTATGCCACCACGCGCCGCCCTTCAACCTCCAGTTTCTGCCCGGCATCGGCAAGGTGCGCCTTTCGCCGACCCGTGAGCACGACCTTGGCATCATCCTCGATCTCGACAGCTTTGAGCGGCTCGGCAGCCTGGGCCCAACCTTTGCGGGACTTCCGCGCTTGATCGTTATTGATCACCATGTGCCGCACGAGGCCCCCGGCGATGTTCGCATCGTGGACACCCACGCGCCAGCGACTGCGGTGATCCTAGTTCGGCTGTTTGAGGCGCTCGGCGCGAACTTCACTCCGGAGATGGCGACGTGCTTGCTGACAGGTGTGGTGACGGACACGGGTAGCTTCCGATTCCGCAACACGACCTCGGAGGCACTCAGCGTCGCCGCTCGGCTGGTTGAGGCGGGAGGCAACATTAACCTCGTCAGCGAAGAGGTTTTCCAGCGCAAGCCGCTCTCAAGCGCGCGGCTGCTGGGTTACTTGCTGGAGCGGATGCAGCTTGAGCTGCATGAGCGGCTGTGCTTTGGCGTGCTCGATTTCCAGGACTTCTTGAAGACGGGTGCCGAAGACGTGGACACCGAGGGGTTTGTGAACGAGCTGCTCTCGATCCGTACCGTCGAGATTGCCGCCATTTTCCGCGAGCCCAAGCCGGGCCGGGTGCGGGTTTCACTTCGCTCGCGGGGTGACCACGACGTGGCCGCGGTCGCCCGCGAAGTCGGCGGAGGTGGACACAAGAATGCGGCGGGCTGTTCGTTTGAAGCCGAGATCGAGGAGGCGTTGGAGCTGTTGCTCCCCCGATTGCGCGCATGCTTGGCGTCGTCCTAGTTGATAAGCCCCTCGGCATCACGTCGCATGATGTGATCGCGCGATTGCGTCGGCGATTCAACACCCGCCGTATCGGCCACGCCGGGACGCTTGACCCTCTGGCGACGGGATTGCTCGTCGTCGCCGTCGGACCGGCCACGCGGTTCCTGCAATACTTGCCACTCGAGCCCAAGGAGTATGTCGGCGTCATCCGGTTCGGCATCGAAACCACCACCCAAGATGCGGAGGGCGAGGTCGTAGCCGAGAAGCCCGTGCCCAAAGATCTTCTCTTCGAAGTCGACTACGCGATGCCAGAGTTCAAGGGTTCGATTCAGCAGATCCCGCCGATGTACAGCGCCGTCAAAAAGGAGGGCAAGCCGCTCTACACCTATGCCCGGCGTGGCGAAGCTGTCGAGCGCGAGCCAAGGTCGGTGTTTATCAGCGAAGTTGAAGTCTTGGATCAGCACGGCAACGACGTGGAGATTCGGGTCGTGTGCTCTGGCGGTACGTACATGCGCACCTACGCCCACGACTTGGGCCAGCGGCTGGGATGCGGTGCCCACCTTGCCTCCCTCCGCCGTACGCGCGTGGGCAAGTTTGAGATTGAAGATGCCGTCAGCTTGGAGGAGGTCAGCGAAGACGACCTTTGGCCGCTCGCGGAAGCGCTACCGCCCACGCCCATCGTTTCGCTGACGCACCGTCAGGTCGAGAGTATTCGGCAAGGCCAGTCGATTGGTTATGCGCGCGCTCCGGGGGGAGTTGTGTGTGGGTTGGTCGGTCCCGATGGTGAGGTCGTGGGTATGGCGCGAATTCACGGACAGGAGCTTCAACCCGAAGTCGTTATCCCGTTGGTGGAGCCCGCATGATCGAGTTCATCCCGGTCGAGTCGCGCAAGCCGTTGATCGGGCAACTGATCTGGTTTGTGTTCTGGCTGGGAGTGACACTGGTCGGGATGTACCTAACGGCCAGCCCGCGCGGGCATGGCACCCACACCCAACTTGGGCTCTCGCCCTGCGCTTCGGCTTCCCTGCTCAACCGTCCGTGCCCAGGGTGCGGACTCACCACGTCGTTCACGGCGACGATCCACGGGCAGTTTGCCCAAGCGTTCCAAGCCCATATCTTCGGGCCGATTCTGTATGCGCTTTTCACGGTGACGGCGCTGGTTTGTGGCTACACCTACCTGCGGAAGATCAAGTTCGTCACCGACACGAAGGGCTTCAACTGGTCGCTGGGCATTCTTGTCGCGGTGTTTGTGATCTACGGCGCCATTCGATTCGTTGTCATGGATGACTACAACACCCGCGACCAGACCACGCGCTCGATGCCCGAATAGTCCCTGACCGGCGGCTGGACGTCGAACCCTTGCTCTCGAAGCATTTCCGACACCGCCGCCGCTTGCCCCATCCCGACTTCGAACGCGACGAAGTTGGCAAGTTGGCGAAGCTCTGGAATCAGCCGTCGGTAGAAATCCAACCCGTCGGGCCCGGCAAAGAGCGCCTCGGCGGGCTCATGGTCGCGCACGTCGGCGGGGAGTTCATCTTGGTCACCCACGTACGGAGGGTTCGACACGACGAGGTCGAAGTGCCCCAGGTCTAGAGAGAAGATGTCTCCTTCGAGCACGCGGATGAGCGCGCCAAGCGCGTCGGCGTTTCGGCGCGTAAAGCTCGCCGCGACCCGAGATATGTCCAACGCCGTAACGTCCCAAGCGGGCCGCTCTAGCTTGAGCGTGATCGCGATGGCTCCCGATCCGGAACCGATGTCAAGCACGCGGGCCTCCTTCGGCAGCGGCAACTGCAAGCACGTCTCAACGAGGACCTCCGTCTCTTGACGTGGCACCAAGACGCCCGGACCGACTTCGAAGCGCCGCCCGTAGAACTCGCGGTAACCCAGCAGGTAGGCAAGAGGTTCGTGACTCAGCCTGCGTGTGAGCAGGGCTTCGAGTTCCGGGGGAACGACGAGTTCCGGGTGCGTCAGCACGCCGATGCGCGGAATCCCCAGAGCGTGTGCCGCGAGAACTTGAGCCTCAAGCGTCGCGGATTCGATCCCGCTCGCACTGAGTTGATTAATGGCCCGCGGTAACCACTCGCCCAGGTGCTCACTCACTCAGTGTGCTCCGATCGAGCTCCTGCTCAGCCTCGCGCACCATGCGGAGTTCGGCGAGCGCCTGGCTCATCTCCAAGCGCGATCGAAGCTGATCGTCGTTCCCCACGCTCGACGCGATAAGCTCTTTGGAAGCGGATTCAACTTCGTCGGCAAGCTGGCTGAGCATCGTGACGGTGTCGGCAGCCTCATCAAACGTGACGGGCATCAGATCGTCGCCTCGCGTGATGTTCACGGTGCCTCCGAATTGCTCGACGACGTCGATCATGACGGATTGCCAACCCTGCGGTCCCGAGTTCGGCTCGTAACAGGCCTTGAGGAGCAAGAGCAGCTCGAGCATTGCGCGATCTGCACTTTGAAAAGCGTGCTCGCGGATGGTCTTCCAATGCTCAGGCAGGTCGGCGTCGGTCCAGAACGGGGTCGCCAATGCGTTCATGACCCGCCGCCAGTTTCGGGCCGCTTCTTCGAGAAGCGCTCCGGCGGTAGGCGAGAGCTCGCGATGGAGGCGTCGCCGCTGCAACGAACCGTTCAGTTCATTAAGGAAAGGCTTCGCAATCTTATACACATCCTTGTTTGGAAGGCTGTCGTGTCGTCGACGGCGTTCGCTGAGGTAGAACGCTCCGAAGCCGACCAACGTGGCGGCATTCAATCCCATCCAAACCATGATGTTGCTTAGGCCGACCTGGATCATGCCCGTACCCGCAAGAACGCCAAAGCCGGCACCTAAGAGACCCGCCGTGGTGCCAATGATCGCCCCAGCGACCCCCATGCGCCGCTGATCGACGTTTTCCCGCTTCTGGACTTCCTGCAGATAATCACTCAGGAACGGAAGCTGCTTTGACCGACCCGAGAAGAACACGTTTCATTATGATGCGGTGGGGTGTTCGCTGTAGGTCGTTCGGATTGGCTCGGGTTTGATCGGCGTTGCTCTCAAGCCAACCGATAAGTTCGCAACTGCGTCCGAGCAATCCGAGCCAACCCGAACAAACCCGAGCCATGTCCGGTATCTTCAACACACCCCTGTGATTCGACGCATTACCATCGAGCAGTTCATGTCTCACGTGCGCACGGTCATCGAACCCGCGCCGGGATTGACGGTGATCGTTGGTCCTAACAACTGCGGTAAGTCGGCAATCGTGAACGCGCTGCAGTGCCTCGCCTACAAGGCCTCTGCCATTCCCTTCGTAAGGCACGGCAGCCGGCACGCCCGGGTGACCGTCGAGACGGAGGAAGGCGACCGCATTGAATGGGCGCGAGAGAAAGACCAAGTCAGCTACTGCATCAACGGCGAGCGAACCCACCGCGGCGTGGTTCCCGACAGTCTGCCCGCGAAGCTCCGCCTCGCTAAGGTCCAGGCCGATGACGAAGACACCACCTTCGACATCCACTTCGCCGAGCAAAAGCAGCCCATCTTCCTGCTCGGACAGGAGAAGCACGCCGCCCTCTTCTTCGCTTCGTCCTCAGACACTGGCTACCTGCTCAAGATGCAGCAAACCTGGAAGAGCCGAGTCAACGACCACAAGAAGGAACTCAAGCGGCTGAATGACCAGCTCGTCCACGATCGCGTGGTGCTGGAAGCGTACGCCCCACTCGATGGTATTGAGGCGGGCGTCCGGCAGGCTGAAGGCGACTTCACCCAGCTCGAAGACCACAACCGTGAACTCAAGCACCTGCGGGACTGGCATCGGCGACACCGGCGGGGGCAGAGGGTCGCCCACGAACAAGAAGTGCGGCTGGCGGCCCTGAACACCCTCACACCCCCACCAGGCCTGCAAGAAACGACCCCTGCGCGTGAACTCGCCAAGCGGTGGAGGCGGGTGCGGCGCGTGTGGGATCGGGAGACCGAACGGCTGGCGGCTCTCGCGCTACCCGTCGAACCCCTGATCGCCGATACGAGCGGGTTGAGCAAGCTGGTCCGGCGCCTCGCGATTCAGCACCGCGACACCAAGCGACAGGCCGAGATTGCTGAGCGATTGGCCCCGCTCAACGCCCCCCCGCAACTCGGGGACACGGCGGACCTGGCCCATCGGCTCCGGCTGGCGAACCAACTTCAGGAGCGGGTGACGGCGGCCGAGCAGCACATCGTCAAACTGGATTCAGAACTCACCCGTGTGGAAGCGGAGTTGCGACTGTATCTGGGGACGCACCCGGAGTGCCCGACCTGCGGCGGAACGATTGACCCCGAGCGATTCCTGAAGAACCAGGAGCACGCCCATGCTTGAGTTGCGAGGACTGCTGTTTATTGGCGATCCCCACCTTGCCCACCGCGCACCGGGCTTCCGCAAGGATGACTACGGGCGGGCGATCCTCGACAAGCTGCGGTGGTGTCTGGAGTATGCCGAAATCGAACGACTGCAGCCCGCCATCCTCGGTGACCTCTTTCACTGGGCGCGCGACAACGCGAACTGGGTGATCGCCGAGTTGTGCGAAATCCTGCGCGAGCGGGAGGTGATTGCGGTGTACGGCAACCACGATGTGCATCAGAGCACGCTCACGGAAAATGACTCGCTCAGCGTGCCCGTGAAGGCGGGGCTCCTGCGGCTGATCTCGGAAGGCGAGGTTTGGAAGGGTGAGGTCAGCGGCCAACCGGTGGTCATAGGGGGAACGCCGTACGGGGCGTATCGGCCATCCAGCTACCTGCCGGGGATCAGCGGCGACACGCTCGTGTTTTGGATGATGCACCACGACGTGACGGTCGAGGGGTACCTCGGCAAGATGGACCCAGAGGAGCTTCCCGGCATCCATGTTGTGGTGAATGGGCACATCCATCGGCGGCTGGAGCCGGTCGTGGTGCGGCGGACGACGTGGCTCACGCCCGGGAATATCTCGCGCACGAAGCGCTCGGAAGCGACCAACACGCCGGCGGTGCTCAGGATTGACGTTCGCGGACGGGGAGTGTGGGAGGCCACCTACGTGACCGTGCCGCACCGGCCACCGGAAGAGGTGTTTGCCGAGTTGCCAGCGGCGGATACCGAACTTCCCTACGAGGGGCTGTCGGCTTTCGTTCGGGGCCTCGGAGCGATCCGAAGCGGTCGCATGGGCGGTGAGGGTTTGCGTGAGTTTTTGGCCCAAAACTTAGACCAATTCGAACCGGAAGTGGGTCAGGTCATTCGCGATCTGGCCGAGGAAGTGCTGCAAGATGTCTGAAGTAGAAGAACTCGAATCGTTACGGAAACGGCACCAACAGCTCGCCGAGCAACGCACTCGGGCAGAGACGCTGCTAGAAAGTGCGCGGCAGGAATTGCAGAAGCTGCAGGATGAGGCGACTGAGCGATATGGCACTCCAGACCTGGCCGCCCTCGAAGCCAAACTGGAGCAGATGGAGAAAGAGAACCTGGAGAAGCGTCGCGCTTACCAGGCTCATCTCGCGCAGATCGAGGCGCAGTTGAAGGATGTCGAGGAGAAGTTCAAGGAAGCATGATCTTTGAGGAGCTGACTCGGCCCGAATCTCCCCAGCGTCTGCGCGAGCGGGCCCTCGTGTTGCGGACGCGTCGAGACACGCTGCAGCGGGAAATCGAGCGCGATGAGGCGCGCGTGGCCGAGTTACAGCGCTGGGTGGACATCGCGCCGAAGGTGGATGAAGCGATGGACCTCCTGGGTTCGCAGCTCTTCAACGACGTGGCGCAGTTGCTCGAAGACAAGCTGACAACGGCCCTGGAAGAGGTTTTGGATCAGCCGATCAAGTTCAGGGCCGAGACGCGGCTGGTGCGAGGGGTGGCGAATGTGCGGTTTTGGATCGAGCGCGACGGGTACGAGGAAGACATCCTAAAGGGGCAAGGCGGCTCGGTGGCGAACATCCTTTCGGTAGGGTTGAGGCTGTTTGCGTTGCGGACATGCGACTCGACCAAGCATCGGCCGTTTCTTGTGCTGGACGAACCTGACGCGTGGCTTCGGCCCGACGTGGTGCCTCGGCTCGTCAAGATCATCGCCCAGGCGGGCAAGGAACTCGGGTTCCAGACGATCTTGATCTCTCACCACGATGTGGAGTTGTTCTCGCAGTTCGCGGATAAGGTGTACCGGTTCGAGCCGCAGGCCGATGGATCGGTACGGGCGTCCGTGATTGGGGGAAGCGTGGCGAATGCGGAAGACGCGGTCGCGCCGCTACCGCCGACAAGCCTGTTCGACGACGTCTAGATCGTGCTGACTGCACCGCTCGCGCGGATCGCGTCGTACTCTTCAAGAGCGCGCCCGGTGCCCACCGCCACGCAACTCAGCGCGTTGTCAGCGACATGAACGGGGATATCCGTGACGCTACTCAGCAGACGGTCAAGGCCCCGCAGGAGGGCCCCGCCGCCGGTGAGCGTGATGCCCCGCTCGATGATATCTGCGCCCAACTCGGGCGGCGTCTCTTCAAGCACTTGGCAGAGCTTCTCGGCGATTTGGCGAACCGGTTCAACCAAGGCATCGCGGATTTCGTGGCTGCTCACCTCGACAGTCTTCGGCAAACCGGCAACGAGATCGCGGCCCCGCACTTCCATCCGCACTTCTGGTTCGAGGGGCCACGCCGATCCGATCTTGATCTTGATCTCTTCTGCGGTTGGCTCGCCCACCATGAGGTTGTAAGTGTTGCGAATATGGCGAATAATCGCCTCGTCCATCTTGTTGCCGGCGACCCTCAGGCTTTGCGACAACACGATGCCGCCGAGGCTGATGACCGCGATGTCCGTGGTGCCGCCGCCAATGTCCACCACCATGTTTCCACCCGGTGTAGAAATCGGCAATCCGGCCCCGATGGCCGCGGCCATGGGCTCTTCGATGGTCATGGCATCGCCGGCCCCAGCTTCCTTGGCGGCAAGGATAACGGCGCGGCGTTCGACGTTGGTGACACCACTCGGCACGCAGATCAGCACCTTCGGGTGAAACACGCGTCGCTTCCCACAGACCTTGTCCAAGATGTACTCGAGCATCTTGAGCGTGGTCGTATAGTCGGCGATCACGCCGTCTTTGAGCGGACGGATCGCGACGATGTTGCCGGGGGTTCGGCCCAACATGTCGCGCGCCTCATTGCCCACTGCCAACACTTTGCCCGTGTTGACCGCGATCGCGACCACCGTCGGCTCGTTGAGCACGACACCTTTGCCGCGGCGAAACACCAAGATGTTGGCGGTGCCAAGGTCAATCCCGATTTCCGCCGCGAACTTCAACTAGGCGTCAAACTCCCGCGAGCTGGTCAGATCAGACTCACCGACATCAATGCGCTCAATCACCGCGCCCAGGGAACGGAGCGACGCTTCAAGATTCTCGTAGCCTCGGTCGATGAAGTGGACGTTGCGAATAACCGTCTCCCCAGCCGCGGCGAGTCCAGCAACCACGAGGGCCGCTCCAGCGCGCAGATCACTCGCTTCAACGTGGGCACCCTGAAGCTTCTCTACTCCGTTGATGAGCGTCAGTCGACCGCCCTCAACCCGGATGCGTGCCCCCATGCGCTGAAGTTCAGGCACATGACCGGTTCGAGATTCGTAGATGGTCTCTTCGACCACGCTGCTTCCTTCGGCAAGGCACAACAAGGCCGCCATCGGCTGTTGTATGTCCGTCGGGAATCCAGGATAGGGCATGGTCTTGACGCGGATGCCCTTCAGACGCTTCTTCGCAACTGCGCGAATCCAGTCCGGGCCTTCGGTCACTTCTACTCCGGCCTCTCGAAGCTTGTTCGCGAGGGCGGTCTGATTGTCGGGCATGATGCCGTGAACCGTCACGTCTCCCCGCGTAGCCGCGCCGGCCAACAAGAATGTGCCCGCCTGAAGTCGGTCACTCGGCACGCGAAACTCGCACGGTTCCAATTGATCGACGCCGATGATCGTGATCGTGCTCGTGCCCGCACCCTCGATGCGCGCACCCATCCGATTGAGAAATGCGGCCAGCGTGGTCACTTCGGGCTCGACCGCCGCATTCTGAATCACCGTAACGCCCTTGGCGAGGACGGCCGCCGACATCAGGTGCTGAGTGGCCCCCGCGCTGGGAAAGTCGAGGTAAATCTCGGCACCCTTGAGGCCCGTGGTGCGAGCGATGTAGCGGCCGCCATCAAGCTCGATCTCGGCTCCGAGCAACGCCAGGCCCTTAAGGTGGAAATCCACCGGACGTTGTCCGATCTTGCATCCACCGGGCGCAGGGAGCTCCACGTGGCCCACGCGGGCCAGCATTGGGCCAAGCAAATAAAACGAGGTGCGAATCAGTCGCACGGTCTCTTCGTCGAGTTCACCGACGTGGACGTTTGAACAGTCCACAAAAAGCGAGCCCTCCCGCCAATGGACCTTAGCGCCGAATCGCTCAAGCAAATGAGCCTTGATTCGGGTGTCGGACACCGCAGGGACATTGTGCAAGACCGTCGTTCCTTCGACGAGCAGCACAGCGGACATAAGCGCAAGGGCGGCGTTCTTGCTTCCAGCGACTTCTACTTCGCCGATCAACTGCCGTCCTCCTTGAATCTGAAGTACGTTCATCAAACCCTCCATCCGTGGTTGGCGATTGCGTTATTGTAGCGCGCCATTGTCGAATTTGGAAGTTTACCGAACAACTTCTTCAAAAAAAGAGCGCGACCGAGGTCGCGCTCAATTTTTTTGCAGACGACTGCTCTCGCAGCCGCATGGTGGCGAATCGCTACTTGCGGCGGCGGCGAGCCATCGCGGCAAGGCCGAGGCCGAGAACGGCCATGGTCGCAGGCTCCGGCACGGCTTCCGTGACGATGTTGTCGAACTGGAACCACGAACCAGCCGTATCGTCGAGTGTCATATTGACAATGTTGGTCATTCCCGTGAGGCTATACGTGGTCAACGCGGTGCTAGGGCTGAGCGTGATCGTGTTGGTCACCGTGCTGAGGTCGGCACGGGTGCCGATCAGCGTCACCGTCTGACCCGTGCTACCCAGGAACACGTCGGCCATGTCTATCGACAGGACGTCAAACGCCTGGCTGTCAGCTCGGCTCATAACCAAGACGTCTTCCGCATAGTTAGCGAAGATCGCAACTGATCCGGTGTAGTAGCCAAATCCGGGATTGCCCCAGCTGGCAATGGCGCCCGAGTTACTCACCTGCGTCGTCGAGTCGAACATGTACCCACCGCTGAGCACGCTCCACCCATGGAGCGTAAAATCAGGGCTTGTGTTCGGCAGATCTTCAAAGTCCACAACCTGGGCCATAGCGGACATGGCGGACAACACCATCCCGGCGGCAAAGAGTGCACGAAGCTTCATTTCAATTCCCTCCGATCGGCAAGACGAAAGCCTGCCACATCTCATAGTATAAGGGCAAAGTCAGGCCAAGAGACCATCTCGTATCAAAACCTAGTAATCAGGCGAGCTAGCCCTCGGGAAACTCTTCAAAAACCGGCAAGAAAATCCGCCACTCTTCCCGTGTCCGCGCCTTGAGGTAGACCGGCAACGACAGGTACGGCACGAAGTGCGGTCGCTTGGGTCTTCGCGACAGCTTCATGTGCGCCTGAGCGGGGGTCTTGTCACCTTTCTTCAGGTTGCACCGACGACAACACGCGACCAGGTTATCCCACGTGTGCGGACCACCCGCCCAGCGCGGCACGACGTGATCGATGGTTAGATCCTTGCCGCGAATGCCGCAGTATTGGCATGTATAGTTGTCCCGCGCCAAGATGCTGTGCCGTGAAAGCCGAAGCTCAGGAATTGGCCTCCGCACCGGGTAGCGCATCTTCAAGATCGACGGTGCGCGATGATCGCCTCGGGCCGTGCGCAGGGGCACCTCTCGATGATGGAGCACCTCGGCCTTGCCCAGCAAGACCAACGCCATCGCCCGCCGCAACGTGCAGACGTTCAATGGCTCGTAGTTGCTATTCAGCACCAAGACTTCCTGACTCATCGCTCTTCCTTGTCGCAAACGAAGACGGGGCCCGCATGCACGCGCACACGGGCCCCGTTGCTCGGGACATCGCTTTGCGCACTTATCCTGTCTCCCCGCCAAGAAGGCGGAAAGCTCAGGTACGGACTCAGGCTTCGACCGCGTAGATTCATCGTTCTACATCTAGATATGACGTTCCAATGCGCAAAACGACGCAAACGTTCTGCGGCAAGCGTTAGGGGGACTTTAAGGGCGGAATGTTCCCGCCGCCCGTCTGACCGATTCCCGTATAGGCCTTCCGCGACTCAACCCGCGCATCCTCCACCTTCTTGAAGATCTCCGGCGGCAAGACTCCAACGGTATAGGTCCGGCGATCCGTCCTCGTTAGATCCGACAGTTGAAACATTGACAGCCACTCATTCGGTTTCTGCCCCAAGCTCAGCGTCACCTTGGTTCGGCTGAGCACCGCAAACTTCGCGGGAAACGGCATCTCGGTGACCCACGGAAACACGTCCGGCCGCTCACGCATCGCCAACTGCGAGCCTAGCTCTTGCGGCTCCATCGGTTCGAGATCACTCCCGATCCCCGCTAGGACCACGCCCTTGTCCCGGGCAACATCCAGCCTCAAATCAGCAGGTAGGCCGTTCGGCCACACTTCAGTCGGCTCCGTCGTCAATCCCATCTCATCAAGCGGGACCTCAACCGGTTCGGCCGATGTTGAGAACGACAAGATCTGCCCGTACACGCTGGAATAGACCAAGTACGACACCCGATTTCGGACCGCCTCACTCAGACGCCCAACGATCATCGACTCGGAATCAGATGCCCCGAGCGAGGGCCTCAGCGCATCGTAGAGCCGAAGCACGTCCCAACTCGCAAGCGTGCTGTGGCTGGCCGTCTCCGGAAAGAGCGCCCGCAGCCAAGGCGACAACACCGGGCTGTGACATTTCATTGAGCGACTCAGGACCAGCATATGATCAAGACTGGGCCCCCCGCGCTGTTCCATCTCGCGGACCATCGCGCCAAACTTGGCTCGGTCAAGCGTCAACGCTCGACCTGCCACGGGGTTACGCGGCGTCATCACCAGCCATCCGTCTTGGTCGGCAAGATTAACCTGCCCCGTTCGATCTAAGATCCAACGTGCGGTTGATGCCGAAGAGTTCGAGGAGATCGCATCGAAGGCGGGCGTCATCAGGTCAGTGAGCACAGCCACAAACGGCCGCTCACCTGCCAAAACGCGGCTGACTTCCACCGCCGCTCGATGGAAGGGGTCTCCGTCCTCCGGCGTCAAGTAGAGCTTGCGATACTCGGCAGGCAACTCGGCCGCTGACCTCGACTTGAGGTCTCGCACGACGAGCGATTCCTTTGACCACTCAATCTTGGGTTCGCCTGCCAGCGGCGTCGGTGCCTTATCTTCTTTGCTGGGGAGCCGCATGCCCGCGCTGAACGCGGTACCGGTCGTGATCAGTTCGCGCCCCTTATCATCCAGGAGCTTCAGCTCCAGGTTGATGAAGCCCTGCGCAGACCACGAGTTAGCAATGAGGATGACCTTGGCGGGGGTGCCGGTCACCCCACCCCAGTTCGGATGCATGCCCATCATGCTCAGGCCATCCTCATCCACGTTGGGCGGACGATTGGCTTGCCAAACCTTGGACTCCTCCACAAACTGTGCGATCGCCTGGCCACCGGCTGGGCCCATCGGCCGCTGCAAACGGTTCGGGCGGCTGGACCAAATGCGGCGTTCGCCATCGATCATGCCCGCCAGTTCCGCTGGATCAATCGACAGCAACACCCGCGCCATCATCCGGTCGGCGGGCGAACGGCCTTGAAGTGAGCCCCAGTCGATGGTCAGAGCCCCCCCTTGAGTCGAGAGCTTGGAGGCGGCATCGCGCATCGCTTCACCGAGTTGTTTGGCGGTGGCCGCCGTAAACTGCGGATTCTTCGTCGTGGGCTCGGTTACGCGCAGAATCGCTTCCCGCATGAGATCCACGCGCCGTTGAGCCTCTTCCTTTTCAGCGGCGGCCCACTTCGCCTCGGCTCGCACAAGTTGGTAGCCACCGTCAACCTGTTTCCAAGTGCCCAGCGTGGCCTCGGCGACGCGCGACATGAACGTGTCCAACGGCACCTTGCTGGCCCGCACTGCCAGCAGCTCGCTGGCCAAAAGCTCGTGACAACTCAACCGAACGCCCGTCGGCGACGCTTGCTCCAGCATCTTGGCAAGCGGCAGCGCCTGGGTGTCCACGGTGATCACCGGGTTAACAACCGTTAAGAGGAACAAACTCGCCAGCATGGATACATTCTACGACGGATTACACCGCTGTGCGTAGCGCAAACTGAGCAGGAATCCATGTGAGCAAGTAGAGGTCGAGAGCCAACAGTCCAACCAGCAGCATCGCCCCCGCAATCCACTTGCGGCCGGGCGTTGCGCCAAGCGCAATCGGCACCGCCAGCGCCGCAATACCCGGCAACAGATAGCGAGCCTGCCCCTGGAAGTACATGTTGTTGAACTGGATGAACTGCAACAGCGTCACGCCCCCGAACACTGCCCCCAACCCGAACGTCTTTCGAGCGGACGCATCGTCGCTTCGCATGGCCTGCAAAATCCCCACGACAAACAGCCCAACCAGCACCAGCAAGCCCACGCCGTACAGTTGCTTCGGCAAGAAGATGTCCATGTAGCCAAACACCCCGAGGAGGCTACGGGCGGTCCACCAACCCACCCACTCGGTCCAGTAGGCGTAGGCACCAAGCGTCTCCTGGAACATGGCGGCCTTGGGCGAACCGACGAATGCCTCCTGGAACACGCTGATCGCGAACGGGTCGCCGTACACCTGCATGTTGCGCATCCACCACATACCGCCGAGCCCTAGCGCGACCAGCGCCCCTGGCAACCAGGTCGTGAGCTTGACCTCTTTGCGCAAAATGATCATCGCCACGAAGATCGTGGGCAACAAGGCGAGCGAACTCGTCTTGGTCACAAACGCCAATCCGGTGATCAGGCCGAGCACGGTCGTGTCCCGCGTGCACGCGGCGTCGCCCTTGCGGGCGATCAGAGCAAGCATCGCCAGAGCCCACGAACACAGGCAGAACAGGAGCGGATCATTACTGACGGCCCCACTAAGCGCAATGTGCATGGGCAAGAGCGCGGCAAAGCCCGCCGCGACAACGGCAACTTCCCTCCGCTGGGTTCCCCACCAGGCGAAGGCAAAGACCCCAAGCACGGTGAACGCACCGATGAGCGCATTGATCGATCGCAAGCCTAGTTTCGTCTCGCCGAAGACGTTGCTCCACTGCGCGGCGAGGCCATAGAACAGCGGCGGCTGGTGACTCTGATAGGTTCGCCCGAGGTTTTCATCGCGCGGATCGAGGATGGGGATGCCTTCCCCGGCCTTCAAGTGCTCGATGTACACGATGTGCGGGAGTTCATCGGGGGCCCCCACGTCGGGAACGGCCGCCGGAAGGCCATCGGGGCCGCGCTGACCCAGAAGCACACCCGCTTGCTTAAACGGAGTCAGATTCGCGAACATGAGGGCAAAGCCCAAATGAACGACCGCGAGCGCCACGCCGACCCACCAGAACTTCTTTTCCAAAATTCCTACCCCAGAGCCGCATTCTTGGGCTATCCTATATAGAAGCGCGCTCGTGCGTTGACATGTTAGCAGGAGAGACCTTATGAAGAAGTTTGTGGTCCTGGCTGGCGTTGTGGTCGCCGGCCTCGTTTTGGCCCAGGGCGGCAACCCGCTCAGCGGTTATGTGAAGGCGATGAACGAAGCCTCGTCGGTCAGCGCGACGATGAGCTTCCAGCGCATCGGTGGCACTGCCACCAACTACAGCATTGATTTGGCGAAGCCGAGCATGGTGCGCATCGACAAGCCGAACCAACTGATCGTGGCCGACGGCAAGGCGATCGTGACCTATGACAAGAAGGCGAAGACCTACTTCAAGACGCCTCACAACGAAGCCGAACTCCGCAAGATCCTCAGCGAGGATGAGTTCAGCGTGTTCCTTCCCTTCTTTGCAACCAACGCGTTTGACAACCTGATGAAGGTGACGCCGGCGGGAACGAAGAACCGCAAGGGCATGGCGATGAACGTCGTCGAAGCTCAGGCCGACGCTAAGGGCAACAAGAAGGTTGCTTTCTACATTGATCCGGCGAGCAACATGGCCCGCCAGGTCGAGCTGACCTACTCGGACGGCCCCGAAGTGATTCGCGCCCTTGTGGACGTGAAGGACATCAAGGTGGGCGGCACGGACAGCGGTCTGTTCGCTTTCAACGCCCCGGCCGGTTCGCGCGAGCTTTCGCTCGAAGAGATGAACTCAGACAAGTGGTACTACGACCTTGAAGAGGCCAAGAAGGTTGCGAAGGCAACGAATCGCAAGATCTTCGTGGACTTCTACGCCGAGTGGTGCGGCCCGTGCAAGCTGCTGGCCGCGGAAGTGTTCCCGCTTCCGGAGTTCAAGAAGCTGAGCAAGGACCTGGTGTTCTGCAAGATCGACGTGGACGCTCAACCGGCCGTGTCGAAGGCCTACAACATCACGGCCATGCCGACGCAGATGGTCGTTGATGCCGAGGGCAAGGTGATCGGCACGAAGGTTGGATACGGTGGCGTGTCCGACTTCTTCAACTTCATCAACGGCTACGTTTCGCGATAAGCGGCGTTAATCTGGTGAGCGGGATGGAGCTGGTTTCCAGCTCCATCCCGCTTTTTGTTTGTGGGGGTCGCACCCAACACCAGCAACCCGAGCGCGCGTCAGCCTGGCTCAAGCGTCCATCTCGATGAACACCGTTGCACCGAGGATTTCGTCCTGAAAGTTCAGGTGTAGAATGTCGGCGTGGCGTGGTTTCGGCGTACAGCAGGGGGAATCGAACGGGGTGGAGCGATGCTCGCGACCGCCTCCGGGGTTCGCGATTGTCTCAAGGGACTGAGCGAAGCCATCGTCAAAGTGGTCCCTGCGGAGCATCAAGCCCAGGTCCTTAGCGCACTCGGCCTCACCGCTACGGCTGCCGGAATGATTGGGACGGTCGCCGGGGCCGGGGTGTCGGTCGTGGCTCTCGCCGCCCTCATCGTCTGCCGAGCCAAGAAGAGTGCGGCAGAGCATGATGAGCGAACTGAGGAGCTCCGCGCCCGAGAGCGGACATTGGCTTATCTCCAAGCCCTCAGCACGCGCGTTGAACAAGTCTACGCCCGCCAAGATTCGGCCCGGCCTACCGAACAGATGATTGAGTTGGTCAAGGCCGCCGTTGCCGAAGAGTTCGCCGCCCAGCGCGACCAAACCGCCGAGGAACTGGGCCTCAGTCCTGACGAAGTAAGAGACCTCACCATCCAACTCGGCCTCTTCGCCACCGACCTGAAGCAGATTGAGCAGAAGATTGACCTGATCAGTGAGGACATCCGCCATCGACCGTGGCTGGAACTCCGCCGCCCTTCCGCCGATCCCGACCTGTTTCTCTACCGCGACATGGCGATCCCCTTTGTGGGGCGCGAAGATGAGTGGAACCGCTTGCTTGAGTTTCTGGAGCAAGAGAAGCCCTTCACGTGGTGGCGCGTCATTGATGCCGGCGGAGCCGGCAAGTCCCGCATCGCCCAAGAGCTCTGCTGGCACGCCGTCGTGGAGGGCTGGACGGCGGGCTTCCTCCAACCCACCGATGCTGAGACTTGGTCCAGGTGGCGAGTCACGCAAGACACGCTGATCGTGGTCGACTATGTCTTTGCCCGCTGGGATGCGGCCGCGCTGGGCCAAATCGTAGACCAGATCGCCCAATATCGTGGGCCTCATCGGGTTCGCTTGCTTGTCCTCGAACGGAGCGACTACGGCCCGTGGTGGCGCTCGTTCGCTCGTTCCGATGGCGCTCGGGAGGCAAAGCGATACTCTCATGGGAGCGAAGACGCCTCGGTTCCCGCTGATCAACAGAGCTACGGCGAACCGCTCACCTTGCCCCCGATCAGTGAAGACGCCTTGGCCTCCGTCCTTCGGGTTGTGTTGGAGACCCATGGCATCCAGCCCGATTCCGAGGCCTTGAAGACTCACGTTCAGCGCTTTCGCGAGCTTGACCCCAAGGGCCGCCCGCTGTTCGCGGCCTTCTATGCCGACGCCGTCTCGCGCGATCCCGACCGCCCCTCCTGGAGTCGCGCCGAGCTTGCCCGCAGTGTGATTGACCAGAAGATTCTACGCGAACATCCGAGGGGCCACGGCCAGACGCCGGTGCGCGTAGACGCTCGCCACCTCAACCTTCTCGTCCTCGCCACCCTGGTCGGCGGTGTAGGTCGCGATGCTCGGCCAGATGAGGGTTCGGGAGACCCCTGGGACGACCAACCCGAGAGCGTCTCGATGTCCAACACGTTTGGCATAGATGGGCTCGCAAGCCTGCTTCCCGTCAAGCGCGATCCGATCTCGCACGACTTGATTCCTGACTGGGATCCCGCTCAGATCCAACTCATAGCTGGCTATAGCGGGGACTACGACGATCAAGACCCCGTTATCCCTGAACTTCAACCCGATCCTCTAGGCGAGGCGCTCGTCCTCGAACGGCTCTCCGGCCGAGCCACCGCCCACGGCGAGCTTCCGGCCGACGCTAAACGGGCGACCGAAGCCCTCCTCATCGCGGCGGGGGATTTTGCCCCGCGATACCTATCCGCTTGGATCTACCGCGCCCGCCAAGATTATCCTACCGAGTGTTCCACTACCAGATTCGACCTTCGCGAGTATGAGCGGATCGTGAGATGGGAGTTCATCCCTGCCAATACTCAGAATTGGCTCAGGGTGCAGGAAGTCAACCTCTCGCTAGCTGATGTCACTGACTTATCCCGGCTGCGCGACCTCACTAATATCCAGGTTCTTTATCTCCGTGGAACCCCGGTTTCAGACATCTCGCCGATCTCGTGCCTGATCAACTTACGGCTACTCAACCTAGGCTACACCCTGGCCTCAGACATCTCACCGCTGTCAGGCTTGACCAACTTACAGGCGCTAGACCTCCAGCGCTCCCAAGTCTCAGACCTTTCCTCCCTGACGGACCTCAGAGCACTACACACCGTTCACCTAAATGGCACCCCGGTTTCTGACATCTCGCCGATCTCACGCCTGTTCGTCCTAAGCGTTCTAAGCCTAAGCTTTACCGAGCTGTCGGACATCACTCCCTTGTCGGGGCTAACCAGCCTGCAGACCCTATACCTCGATAACACCCGGGTCTCGGATGTCTCCCCCCTGTCGGGCCTCACCGCCCTGCAGACGCTTTCACTCCAGAACACGCAGGTCTCAGACGTCTCCCCCCTGTCGGGCCTCACCGCCCTGCAGAGACTGTTCCTCTGGAGCACCCCGGTCTCGGATGTCTCCCCCCTGCAGGACCTCTTCGCCCTGCAGATGCTGCACCTCCCGAACACCCAGGTCTCGGATGTCTCCCCCCTGTCGGGCCTCACCGCCCTGCAGCGTCTGGACCTCTGGGGCACCCCGGTCACGGACGTCTCCCCCCTGTCGAGCCTCACCGCCCTGCAGCGTCTGGACCTCATGGGAACCCCGGTCTCGGACGTCAGCCCCCTCGTCGGATTGCCGAACCTGACGATCGTCCGCCTCCCCAAGGGCGAGACGTGGAACCCCCAACAAGAACCACCCCCCGCGAAGTATCTCCCCTAGCCACCCCTAGACTTGGATCGTGCCCAAAACCAGTAGCCCCGTCTGCTCGCCGGTCGTGACGCGCACGAAGCGGATTGCGCACGCATAGCAGCCCGCGCGAGCTGCGACCTCCACCGACTGCCCCGAAGCAAACGCCACAAACCCCCTCGACCGATACCGAGTCAAGAACGTCGCCGCGAACAGCGAAGGCAACGGCTGCAGAAGCAACTCCGTCACGATGCCGTCGGCGTTCGCCGTTGAAGCCGTAAACACCACCCCCGAGGCCGTCGCCGAGAGCGCCACCTCCACCGAATCGCCCCCAAAAGCCACCGTAGGCGGCCACCCTGAGATCACCGGCTCCAAGCCCAAAGCCACCTGCGTCTGCCACGCCTTGGCCCCGAGCCGCATAAAGGTCTGCACCACGGGCGTCGCCCGCTGCCCCGGCTCGGCTTGCGAAAAGGCGTAGGCTTGCCACGCAGAGTGTTGGGCGGCGTCGAGCGTGTGATACACCCTCCCGGCGTGCTTCATGGCCGAGCGCCAGAGGTTCTGCGCGGGGGTGGATGGGTTGTGGGGAACCACCCGCGGCCGCATGACAGTCGCCGACGGCTGCTCGACGAACACGACTCCCGCGAGCCGCCCCGAAAGCCCACCCGTGAGGGGCATGGTCTTGACCTTGGCCATGGTCCAATGATCGGCGCTGAGCCCTTGCTTCCGCAGGGCTTCGATGCCGATTCGCGTGGGATTCACTAGGACAACCTAACGAACACCTAGCGAATCCCTAAGGAATCCCTAGGGAAGGAAGGGGGTTGGATGCCGAATCAACAGGATAAAGAAGAGGTTTGGGAGTGCCCCCGATGGGTTTCGCATCTAGTGGGACTGCGGTTTGGAGGCCAGTGTGTTTGTGCTACACTGGTCAGGTGCCGCTTGGTCGAGTGCTGATCCTGATTTGGCTCATCTTGGCCGGACAAGCTGATGCTTGCTCGGGCGATTGGATGTTGCCGGACGGAGGAGAATGCCCGACCTGCGTGAAGGGACCGTGCCTAGACCCGGTCGCCGACCGGCAGGACGATCAGGACACTTGCTTCGCACCGGCCGAGCAAGACTGCCACTCGTGCTGCACGCTGACCGCCTGTGATGACCACAGCGAGTCACCGTCCGCTACCCAGACGTCTCCGCAGCCGTCCATTGAGTTCGTCTTGCCTCCGAGCGTGACCTTGCCGCGGTGGCAAATCGTGGTGTGCCGGATCGAAATCGCCCACCTTGAGCAGGGCTTTCCCAACGCACCCCCGGCGGTTCGCCGTTCTCGTGGCCCGCCCTCCAACTGAGCTCGTCGTTTGCTCCGCATTGCCGGAGCTATGACCCCCTCGAGTTGGAGTTGTCTTGAGAACCATATCCATTCTATGTTTAGCGGCAATCGCCGCATCGGCGTCGGCTCAGCAGATTGGGCTGAACGATGCCCTACGCTCGGCGCGAACCCAGCGTCCGTTGCTACAAGCAGCGAGCCTACGGCTCAGCCAAGCGAAGTTGATGAGTCGGGCCCTCGGTGCCTTCCCGGCCACTCGGGTGGCGGTCGGATACACCAGCGATCCGGAAACCGGAGGGTCGGACGACGACCTTGTTTTGTCGCAACCGATAGACCTTTTTGGCAGAACGCGGGCCTTCCGACGCTCGGGTAGCGCTCTGATTGCTGAAGCCGAAGCGAACTACCGGCAAGCCTCCCTCGACGTGCAGACAGAAGTCGTCGAGGCTTACCTAGCCGCGGTTTCGGCGGGTGAGTTGGCGAAGAGCGCTATGGCCGTTCAGGCGGTTTACGAACAGCTGCACGAGGCGACTCGATTGCGGGTGGAAGGGGGAATCGCCCCGGGCTTCCATCTGACCCAAGTTAGTCTTGATCTTGAGCAGGCACGGTTGCTCGCGGAGCAGCGCCAAGCCGAGGCGAAAGCAACGTTGAGGAAGCTCGAATCCGTTTCGGGACTGGTGGACCTAAACGATCTCCAAGCTGGCGTCCCCAGCCTTTCAACAGTGCCCGTCGATCAGGCGGCGCTACGACGGCAGAGGCCCGAACTCTTGCTGCTTGAGGCGCAAGCTCAGCTCGCCGACGCGGATGTTTCGATTGCGCGAGCTAGCGGACGCCCCGAGCTAGAGCTTCAAGCGAGGAAAACTCCTTGGCAAGAGCGTAACGATCGGTACGGACTCAGGGTGCAGCTATCGTTCCCCTTGTTCGACCACGGACGCGTTGCGGCGGAATCCAAGGCAGCGGCCCAGCGCGCTGAAGCCGCTCGCAAAGCTTTAGACGACGCCCTAACGTTGGCCGAGGGAGAAGTGAAGGCGGCCCAGATCGAGTTCGAGTCCGCAAAGATCCAAGTCGGCAAATACGAAGTGCTGGTGGGCCGGGCGAAGGAGCTCGTGGACCGACTCCGTCCAGGATTGACCGAACAGGCCACGACGCTCATCGAAGTGCTTGATGCCACGCGCGTCCTTCGAGACATTGAGCAGGCCCACGTTGAAGCAAGGTCTCGGCTTGCGCAAGCCCAGGCTCGGCTGGTTCGCGCGACCGGGCGCATTTTGGAGGTGAACCCATGAGGCGATTTCTACATTTCTTCTTCCTGTTGGCGCTGGCCGCCTCACTTGTCGCATGTGGCAAAGGTGGCAGCCCGTCAGCCACAGTCGACGAACATGGACACGAAGTGTCTGCGAACCCTGAAGGTGAGTCTGCGCACCCCGAAGAGGAGGAGGAGCACGTTGATGACATTGTTTTGACGGCAGAAGCGATCAAGATCGCGGGCATAGAAACCGGGCTCGTTGTGCAACGATCTATCCAGCAGGAGCTTTCCGCGCCCGGAGCGATCACGACTTTGCCAGAGGGGCGAGCCGTCGTCACGCCCCCCGTGAGTGGCCAGGTGCTTCGCATCCATGTCAAGCCCGGCGACAGAGTTCGCGCGGGACAGCCTATTGCGACCCTGCGATCGGGCGACTTGGCGGAAGCTTCAGCCAGAATCATTCAGGCTCAACAGGGCGTCGTGTCCGCTCAGGCCGCGGTGAACGAAGCCCGGGCGGAAATCGACCTCGCCAGTGCGAAGCTGCGCACGGCACGACAGCTCTTAGCGCGGCAGCAGTCGTTCGCAAAGACGGGGGCGTTTAGCCAGCCCGCCCTCCAAGCAGCGCAAAAGGAAGTCGCCGACGCCGAAGCCGAGTTGGAGCGCGGCAAGCAGGATCAAGCGATCCACGTGGTCCAGCTTGAGCGTGCGGAGAAGCTCTACAAGCAAGAACTGATTTCCGGGACAGAACTCGAACAGGCCCGGCTTGAAGTCGCGACGGACCAGATTCGCCAGCGCAATGCTGAGCGGGGGATTGAGCTAGCGAAAGCCGCCTATGAGCGTGAACGCAAGATCGCGGACCAGGGACTGTCCAACTCGCGAGAGATCCAGGCGGCGGAGGCCGAGGTGCGCAATGCGAACTTGGAAGTTGAACAGGCCCGCATTCGTCTAAACTCGGCCGCCTCAGATGTGGTCGCAGCGCGAAAGGGCGTCGAGGCAGCCCGGGTGGGTTACTCGGCCTTGGCGGGATCGGGGCAGGCATCGGGGGGCTCGCTCGTTGTGAAGGCGCCGATTGGCGGCATTGTCGTTGACCTCGAAGCGACGCTTGGCCAAGCTGTAGAGCGCACGACGGAGCTCTGCGAGATAGAGAACCTCAGCTCCGTCTTGGTGGTGGCGCAAGTTTCGGACAAGCAGGTTGGGTTGGCCAAGGTAGGTAGCTCAGCACAGGTCAGTGTGAGCGGGTTTCCGAATCGTAGCTTCAGCGGTGTGATTCAGGTGGTTGGCTCCCGCCTGGATCCGAAGACTCGCTCACTGCCGGTTCACGTCCTGATCGACAACGCGGGGGGTCTCCTCCGTAACGGCATGGCGGCTATGGTGCGACTCGGGGTCGGTTCCCTCTCAGCGGCCCTCGTGGTGCCGAGAAGCGCGATTGTCGAAGATGGTGATGTCCGAAAACTCTACATTGCCGAGGACGGCGGCAAGTTCGAGGAACGCACGGTGACATTAGGCAGCGTGCAGGGTGATGTTGTCGCGGTAATGGAGGGCGTTTCTGTGGGCGATCGAATCGTGACCAAGGGGGCCTTCGTGCTTAAGAGTGAGAAGGTCAAGAGCGAACTCAAGGGGCATGACCACTAATGTTAGACCGCCTCTTACATTTCAGCCTCACCCAGCGCGTGCTGGTTTTCGCGGCAACGATCGGACTTGTCGTGTGGGGTCTCTTTTCGTGGACTCGACTCAACCTGGACGCCGTCCCCGACATCACCACCAATCAGGTGGCGATCAACACGATGACCGGCGGGATGGGGCCTGAGGAAGTAGAGCGACTCGTTACGTTTCCCATCGAGACCGCGATGTCGGGCCTTCCCGGCGTGAAGAACACGCGTTCGCTCAGCCAATACGGACTCTCGCAAGTCACGGTTACATTCCAAGACAACGTCGACATCTTCTTCGCTCGCCAGCTGGTCAACGAGCGGCTCAGCCGCGTTGGAGCCGAACTGCCCGCGAACATAGAAGCTCCGCAAATGGGGCCTGTCTCAACCGGCCTTGGCGACATCTACATGTTCGCCGTCGAGAGCGAGAAGCGCTCGATCACCGACCTGCGAACGATCATGGACTGGCAAATCGCACCGCAGTTGCGTTCGGTTGCCGGCGTCGCGGAAGTCAACGTGGCGGATGGCAATGTTAAACAGTATCAGGTAATCGCCGATTTGTCGCGGTTGCAAGCGCGCGGACTTGGCATTCATGACTTGATCGAAGCGCTGCAGAACAACAACCAGAACGCGGGCGGTGGAGTTCTTGATTCAGGCGGCGAGCGGACCCTGATCCGATCGGTTGGCATGGCGGCCACGCCGGAGGCGATCGAAACGATTTCGGTTTCGAGTGAAGGAGACACGCCTGTACTGGTCCGCGATGTAGCGGAAGTTACAACCGGAACGCCGGTGGTAACTGGCTTAAGCACAAAGGACGGACACCAAGCGCTGCTTGCTATCGGGATGATGCTTAAAGGCGCCAACGGCCGAACAGTAGCGCAGGCCATAGATGCGAAGATCCAGGAGATCAAGGCGCAGTTGCCCGAAGACGTCAAACTGACAACGGTCTACAACCGCGCTCACCTCGTCAACAAGACCGTGGGAACGGTCGAGAAGAGCTTGCTCGAAGGCGGCATTCTCGTGATTGTGGTTCTGCTGGCTCTCCTCGGCAATTGGCGCGGCGCTTTGATCGTCGCGTGTGCGATTCCGCTGTCGATGCTCTTTGCAATTGGCATGATGAATCAGTGGGGCATCTCGGGCAACCTGATGAGCCTGGGTGCAATTGACTTCGGGCTCATTGTTGATGGGGCGGTCGTCATGATCGAGAATGCGGTTCGCCGCTTGGCGGAGGCGCGCGAGCACGCGGGCAAGACGCTGAAACGGCACGAGGTGCGTCACGTCGTGTGGGAATCCTCGAAGGAAGTCGCCAAGCCGACGGCGTTTGCAGTCTCGATCATCACGGTGGTGTATCTGCCGATCCTTGCCCTTGAAGGAACCGAAGGCAAGATGTTCAAGCCGATGGCCTTCACGGTCGTGTTTGCGCTCATCGGGGCCCTCGTGTTGACGCTTACCCTGGTTCCTGCTCTGGCCAGCCTCGTGCTTTCGGGAGATACTCGCGAAGGGAAGAACCCGATCATGGGTTTCTTCAGCCGGGTTTATCAACCCACGCTTGCGTTTGCTTTGAAGGCGAAGATGGCGGTCGTGGGTGGGGCGGTTGCTCTGTTGGCCGTGTCCGCATGGCTATTCACGACTCTTGGGGCCGAGTTCATCCCGACGTTGGACGAGGGTGATCTTGTGGTCCAACCCATCCGGATCCGAACGGTTAACGCCGAGGAGACGATCCGGCTGGTGACGGCCGCCGAGAAGAAGGTCTTGGAAGTTCCGGAAGTGATCACGATGTTCTCGCGAAGCGGAACGCCGGAGGTCGCGACCGATCCCATGCCGCTGAGCCTCACGGACAGCTTCATCATGCTGAAGGAGCGTAACGAGTGGCGCCCCGGCATGACCAAGGAGAAAATCCGCGAGGAGATCGAGGAGAAACTCAACGAGGTGCCGGGTCAAGGCTACAACTTCTCACAGCCAATCGAGATGCGCTTCTCTGAACTCGTGTCCGGTGTGAAGGCTGATGTTGGCATCAAAGTCTTTGGCGAAGACCTGGAAGTGTTGCGCCAGAAGGCGGAGGAGATCAGGGCAGTGGTTGCTGAGATCCCTGGCGCCGCCGATGTCGAGGTTGAGCAAGTCGAACCGATTCCTGTTCTCCAGATCGACATAGATCGTGACGCCATTGGTCGCTTTGGCGTGTCGGTGAACGAAGTCCAGGAGCTGATTAGTTCGGCACTTGGAGGTGAGGAGATTGGGCAGATTCGTGAAGGGGATAAACGCTTCGATCTCATTGTTCGGCTGCCGGAAGAGGTGCGAAACAACGCCGAGTCGATTGCAAACCTGCCGGTCAAGCTGGCGAACGGGGAATCGGTACCGCTCTCCAGCCTTGCCCATATCGATCAACAACCGGCACCCGCCCAGATCAGTCGTGAGTCTGGAAAGCGACGCGTGGTTGTTCAGCTTAATGTGCGGGACACCGACCTTGCCGGCTTTGTGGCGAGCGCTCAGAAGGCGATTGATCAGAAAGTGAAGCTGGACGAGGGCTACTACATCACCTGGGGAGGGCAGTTCGAGAACTTGCAGCAAGCCAGCGCGCGATTGACGATCGTCGTTCCCCTTGCCCTCGCGCTCATCTTCTCGCTGCTGTTCATGACCTTTGGCTCTGTGAAGCAGGCGCTCCTGATCTTTACGGGCGTGCCACTTGCCGTGACCGGAGGCATCCTTGCGCTTTGGATGCGGGGCTTGCCCTTCAGCATCTCGGCGGGCGTGGGATTTATTGCGCTCTCGGGAGTGGCGGTGTTGAACGGCGTCGTGATGGTGTCGGCAATCAATCGTCTTCGCCAGGAGGACAAGATGCTCGTGGCCGAGGCGGTCCGCGAAGGCGCGCAGCACAGGTTGCGGCCGGTTTTGATGACGGCGTTGGTGGCGGCACTGGGCTTCGTTCCGATGGCTTTGAACACGGGTATTGGCGCTGAAGTGCAGCGGCCTTTGGCGACGGTGGTGATTGGCGGAATCGCTTCAGCGACGCTCCTGACGCTACTTGTGCTGCCAGTGTTGTATACGTGGTTCGAACGAGATAATGAGGTTCCGGAGGAGCTATGAAGTCCGTCTTCTACATCGGCAAAATGGACTGCGCAACGGAGGAGCAGATCATCCATAACCGTCTTGGCCGAATCAAGGAGATTGATGAGCTTGAGTTCGACTTGATGAACCGCGTGTTAACCGTTAGTCACCGCTTGGGCAACGCGCAGGTGCTGATTGATGCACTCAACTCGATTGGGATGGGACCGGAGTTGATGGAGGCTGGGCAGACCTTGTCAGTGGGAGACGGCCATGCTCACGCGGGGCGCGAGCATGGCCCCGCCAAGCCGAGTCGCGCGGAGCGGGGCCCAGCAGTGCCGCTGCGCGAGCGTTGGCTGATGGCTATCGCGGGTGTGTTTGCCCTGGGAGCCGAGGTCTGCGCTTGGACCTCGGGCCAGGAGAGGTCCTGGCCGGTGGTCGCATTGGCAATCGCGTCGATGGCCCTTGGCGGACGGGAGACGTTGCGCAAGGGATTCATCGCTCTAAAGACATTCACGTTGAACATCAACTTCTTGATGACGATCGCCATTATTGGCGCAGCGGCTATTGGAGAATGGCCCGAGGCGGCGATGGTCGTCTTCCTTTTTGGCGTAGCGGAGATGATTGAGGCCTTCTCGCTGGAACGTGCGCGTAACGCGATCCGCTCGCTCATGGAACTCTCGCCCGAGCTGGCCTGGGTCAAAGGCGCGACTGGCGACTGGAATGAAGTGCCTGCCAGCCAGGTAAATGTCGGACAAACGCTGCGTGTGCGACCGGGAGAGCGCATCCCGCTGGACGGCAAGTTGACCGCTGGCTCATCCTCCGTCAACCAGGCCCCGATCACGGGCGAGAGCATGCCCGTCGGCAAGGCTCCCGGCGATCACGTGTTCGCGGGCACCGTCAATGAGAAGGGAGCCTTCGAGTTCGAAGTCACCGCAAACACAGGTCAGACCACTCTGGCCCGCATTATCCGCGCCGTCCAGCAGGCGCAAGGGCAGAAGGCGCCCACGCAACGATTTGTAGACTCGTTCGCTCGCAGTTATACGCCGGTCGTTGTGATTCTTGCGATCCTCATCACTGCAATCCCCACGCTGTTCCTCGGTGAAGCGTTCCAGCCCTGGCTGTACAAGGCGCTGGTCCTGCTCGTCATCGCTTGCCCCTGTGCGCTCGTCATTTCGACTCCCGTGACCGTCGTCAGTGCCCTTGCTTCCGCGGCTAAGAGGGGCATTCTGGTTAAGGGCGGCGTGTACATCGAAGAGGGGCGTCGAATCGGCATTCTTGCCCTAGACAAGACTGGCACCTTGACCCACGGCACTCCTAAGGTGACCGACGTCGTTTCCCTGAACGGCACCTCTGAGGACGAAGTCATTCGCGTTGCCGCAAGCCTGGACGCGCCGTCCGAACACCCCGTTGCCACCGCAATCGTCGAGGCCTTCGGCGGGGAGATTGAGCCGGTCACCGACTTTGAATCCATTACCGGCCGAGGGGTCAGGGGCAAGCTGGGCGGCAAACTGTACTTCATCGGCAACCACCGCCTCGCCCATGAGGAAAGCCACTGTAGCCCGGAAGTCGAGGTCATTCTCGAAAGGCTAGAGAAGGAGGGTAAGACGGTTGTTATCCTCGCCGATGAGACGAAGCCGCTTGGCGTCATAGCCGTCGCGGATACCCTTCGTGAAACCAGCATCCAAGCGATCCGGGAACTCCACGAGATGGGCGTGAAGACTCTGATGCTGACCGGGGACAATGAGACCACCGCTAAGGCGATCGCTCGCCAGTTGGGCATTGATGATGCCCGTGGTGACCTCTTGCCTGAGGACAAGCTGAAGATCGTTGAGGAATTGATCGCCGAGGGCGCCCACGTCGGTATGGTTGGAGACGGCATGAACGACGCTCCCTCCCTCGCCAAGGCAACTATCGGTTTCGCCATGGGCGTCGCCGGCACTGATACGGCGATCGAAACCGCCGACGTCGCCCTGATGCAGGACGACCCTCGCAAGATCCCGGAGTTTATCCGCCTGAGCCGCTTGGCTTCGACAGTTCTGAAGCAAAATATCGCATTTGCAATTGGCGTGAAGGTGGTCTTCTTTGTTCTCGCATTCTTCGGAATTGCGACACTGTGGATGGCCGTGTTCGCGGACCTTGGAGCTAGCTTGCTGGTCGTGGGAAACGGCCTTAGATTGCTGAAGCAAAGGGGCTAGCGAGGAATTCAACGGCTGACCTCGAGCAACTCAAGGCGGCGATCAAGGCGCGTTTGAACCGCATGCTCATGCTGAATCCTACTCGGGCGGACTTCCTTTCTGAGTTTGAAGAACTCATCGCAACCTACAACTCGGTCGCGGCAGGTATCGATGAACTCCTAGAAGCGCTACTGCAGCTCACGCTTCAGCTTGGGGACGAAGAGCGGCGTCATGTTCGCGAGAACTTGACTGAGGAAGAGCTCGTGATCTTCGACATTCTGACTCGACCAGCGCCTGAGCTTTCGGATAGAGAGCGAAGCGAGGTCAAGAAGGTGGCGCGGGAGTTGCTTGAACGTATCCGGGCGGTGTTGAATCTGGATTGGCGGTCTCGGGTGAGTTCGCGGTCTCAGGTGCTGATCTGCATTGAATCTGTGCTCGATGCAGGGTTACCCGAGAAATACACGCCGGATGTGTTTGAGACGAAGGTTCAAGCCCTTGCGCTTCACTTCAACGAGCGGTATCGGGATAAGGACCACAACGTTTACGCGGCAAGTTAGTTTGAATCTAAGCTTGGCGGTTAGGGAATGAGATTTGCGAAAAGCCCCTAAGGATTCCAAATGAGGGTACCGAAACCTTCAATAGGCGGCTGGGTGCGGAAGCACAAATCTACGGCGAGCCTAAGGAATACCACAGTTGGCTAAACTACGGTTAGCACCCTTCCTCGAAGCGATGTCCGGTCGCATGGGAGGGGTCGTATACAAATCGACTCGATTCGGCACAGAGATGGCCGAGTTTGAGGCCCCGACCAATCCCAACACGGCGGCCCAACAAGCCGTCCGTAACAACTTCAAGAAGTCCACCCAGCAGTGGCGTACCTTGAACGTGACGCAGGCGACGGCGTGGCGTGACTATGCCGATGAACTCTCCATCGAAGAGGACATCACGCAGAAGAAGTACAAGTCGAGAGGCTTCAACACGTTCGTGCGACTGGCGGCGCGCTGGTATGCGGTGAACGCAAGTGGAACCGCACCGACGACGCCCCCGGCTACGGCATTTGCGGGTGACACCATCACGGTTACGGCCGAGTCCGAGAACCCGGGAGTCATCGACTTCACGGCGTCGGCTCCGAACGGCACGAACATCACGACGGCGCTGCTGCTCCAGAAGGTATCGAGTGCCATTGCCGACCCGGTCGACGGGGCGTACAAGATCGGGAAGTATTTCCGGTTCATCACGGGCACGTTGAGCACGACGGTGACCGTGCCTCCCGGATACTATGCGGTGGGTTACCAGTTTGTGAACACCGCAACGGGACAGGTGAGCCCGCCGGTGTATCTCAACATCATCGGTCCGGTTTCGTTCCAGATGGTCGATGGCGGCCAGAACACCAAGAAGAAAGCGGCCTAACCACTTGATGGCTTGCAAGTTTGCTTTGGGGAGCCCTCGTTCAGATGGGCTCCCTTCTTGGTTCCTCCAGCATCAGATGTTGCCCAGGGTATCTCGGGCTGTTTCTTGACACTGCCCTCTCATTCCTTCCCCACCACGTGGCCGAACGGCCAGCCGAACTGCTTCCGCGCGGCGGCTTCGCGGTCCTGCGCGGGGTGCTCAAGTTCGAAGCCGTGCTCGACCCAGTCGGGTAGCGGTTGCTTGAGCCGGTTGAAAAGCGCGTAGAAGAAGAGCGCCGACTGCTCGATCCAGCCGAAGTGGCCACATCGGTCAAGGAGCTCGACATGAGCCTGCGGGAGATACGCCTCCTTCAGCAGGAACGGCATCGCGGCTCCACAAGGATCCTGGTGGCCCTGGATCATCGTCACCGGAAACTTCGCCTCGCGCAGCTTGGGGAGCAACGGCCCGTACGCCGCCGGATTCCGGATGTGTCGCCGAAGCGCGATGAAGACCGGGGCCGAGAACAGGTTCGGCGGCAAGTCTTTCATGAGGCTGGCCACGTATTCCGGCTCGCGGAAGTAGTACGGCATCACCGACATCACCTGCGACTCGATCTTCTGCTCTTCGGTGAGGTCTTCGCGAAGGTCCTCGGCAAGAAGCTTGTCGAACACCGACTGCGGAATCAGCTTGTTGAGGTTTTGGCTGAGGACATCGCCGTCGTGACCGATCCCCGGAATGCTGGTCAGGACGAGGTGGTCAATCGCGTTTGGGTGCTTGGCGGCATAGGTGAGGGCCACAATCACGCCCCAGCTTTGACCGACGACGGTCCACTTCGTGTGCCCGGCTTGTTTGCGAACGGCCTCGAGGTCGGCGATGGTGTTTTCGAGGCTGATCGCGTCGGCGAGCTTGCCCGACTTCATGCGGCTCCGGCCCGTGCCGAGCTGATCAAAGAGGTACGTGCGGCACCGCTCTCGCAGGCCAAACCCAATCGCCCATACCGACTGCCCGCTGAACCCAGGCCCGCCCGCGATGGCAACGACGGGGCGTCCCCGACCCACGATGTCGGCATGGATCACGTAGTCCCCGCGATCGACGGTCATGGAGGACGGGAACACCAATGCGGCAATCACGGTGGCAAGCATAGGCATGAATATGGCCGAAAAACCTCGCCGACATGAGGATCGACGGCGAGAGCCGTTGGTGTATCGGCGGGTAGAACACGGGAATGCCGCTTGAAGCTTCGCGATTTGAGGAGTTGGTCAATGAGCACAAAGACGCCGTGTACCGGCAGATGGTGCGGGTGTGTGGCCAGCGGGAAGACGCCGAGGATGCGCTCGCGACGGCGCTGATGCATGCTTTTCGGGCAGCGGACCAGCTTGCTTCGGAAGACACGTTCCGCGCGTGGTTGGCCACAATCGGTCGGCGGGTGTGCACGCGGATGCGGCACCACAACGGGATCGCCGACGCGCTGGAGTTTGCCGAAGAGCGCGGGCTCACGGCAGGTGACGACGCTAACTTTGACCTCGCCATCCTCAAGGGGTGCGTGCGCGACGCCGTCACCGCCCTGCCCGAGACCTATCGGGAGGTTTATGAGCGATGCGAGTTGGACGAGCAGACCGTCCCTGAAGCGGCGGAGGCTCTGGGGCTGAGCGTGGCCGCCACGAAGTCGCGCTTATTGCGGGCGCGGGCGATGGTTCGGCAGGAGCTGGACCAGTCGGTGTGTGCGCCGTGAATCACACTGAGGTCACGACGTCTCTCTATTCATTGTGTTGAGCTGGATCGCCGTGTTTGGGATGGGCGTGCTCCTTGGCCTGTTGGGAGGCGGGGGCGGCATTCTGACCGTGCCCATCTTGGTGGGCTTCTTCGGTATGGCGGCCACCCAAGCGACGGGGGCCTCGCTGTTCGTGGTGGGGATCGCAAGCCTGGTCGGGGCGGCTCAGGGGTTGTTGCGACGCGAAGTGGAGTTGCGGGCGGCGTTGCTGATTGCAGTGCCGTCGGCGATCGGCGCGTTCATGGCGAGGGCGGTGGTGGTGCCGCAGTTACCGTCGACGGTAGCGGGATTGGCGAAGGACGATTTCCTGCTGGTCGCGTTTGCCGTGCTGATGCTGATCGTGGGGGCTCGAATGGTTCGGAAGACACCCGAGGGCGAACCCCGGGCGGTGTCGGCGGTCGTCGTCGGGGTTCTAGGTCTCCTGATTGGGCTCGTGAGCGGCACGCTGGGAGCAGGCGGCGGGTTCCTCATTGTGCCAGCGCTCACGCTGTTGCTCGGCGTGGATATTCGGCGGGCGATCCCGACATCCTTGATGGTGATCGCTCTGCAGTCACTCGTGGGCTTCGCGGGCGAGTTGGGGCGGCCCATCGCGTGGGACGTGCTATTGCCGGTATTGGGGGTCGGGCTTTTGGGCTTGCTGGTCGGCATGCCGCTCCGCGAGCGAGCCCCCAAGGACCACCTGCGAGTCGGGTTTGCGGTGCTCGTGTTCGTGGTGGCGGCTTGGATGCTCGCTCGGGTGTTTGCTTAGGGCTACTCCACGACCTTTATGAGGCGGATGTTGGCGATGATGAAGTACATCGCTTCCTGCTTCTTCCCTTCGATCACAATGACCTGATCGTCGACGCTGCGGACGATGCCGTCGTCCTTATAGCCGGACTGGCCGGAGATTGAGTGGATCGACACTTGGCGACCGACCAGAGATCGAAGTAGTGAGATGTTCATGGTTTTGCCTTCAGCGGAAGAAGCTCAGCGACCGACGCCCAGGGACCGCCGTTCACTTCGCTTAGCGCGACCAGCCGCACGTAGCGACCGCGCTTTGCTTCTGCAAAGAATACGGCCTGGGGATCGCTGTGGTTGTCGAACGCGCCTTCATAGGCGAGGGTGAGGTTCTCGGGATCGTCGCCGACGTACGCCGCGAACTTTGCTACCCGACCGTTGACGTTGGTGGGGCGTCCCCGGTAGCGGATACCCCCAAGCTCGACGCTAACACCGAGATCAAGCTGAATCCAATGCGGGTGCCGCAGAGTAGTGGGCGTGTACTGGGTGTGCCAGAAGGTGTCGGGGTTGGTGTCGATGGCGTTCTCGGGTTCGCCTTCGCCGGGTTCGAAGCCGGAAGCCGTTACTTTCCAGCCGTTGTTATCGAGCGGATAGATCGGGCGGATGGGCGGGAACGTCATGCTCACCGGTGGGCTGCGGATCCAGCCATCGCGCTCGGCCCACGCCATGATGGTGCCGCCTTGCGGGAAA
>CAZPHD010000027.1:35630-43728 GCA_964586225.1 uncultured Fimbriimonadaceae bacterium
CCCCCTGGCCCCCTCTCCCCTGAGGGGCGAGGGGGGAAATCGGACAGCACCTTGCTCCCTTCGGCTCCCGTGATGCGGACGACACCATCCTCGCCTCGCTCGATCGTTGGCATGGGAACCACCGGAACTGCCTCGCGCTCCGCACCCTTGCGATACGGCCGCATCACGAGTCGCCACTGGATTCGCTCTGCGCGACAGAGATATTGCGCCAGCGGGCCGGGGCCGCATGACGCGCCGCCAAGGCCCATCTGCTTAAAGTCGAGCGTCAGCACGATGTCTTTGCGCGGCACGAGCGGGACGAACTTGCGGAGTTCGCCGTTCTCGTGGCGGCTGCTGTCGACCTGCTGGGGCGTGAATCGATGGGCGCTGAAGCTCAGGTCGCCCTGGATGATCAGCCCCTCACCCACGTCGTTCGTGAGCGCAACCCAGCGGGTGTCTTCCTTGTTGCCGTTCTCCTGCCAGCGTAGATACTCTTCGAACTGGTCGTCGACGGTGCTTTCGAAGCGGCCAATCTCGGTGGAGTGCTTGCGGTCGGGATAGGACTCGCCGGGGCCCCGTCCGAGCCAAGTGAGGTTCCCAAGGTCGTCGGCGACATGACCAATGAGGCCGATGCGCGGTATCGAGGGCAAGTTGCCGTAGGGTTCGATGATGTTGTCGATGACGACGGTGCCGTCACCCAGGAAGGTGTAGATCATCTGATGATCGAAGCCAGTGCCTTTGAAGCCGCGGACCTCGAGCGTGGACGTGACGCGCACGGCGCCCTTGATGACTTCGCCGATGAGCAACCTTCGCTTGCGATTGACCAGCGTGCCAAGGCCGCTCTCCCAGAATGCCTTTTGGAACCACACGTCGTTGTCAGTGAAGGCGCGGAAGATGTTGAGCTTGAAGCCCTCGCCAAGCATTTCCTTGCCGTTCACCTTGTACGAAGAGAGCATGGCCGTGACGGAGTCGAACTCAGCCGTAAAGTTGGTGCCCGCGATCGTCAGCGTCTCGGTCAGACGGGCGGGATCGCCGAGTTCGGCGACGGCTGCGTCCGCCGTGAAGGGCAGGGGGTGCTGGTCCCATGCGATCTCGTGGCCCTTTTTCGCCCACGCCGTGTCTGCCCTCAGCCGGAAGCTGACGCGCATGAAGTACTCGGCACCCGGCTTGGGTGTGAACTTGGGGAACGGGATGTCCACCTTCGCCGACTTCAACGGCGCGACGTCAAGCTGCAGCTTGCCGCCACCCATAACCACGCCATCCTCTTGCAACTCCCAACTCACCTCAAACTCCCTGAGGTTCGTAAACGAGAACCGGTTGGTGATCTCAATCTCGCGCGCCGAGATGAGCTTCGTAACGACGTTCTGATACGTCTTCTTGACCTCAAGAATCTTCGCCGTGATCTGCCGGTCGGGCAAAATCAAGCCGTTCCCGCAGAAGGGGCCATCGTTCGGATGGTCGTCGAAATCGCCGCCGTAAGCATAGAACCAGGGCCGCTCCCAAACTTTGGGGGCAGGTCCTCCGATGGGAATCCGCCAGGCTTTGGGCACCGGCAGACCGCCTTCAATCGGCTTGCGCAGACCCTGGTCGACGAAGTCCCAAATGCAGCCGCCCATGTTGCGGTCGCTGGAGTAGAACGCCTCGACATACTCGTACAAGTTGCCGACGGCGTTGCCCATCGCGTGGGCGTATTCGCACACGAAGAATGGCTTCTTTGAGGTTGTCTTCCCTTGCCCGACCACGTAATCCACGCCCGGATACATCACGCTGTCCACGTCGGCGACTTCGTTGTAGCGTTCGTAGTGGACGGGGCGGCTGGTGTCTAGGCTCTTGACCAGGGCTGAAGTTTTGCGGAAGTTCACCCCGGGACCGGCCTCGTTCCCCAGCGACCACATGATGATCGACGGGTGGTTGCGGTGGCACTGCACCATGCGGCGGGTGCGGTCGAGGTGGGCCGTCTCCCAAATGGGTTGGTTGCCGAGGGTCTTTGACCAGTCATAGCCCATGCCGTGGGATTCGATGTTTGCCTCGTCGATGACGTACAAGCCGTATTGGTCGCAGAGCTCATACCAGTGCTCGTCGTTCATGTAATGCGAGCACCGGACGGCGTTGATGTTGTGCCGCTTCATGATCAGGATGTCCTGAAGCATGCGCTCGCGGGTGATGGTGCGACCGGTGTCGGGGTCGTGTTCGTGGCGGTTGACGCCCTTGATCTTCACCGGCTGGCCGTTGACCTTGAACACGCCGCCGCCCCAGCTTATGGTTCGGAATCCGACGCTGAACGAGCGCATGTCCAGCACCGAACCGTCCGGCTTTTGAAGCGTCAGCACTAAGTTGTACAGATGGGGCGTTTCAGCATTCCAGAGCTTCGGTTCACGGATTGGCGCGGAGACTCCAAAGATGGGCTTCTGACCTTCGCGCTTGATCCGACTCTCCATGCCCTCGCCTACCGCGTCCACTCCATCGAAGAGCTGGCTCCGTAGCACGAGTTCGTCGCCGACCTTGAACGCCGGGCTGTCGATCCTAACATCGGCACTGGCATTGCCCCACGTGTCGTTGTAGCTCAGGTTGAGCGTGACGTCCTCCATGGCGATTTGGGGAAACGACATTAGCGATACATCACGGAAGATGCCGCCAAACCTAAACATATCCTGGTCTTCCAGATAGCTGCCGTCGCACCAGCGATACACCTCAACCGCTAGCAGGTTCTGGCCCGGATTGAGCGCGCCCGTGATATCGAACTCGGCGGGACCCTTGCTGTCCTCGCTGTAGCCGATCTTCTGACCATTCACCCACACGTAGAACGCCGAGTACACGCCTTGGAAGCGCAGGATCGTGCGGCGGCCCTCCCAGTTCTTCGGGATCTCGAACTCGTGTCGATATGAGCCGACCGGGTTGTATTCGTGCGGGATGAACGGCGGGTTCGCGGGGTGCGGATACCGAACATTCGAGTAGATCGGGATGCCGTAGCCTTCGGTCTCCCAGCAACTCGGCACCGGGATCGTGCGCCAGTCGGCGTCATAGAACTCAGGCTGATAGAAGTCCTTCGGCCGGTCGGCCGGCTTGCCCACCCAATGAAACTTCCAGTCACCGTTCAGGAGCTTGAAGTAAGGCGAATTGGCGCGATCGCCGGTAAGGGCTTGCTCGACGGTGGCGAACGGGTAGGACGTCGCTCTCGGAGGAAGTTTGTTGATGCCGACGACGTTCGGGTTCTCCCAATCGGGAAGGTGGTCAGGAAGTTTTTTGGTGGGTTGGGGAGCCGGGGTTTGCGCCATGGAGAGAACCAGACCCGCCACGATGAGCATCGCGTTCATGGGTGATTCCTATGCTACCGAACCGCCTCAAAAGAAGACTGAGGGGGTAAGAGCGCACAAGACCAAGGCATCAACTGCGAGCGCGGCGTGCAAGACAAGAAACGTGTAGTTCACCACCTTGACGCGAGCGAGTTTCACGAGGGCGCGGTCCCAGAATCGTGAGGACAACACAAGGAGTGCGATCCAGCCGGCGAACGTCACCGATGCGATCAGGCGAGCCGCATAGAACGGATAGTCAGACAGAAACACCGCGTCCGCCAGCATCGGGATCGAGAGCAGCGCCGGGACCAGGACCATGCAGAGCAGGGTGTAGTAGCCGAGGACGCTGCGGTTCAGCTGAGGACCGGTGATCCTGGCTTCCTGCAAGCACAACAGGCGATGGCGGCAACGCAACCACCCGACCAGGGCCGGGATGACAAACCCGATCCACACACAAATGAACCCGCACATCGTGACGCCTACCTGAGTCTACGCCAACGAGAGCGCGGCTAGACTCCCCAAGTGGATAGTCGGACGATGGCCATGAGGCCGTCGATCGCAAGGGCACCGTGCAAGACAAGGAACGTGTAGATCACCACCTTGACGCGAGTTAGAGTCCGCAGCATCGGACTTAGAGAATGCTGACTGAGTGCCAACACGACGATCGCAAGCAAACCCGAAAGCAGGATTGCAAAGCCCGCGCGTGCGACAAGCATCCAGCCCGGCGTCAGAATCCCCAAAGGGGCGATCAGGGCAACCGCGAGGAGCACCGCAAAAGTCCAGGCTCGCAGCTGAACGTTGTGCGCAACTTCTGGGCGAGCACCACCGACCTGAAGGGTCTTCAGCCAACGAAACGCTGAGATCGTGCCGACGGCAAGCGGGGCCAGGATCACGGCAACGTAGGGCAGGATCAGGCAGAGGAACGCCTGGAATGCGTAGCCGCTCAACAGTCGCACCCCAGCGGAACCGGATCGGTCCCGAGAATTCCATCAAGATCAAGAACTTCGAAGAGGCCAAAGTCGATGAACAGGGCGACATTGAGCGTCAGGAAGGTGTAGCTCAAGACCTTGCGGGGATTGAGTTGCAGCAACATTGGACTCACCGCCCGGTGATAGTTCGTCAAGCCGATGATGGCCATCAAGCCAGCCGAGGTCAGACTAACAAAGACACGAAAGCTGTCGGTCCCGAGAGTTGAAACAGCGGCGAGAGGAGTGAGGACGACCAATGCGAGGAGGGCAACGTAGGTTCCGCAGCGGAGCCGGAAACTGTTGAGCAAGGCCGGGTCCCGCACCGAGCGGCACTTCCGCCAGCAGATGGATACACCACGAACCGTGAGTGCGAGGATCGGAAACCCCCACGCCAAGAACATCGGCACTATCGAGCCGAACTCGCGTCCTTCCATACTAATCTCTCTGGGTTTGACGTCAGATGCAACCGGGTTGGTTGAGCCACTCCAGAACGCAAGCCCCGCTTTTCTACCAGGTTCTTCAGCTTCTCGCCCAGTTTTAACACATGTGTAGGATAATGAAAGCATGAAGGTTCGTGGGTTCCTTTCTCTGGCCGTGCTGAGCGTGGCGGCTTTTTCACCGGCAGTCGTGATTGACACGTTCTCTGACGGCGACATCAGCTTGGTCGTATCGGGCGGTGCGGGTCTGGCCAGCCTTGATCCGGCGACCGTGCTCGGCGGTAGCCGCGCAACGTGGATCGGGCAACAGACGTTCACGGGGAACCGCACTTCGACGCTGGATATCAGTGCGGGTGCGTTCTCGATCGACAACTCGATCAACACATCAAGCGCCTCCTCATTGGGCTATGGCGTAGATAGCGTATCGAACAGCGGCACCTTCTCGACCTCGAGCAACCTAAGCTTTAATCTGGCCGGGCTCGACACGTTTCGTTTCTTCTTCGAGGGCAACGACCAGGCACTGACGGTTGAAATCTTGCTCGTGATGGACATGGGCAACGGTGTCCAGGTCTTGAGCAAGAACGTTGCGGGCAGCCAGTTCGCACCGTTCGTGGTTGATCTCGGCGCCGCCGATATCGTTGGCTCATCAGGAACGATCAACTACGGCGACATCGACCAGCTTCGCATCAACTTCTACACGTCGAATGCAGGCGACTTCGCGCTCGACAAGATCGAAGCCGTCCCCGAGCCGGCCACCATGGCCGTGCTGGGCCTTGGCGTTGCTGCTCTTGCCCGTCGACGACGCAAGTAGATTCGCTTTTGATAACCCACGAAAGCAGGGGCAGAGCGCCCCTGCTTTTTTCTTGTGCTATAACCTAGCGTGGCACGCCTCCCTATCAGTCTCTTGTTGCTGAGCCTTGGCGCGGTTTCGATCGCGCAAGACGATCCGCTCGCGGTGGAGGGCTACCTACCCGCTCCGAAGCAAATCCAGTCGTTCCTTGACGCGCCTCGGCACATGAACCGCAGCATCGGGAGCCTCAGCCCCAATGGGCGGTGGTTCTTGCAGACCGAGAGCGCGGGCATGCCCACGATCGCCGATCTGTCGAAACCGTACATCAACCATGCGGGGATCCAGATTGACCTCGAGGCCCATCGTAGCCGCGCAATGACCACCCGTGGCGATGTAGCAATCACGCTCATTGACTCGAGCGACTGGACGCGCCGTCGTTTCGAAGCCCCCAAGGGCACGCGCATGACGGCGGCAACGTGGACGCCGGATGGCAGCACGATCGTATTCCTCGCCCATGGCGACGAAGCCTCGCATGTGTATGCCCTCGACGCGCAGAAGGGAACGATGCGACGCATTTCGAAGCCCCTGCTCGCCACGCAAGTCGGCGTGGAAGTCGTGGACGGAGCCGTGTTCTGCGTGATTCGCACCAGCCAAGCTCGCCCGGCACGCTCGATTGTGCCGTCTCAACCGCGAGTTCAGGTCGCCGACGCTAGCCGCAACCGCCTGCGCACCTACCGGTCCTTGCTCGCGAACAAGGAAGAGGCCGCCGAGCTTGAGTACTACCTAACGGGACAGCTTGTCAAGATTGAACTGGGGAGTGGCAAGGAACACCTGATCGGGGCTCCGGCCATGATCAAGAGCATCAACGCCTCGCCGAAGGGCGAACTGGTTCGGGTGGTGACGATGCAGAAGCCGTTCAGCTACATCGTCCCCGCGAGCAGTTTTGGCGAGAAAGAAGAGATTTGGGACCTCAGCGGCAAGTCGCTGTTCCAACTTCGCGAGCGACGATTGACTTCAGGGGATGCGCCTACTCCCCCGGCGGGAGCCGCCGCCACGACCGATGCCCGGCGGGGATTGACTTGGCATCCGGATGGCAATGGGCTGGTGTACATCGCCCGCGTCCAGGAGCCGCGTCAACCAACCACTCCACCGCAAGAGGACGAACAGGGTCGGGGCGGCGGCCAGCGACCGGGCGGAGCCCCCGCCCAGGCCGAAGCTCCGCGCCGAGAGCGTTTGGTGCGCTGGACGGCCCCGTTCACGGACAAGGACGTCACCACGATCTACGAATCGGCCACGGGAATCGGCTCTTTCACGTTCGGGTCTGGCGGCACAAACCTGTACATAACCGAAACCGTGAGCGGCACGACGACCACGTACGCCGTAGACCCCAGTAAGCCGGACAGCCGCCGGAACATCTCCACTCAACGCACCACCGACACTGAGAACTCTCCCGGATCGCTGGTTACGGCTGCGAATGCGCTCGGCGTGTCCGTCGTCCACGAGCATGGCGGCTTCGTGTTCTTGCGGGGCACCAAGCCGACGACCGATCCCGCAAAGACGGCTCCGCGACCGTTCCTCAACAAGGTTGAGGTTGCCAGCGGCAAACTGGAGACGGTGTGGCAATCGGCAGAGGACGCCCACGAGGTGTCCGGCGCGTTCCTGTCGCCTGATGGCACCCGCTTCGTCGCCGAGCGACAGAGCCCGACCGAGGTCAACAACACGTGGCTCGTCGAGAACGGCAAGCTGGTGCGAGCGCTGACCGACAACAAGGACTACGCGCCCGACATGACCGAGGCGAAGCGATATCGTGTCCAGGTCACTCGGGCAGACGGATTCAAGTTCTGGGTTCGGGTGACGGCGCCAAAGTGGCATTGGCCCGGCGCGAAGCTACCGGCGATGTTCTGGTTCTATCCAAGCGAGTTCACCGACCAAGCCGCCTACGATCGCGGACAGAGGAACTTCAACAAGAACCTCTTCCCCAACGTTGGACAGACCAGCATGGCGCTGCTTACACGACTAGGCTATGCGTTTGTCGAACCGGATTGTCCCATCGTCGGACCGCAGGGGCGAATCAATGACTTCTATGTCAACGACCTACGCAACAACATGTCGGCGATCATTGATGAGCTTGATCGTTTAGGGCATATCGATCGCACTCGTCTTGCGCTAGGCGGTCACAGCTACGGCGGCTTCAGCACCGCCAACGCCATGGTGCACACGCCGTTCTTCAAAGCAGGAATCGCGGGGGCGGGCAACTATAACCGTACACTCACTCCGATGGCCTTCCAGAGCGAAACGCGGTTGATCTTCGAAGCGCGGGAGACTTACCTGAACATGTCGCCGATCCTGTTTGCCGAACACATGACGGGTGCGCTGCTCATGTACGCGGGCATGGAAGATCAGAACGTAGGCACCGACCCGGTGAACTCGATCCGCATGTTCCACGTGCTCGAGAGCATTGGCAAACCAGCGGCCCTGTACATGTACCCCCACGAAGACCACGGTCAAATCGCCCGCGAGACGATTCAAGATATGTGGGCGCGATGGGTGGCGTGGTTGGAGAAGTATCTGAAGTGATTTCAGATTTCGGCTCTATGGGGTTTTGTGTGGGTTTGGGTTAATCTTGGTTTG
>CAZPHD010000028.1:0-40785 GCA_964586225.1 uncultured Fimbriimonadaceae bacterium
GAGTTTTAGTTCAGCCGCCACCGAAGCATCGGGGAGCGGAGGAAGTTCAGCGGGTCGAATCCGGTGCTTTGCACCCAAGATGTGCCGAATCGCGCCTTCGAGCCACGGCATAGCTTCGTGGCGCCAGTTCAAGATCACGAGATCAAGAGAACCGGCCGAGACAACGCCATGCACGACGCCTCTATCAGTGAGACCAACGTGTCCTTGTGGCACAAGCATGCCGCCTAGAACCCACGATCCGCTGCGAGAGTAGACGAGCGATCGCTCGGGAAACGCAACCTCAACGGGATAAGTTTCTGGCGCACTGCCCTGAAACACTTGCGCACCCAAAAGTTCACCTGAATAGGCCTGCCTGACGGTCCCGCTCGCCAAAGATCGGACGCGCACGGGTGCGAACGCGGGTGCGCCTATCTTCGAGGAAGCGACATCGTGCAATTGAGGGCGGTCCAATAATAGAGAATACGCTCTAGCGTGTCCACATACTCGTCGTGCAGGGTTGGCTTTCGCACAAAACTCGCGTTATAGCGCTCCGCGACGGCGAGATCGCTCGGGTTTGCAGAGCCTGAGAACACGGTCACGGGCAAGCCTCGGGTCAGCAATCGGCGTCGGATGCGTCGCAACACCTCAAGTCCCGAAACCATGGGAAGGTCAAGATCGAGCAACACGAGATGCGGCAGCCGTTCGTGTGTCAGCTCATCAAGATAAACCAGGGCTTCTTTGCCGTTGTGGACGAGATCAACTTCTGGGCGATGCGGTAGGGACTGAGCCACACTGAGCACCATTCCCTGTTCCTGCGGGTCGTCTTCAACCAGCAGGACGCGCGTTTGAACCGTAGTGAGCGTCATCATCGAATCTCCGTCGCTGACTCATGGTCGGGCACGATTGCGGCCACCATTCGGGCCGAGAAGATTATTGCGCAACACTGCGCAAAGAGGCGGCAGGTCAAAGATTTTGTGAAGAACCAGCATGTTTGTTGGGAACATCTTGGGCTTGTTCCCGTCTATAATCCTGAGCCGACTCAAAGGAGGGGCAATGTCTACTGGTAACCCGGCGGGACTTGAACTGACTGAAGAGGAAGCGTTCGCGTTGTTGGCAATGTGTCTCACAAGCCCACACGGTCTGGACGTGACTTCGGAGACGGCGCTACGCAAGCTGGCGGAATACGCAATCTCGAAGAGCAATCATAAAGATCATCATCTCATCGACCTGAGCGCGTACAAGGCAGGGACCGTAGCGTAGTCAGTTCGGGGCGGCCATCGAGCCGCCCCCGCTCAATTTAGGGCCCCGTGGGCGCAGACTTCGCCTTGAAGGACACGGCGTACTTGTAATCGTCGACGTAGTCGATGTCGTAGGCCAGTTCGGGCGGACTTCCCGGAATCGCCCTTCCCTGCACCTTCAGCAGGTCCGTGATCTTGGCTTCAATGTCCGGCACGGTTAGCTTTTTGAGCAGGTAGTCCCAAACAAACTTCGGCCCCAGCATCTGGGCAATCTTAAACTTGGACTTTCGGCGCGTAAACACCTCCTCCACGTGAGACAGGGCGGTCCGAAACCCCTTCACGGACACTTCATACATGCAGCCCGTCGTCCATTCGCCATCAAGTAACTTGACAAACGTCGCCTCAGCTCCCGGGAACGCCTCCTCATAGTCGGGCCGTTCGATGAGCGGCACATTGAAATCGATGTTGCGCTCACAAAGTTCAAGAAAACGGTCAACACTCGATGGGGTAAGGAACGGCAGGTCGCTGGTGACGATGAGCACTCGCTCGGGCGGAGACGGCATCATCTGAAGTTGCTCGATGCCAGCCATGATGTTCCGAGGACCCGTTCCCTTCTCCGGCAGTCGGGCGTCGGCCAGGACGCAATCCGGATGATCAATGACGGCATCAGCGCCTACAACGACGATCCGACCAACTTGCGCCGATCCCTTCAGAGCCTCGATTGTCGATCGGATGACCGTCTTGTCGTTGAACTTGACCAGAGGCTTGTGCCGGACGCCCGTCACACGCACGAAATCCTCCTCCATCTGCCCACCGGCAGGAATCACCACATCTAGTCCGGGCAACGCAACCTCCAGCAGAGTAACCGACCGTTACTCCAACACCTCAAGAAGACGACGGGCAAGGGACGGATGCTTCAGCTTCTTCAGGCTGGAGCTCTCGATCTGCCGCACCCGCTCGCGCGTCACCCGAAACGCTTCGGCCACTTCCTCAAGGGTGTAGGCTCGTCCGTCGGCCAGTCCATAGCGAAGCAACATCACGGCTTTTTCTTGGTCGGAGAGTGTGTCCAGCAGCTCCGTGATTCGACGACGGACATTGGCTTGGTCAGCCATCTCTTCGGCATCGTCGGCGGCCCGATGCGAGATGATCTCACCAAGGGCGCCTGCCTCATGTTCTCCCACCGGGGTTTGCAGGCTGATGGTCTCTTGGCAGTTCCTTCTGAGCTCAAGAATACGCTCGGGCGACACCCGCAGCGCACTAGCGAGTTCCTCAACGGTGGCTTCACGGCCCAACTGGCAGAAGAGATCGTTTGCGACGCGAGAGAGCCGGTGGACAAGATCCATCGTGTGCACAGGGATGCGAATCGTACGCCCATGATCATGAATCGACCTCGAAACCGCCTGCCGAATCCACCATGTGGCGTATGTGCTGAAGCGAAATCCGCGCTGCGGGTCGAACTTCTCGACCGCCCGCACCAGGCCTATGTTTCCTTCTTGAATCAGATCCTGAAGCGACATGCCACGACCCATGTAGCGCTTGGCAATGCTGACCACGAGCCGCAAGTTGGACTCGACCAGCCGCTTGCGACTGGCGTCGCAACCCGCTTGTGCGGCCAGGGCCAGCTCAACTTCCTGTTCAGCGCTCAGCAACGGAATCTGCCCGATTCGACTCAACCAGAGTCGAACCGAATCATCCATCGCGAGCGACTCGCTTAGAGCCGCTGAATACTTACCTCTTGCTCCCTTCAGACCAGGTGCCCTCCCATTGAAGCGCGTTCGTACGCAAACCTAGGACCGAACAACGCCCGTGTAACTGGCACCTACACTATACAATAGGTTTTGCGAATCTGGGAGAGAATCTCATTTATTTAGATCGGTGAACTTCTTTTGAAGCTGGCGCAGGCGCTCATCACCCTCGATTTCCTTGACTTGCACCAGCGCTCGCTCGTCGCGTTTCTTGCGCAAGAGTTCGGCGGTGTCCGACAGGAACTCGTCGTTCAGGCGATCGTCACGGCCAAACTCGAGGTCGGCGACTAGTTGCTCGTGGTCGGGAGATTCCAGCCGATGTAGCCACTCGGCAGGCTGTCCGGCAGGCGGATCGCTTCCGAAGATCTTAACCAGATGTTCGGCGAGCTCCACGCCCTTCCCGGTAAGGAAGAGATCGGGCTCGCGAATAATCGCATACGCGTCCTTGCGGAACGTCGGGTGAAGGAACGCTCTGAACACAAAGGCCTCGGCGGCTTTCAATCCGAGTTTCGGCCGGGCAGATTCCTGCGGAAGCGTGGTCGCCGGGCGGCCCTGAGTCTTGGGCGTATGCCGTCCGACCATCACTCGGAGTGCCCGTCCCGCCTCAATCGGATCGCGTAAAGCTGGGTAGCGGGGCGCGAGGGACTGGATGTGGCGGGCGCGTTCCATCGCGTTTGGGCAATCAGCCAGGATCTCGGCGGCCTGCGCCCAGTAAGCCTCGTCGGTGGGCTGAAGCCGCAGGTCCAGTTGCTTAAGCAAAAACTCGGTTGGGGTCAGAGTCTCCTGAACCACATGTTGGACGGCGCCGGGGCCTGCTTCCTTGAGCAGGGTGTCCGGGTCTTGCCCGGCCGGCATGCTCGCGACCTTGACTTCGAGACCGACGCCCGTGAGCATCAGCGCCGCGCGGGCCGCCGCCTTCTCGCCCGCCTCGTCGGCATCGTAAAGAATGACCACCGAAGCCGACCGGGCCCAACGAGAAAGGAGGCGCGCGTGCTCATCCGACAACGAGGTCCCGAGCGATGCAACCGCAGTCTTCACGCCTGCGCGATGGCAGGCGATCACATCAAGGTAACCCTCGCAGAGCACAGGCGGCTTGCCCTCGTTCAGACCCGCCTTCGCGAGATGCAAGCCGTAGAGCACTCGGCTCTTGCGATAGAGCGGCGTATCCGAGCTGTTGATGTACTTGGGATGCCCGTCTCCGAGTAGGCGACCTCCAAATGCGACCACTTCCCCACGTTCATCGCGGATCGGGAAGATGAGCCGCCCGCGGAACTTGTCGAAATACGCTCCGCTAGCATCAGCCTCAACCAGATAGAGTTTCTCGCACTCTTGAAGCGAGTAGCCCTTCTTGCGGAGGTGTGTTGCGAGCGCCACGTCAACGCTTGGCGCGTAACCGATTTCCCACTCCGCAAGCACGTCGGCGGTCAGGCCCCGTCGCTCACAGTAAGCACGGGCATCGCCCGACTTCTCAAGCTCGGCACGGAAGAAGGCGAGGGCCTCGGTCATCGCGCCTTGCCAACTTAGGCGAAGTGATGGGTCCTGGTTCGGGCGTCGCTTGAGTTCAACCCCTGCGCGCCGGGCAAGCACTTCGACGGCTTCGGGGAAGGTCATGTTTTGGGTCTTCATGACCCAAGTGAAGATATCTCCAGATTCGCCGCAGGCCCAGCACTTGTAGCGGCCGATTTGGTCGGAGACATTGAACGACGGCCGTCGGTCGTCGTGAAAAGGGCAAAGGCCCAGCCAGTTGCGTCCCGTGCGCTTGAGGCTGACCGATTCGCCAACAAGCTCGACGATTCCAATGCGGGCACGGATATCGTCGAGCTCGTCGGACACGTTCTACTTACGCCTTTCCGGCAGCAACTACGATTCCGGTCACCACATGCGGCGCATCATCTTTCAGTCGATTGAGGCGGAAGGCCACCTTGTTGTTGACCAGATAGCGAAGCACGAGGCTATTGCCATTGATCTCGTAGGCATCGGGCACGCCATATTGCTTGACAATGTCCGCGAACTTTGCGCCGTAGCGAATACCCTTGTTGGTGACCACACGGGCATCATTCGCACCGATGGCTTCGATCTGGATGATCTTGCCAAATCGATCAAGGATGAATCCGAAACGGCTGTTGCCTCGCTTATACACCCAGCGTGTGTAGAGAATTCGGCTGTCCTGGCCCTGGGCTCCGCCCTGGCCACCGCCACCTCCGGGGCCGGCGCCCGTGGGTCCACCACCCTGTCCGCCCCCTTGACCACCCGGACCCGCACCCGCGGCCGTCGGAGCATCTTGGCCCTGGAACAAGCCAATTGTGCTGAACGAACCCGGATTGGAAGGCGGAAGATGCCAGTTTGGCGTAGCCGCACCACCGGAAGCACCGCCGCCACGGCCTCGTTGCTCACCCTGGCCACCGCCAGCACCGGGCGCACCCGCCGCACCAGCTCCACCACCGGCCGGGCCTACAGTTCCGCCGCCACCACCACCGACGTCTTGGACGTCGTCAGGGTTGCCAAACTTGCGAACAAGATCGATCGCCGTGTTATAAAGCTTGATGCCGACGAGACCCGTCTCGTCAGCCGTTCGAGAGCCTGCTGCTCCCGTCGCGGTTCGACGCAGACCCGAGTTGGATCCCGTTCCATCCGCCATGACGATGGCAATCGTCGCCACTCCCGCAAGAATCAAAAAGCCAGTTCGCTTCATTGAGTCGGTCATCCTCCGTGCGTTCACGCTGATGCGCTTCGTATCATTGTGACGCGCCAAACACCCGGAACGTCACCGCCAAGGGAGCATCAACTGTAAGTTTCGATATTCAAAGCCTAGCTTCAGAAATCCGAAACTCATTCGTCACAATAGGTCTTATATCCTAAACCACTTGTTTGTCGATCCAAAACATCATACAATGTCATCGAGGGATAGAAACCAAGATGAAAACACACTCGCCTCGGATTTTGGGATGGCAGGCCCACCTGATCCAACGGGCCTCGCAGGGAGACACGGTCGCATTCGACCTGTTGTGCGAGCAAGTGCGTCCCACGCTTTACGGCCTGGCGTATCGAATGCTTCGAAACGCCGACGATGCCAACGACGCCGTGCAGGACACGCTGATCCGGGCGTTACGTGCTTTGCCCGACTTCGACCCCGAGCGACCGCTGCGACCATGGCTGAGCCGGATCTGCTCAAACTGTTGTGTAGACATCATCCGATCTCGCCGAGGGGGCGAGTCGATTGACCTGCACGAGCACTCAATCAGCGATGGTAACGATCCGCTTGATGAGCAAACGTCCCATGCTATGCGACAGCGCGCGCTGATCGAAGCCGTCGAGCGGCTTCCGGCACCCTATCGAAGAATCATCTTCATGCGCCACTTCCGGCATATGGAGGTAAACGAGATCGCAGCCGCGCTGAAGCGACCTGAGGGCACGGTCAAAAGTTGGTTGTTCCGCGCCCGGGCCATGCTGAAACAGGACCTAGACTTGGCAACTGCAACAGCGTAGGAGTCGGCTCGGATTGGTTCCGGGGTGCTCGGGTTGGCTCGGATGGCAGGAGGACTGGTCGGACTTGTGGCCAGCCCAACTTCTAGTCCGAGCCACTCTGAACCAATCCGAACAACCGAACTAATCCGAACCAGCCCGAGCCAACCCGCGCCAAGACTATCCCCGAGGCAACGGCCTACTCACCCACCGCAGTCGCTCCGCGTCCATAAACCGCCACGGTAACTCATCGCCCTTGCCATGCGCTAACCCAATCCGTGGGCCGACGAGAACTTCCTTGGGCGGGTCACCCGGTTCAAGGCGCAGATCTCCATCGAACAAGTTCGCTCCGTCAAACTGACGGTCAATCCCGAAGGCCGCTGTGAGTTTGCCCGGCCCGCTGAGCAAGTCCTCGTCACGCTGGGCCCTCGGGCGACGCTCGCGCATCAACACAAGCCCGGCGAGAGGTTCTGCTGCGCGGATCAGTATCGCCGCCGCCTCCCCTTCGCGATGCGCAACAACATTGAGCATCCAATGGTTGCCATAGGTGAAGTAAACATAGGCGAGCCCCGACGCACAGAACATCGTCTCGCATTTGGGCGAACGTCCACGATGCGCATGGCATCCCGGATCATCGGGAGTGCGATAGGCCTCAACCTCCACGATGCGGGCACGGATGACGCCACGTCGTAGCTCCCAGCCCAAGAGAAGAGGCGCCGCTGCGACAACATCCTGGACCAGTAACTGCTGAAATTTCATAGGAACCTTGACGCATGCTCTGGTATCATAACATTTGGTTACGGATTCGCGAATCGGAAATTGAGTTTTGAGTCTGGAGCGTTCCTCCGCCTTGTAGCTTGAAGACCCTCGCTCCTGAACCAGGAGAACCTACAACATGGCATCGAAGACCCTTTACGTGGGCAACATCCCCTACTCGGCATCCGAGCAGGACTTGTTCGACCACTTTGCAGCATTCAACCCGACTCAAGCTCGTATCGTGCAGGGCCGTGGCTTCGCCTTCGTGGACGTCGCCGCTGACCAATGCGATGACGCGATCGAAAAGATGAACCAGTCCGAAATGCAAGGTCGCCGACTCACCGTTAGCGAAGCCCGTCCCAAGGAGGGCGGTGGTGGCGGCGGCGGCGGCTACCGCAGCGGCGGTGGTGGTGGCGGCGGCTACGGCGGTGGCGGCGGCGGCGGTCGTAGCGGCGGCGGCGGCTACGGCGGCGGCGGCGGCGGTCGTGGTGGCGGCGGCGGTCGCGGTGGCGGCGGTCGCGGCGGCGATCGCTGGTAATCAGCGAAGAGCAGCCTTTACTAGCCCCGAGCGTTGAACGCTCGGGGCCCTTTCTTTGGTAAAACCGAAAGCCAATGTCATCCCGCTTGAACGTCGGCCTGATCGGCTATCAATTCATGGGCAAGGCCCACAGCAACGCCTACCGCCAAGTCAACCGCTACTTCGATCTTCCCTACCAAGTCGGCATGCACACCGTGTGTGGACGCTCGGAAGCCCGCGTCAGGGCCGCCGCCGACAACCTCGGCTGGGAGAACTACTCCACCGACTGGCGTCGCGTCGTAGAAGATCCGGACATCCAGATCGTCGACATCTCCACGCCCGGCGATTCCCACTGTGAAATCGCACTCGCCGCCGCTGCCGCGGGCAAGATCGTCTTCTGCGAGAAGCCGATCGGAAACACGCTGGATGAGGCCAAGCGCATGCTCGACGCGGTTCAACAAGCCGACGTTCCCCATGCTGTCTTTCACAACTACCGAAAGGCCCCGGCCGTCGCCCTCGCCAAGCAAATGATCGATGACGGCACGCTGGGCACGATCTATCACATGCGCGCGACCTATCTTCAAGATTGGATTGCCGATCCGAACTTCCCGCTCGTATGGCGGCTGCAGAAGGACAAAGCCGGATCAGGCTCGCATGGCGACCTCGGCGCTCACTTGATCGACCTTGCTCGATTTCTCGTCGGAGACTTCGACGAAGTCTCCGGCCTGCTGCACACCTTCGTGAAGCAACGCCCACTCGCCGGAGCCATCGACGACAAGATGGGAGCGGCTGCCTCCACCGAAATGGGCGAGGTGACCGTCGACGATGCGGCCATGTTTCTGGCTCGCTTCAAGAGTGGCGCGCTTGGGACGTTCGAGGCAACCCGTTTCGCCGTCGGACGGAAGAACTACAACCGATTCGAAATCAACGGCTCGAAGGGCTCCGTCGTGTTCAACATGGAAAGGATGAACGAGCTTGAGTATTACAACACCGGTGACGCTCCCGGAACCCACGGATTCCGCGTCATTCAGGCCACCGAAGCCAGCCACCCTTACGCCGGGCGCTACTGGCCCGTCGGGCACATCATTGGCTACGAGCACACGTTTATCAACCTCGTGGCCGACGCGATCAGCGCCATCCATCGCGCAGAACTTCCCAGCCCGAACTTCTTCGATGGCTACGAAAATCAGCGAATCCTTGACGCGGTCGAGGAAAGCGCCAGCACGCGGAGTTGGGTGAGCCTCTAAGTGCAACACCAACGTGTTTTCGTCATTGACTTCGGCGGCCAATACACGCAGCTCATCGTCCGGCGGATGCGCGAGCTCGGCGTTTACAGCGAGATGATCCCGTGGATGACGGCGGCGGATCGGCTCCGGGCCGATCGCCCCGATGCCGTAATCCTCAGCGGCGGACCGCGCTCCGTGCTTGAGGACGGCGCCCCTGACCTTGATCTGTCGCTCATCAACGGACTCCCCGTGCTGGGCATCTGCTACGGGATGCAACTCATGGCCCACCGGATGGGCGGGCGCGTTGAGAAGGCTCACGACCGAGAATATGGCCACCGGATGCTGACGAGGCGCACGGGCATCAGTAGCCAACTCACGACCGGTGAAGTCTGGATGTCGCATGGCGATCAGGTTCGCGAAGTGCCCCCCACGTTCACCGTTACCGCATCGACCGACTCGTGCCCCATCGCGGGCATGGAAGACCCGGCGGGACGGCGGTTTGGCGTGCAGTTCCACCCCGAAGTCACCCACACGCCCGGCGGCAAGGATTTGCTCCGTGCCTTCGTTGATGCGGCAGGGCTCAAACGCGACTGGACCGCCGAGAACTTCATCGACGAGCAAGTCGCGAAGATTCGGGAGACCGTTGGCACGTACGGCAAGGTGCTGTCTGCGGTCTCGGGCGGCGTCGATTCAAGCGTCATGGCGGCACTGCTGATTAAGGCGATCGGCGACCGCGCGGTTTGCGTGTTTGTCAATCACGGCCTGCTGAGGAAGAACGAGGCCGAGCAGGTCATCGAGACGTTTGGCGCGCACTTCAACGGCAACCTACACGCTTTCGATGAGCGCCAGCGATTTTTCGGTGCCTTGGCCGGCGTCACCGACCCCGAAGCCAAGCGCAAGATCATCGGCGAGCACTTCGTGCGGGTGTTCGAAGATCACGCCCAGGAGCTTGCCGGGTGCGACTTCCTCGCCCAGGGCACACTGTATCCCGACGTCATCGAGTCGGGCTCACCGACGGCGGCGAAGATCAAGACTCACCACAACGTTGGTGGACTGCCCGATTGGATGCAACTCAAGCTCATCGAGCCCCTTCGATGGCTGTTCAAGGATGAAGTTCGGGCCGTCGGCCGCGTGCTGGGTTTGCCCGATGACATGGTTGATCGCGAGCCCTTCCCCGGTCCGGGACTGGCGGTTCGCATTCTTGGTGAAGTCACGCCCGAGCGGGTGGCGATCGTGCAAGATGCGGATTGGATCTTCCGATCGGAACTTCGTGCGCATGGCCTTCACACGGGGATATGGCAGAGTTACGCGGCACTCCTCGACGTGCGATCAGTAGGCGTGATGGGTGACGAACGAACCTACATGCATCCGATCGTGCTCCGCGCGGTGGAAAGCGAGGACGCCATGACGGCCCGCGCCGTGAAGATTCCGTTCGAGGTTCTCGAGCACGTGGCCCGTCGGATCGTCAATGAAGTCGCTGGAGTCAATCGCGTGCTCTATGATCTCACGAGCAAACCGCCCGCTACGATCGAGTGGGAGTAGCCCACCGCTCACCTTCCTCGAAGACATGGCCCTTTCAGGAGGGTACAGGGCGGCCGAGAGAGCCCGGTCAGAAGTGATCAATGCGACCTCCGTTCACGGTAATCCGCGGTGCCTTGGATTTTGAGAAGATTCGTGCTAACCTAAGAATCTTGGAGGATTCAGTGAGAGATTTTGCATTACCGCGAACCACGCCGGACGGCGTTGTGCGGCTTTCGATGATCGCCATGGCGGTCGGCATCGTGGCCTGGGGCTATCTGCAGTTCGGGCCAACCCCGCCTTCCGCTCCGTTGATGGGCGGGCAGATTCAAAGTGATGTCAAGGGTAGCAATGGTGCCGGCCCTGGGCATACGCCAGTTCCGGGCAAGATCAAGGGCGAATATGCCCCCGGAGTGGTGATTGTTCGCTTCGAAGACAGCGTCCCCGCCAGGAAGCGTCAAGCTGTTGCGGGACAATTTGGTCTCGTCGAAGATACGACCGTGAAATCCCCGTATTTCAACCGGTTCTTCATTGGACGGACGGCAAAGACTCAACAGATGTCGGTTGAAGACGCGATCCACGTGCTGGAGCGCGACGCCTCGATTCGCTATGCCGAACCGGATATGCGCGTCTACCCCGATCAGAACCTTCCCAACGATCCTCGCTTCGTCGACATGTGGGGTTTGCACAACATCGGCCAGTCGGGCGGCACCTTTGATGCCGATATTGATGCGCCAGAAGCATGGACCACAGCGGGAACGAATCCCAAGGTGATCGTTGGACTCCTCGACGATGGCGTCCAGATGAACCACCCCGACCTCGTCGGCAACCTGTTTATCAACCCCGGCGAAATCCCTAACAACGGAATCGATGACGACGGCAATGGCTTCGTCGATGACGTGAGCGGCTGGGACTTCTCCAGTGGCGACAATAACCCCAATCCCGGCGGCAGCGATTCGCACGGAACGCACACCGCAGGCACCATCGCCGCGGTGACCAACAACGGCATAGGCGTCGCCGGTGTTGCCCAAGATGTTCGCCTCTTGCCGATTCGAATGTATGGCGGACCCAATCAGTGGATGAGTGCGCTCGTGCAGGGCATTGATTACAGCCGTATCATGGGCGCGAAAGTCGTCAGCGTGAGCTACAACATCGACGGCTACACCCAAGCCCTGTCCGATGCGATCGGGCGCGCAGACGCCGCTGACATGATCTACGTGAACTCGGCCGGTAACAACGGGCAAAACGCCGACGGCCTGCGCGGTGCGCTACGCAATGTGCATCAGAACATCGTGTTCGTCGCCGCCACCGATCGCAACGATCAGAAGGCGTCGTTCTCGAACTTCGGCATGACGGTCGACATCGCCGCACCGGGCGTGGACGTGCTGAGCACGGTCACCGGAAGCGGGTACGACTACTACAGCGGCACCTCCATGGCCTGCCCGCACATGGCCGGTGCCATTGCGGTCATCCGCGCCAAGTTCCCCGCCCTCACCGACCGTCAAACGCTCGACCGCTTGATCGGTACCGCCGATATGCTGCCGAACCTGCAAGGCGTCATCGCGGGCGGTCGCTTGAATCTGAACAACGCGCTTGACGACGACTCGACTCCGCCTAGCGATCCGAGCAACTTCCACCTGCAAGCGAAGGCAACCGCCTCGCTTCGTGTCGGATTCAACGGTAGCGGCGATGACGGCACCGTGGGTCAGGCCTCGCGCTACGAGATTCGCTACTCCCCGGCTCCGATTCACATCGGCAACTGGGAATCGGCTACCCGGATCAATCTCAACGTGCCGCCCGTCAATCACGGTGCGCCCGTTGCTGTCGAAATCCCGGTGCCGCCACAGACCTCCTTGTACTTCGCGCTACGCGCGTTCGACAACATGGGCAATCCGTCGGGCGTCGTCTCCGCTGGACCTTGGCGTTCGAACTTCGTGTTGTACGACAACATGGAGTCGGCGTCCTGGTTTGCTCCGGTGAATGGTCCGTGGGCTCGCACCACCGAACAATCTTCGAGTGGAGTTCGGGCCTGGTCCGATTCGCCGGGCGGTAGCTATGCCAACAATCTGAACATTGCGCTCGCAACCGGCAAGCTTCCGTTCATGTCCGTGCAGAATCTCGGACCGGGGGCCAGCTACGCCATGGCCTTCCGCGTGAAGTATGACCTTGAGTCAGGCTACGACTTCCTGTACTACGACTACTCCCCGGATGGCTCAAGCTGGACGAACCTTGGGCGCGTCACCGGTGCCAGCGACTGGACCACCGTCGCCGCCGCCCTGCCGTCCAATGCGAAGACGGGCTACTTCCGCTTCCGCATGACGAGTGACGGTTCCGTGGTTCGGGACGGCGTCTACATTGACGACGTCATGATCCAGCCGCTGGTCGCCCTGCATAGCGACGACATGACCAATCCGGGCAACTGGACGGCTCAGTCGCCCTGGGCGCTGACCGGTAGCAACTTCTACAGCGGTCCTTCCTCGTGGACGGATAGCCCCGGAGGCAACTACACGAACAACATCAACGTGAACCTGACGAGCGTCGGCACGGTCGATACGTCGGCCTTTGGCAACGTGCAAGTCACGTTCCGCGCGTTCATCAGCACGGAGTCGGGTTATGACTTCCTCAAGGTGTTCACAGCCATCAACGGCGGCGGCTACACCGAGCGAGGAAGTTGGTCTGGCAACCTTGCGTCGTGGAATCAATACTCCGTTCCGGCAGGTGGTTCGGGTGCCGTAGGCATTCGGTTCAACTTCAGCTCGGACGGATCGGTCGTTGGCGATGGCGTCTATGTGGACGACCTGCGCCTGGTGGGCGAACCCTTCGTGTTCGTCCCGTAGTCTCAGACGACGCCGGGCACCGCTTTTGCGTGGCCCGGCGTCCTTATCCCATAGGAGGAATCCCACTCACATGAAAACCATCATCCGCGCAACGCTCCTCGCGCTCGCGCTCTCGGCAAGCTTGGCCTTTGCTCAGCAAGCCGGTAGTGGCGCCGAGGCACTCAAGTCGTTGAATGAGTTGCAGCAGAAACTGTACTCCGACGCCCAGAAGGCGGGCCAGCGCCCCAACGCAGTCGAGATCAACGCCGCCATGCAAGCCAAAGCGGCCGAGCTTATCGCCAACATCGACATCGACAAGATCGAGGCCGCGGAAGCGTACAACTGGGCCCAGGTGTTCAGCCGCGCGGGCAAGAACGTCGAAACCTGCGACTTGGTGAAGAAGTATCTGACCACCAACCCCGATGCTTCGAATAAATACACCGCGCAGATGCTGATGCTCAGTGCATGCAACGCTCTCGGCGAAGCCGACATGCTGCAATCGACGCTCCGCGACATCCGGGTGCCGAATGCCACGCTGTCCACCTCGCTCGCCAGCAGCACCGTCTATCAGTTCGTGGACACCGTCGCCAAGAAGAAAGGCGTCGGCGAAGCGATCGAAACCCTGAACGATGTCGAGACGCCCCTCATTCTCGACGCGCCAGCCGACTATGCCAAGCGCATGCTGGCCGCCGAGAAGGCTCGCAATGCGAACAACCCCAACTTCAAGCCGAAGCCGGACGACGAGCGTCTGAAGGAACTCGAAGTTCAGGGCAAGAATGCCAGCCTCAGCATGAAGTTCATGTTCGTCGAAAAGCGGGCCGAGCTTCTGATGGACGCCGGCCGCAAGGACGAGGCGATCAAGACGCTCGACACCTTTATCGGAACGCTCGAAGAAGGCTCACCGATTCGACGCAGTTTCAATGGTGCGCGCGTTCAGATGACGCTGCCCGGCACCGCCGCTCCCGCGATCACGTTTGAGCGTGGCTACGGAGATTTCAAGGGCCTCGAAGCGCTGAAGGGCAAGGTCGTGATCCTCGATTTCTTCGCCCACTGGTGCGGCCCGTGCATCGCGTCGTTCCCCGACATGAAGCAGCTTTACAGCGACTTCAAGGGCAAGGGCCTGGAGATCGTCGGCTTCACCACGTACTACGGCTACTACAAGACCGAGCGAGGCATCTCGAAGGACGCCGAGTTCGCCAAGATGGCCGAGTTCATCAAGGACTACGACCTGCCGTGGCCGGTGGTCTACGGTGAGCGAACGAACTTTGATGCCTACGGCGTGACGGGCATTCCGCACGTGGCGGTGATCGGCCGCGATGGCAGCGTCACGAAGATCAAGGTGGGCTACAGCGCCGCCAGCTTCAAGGAGTTCCGCGCGTACATCGAGAAGTTGCTCAGCGAGTAGCTTGGCACCGGAGGATAGGTCTTATATAGGACCTATCCTCTCCTACTTGTACGGCTCCATATACTTCAAACAACACGCCCTCACCAGGGCGCGAATCCGCTGGATGTAGGTCGCCCGCTGGGTGACGCCGACCGCGCCGCGCGCGTCCAGCAGGTTGAACACGTGCCCGCACTTGAGGGCCAAATCGAACGCCGGATAAACCAGCGCCTGTGGCCCCTCAAGTTCGATTTCCCCCGTGGGAGCGTCCGCGTTCGCCGTGAGAATCCCGATCTCGCCATCCCAGTACACCGGCGTCTCAATCACCCGCTTCGACTCGGCCTCGTAGAGATCGAACAACTGGAACAGCATCTCCGTCGAGGCGACCTCGAAGTTGTACACATTGTGCTGCATCTCAAGCTGCCACTCAGCTTGGCGATACGACACGCGGTCGTTCCACATGAGTCCGTCCCAGAACGAGGTTTGGCCATTGAGCATGAGCACCAGCCGCTCGGGGCCGTAGGTGAGTTCGGCGCACACCGGGTTGCATTCGATGCCGCCCATCTGCTGAAAGAACGTGAACTGCGAGATTTCGGTGCCGTCGAGCCACACTTCCCAGCCGACACCCGCCGCGCCCAGCGAGGGGTTCTCCCAATCGTCCTCGACGAGCCGCACATCGTTCTTTGTGGTGTCGAAGCCGAGCGCGTTGAGCGACTCCATGTACAGGTCCACCACGTTCTCGGGCGAAGGCTTTAGGATCACCTGATACTGGTAGTAGCGCTGATTCCGCATGGGGTTGCGGGTGTAGCGGCCGTCCGCTGGGCGGCGCGAGGGCTGGACATAGGCGACGTTCCACGGCTCGGGGCCAAGGCACTTCAGCGCGGTCGCGGGATGCGAGGTCCCCGCGCCGACTTCGGTGTCGTAGCCTTGATAGATCAAACACCCCTGGGCGGCCCAGTAGTCGTTGAGTCGCCGTATCAGCTCCTGCATCGTCAGCATCGGCTGAGAGGATACCGGAGTAACACCGAAAGGGCCGAACCGCTCTCCGCGGCTCGGCCCTCGAGCATGACCTCGATTCGGTTTACGGCAGGGCGTGACCGGCGACCGTGCAGGTCGGGTTCGCGTTGATCGCGTTGATGGCATAGGTGCCACCCGCCGGGCAGGTCGGCCACGACTTCATGTAGGTCGGCGTCAGGTCGGCCTGGACAGGCACCGCAGCGGCACCCTGGTTGTTCTCCATGGCCCATTGCTCCTTCGCGGCTTCCATCTGGCGCAGGTTGGCGATACAGGTTCGCGTCCGGCTCGTGTTTCGAGCCTGGATGAAGTTGGGTACGGCGACCGCCAGCAAGATGCCGATGATCAGCACGACGATCATGATTTCGACGAGGGTGAAACCCTTGTTGGTTTTTCGAATACGGTTCATGTAGCTCTTCGTCCTCCGACGTTGCAAGATTCTCGGTCTTGCTCGTTTTGTGCATTCCACGCCCCCAACTGGGTCGACCCTGGTAATCCTGCTTGGATTTGTCCGGTCCCTGGGTTCGAGGCATGGTGCGCAAGCCAAGCTGTGCAACACCTAAAGAGATTTTCGGAAGACGGGGAGTGGTTTCTAGAGGTCTAGATTTCAAGAAAGAGGATTTTGGATTTTGGATTTTGGATTGTCGGAGTCTCACCCAAATCCAAGATATCACTGTCCATACCGGTTGTGATACCGGTCGTACCACTTCTCCGCTTCCTCGGCGGGAATGGGCAGAGGGCTGCCGATCTGCATGGCCAGCCAAACCGTCTTCGCGACATCCTCGGTCATCACGGCGGCCTTGAGCGCCGCCTTCGGCGAGCTACCCCACGCGAACACGCCATGGTTACCCAGCAGAATCGCGGGCGCGCGGTTTCGGTACTGCAAGATCGCCTCGCCGATGTGCTCGCCCTCGTTGTCCACATAAGGCGCACACGGAATCTCCGCGCCGAACTCGTCGGCGATTGCGGTCAGCACCAACGGGATTGAACGCCCAACCGCCGCGAAGGCCGTCGCGTAGTTGCTGTGCGTGTGGATCACTCCCCGAATGCCGGGGATGTTTCGGTAGAGGAAGAGGTGATGAGGGAGGTCAACACTGGGGCGCAAGGACTCCCCCTCTCCTCGAAGGGCTATCGTCTTCGAGGGGAGGGGGCCGGGGGGTGGGGAAACTCCCCCTCTCCTCGAAGGGCTATCGTCTTCGAGGGGAGGGGGTTGGGGGGTGGGGAGAATCTCCCCCGTGCTCACCCGCACCGCCACCAGATTCTCGGGCGTGATCGCCTCGTAGTCCATCCCCGACGGCTTGATGAACAGCACATCATGCTCCGGCGAGTATCCGCTCGCATTCCCCGAATGCATCGTTACCAGCCCCGCGCGAGGCAGGGCCCAGTTCGCCTCTGCCACTGCCTGCCGCAAAGCCAACAGCTCAGACTCCACGGACATCCTCCCGAATCTGGATCAGTTCCTTCATCACCTTGCCCAGCTCAGAGGCCCCGTCCCGCCCAAACGCATCATGCAACACCCGGTAAAGCGCAAACAGCCGCCGATACACCGCGTGCGCATCCGGGTCTGGCTCGTACACCCGCGCCTTCACGCCCGTCATCGCATCCTGGGCGGTTGGCACATCCGAATACGCCCCCGCGACCACCGCGCCAAAGATCGCCGACCCCAGCGCACACGTCTGCGACGACCGCGACACCTGCATCGGACGCCCGATAACGTCTGCATAGATCTGCATGACCAACTCGCTCTTCTCGGCGATGCCGCCGCAGTTCACGACTGCTTCGACCTTCGGGCCGAACGCTTCGATCTGCTCGATGATGGTCAACGCCCCGAACGCCGTCGCCTCAATGGCGGCTCGGTATAACTCGCCCGGCGTGGTGTGGAGCGTCTGCCCAAGGGCCAACCCAGTCAAGAGCGGATCCACGAGGATCGTGCGATTGCCGTTGTTCCAATCGAGGGCAAGGAGACCGGATTCGCCAGCGCGGAGCTTGCTGGCCTCGCTGGTGAGTTCCTCGTGCGAGCGACCGGTCAAGCGGGCGACCCAGTTGAAGATGTCGCCGACCGCGCTCTGGCCGGCCTCAATGCCATACATACCGGGGAGCACCGAACCCATGACGATGCCGCACACGCCCGGAATGTCGGCAAGCGGCTCATCGGCAGGGTGCGCCATGCAATCGCAGGTGCTCGTGCCGATAATCTTGACGAGCACACCCGGTCGGACCCCCGAGGCCACGGCGCCAAAATGAGCGTCAAACGCACCCACCGCGACCGGAATCCCGGCGGGCAAGCCGATGTGAGCGGCCACTTCATCGGCGATCCCACCCGCGACGACATCGCTTGCCTCGGCGGTGTCATAGAGCCGTGATCGGAGCTCCGCGAGCTTAGGATCAAGTGTCGCGAGGAACTCCGCCGACGGCAAGCCGCCCCAGTCTGCGGCGTACATCGCCTTGTGCCCGGCTGCGCAAACGGACCGCTTGAGCGTTGCCGGATTCAAGTCGCCGGTCAAATAACCCACCACCCAGTCGCAGCACTCGACCCAACTGTAGGCGGATTCAAACACCTCGGGCGAGATCCGCAGGCAGTGCAGAATCTTCGACCAGAACCACTCCGATGAATACACGCCGCCGCATCGGGCGAGGTAGGGGTAGCCCTGCGCTTTCTCCGTGATCTCAGCCGCCTCGGCGTAGCTGGTGTGATCCTTCCAAAGCCAGCACATCGCGGCGGGGTTGTCGGCAAACTCCGGACGAAAGCAGAGCGGTTGGCCGGCTTCATCCACCGGAATCGGACTCGAACCCGTCGTATCCACCCCTACGCCGATGACGTCTTCGGGGTTGATGCCCGCGAGAACGGCCCGGCCGGTCGCGTGGAGACCTTTGATGTAGTCCTGCGGATGCTGCCGCGCCAGATTCGGGTCGCGCGGATCGAGGATGATGCCGGCCTCGCCGCTAGGGTAGTCGAAGACGCTGGTCGCGACTTCGGCGCCGTTGCTCACATCCACCAAGAGCGCGCGCACCGAGTTTGTGCCGAAGTCGAAGCCGATCGTGTAATTAGCCACGGTACGCCACCTCATTCCAGCGGAGTTCGTTCACGATGTCCTCGCGCCGCGTGCCCTCGCCGATGACGATGCACTCAATCCCCGCGATCTCGGCGAAATCCCGCAGGTCTTGAGCAGTGACGTTGTAGCTGTAAACCGTGTGGTGCGCCCCGCCCGCGCGAATCCATGCTTCAACCCCACTGGCAAAGTCCGGTTTCACTCGCCACACCGCTCGCGCCACCGGCAGCTTCGGCATCGCGGGAACGCTGACCGCCTCAACCTCGCTGACGATGAGCCGGAACCGATGCCCCAGATCAATCAGCGATGCATTGATCGCGGGTCCGGTGACGGCATCGAAGACGAGCCGGACGGGGTCCGGCTTACCGCCAATGCCGAGCGGATGAATCTCCAAGCGTGGCTTGCTCGCCGCGATCGATGGGCAGATTTCCAGCATGTGCGCGCCGAGCACGAACGGATTCTCGGCGTCGAGGTGATAGGTGTAATCCTCCATGAACGAGGTCCGTTCGTTACCCGCAACAACCTTCATGAACCGGAGCAGAGCCGCCGTCTTCCAGTCACCTTCCGCGCCGAAGCCATAGCCGTCCGCCATCAGCCGCTGACAGGCCAGGCCGGGAAGCTGATTCAGCCCGTGGAGGTCTTCGAATGTGGTCGTGAATCCGGTGAAGCCGCCGCTATCCAGGAAACGCCGAATGCCGATTTCCTGTCGAGCCGCATCTTCGAGCGAAGCGCGGCGATCCGTCAGCAGCTCGGGCGCGACGTCGTAGAGGTCGTCATACTGCTCGATGAGTCGCGCAACTTCGGCATCGCTGACCTGATTCACAACGGCAACGAGATCGCCCAATCCGAAGCCATTGACCGCGAAGCCGAACTTGATCTCGGCGCTGACCTTGTCGCCTTCGGTCACACTCACTTGGCGCATGTTGTCGCCAAAGCGCGCGATCTTGGTGGTTCTTAGAGCTTGCCAGCCATGAGCGACTCGCGACCAATGCCCGACCCGCTCGCGTACCGTCGGCTCACTCCAGTGCCCAACGACGATCGTGCGGGCGAGCCCGAGTCGCGCGTGCAGATGTCCCGCCTCGCGGTCACCATGCGCGGCTTGGTTCAGGTTCATGAAGTCCATGTCGATGCTGGACCAGGGCAGATCGCGGTTGAACTGGGTGTGAAGATGGAGGACGGGCTTGCTTAGCTGGCTGAGGCCGGCGATCCACATCTTCGCGGGCGAGAAGGTGTGCATCCAGAGGATGACGCCCGCGCAATTCGGGTCTTGGTTGGCCCCGAGGCAGATGTTCCGAATCGCGTCCGCGTCGGTGAGGACGGGTTTGAACGTGACGCCTAGACTGCGGGCGATTTCGGTCGAGTTTTGGGCAACTTGCTTGAGGGTCTCCGGTCCGTAGAGGTGCTGACTGCCGGTGAGAAACCAGATTTCGGGCGTGGACATGTTCGCTGTCATTTCACCCGATCCGAACTCCCCCTCGCCCCTTTGGCCCAGGCTTTCCGAAGACTCCCCCTCGCCCCTTTGGGGAGAGGGGGCTGGGGGGTGAGGGGTCAGTGCTTCGCAGACACCAGGTGATGCTTGTTCACGGCCAGACCGTTCACCGTCTGCCTCGCTCCGCCCGGCCAGATCACCTCGGCATCCACCGCACCCTGATGCATCCCCAATCCAAAGTGCAGCGTCATGTCGTTCTGGTTGCCTTCGCCGGTGCCCGCTTCCACCTGACGCGTGATCACACGATCTCCCAACCGAATTCGCACCTGCGCCCCGATCACGGACCGCTTTCCCCGGAGCGTCAGCGACACCCAATGATGACCCGGTGTGCCCTGGTTGATGAACAACTTCCCCGCGCTCACGAGGTCGAGATCACCATCCCGATCGAAATCTGCCCACGCCGCTTGATACGTCGGCGGCAACTCCGCCAGCCCCGCGCCCGCCGTCACATCCGTAAACTCAAACCCACCGCTATTTCGGAACAGCACGGGATGGTTCGGCCTGCCAAACGATGCCGTCCCGTACACGGTCGTGAAGAACAGATCAAGCTGGCCGTCGTTGTCGAAGTCGCCCGCGGCGGGAGTTGCGTACGACTCCTGATAGAACACGCCACTCGGGCCCCTGTCCTCGAATCGGTAGCTGCCCAAGCCCAGATTCCGCAGAAACCGCGACTTCGGCTGATCGCCGCGGCTGTCCACATGCGCGAAGTTCCCGGCGAACAGGTCGAAGAAGCCGTCACCGTCGAAGTCGCCCCACGCGGCGCCGATGCTGTGGCCGCCGGGGAATCCGGGCGAGGTCGCCACCGCCCCCCGCACTCCCGCCTGATCGAGGAAGTTGCCCTTGCCGTCGTTGACGAGCAGCCGATTCGGCTGGAGGCGGTAGTTCGACACGTAGAGGTCGATATCGCCGTCACCGTCGAAGTCGCACGCCGTCACGCCTCGAGCGCGCGAAACCGCGTCCTGATGATGCAGTCGGAACGCCTTGCCACCCTCGTTCATCAGCAGCATCGAGGGGTAGGTGATGCCGCGGTCCCAATCTTCATAGCCGCCGACGTAGAGGTCGGCAAAGCCGTCGTTGTTGAAATCGCCCCAACAGGCTCCGCGGGAAACCGTCGCGGGCAGCTCCGGCAGCGGCACCTCAACGAAGGACTTGCCCCGCACGTTGCGATAGAGCTTCATTTGCGACCAGCTAAAGAGGTCGGCGAAGCCGTCGCTATCGAAGTCTGCGGCCACGCAGTCGCCAGCGGAGCCAATCTTGACGAACGCCTTGCCGCGCTCGTTGCGCCAGATACCGCCGCCGGCAACGAGGTCGGGGTAGCCATCGTTGTTCAGGTCCACCCAGCACGCGGCCCCGGTGCCGATTTCGAGCCCTAGCGTAGCGGCGATGAAGAGCGTCATGCAAAGAGCCTACTTCAAGACCTTGCTCGGCGAGGCAACCAGGCAGACGGCTGTTCCGTAACATCAACATGCCGCTTGACGATCATGACTTCGGCGTCGGTTCGATCTTCTCGTATGTCTGGGACTTCCTCTACGGGGGCATCATCCTCGGCCCCGGTCGTCTCATCTTGCGACTGCTTCGCCAGGATGAAGACGACGACCTCCTCGCGTTGCTGATCGGGCTCGTGTTCTGGGTGGGCCTTGGTGCGGGACTGTATTTCTTGCTCAGGCCGTCCTCCTGATCCCCTATACTAGAGCATGGTTTGGCTTGCCGCCTTGCTCTTCGCCCAAGGTCCCGATCTCGATCGGGAGGTGCACTTGCGGACGCCGGGTCAGAGCCTGCCCAGCTTGCTGAAGGGGATCTCGGACGAAACGAAGATCCCGATCAGTGCCGTGGGTTCGCTCGCAAAGAACACGTTGGTGGTGCGCCTCGACCGGCAGCCGTTGCGGAGCGTGCTTGATCAGTTAGGCAAAGGGCTGACTTGTTCTTGGCGCGTGGTCGAGGGTCAGCGGATCGAGTTGTATCGGACCGAAGCTCAAACAACTCAGCTCCGCAACACCGAGCGAGCTCTTCGATCGGCGGAACTCAAGAAGTCGATCGAAGCGCTGGAGCTCGAGGAGTTCTCGAAGGCGTACGGCGAATCCCTCGCGCAGCGTGCGCGCAATCTGGAGCCGCGCATCGGAACGAACCAACGTGATCCTGTCGTTGGCGCCGAAATGAAGGCGCTGATCAACGCGATGCCCTCTGGACGGGGATTGGTTCGTGTTGCGAAGGGGCTTCCCGTGGACCGCCTGCTTCAAATGACGGCAACTGACCGTGTTGTTTTCGCTTACCCGGCTAACTCGCAGCAAGTCTCGCTCCCCCAGGGTCGCGGCATTCTTGAAGCGTTCAACAGCGAGCGAAGCACGATGTTCGACGTGCTGAAAGAGGACCTTGTTCGCGAAGCTGAGTTCATCTGGAGTCTTGATTCGCGCGCCCGGCAGTTCCGATTGATGACCCCGGCGACGAAGGTGATTGCGGCTGTGAATCGGAGCCCCGGTATCCGCGGGTTCGTGGTCCTTGTACGATTTGTCAATGCCGACGGGTGGACGGTGGCCGAGCTTAGCCAACTTCTGAACGAAGAACCCAAAGCTGATCTCCCTGAGCTCGCCGATGTGACTGCCGAGGTCAAAGACGATAGCTACCGGTTGGCCGAAGCCATGAGCTACTGGGGATGGAACAAACCCAAACCGCCAGAGTTGCTGCAGACGGTGGCTAATCCGCTACGGAACGAGCCTCTCAGCTGGTATCACGGAAGTGTCTTGCTAGACCACGCCGAACGAGCAAGGCGACCCCTCGTTGCTGTGTTGCCTGATCGAAGCTTACGGCGCTTGTGGCTGACTCAAACCGCTCCCGGACAATCCGTTCCGGCGAGCCAACTTGCGTTCCGAATGGCGAATGAGTGGACGCTGAACTCGCAGGTCGAGGACGGAACGTGGTTTGTGAGACCTTTGGAACAGCTTGCCGCCGAGCGCGAGTATCTCGACCGCGATCTGATGGTGACCGCCTGGGCCAGTTATCTCAAGGAGCGCCGCTATCTCATTCCTGTGGCCGCCGCATACAATGGTCAAGCTAAGTCAGAGCTACTAGGGGGGTTTGCCGAGTGGGCCTATGTCAACACACTCGCTCCGCCCTATGCGGGCAACTTCCCGGATGATGAGTTGACCGACCCGACGGTGTTGAGGTTCGTAGGTCGCCTTCCGGGGAACTTCTCTGCCGCCGAGGGCCGCGAGATAGCGGTCGGCGAACTGCCAGCAAACGCCCGTGAAGCTCTTGATCGCTGGTTGCTGAAGAGCGCTTTTGTCGCGGCGCTCGGATACACCACGAGCAAGGACCACCCTTTCCCCAACGTCAAGGAGTCGGAGCCAACTGAAGCCTTGCCGCGCGGGATTCCGAGCGATACCCGAATCCGACTGAGCTGGGTCACCGCCCACTTCATTATGTGGAAGCGCATCCCCGATCAACCGATGATGCTAGCAGCCGCTGAGTATCTCTATTATTTTCTTCAGACGAACAACCAGAATGCGCACTTTGACTCTGCGAGCGGCCGCGCCTTGCAGGTCGAGGTTCTCTTTGCCGATGGACGCAAGGTCACCCACGTGATCAGGGAAACGCCAGACTACATGACCACCGAGCGCAACTGGCGCAAGCTATCCGAACTCCCGAATGAGGTGCTCGAAGTCATGCGCGCGGAGGAGCGGCGGCAAGAGGCGCTGGGCACCCGGACAAACGTCGGCGGCACGCCTCCGCCTACTCGTTAGCCTTGGGAGGGCGCCGCTCCGTCGGCGCCGACAAAGCGGCGCCCTCCCACCGCGATTTGCAACATTGAACCTAGCGCGCCTCTCACCCCCATGTTTTTGTCGCGCGCTTGGCGGACGCCGCTTACCCCCAAGGTTTTGCGGCGCGCGCAAGCCCGGCGCAAGGAAAAACCACCTTGCGACCTCGTGACTCATCCGGGATCGGCCACAATCCAAAATCCCAGATCCAAAATCCAAAATCTAAATGCGTTTCACTAACTTCTCGATCTGGCGGGGGCGGCTCCCCCACTGGCGGGCCGACGATGTGCGTTATTACGTCACCTTCCGCCATCGCCGAAGCCTCGAAGATCACGAGCGCAACGAGCTCTTCCGTGCGCTGCTCCGGCCTGACGCCAAGAAGCTGGACTTGCTCATTCTCTGCGTCCTTCCGGACACCACCGAGCTCATCTTTGAAGTGCGAGAAGCCCCCACCGGCCGGCCCTACGAGCTCTCCGACATCGTCGAGAAGTGCAAGAACGCGGCCGGGAAGAAGATCATCAAGACGTCGGGCGAGCGATTTCCGCCGTTTTACACCGAGAGCTACGACCGCATCATCCGCGACGATGCCGAGCTCGAAGAGCATTGGCAACGCATCCTCGATTCCCCCGTTGATCTGGAGCTGGTCGAAGACCCCGAGCTCTGGGACTCGCTATGGGTTCGGGGCGTCGAGTAGCTCGTAGCGGGTGTTGCGCCGGCGAGGCTCGTAGCCACCCGCTCCGATCAGCCGCTCGAACTCGCCCGCATCCAGGATGAACTTATTGCCCTTCGCCGACACGACTTGCTCCTCGATCATCACCGAGCCGAAGTCGTTCGCGCCGTAGTTCAGCGCGAGCTGGGCGATCTTGGGGCCCTGCGTGAGGATCGAAACCTGGAGGTTGTCGATGTTGTCGAGGAAGATGCGCGAGACGGCGACGGTGCGCAGGTAGTCGGCGCCCGAGGCTTTGCGCGGGATGGGCAGGTCGGTGTCCTCGGGTTGGAAGTTCCACGTGATGAACGCACGGAACGGCGCGCACTCATCCTGCAGGTCGCGGATGCGGGTCAGGTGCTCGACGCGGTCCTCGACAGTCTCGACATGGCCGAACATCATGGAGGCGGTCGATCGGATGCCGAGCTCGGCGGCGGTGCGCATGCACTCCAGCCACTCGTCGGTCGTGTCCTTGTAAGGCGCGATGATCTTGCGCACGCGGTCGACGAGGATTTCGCCACCCGCGCCGGGGATCGAGTGGAGACCCGCCGCCTTCAGCCGCTCCAGGGTCTCGCGCAGCCGCAGCTTGCTGATGTGGGCGATGTAGATGATCTCGGCGGGCGAGAGCGCGTGGAGGATAACGTCGGGATAGTGCGACTTGATGAGCGAGAAGATCCGCTCGTAGTAGTCAATCTTCAGCTTCGGATTCAGTCCGCCTTGGAAGAGAATCTCGACGCCGCCCTTGGCCACGGTGTCGCCGACCTTGGCGAGAATCTCTTCGTCGCTCAGCAAGTAGCCTTCATTATGGTTGGGCACGCGGTAGAACGCGCAGAACTTGCACCGCACCCAGCACACATTGGTGTAGTTCAGAATGCGGCCGATGATGTAGCTGACTGTGCGACCGGGGACGCGTTCCTGACGTCGGTGATCCGCCATCGCCGCGAGGTCGAGGAGGTTGGGATGGTGGAAGAGCGCGAGGGCGTCTTCGGGGGTTATGCGCTGACCGGAGTAGACCTTGTCGGCAATGGCGTCGATAGTGGCGGGAGATGGGGCGACGGTCGCCATGGTCTTAGATTCTACTCGTGTGGCGGTTCAAACGGCTCAGGCGACCCGCTGACCGATGGGTTTGGGCACCCAATCATTGAACTCATCTTCGGTGATACGCCCGTGGTGGTAGAGCACCTCGCCCGCCAGCTGGAATCGCTTGGTGAAGGCGTGGCGAACCCACGCGCGAGCAGCCAGTTCGCCTTGACGGACGCGCCGTTCCATCTCGTCAAGGGTGAGGGTATCGCCCTCGTTGCCGGCTTCATCGATCGTCCACCGACCCATGAAATCTCGGAGTCCAAGCCAGTACATACCTTTTCGACGCAAGGGAGCGTCGGGACGTTGCACGGAAGTGGGAAGTGGCGCGCTCGAGAGGACTCGAACCTCCGACCTACAGGTCCGCAACCTGTTGCTCTATCCACTGAGCTACGAGCGCGTAGGTCAAAAGGATACCCGAAGCCAGCGCGTCCGGTATCCTCTAGATTCATGAAGCGACTACTTCTCCCCCTGGCTCTCGCGGGCCTCTTCGTTGTGGCCTGCAAGCCGGCCGGACCGAGCCTTGATGGTAGCTGGACCATGGGCGGCGATGCGTTCAAGGACATCCCCGGCGGCAAGGGCGAAGGAACGCTCACCTTCAGCGGCGATAAGATCGAAATGGTGATGGTGATCAACGCCGATGAGATCGGAACCCTGAAGATGACGGCCAGCGGAACCTATGTGCTTGAGAAGGAAGAGATGACTCCGACCTTCACCAGCGCCAAGGCCGACTTCAGCGGCGTCAAAGCTGAGATTCGGCCGATGATTGAGGGAACCTTCAAGGAAGACGACGTGAAGCAGCAGATGAACAAGAACACCAAGAGCACCATCAAGTTCATTAATGACAACGAAGTCGAAATGAAGAACAACGAAGGCACCGTCACGCTCAAGCGCAAGTAAGCCATCATGGCCAGCTCGTTCGGCGTCCTCTTTCGAGTCACCACGTGGGGCGAGTCCCACGGTGGCGGAGTGGGAGTCGTGGTGGACGGATGTCCAGCCCGACTCCCAATCTCAATTGAGGGGATCCAAGCCGAACTCGACCGTCGTCGCCCTGGTCAATCGCACCTCGTCACCCAGCGCAAAGAAAGCGACACCGTCGAAATCCTAAGCGGAGTTGAGGACGGCCACGCCCTCGGAACTCCGATCGCGATGCTCGTCCGCAATGAGGATGCCCGTAGCCGCGACTACGACGAGATGCGCACCAAGTATCGGCCCAGCCACGCCGACTTCACCTACGACGCCAAGTACGGCATCCGCGCGGTCTCTGGCGGTGGCCGGGCTAGTGCTCGGGAGACGATTGGCCGCGTGGCGGCAGGTGCGATTGCCAAACAGTTGTTGCGCACCTTAGGCGTCGAAGTCCTCGGGTGGGTGTCCCGAGTTCAGCATCTGGCCGCCGATGTCGACCCCCTATCGGTCACGCTGGCGGACATCGAAGCCACTCCGGTCCGATGCCCCGATCCCGAAGCCGCCGCCGCGATGATCGCGCTGATTGAAGCTATTCGTAAAGATGGTGACTCGGTCGGGGGGGTCGTGAGTTGCGTGGCTCATGGAGTCCCCGCCGGATGGGGCGAGCCCGTTTTTGACAAGCTTGAAGCCGACCTCGGCAAGGCTGTGCTCTCCCTGCCCGCCTGCAAGGGTTTCGAAGTTGGCAGCGGATTCTCAGGCACGTTCATGACCGGTATGGAGCACAACGACGCGTTCCGCGCCGACGACGCCAAGCGGGTTTTCACCCCAAGCAACCGATCGGGCGGGATTCAGGGCGGCATCTCGAACGGTATGCCGATCACGATGAATGCCGCGTTCAAACCCACGGCGACGGTGATGCACGAGCAAGACACGGTGACCTCCGATCACGAAAACACCACGCTGAAGGGCCGCGGACGCCACGATGCGTGCGTTTTGCCCCGTGCCGTCCCGATGGTCGAGGCCATGGTCGCGTTGGTGCTGGCGGATCATGCGCTCAGGCAAGCGGCTTTACGTTCGGTTAACGTAGACGGGATACAATGTTAAGGCGTGGCGTGCGCGCCCGGAGATGAAAGTGCAAAGTCCAGACGTCGCCCCCGCATCCGTGCCCCCTTCAACGCCCCTCTTTGAGGGCGAACCGAAGCTCGCCGCGAAGGACGTTGACTTCTTTTACGGTTCATTCCAAGCGCTGAAGAAGATCAATCTCAGCATGCCCGCCAACCAAGTCACGGCCCTAATCGGGCCGTCCGGCTGTGGCAAATCCACGTTCCTGCGGTGCATCAACCGCATGAACGACCTGATCGACGGCACGCGCCTCACGGGTCAGATCACGCTCGACGGTCAGAGCATTTACGCACCGGAAGTCGACGTTGTCGCTCTGCGAAAGCGAATCGGCATGGTCTTTCAGAAGCCGAACCCGTTCCCGATGTCGATTTACGACAACATCGCCTATGGCCCGCGAATTCATGGCATCAAGGATCGCGATTCGCTTGATGGCATCGTAGAGCGGTGCTTACAGTCGGCGGCGCTGTGGGAGGAAGTCAAGGACAAGCTCAAGGAGAGCGGCAATGCCCTCTCCGGCGGTCAGCAGCAGCGGCTCTGCATCGCGAGGACGATGGCCGTGGATCCTGAGATCATCCTGATGGACGAGCCCTGCTCAGCGCTCGATCCGATCGCGACGGCGCGCATCGAAGACTTGATCTTCGAGCTCAAATCGCAATACACGATAGTGATCGTCACGCACAACATGCAGCAAGCACAGCGGACGAGCGACATCACCGCATTCTTCATGATGGGCGAGTTGATCGAAGTCGGCGCAACGCAAGACATCTTTCTTCTCCCGCAGAAGAAGCAGACCGAGGATTACATTTCGGGGCGGTTTGGATGATTGCATTTTGGATTTTTGATTTTGGATTTTGGATTCCGAAAGGCGATCCCAAATCCAAAATCCAAAATCCAAAATCTACAGCCTTCCCAACTCCACCAACGCGGCCCGAAGGTTCCAATCGGTGGCTTCGAGCGCGGCAATCACCTCTTCCTCCGTCGCGTGCGTTAGGTCGCGCACAATCCTCACGCCCCGATCGCGGAGTTTAGCATTGCTCATCCTTAAGTCAACCATCAGGTTCTCAACGACCTTGCCCTGGAGCACCATGGCCGTTGTGGAGATGCGGTTCAGAACCAGCTTCTGAGACGTCCCGGCCTTGAGGCGAGTGGAGCCCGTAAGCACCTCGGGACCGGTCTTGAGCACGATCGCATGATCAGCGACTTCTTCGAGCGGACTCTTCACGTTGTTCACGACGGCACAGGTCCAAGCACCCTTGCGCTTGGCATGGCGTAGCGCAGCCACCGTAAACGGGGTTCGCCCCGAGGCGGCCAATCCGATGACGGCGTCGTGCCGCGAGACCTTGTGTTGGTTCAATGCCACAACGGCGGCGTGCTCATCATCCTCGGCGTTCTCCTGAGCTCTGGCCGCCGCCAGTTCGCCACCGGAGACGATGGCGACAAAGCGGTCTGGGTCAATCCCAAACGTAGGCGGCATCTCCGCCGCATCCATCACCGCGATGCGCCCGCTCGTCCCTGATCCGACGTACACCACTCTTCCTTGCTTGGCGAGCACACCTGCAACCCGCTCGGCGGCATAGGCAATAGCGTCGGTCTGGTCGCGGACCGCCCGAATGACCGCGGTCTCTTCTTCGGTCATGAGGCGCACAATCTCGGCCGCCGACATGCGATCCAAACTGAATGAACGTGAGTTTCTTCCTTCCGTGCTCATGCCGCTTCCTTCAATGCCCGATCTCGGGCCAACAGCGCCGCACCCCGGACCGGCGGTTGAGTTGACTTGACGACCTTGATCCCCTCGCGACACCCATCAAGAGCCGCTACAAACGCTTCGCGGAACACGGCGCGCTTCCACAGCCCCCCGGTCAGGGCCACCTGCGCATCGCGACGTTCGGGATGCCATTGTTCCAAATGGCGGATGACGGTCTCCGCCAGAATTTGCGAACGCGTCGCAAGATACTCGAGCGCATAGGGTTCTCCCGCGAGGGCGTCTTGGCCGAACGCGGTCGCCAAGCTGGAGAGCATCGCCGCGGGAGCAGAAGCCGCATAGAGGGCCGCACGGACGGCGTCGGGCTCATCACACCGAAACGTCATCGAAACCGCATGGCGTAGGCCAGGAGAGGCCGCCAGCGGGGCCTCTAGAAAGTGCCTCAGCGCGGCGCGCCCATAATCGAAGCCCGAGCCTTCGTCGCCAAGCAAGTAACCGCCCCCACCCGACCGCTCGACGCGTCCCTCCACCCACGAGCAGACCACAGAACCCGTGCCCGCGATCACACACACATCGGTCTCTGGCGGTGCCGCCCAGAGCGCGGCGACATAGTCGGGCTCAAGCCAGAGCCGTGCTTGACCAATCAGGGGCCGCACTCTGGCCTCGGCTTGCTCACGTCGCTCGGCCGAGATCATGCCGGCAAAGCAGGCGCAAACGTAATCGACCGGTGGCAATCCCTCAAGAGCGCGATGAAGACTCCGATCGAGGACGTGATCGGGCGTGGTGGCCAGGTTCGCGCTACCGCCTTGAGCGAGGAAAACGGGCTCCAAATCGTCATCGAGCACGAGCGCACGACACGACGATCCTCCGCAATCCAATCCGAGATACAGCGCCACCGCTACTTCCCGCCGAAGATCGAGAACAGCGAGCGAACACGCCCCTTCCACGTGCCATCGCCACTCGCCACGTCGTATTCGTCGGCGTCGCTATCCAGAGCGAAACGCGCAAGCCCAACCGCCGTCGCGTATTCAGGGCGATTGATCGAATGCTTAAGCTGACCCTCGACTTTGACGGCCCCGCGGCGCACCCGCATGTGCGCAAGATTGGCTTCAAACAAGTCTTCCGTGTTAGGAAGCTGAGATCCGCCGCCGGTGAGAACCACTCCTCCTGGCAGCATGGCGTGGAGTCCGCTCTTCTCAATGTGTTGACGGACCATGATCGCAAGTTCGCGCATGCGGCTCTCGACGATTTCGCAGAAGACACGGCGCTGCATCGGTCGCGGGACTTCCTGGCCGATCTGGATGACGTCAAGCGAGTCGCCCTCGGGAACCATCGAAGCAACTGCGCCGCCGTAGCGTAGCTTGAGCCGTTCGGCTTCATCGGGCGTCGTTTTGAGAAGTTTGCTCAGATCACTGGTTACGAGTTGACCGGCGATCGGCAGCGACGCGTGGTAGGCAATCGATCCGTTTGAAAAGACTGCGAGGTCCGTCGTGCCCCCACCGATGTCCACGACGACCACTCCGAGTTCGCGGTCTTGTTCAGTGAGCACACCCAAGCCAGACGCCAGCGGCATCAGCACCATGCCGTCGACCTTAGCGCCCGCCATTTGGACCACCCGCTCCAGGTTCTGAACGCTCGGTGTGTGGCCGGTGACGATATACGTTATGACCTCAAGCTTGCTGCCGTTCATGCCCACCGGCTTGGCGATCCCTCGCTGACCATTGACTCGAAACTCACGTGGGATCGCCTGAATCTGTTCACGGTCCGGCGGCATCATGAGCTGGCGGCTATGGTTGACGACGCGGAGCACATCGTCACTGTTGATCGGACGCGATTGCGGAACGATGGGCACAAACCCCTGGGCGTTTACACCCTCGACATCGGTTCCGCCAATCGCTACGGTGAGCCGGCTGGCATCTTCACCGAGCGCATTCGAAACCTTGCGAATGACCTCGTTGACGGCCATTGAGGAGGCATCAAGATCGACGACCGCGCCACGGCGGACACCGCGGCACTCGGCCTGCGCCATGGCTACAACTTCGATGCCGCCATTAGCAGTGCTCCGCGCCGCCATACAGACGGCCTTGGTGGACCCAAGATCGAGGATAAAGACCAGATCGCTACTCATGAGTTCGAAGTTGTCGAGGTCGCCGCGGTCACTTGCTCGCGCTCACGACGCGCACGTTCCCGATTATCTTGCCACTTTGTGAGCATCCAGCGTCGGATCAGACTAAGATTTGTAAAAATTCGGCTGCCCAAAACGATCGCCGCCACAAGATACATATCGATTCCGAGGCGATCGCCCAGCCAGGCGATGAAGAAGGCGATCAAAACATTCGCGATGAACCCCGTGAAGAAGACATCGTTGCGGAACTTCCCTTCAAGTCCGGCGCGAATGCCACCCAGCACCGTGTCGACGCCGGCAATACAGGCAACGGCCACGTAGCGCGCCCACTCACCCTTTAGAGGCGTAAACCCAACGAGGGGCACCAACACGATGCCAATGATGAGCGCCAATAGAGGCAACAAGATCACTTCTTGGCCTCGGGAACGGTCAGGAACTTACGCGCAGTGTTGCCCGAATACGCTTTGAACCGGTGCTTGGTCACCCGGTCGAGCTGCACCATGTTCGGGTCCATCGACTTGAGCTCGTCCAGGATGCCTCCCGGCATTCTAATCGCGCCTTCCAGCGTCTTGGTGTCACCGATCACGCGGACCAGGACCGGGGACGCGATCGGAACGCCTTCAACATGGATGACGGGCCCCACACAGCGAAAGCTCGTGTTCATGACGACGCGGTGACCATTGACTTCGATGGCTTCCGCACCCGAAGCCCACAGCTCGTTGACCACCCGCAACACATCACCGTCATGGATGATGCGGTCCTCGGGCGTTCCCGGAAGGGTCTCATCGGTGCTGTCACGCAACGTGATGGTCAAGCCCGGACCCTCAACCTCGGTCACGCCGCTGAACTTCTTGATCTCCTGCAGGCTGTCGTTCAAGACGGTGCTCTGCTTGCTACTGTCAGCCATGGCGTTCTGAAGCTTGGTGTTCTCCTCGCGGAGGCGGGTGACCTCTTCGGACAGCTTGGTCAGTTCGCCGAGATCAATCCGCCCCTCAAGGAAGCGGCGGCGGACATCGGGGGGAAGCTGGGCCGACCGCTCGGCCTGAGTTGTTTGATTGATCCAGGCCAAGGAAATCATCACGCCCAGAAGCAATGAAACCGCCGACACCGGTAGCTCCCACGATCCAGTATTCACATGCTTTCTAAACGGATTACTCATTTCTATAGGTCTCCCAACGGGCGCACCATGGGTTTGCTCGGAACGATGAGGACCAGCTCTTTGCGATCATTCAGCACGGTGGGTTGCTGCTGGAGAACCTCATCAAGCTTCTCAAACTTGTCGTCCAAATCGTCTGGCGGCCCAAGAATGACCCGGCCGGTCGTTCCTGAATTTAAGCACACGCCTCCACTTTCTAAAACAACAATTTCGAGCCGGGTGATCCGCAACGTCTTCGCGCGAGCGCAAACATCAGCGATTTTCCGCGACTCGAACCTCTCAAGTAAGGTTGCCGTGGGAACACTTGGCCCCACGAACCTCAGCGGAGGAAGATCCTCAATCGATTCTTGAGTCTGGCAGATCGTGCCCTGCGAAGTCAGGATGGACTTGGGCAGGGCCGCCACCCGGGCGACAGGCGGGTAATAACGCACGGACACCCGACCTCGTCGAAACAGGTTCTGCCCAAACTCGACACTTCTCACATCCGGGCGTCGATTTATCTGCTCTATCATCACCTCCGCGCCGCCCCTCAGCGCAGGCTTGCGACGCAGCTCCTGCACCGCCACCTTGATCCTCTCTTGGTCCGACGCATAGGCCCCCACCACCCGCACCTTGGTCGCCGAAGTGATCGGGCTGTACGCCAGACCGAATCCGATGTTGACAAGCGTCAGCAGGACGAGCACCGGACCCCAGTTCAATCGGCGACGACGCGGCACAGCTAAGGAGCCACCTCCTGACTGTGCTTTGCGAGGGCATCGCGCACGATCCACTCACTGAGCTGCGGAAACTCAATACCCGCCGTGCGGGCGCTGTTGGGAAGCAAGCTCGTGCCCGTCATGCCGGGAAGCGTGTTGACTTCGAGGATGATGGGCTGGCCCTCGCGGACGATCATGTCGGTGCGAGTAGCCCCTCGGCATCCTAAAGCCTGGTGCGAGGCGAGGGCAAACTCTTGGGCGCGTTCAAGGACGTCGGCGGGAAGGCGGGCGGGGCAGATCTCGTCGGTCGCGCCAGGCGTGTACTTTGCTTCGAAGTCATAAGAGCCCGAAGTCGGCACTATCTCGACCGGCGGCAGAGCGCGATCACCGATAACCGGCACGCTGATCTCAATCCCCTCGATCAGTTCTTCGACCAACACGGCGTCGTCGTATTGAAGGGCCTTGGCGATGGCGCTTGGGAGATCGGCCAGGTTGTACACAAAGGTGACCCCTACCGTGGAGCCCTGAGCGTTGGGCTTAACAATGAGCGGCCCGCCGATGTTTTGCGGCAATGCGTCGCCCGCTCGGATCAGCCATCCCTTGGGCACGGGCAAGCCGGCGGTGGCGAGGATCAGCTTGGCGCGCTCTTTATCCATCGCCAGCGCGCTACTTTGGATTCCCGAACCCGTGTAGGGGATGTGGAGGAGTTCGAGCAAGCCCTGGATCGCCCCGTCCTCGGCGTGCGTACCGTGGACCGCCAAGAAGGCCACGTCGGGTCGATCCGGACCGATGAACTGCGTGAGGTTGCCCGTCGAAAGCAGCAGCTCGGTCACATCCACAAGGTAGGCATCCAACCCCGCTTCGAGCAGAGCAGCATGAACGGCCCGACCGGAGAGGATCGAAACCTCGCGCTCCGCACTATCGCCACCGAAAACGACGGCAACCCGCGTCGGTCGCTCGCGTCGTGCCCATTCAGCGACAAACCCACCGGCAAACTCAGAGATGTTCCCCGCGCCCATCCCGACCACGACGTCGCCGGCCTGCGCCCACTGGGCGACTTGCAAGGGTAGCAAGTGCCGCGACGGCACGTATCGGCTCGGCACGGTGAGTTGCTCCGCGATCCGCGCAGAACTGACTCCCGGAATCGGAGCCTCGCGGGCCGGATAGATATCGGTCATTACGACGAAGTCGGCGAGATCGAGACTCGTCGCAAAGTCTCGAAGATGCGCCGCCGTTCGCGAATACAGGTGGGGTTGGAACACCACCACCAGACGACGTCCCGGATAACGTGCGCGCAACGCGCCGATGCTCGCCACGATCTCCGAGGGGTGGTGAGCATAGTCGTCGATGACGGTGATGTCGCCATCGGCGATGGTCTGCAAGCGACGTTCGGCCCCAGTGAAAGTGGCTAGCCCCGCCAGCAACGCGGTCGCATCAGCACCAGTAGCCTGGGCGGCCAGGAACGCGCCCGTAGCGTTCAACCGATTGGTGTCGCCGAAGATGCCGAGTTCGGGAAGCTCAACGTCACCCAAGCGATAGGAGATCGTCTCGCACGTGGCCTTCGCGGCGATCTGCGTCGCTCCGGGGTCATCGGCGCAATACACGAGGGTCTTGGCGCGATTCACAAACTTGAGAAGCGTGGCCTCAAGCTGCGGCCAGCCGTCGGCGTAGAAATCTTCGTGGTCGAGTTCAAGGTTCGTCAGGAGAACCACCTCGGGGTCGTAATCGCGGAGCGAATCGTATGCTTCACACGCCTCAATCACCGCCCACTCGCCTTCGCCCTCACGCACCGGACCACCCCATTGCGGCAGATTCGCGCCTTCGACGCACAGCGGATCAAGTCCCGCGCCAATCAAGGCAAACGACACCAGCCCGGTCGTGGTGGTCTTGCCGTGGGTGCCGGTGACCGCGATGATCCGGCGACCTTGCAAGAGCCATCCCAGCAGTTGTGATCGCCGGAATAGACCGCATCCGAGCTCGCGAGCGCGGCGAACCTCGGGGCTGGTCTTCAGGTCAATCGCGTCGGTGAGGATGACGGCGTCGCCCCGCTTGATCCCTTCCCCATCATGCCCGATCCGAACGGGAATGCCCGCCGACATGAGCTCGGCCGTGACCGGCGAGGCCGTCGAGTCCGAACCGCACACCGCGAGGCCTCGGTCCTTCAGCATCAACGCAAGCGCGCTCATGCTTGCGCCGCCGATACCGACCAGGAAGAACGAGCGATACTCGCCCAACATCGCGCGGGTCTCAAACTCAGTCTCGATTTCTCGTGGCGTTCGCATTAGGCTTGTTCCAACAGACTCCAGATCCGCTCGGCGGCGTCGGGCACATCCCACCCGGCCAGCGCTTCGCGGGCCGACTCGCGGGCCGACTCAACGTCGATCCACTGCAGCAACGTCGTCTCCAGTGAAGCCGGTGTCAGCGCATCTTGCGCCATCACATTGGCGGCTCCTATGGATTCTATCTCGCGGGCGTTGTGATATTGATGATTCGCTTGCGCATGGGGATAAGGAATCAGCACCGAGGGCAGGCCAAAGGCGGCCAACTCGCTGATGGTCCCCGCGCCTGCACGCCCGATCACAAGCGACGCATCGGCATACGCGTCCGCCATCGCCTCTCCCTCTAAGAATGCCTTCACCTGATAGATCGATCCGATGCCCAGCTTTTCATACGTCTGAAACATCATCTCGAAGTGCTTCGGCCCCGTCACGTGGAGCCAACGCAAGTCGCGGTGCGCGCGGGCGGCGACGGCGATGGCAGCCTCATTGATGCTCGCCGCGCCTTGGGATCCACCCACGACGAGTATGCGCAACGGATAGGCATCCATCGGTAAGCGCCGATCCAGCGCCTTTTCACGAAGTTCTTGACGTACGGGAAGGCCGGTCCGAACGACCTTGGCCCCAACGAAGTGCTCGGCAGCCGCGTGGAACGTGGTTGCAACCGCAAGGGCATGGCGCGCGGCCATCCGGTTCGAACGCCCCGGCACGGCGTTTTGCTCATGGAGCACGTAGGGGATGCCGAGCATCTGAGCGGCCCGAGTAATCGGAGCCGACGAGTAGCCGCCCGTCGAGAAGATGACATCGGGGCGATGGCGTCTCAGCGCGCGGCGGGCATGCAAAGTCGCCCGGGCAAGACGAGCCAGCGCCACCCAGCCCCGCGGCTTGCGGATGGAATACACCGGCTCGGACGCGAAGCCCACAAACTCAAGGTTGGCCTTGCGGCTGAGGCTTACCTCTTGACCACGAAGAGAGCCGAAGTAGCGCACTTCGGCCCCTTTGGCGAGCGCAGTTCGAGCAACCTCAAGCGCGGGATAGACGTGTCCGCCGGTGCCCCCACCCGTCACGACCAGTCTCATAGGCTTCCTCCGCCTTGGGTGCCGGTGCTAGGCACGCGTTGCAAACTCCGAGCGCCATCCACATCGCGATCAGACTCGACCCGCCCGAACTGATGAACGGCATGGGGATTCCGATCGCGGGTAGCATGCCGTTCGCCATCATGATGTTCACGCACGATTGCCCGCCGATCCACATCGCAGTTCCCGTTAGCATCAGGCTCGCAAATGGTGTTTTGGCGGATCGAGCCAAATAAAGCAGCCGCAACGTTAAAGCCCCGAGCAACCCGATCACGGTCAGCATGCCGAGGAATCCAAACTCCTCCCCAATCGTCGCATTGATGAAGTCAGTGGTGGCGGCGGGAAGGACATGCTTGGCGCGCCCTGCACCCACGCCGACTCCGAGGACACCGCCGCTCGCCATGCCGAGTTCGCTCTGGACCGTTTGCCAGCCGACGTCGTCCATGTTCCGCTCGGACCAGCGCTCGGCGTGATGGCGAATCCGATTCATGCGGTAGTCCTCGTGGGTCACCAGCCATCCCGTTCCGAGGAGGCTGACCGTCGCTCCGATGATGAGGGTCCACTTCGAAACGTTGCCCGCGATAAACATCGCGAAAGCAATGAGCGCGACCATAGCGGCAGTTCCAAGATCAGGTTCCTTTTCGATTGCCACAACCGCGATCAGCACCCAAAGGGCGGGCAGCATACGCTTGGCCTTGCGGGCCCAGTTGCGATCAATGAAATCGCCCCAGTTCTTGGCGGGTTTGGCCTGCCAGGGTTTTCGATTGGCGAGCAGCCCCGCGAGATACAGGATGACGGCAAACTTAACGAACTCGGCGGGTTGGATGGGCGGCAATCCGGGGAGTTTGAACCAGCGCGTCGCGCCGTTCATGGTGAGCCCAATGCCCGGAACCCACGGCAAGAAGAGGGACAGGAACGCCGTGAACCACACGAACTTCGATAGCCGATACCACTTGTCGCCGCTGAGCAGACCGACCGTCGCGCCCGCGAAGATCGCGATACACGCCGTGAACATCTGGCTCTTGAACTCGGGCGGCATCCAGCCCTTGCCCGTCGCCATGGCGCGAGCGTAGCCCGCATCGAAAATGAGCACCAAACCGATCAGAGTCAGCAACAACGCCAAACCCAAACCGATGGGATCGTGAATCTTAACTCGCCGCATCATTCAGCCACTCCTTGGCCATGTTCCGAAACTCCTCGCCCCGCTGGACGAAGTCCGTAAACTGATCCATGCTTGCGCACCCTGGCGCGAGCATAATCACGTCGCCCGGCACCGCCTCATCCTTGGCAGTTGCGAACGCTGCTTGCATTGTATCAAAGACGCGGCCGCGGCCGCCTAATTCCTCACAAATTTCTTCAGCATCTCGCCCAAAAAGGTAGACGTCATGACCGGTGCGATCAAGATGCTCACCCACGATGCGGAAATCGTAGTTCTTCTTGAGCCCGCCAATGAGCAATCTCTGGGGAGCCGCGATGCTGCTGCTCGATGCCACCACCGCCGCCGGATTCGTACACATCGAGTTGTTGATGACCTCGACGCCGTTGCGATGGCCTAGCCGCTCCATGCGGTGCCCGAGGCCCTGAAACTCGTTCAGCCCCTTCAGGACAAGTTCCACTCGCTTGGCGGGTCGGTGGAGCTCCGCCGATTCGAGATAGCCCAGCGCAAGCAACGAAGCGTGGCACGCATTCAGCAGGTTGTGCTTCTCGCGAAACGGCAGGTCGGCGACGGGCTCGACGACCGAGAGCTTGAAGTGGCCCACATCGAAGCTAGCATCGACTCCCGCCGCTCCGTAGAACTTGACGTGCGGGTGACCATGGCCACGGTCGCGAAGCGATTCGTTGCTTGGGAAGGTGTTGGGGTCACCAGCGTTGGCCACGATCGTATCGCCGCTCCCCATACGATCGAAGATGCGGCGTTTCGTGTTCGCGTATTGGTCGAAGCTGTCGTAGCGGTTGAGATGGTCCGGGGTGATGTTGGTGATGCCCGCGCAGCGGGGTCGGAAATCGCGCACCCATTCGAGTTGAAAGCTGCTGATCTCGGCCACGAGGACGTGATCTTCGGTGGCGGTGAGGGCGGCCTCGGTGAGCGGGACCTCGGGGAGACCGGAGCCGAAGATGTTGCCGCAGAGGATCGGGTTGGCTTCGGCGGCCCTCAGCGCAAGGTAGGTCATCACGGTGGTGGTGGACTTCCCGTTCGTGCCCGTGATCGCGATGATCGGTGCCTTGGCAATACGGTAGGCAAACTCGACCTCGCCGATGACCTCGATGCCGTTCCGGTCGGCGTCGCGGAGCATGGGCGATCGCATATCGACGCCCGGGGACGTGATGAGGATGTCGAAGTCGTTGCGGCTGAAGGTGCCGTGAAAGTCGCCGATCAGGTTGACGTTAAGCTGGGCGAGATCTTCGGCAAACTTGGACTCGCTAGCGGGCTTTGCGTCGAAGACGGTGGGCACAAAGCCATGAGCGAGCGCCGCCTTTGCGACGGCTACTCCCGACCGGCCCGCTCCCAGGATTGCTACCCGCTGTGCCACCAGAGGTTAAGGACGCTCCAACCGAGTGACTTGCACCGCTAATGCGTGGTCGTTTGGAACCAAGATATCGCCGCCAACGACAGCAGAAGTTGGGTCAGGGCGAACGCGAAGACGACCCGCGTTTCCGGCCAGCCCTTCTTCTCAAAAGCGTGGTGGATCGGTGTCATGGGGAACAACCGCTTCCCCTTGGTGAGTTTGAAGTAGGCCACCTGCATGGGAACGGGGACGAGCTCAGCCACCATGAGGAGCGACATGACCAACAGGGCAGGCGCCAACGTCAGATCGAGCTCGCCAGGATTCCATGATCCTGACCAGAGGTTTGAAGCGACGCACCATCCCAGCAGCGCCCCGATGGGAAGACTCCCCACGTCGCCCATGAACAACTTGGCCGGTGGCGAATTCAGAAACAAGAAGACAATCGTGGCGCCGGTGATAGCAAGCGCGATGGTCCCGTGTGGTGCTTCACCATTCGAAATCATGGTGAGCCCTACAGCGAGCCCGAGCCAAATCGTCCCGGAGAGACCATCGAGACCATCGGCGAAGTTGTAGGCGTTGCTGAAAAAGAGGATCAGGAAGAACGTGAGCCAAAACGCAAGGTGGGGCGCGGGCATCACAAGGTGGGAGGCGAGTCCCGCCAATCCGAACTCAAGGATGATTTTCTGTTTCCATCCGAGTCCACGTTTGCCCTTCCAAACGCGAGGAACAACGAAGTCGTCGACAAACCCGATCGCCGCGAAGCCGACAAGCAGGATCCATGCTCCGGCGGTGAAGCCGCCCACCGCCATGCTGCTGTCCCTGAGCGTGAGAGCCATCGCAATAGCGGCCCCAACGACAATAATGAGCCCACCCATCGTCGGTGTGCCTTGCTTGCGCTGATGGGTTTCGGGCGCGTGCGGGTCGATTTTCTGTCGTGATTTTGTGAGCAACAACAGCCGATAGATCGGCCACGCGACGACCGCCGCGGCGAAGAAGGACCACCAGAAGGGAGCGAAGCCGTTCATTGATTGTTGGTTTGGATTGGGTTGGTTCGGTTTGGCTCGGATTTGCCGTCAATCCAAAAAATGCTAAATCTAAAAGGGCAGACCTCGTTCGAGTTCCACGCCGCGACTACCTTTCACCAGCACGACCGCCGGACCGCGTAGAACGAGTAGGAACTGCCGCACTTCTTCATGAGACGTTGCAATACGGATGTTCGACGCGGGCATCCCCGCCTCGATCGCAGCTTCTTGAATGAAGTGGACCGGCCCCTCGTTCCCCGCGTTCAGGAGAATCGCCTGGTCAACACCATGTTCAACCAGCGCGCGCCCGACGTCTCGATGCCCGGCTTCGGTGAAATCGCCGAGCTCACGCATTTCGCCAATGACAGCGACCATTTTGGATTTTGGATCTTGGATTTTGGGTTGGAATCCGGACTCCCCCTCTCCTCGAAGGGCTATCGTCTTCGAGGGGAGGGGGTCGGGGGGTGGG